>NZ_JBALUT010000033.1:0-31109 GCF_036963705.1 Parasphingorhabdus sp. | reverse complement strand
ACCTGCCGCTGCAGGTCGACTATAATCGCGAGCCCTTCGGCCGCGCCAATGCCGGCAAGGACGCGACCTTCAGTCTCGCCGATCTGGTCGCCCATGCCGCCAAGACCCGGCCTTTATGCGCCGGCACGATCATCGGTTCCGGCACCGTGTCCAATCAGGGACCCGACGGCGACCCCGGCAAGCCGGTCAGCGAAGGCGGCCTCGGTTACAGCTGCATCGCCGAAATCCGGATGATCGAAACCATCAACGACGGCGCGCCCAAGACACCGTTCATGAGCGCTGGCGACACCGTGAAAATCCAGATGCTGGATGCGGATGGTCATTCGATCTTTGGCGCGATCCGGCAGGACGTTGTCGCGGTTTGATGGGGTTTGATTTCCACAGGTAATGCGGAAAGTGTAGAAAACGCGGGAGGCATAAGCCCTGCCAGACGTTCAGCCTGCAGGAGCCGTCCCGCGACCACGCGTCCGTCCGCCGATCAGGAAATGCAGCGGCACCGCGACGAGGATCAACAGGATGCCGAGGCCGCCCGCTTCCAAGCCGGTTCCATAGAGCACCCAACAGCAGAAGCCGAGGCCAACCACCGCCAGGGCTCGCTGAATACGCACCATCAGAGCGGCGATGCAAACGGCTGCGTAAAACCAGATCGCCGAAGCGGTCGTCAGTCGCAGCAGGAAGTCCAGCACTCTCTCGCCAATTCCTGTAGAACTAGCCAGCATCAGTATAATCGTCAGCAGGCTGCCCAGTAGCAAGGGTCGCGCAGCCACGTCGTGGCTGTTGGTCGGCGCCATATATTCGGGCAGCTGGCCGTCGCGGACCAAGCCCAGCGGAAGCTCGCCCAGGAACAAGATTAAGCCATTGATACAACCGATCGCGGATATCGCAGCGAATAATGCAACGGCATCACCGGCCCACGGACCAAGAAAACGGGTGACGAAATAGGCGATCGGGGCAGAGCTGGCATATAATTCGTCCGCCGGACTTGCCATCATGATACCGGTGCTCACGATCATATAGATTGCAAGAACCAGCGCGAGGCCCAGCAATGTACCACGCACGACGTTGCGAGCCGGGTCGCGTACCCGTTCCGCCACCAGGCCCGCGGATTCGAAACCGAGCAGGGCAAAAAATGTAATGGCCAGCGCCGGCGTCAGCAACCCGGCCGAAAAGGGAGCTAGCGGAGCCTGACTATAGGTGGCGGGAGCGCTCACGGCGAGCCACGCGACGATTCCAATGACAACGACGAGCGGTACGAGTTTGAGCAACGTAGCGGCCACCTGAAAATTGCCGGCATTGCGCACGCTGCGGATATTGATAGCGGTCAATGCGGCAACGATTGCCGTTCCGCCAATGGCTTGCTCCAGGGGTCCGTGGGGAAGCGATGGGATCAGATGCAGCAAATAGGCTGCACCGGCCATGGCGACCACCGCCATGCTGCACACTATGGAAACCCAGTAACTCCAGGCGATCACCCGCCCCGGAAGCAGCCCGAGAATGTCGCCGCAGATCGTCAGGATACTGGGCTCGTCGGACCGCTGGATCGTTAGATCGGCGATGATACGGGCGATAGCCAATACGCCAATACCGCCGACAATCCAGCTAACCGCACCGGTCCAGCCCAGCGGCGCAAGCTGGCCGGGCAGAACAAAAATACCCGCACCAATCATCGTACCCACGACCATCGCAGTCGCCGTCCAAACACCGAAAGGTCTTTCCAATTGGGCCATGTAACTTGTCCCCCCGGACGGAGACTTGCATGTAACTTTCTTTTTTAAAAGAAAATTATTGAATCGGGAGGTTCCGGCAGACCCATCCGGTCAAAAATTGATATGGGCGTAAGCAGTTTTGAAACCGAATGCTTAACGGCTTTGAGATGTCGAACTTCATCGATAAAATGAATGCAACCGGGGCGTTAGCCGAACGACAGCCTCTGCTTCCGCAATTATTGCTTGTGCGCGCAGAAAGCACAGCAGATTTACTCCCCGTACTTGATGCGAAGCACCCTCACACCGGCACCGCCGTCTCATATTTGATCCGCTCCATCGCGAAGCTCGCCGACACATCGGACAAAGGCACCGCCTTGATCAGTTTCTTGTACACCCGGTCATAGTCGGCGACATCGCGGACCAGCAGTTTGAGCATATAATCGACCTCGCCCGCCATCCGGTAGAATTCGACCACTTCCTCGATCGAAGAGGCGGCCGCCGCGAATTTCTCCAGCCATTTGTCGCTATGGTCGCTGGTCCGCACGGCGACGAACACGGTCATCGACAGGCCGACCGCTTCCGGATCGACAATCGCCACCCGGCGGGCGATGATCCCGTCCGCCTCCATCCGCTTGATCCGCCGCCAGCAGGCATTGGTCGAGAGGCTGAGCTGTGCCGCGAGATTTTCCAGCGACAGGCTGGCATCGCGCTGCAAGGCTTTCAGGATATTGCGGTCATTATCATCAATATTTTTAGTTTCTTTGGTCATATCCAGATTATTATCACGTTATTCGTGCAATGATACCAAATATTGACAAGGATTTCCCGCCCGACTGGCTTCATATGTGAAGGCAGATGATGACAGGGGAAGATATGATGCTGGATTTTGTAGGCCGGGCGCGCGATGACAAGCTGCAGTCGCTGTCGGCTCTGATCGGCAATACGCCGATGATCAAGATTCTGGCGCGCTGCGAGGGGCAGGATGTCACCGTCTACGCCAAGGCGGAAATGTTCAACCTGTCCGGCAGCATCAAGGACCGGATGGCGCTGGCGATCCTGCAGGATGCGATGCGGCGCGGCGATTTGCTGCCCGGCCAGATGATTGTCGAGGCGACCAGCGGCAATAGCGGCATCTCCTTTGCCGCCATCGGCTGCGCCCTCGGCCATCCCGTCACCATTTTCATGCCCGACTGGGTCAGCGCCGAACGGCGAGCGATGCTGGCCATCTATGGCGCGGATGTGCGTCTGGTCTCGCGCGAACAAGGCGGCTTTCTCGGCTGCCTCGCCGCTGCCGAGGAACTGGGCGCGCAGGGCGCTTATATGCCGCGCCAATTTTCCAACCCGGTCAATGCCGACGAACATGCCGAAGGCACCGGCCCCGAACTATGGCAGCAGGTAACTGCCGACGGCGGCACGCTCGGCGGCTTTGTCGCTGGCGTCGGTACCGGCGGCACGGTCATGGGCATGGGCCGCTATCTGAAAGGCCGCGACGCAAGCATCGCCGTCCATCCGGTCGAGCCGATTGAATCACCCACATTGTCGGTCGGCCACAAATGCGGGCAGCACCGGGTGCAGGGCCTGTCGGATGAATTCATCCCGGCGATCCTCAACCTGTCCGAACTGGACGGCGTGATCGGCGTGAACGACGGCGACGCGATCCTGATGGCGCAGAAGCTCAACAAGGAATTCGGTCTCGGCGTCGGCATCTCCAGCGGCATCAATCTGGTCGCCGCAATCCGAGTAGCTCTGCAGCAACCAGTCGCCGCTGACGGCACCCGCAAGGCGGTCGCGACCATCTTCGCCGACAGCAACAGCAAATATCTGTCGACCGATCTGGCGAAGGAAGAACCCTGCCGGGATTGCTATCTAACCCCGAAAATCGAACTGCTGGATATGCAGACTATCCGCTGAGCGTCGCAATATTGCGGTCATCCGCGGTGACGACATCGACGGCCAGTCCGATCAGGTCCGTATCTTCCGGCGCGTCCGGCAAGATTCCGATAGCGGGCAAGCCCTGCTCGTCTTCCAGCCAGACGCTGGCCGCGCCGCGGCTGGCCTTGCCATAAGGCATGGCATAGCTTTTGATCACCGCCTTGCCGTTGAAAAAATGGTCTGCTTTGACATGGTCCGGTTTCGGAATCCGCACCGGTGCGGCGATCCGGTCCGGTGTCCAGCCGCCAGCGACGGGCTGTGCCGCATAGATGCCGACCGATTCCTTATTGATCACCCCGCCGTTGGCAGAGATCATGCCCGGCTTGCTGCCATCCTCGCGCAGCGCCTCGACCAACGCAACCATCCCGTGGGCGCTATAGCTGTTGCCGGGTCCGCCGAAAAAGCTGAGCCCGCCGGTTAGCGTATAGGAAGACAATGACCGGTCCGGCGAACCGAGCGCGTCCATCGCCAGCGACACCGCAACAGGGAAGCAGCTGTAAATATCAATCGGGCCGAGATCACCGGCCTCCACTTCCGCCAGTTCCAGTGCCTTGGGAAAAGCGACCTGCATCGCCGGCGAAACCGACAGATCGTCCTGCAGGCTCATCAACGGCACGCTGGCATCGGCAGCGCTGTGGAGATAAATCATCTTTTCTTCGGCGACACCCATTTCCGCGGCATGACCGGCCGTGGTCAAGATTACCGCAGCGCCCAGTTCGACCGCATCCTGCGCCACCATCCAGCGGCGGAAGGGATCGTTGAGCCGGTAATTGCCATGATCGTCGGCGAGCAATTCCTCCGCCGTCCATTTCCGCGCAAATTGTGCATGCTGGCGAGACAGCGACACGCCGGCAAAGGCCTCCCACAATTCGGCCATGCTCTGTGCATAGCTGTCGCGATCCATTCCCAGCCGGGCACGGCGGGCATTCTCGACAATGCCATAGGCCATCGGCATGCTGATAATCCCCTGCCGCCATTCATAGGCAGTGAGCATCTTGTCTTCGTCGGTCTTGAGATCGATCATGTCGCGGGTCGCTGGCTGGTTCCAATCGAGCTTGTGACCGCTGCGCCGCGCCCGTTTGACGGTTCCCATATTCTCTGCGCTCGAGAGCATCACCGCTTTATACTCGCCGCTATGGACCTGGGCCGCGAGCTTGTTGAGATGTTTCTGCGGGCTCTGGCCACCGACATCGCCGTATAGCAGGGTTGCCGGATTAAGACCGGACGCCGTGGCGACCGCTTCGGGGTGATTCTCCGGCGAACCAAATTCATGTGGTAGACCGCTATCATGGAACAACCGAATCGACAGCAGGCAATCGATCGACGCCGCCAGCTTGTCCGCTGCTCCGCTGTCCGCCAATGCCGCCCTGATCGCTGCCGCCGCAAGATCAACCGTCGAAGGCCATTCCAGCCCCAGAGATCCGCCGCTTGCTTCCCCCACACCAACCAACACCGGAGCCTTCGGATCCACCAAAGCCATATAAAATCCCCAAAAATAAACAGTTCATCAATCGATTAAACATGATAACAGACAAGGGAAACAATGCACCTAAATAAATTGGGGACTATCGAATGAGCGGATGGCCAGAGCTGAAATGGGAAACCGAACCGACCGGTCCGCTCAAGGGTCTCAAGATCGTCGATATGTCGACCGTCGTTCTCGGCCCCTTCGCGACTCTCAACTTTGCCGACATGGGCGCGGACGTCATCAAGATCGAAAATGGCGAGGGCAAATTCGCCGGCGACATGATGCGCCATGCCGGTGACAGCCCGACCGGAGATCTCGGCCCGATCTTCTCATCGCTCAACCGCAACAAGAAATCCGTCACACTCAACGGTAAGGACGACGATGACAAGGCGGTCATTCTCGAACTGCTCAAACATGCCGACGTGTTTTTCCACAATGTCCGGCTCGCTGGCATGGCGCGTCTGGGGCTCGACTATGAAAGCGTCAAGGCGATCAACCCCGCTATCGTCTATGTCCATTGCGCCGGTTTCGGCCAGGGCGGCGAATATGAAAAACGCCAGGCCTATGACGACCTGATCCAGTGCGCCTCCGGCTTCGCCAGCCTGTTCGAAATGCGCGGAGACAGCGGGCGGCCACTTTATATGCCGTCGCTGGTGGCCGACAAGACCATCGGTCTGTTCGCGGTCAACGCGACGCTCGCGGCGATGTATCACAAGGAAAAGACCAGCGAAGGACAATTTGTCCAGGTGCCGATGTTCGAAGCCTTCACCTGGTTCAACATGGTCGAGAATCTGTGGGGCGAGACCTTCATCCCCGGCAACGGCAAGATGGCTTATACAAGATCGATCAATCCCAATCGCAAGCCTTACCCGACCAAGGACGGCTATATCGGACTGGTCCCCTATAGCGACGCGCAATGGGAAAAATTCTTCGAACTCGGCGGCAAGCCCGGTGTGTTCGAGGAACCGCGCTTCGCCACCTATAAAGAGCGCACAAAGAATATTACCGCGCTCTATGCGTTGATCGAGGAAATCGCCGCGACCAAGACCACCGACGAGTGGCTGCCCTTGCTCGACGAACATAATATCCCGGCGATGCGCTATAACAAGATCACCGATGTTCTTGACGATCCGCATCTCAAGCAGGTCGGTTTCTGGCAGGAACGGGAGGGACCGAAGATCGGCAAATATCGGACGATCAAACATCCGGTCCATTATTCCGCCAGCCCGGCGAATATCTATGCCGACCCGCCGACACTCGGCGCGGATAATGACGAAATACGGGGTGCCCTCGGCATGCCCGCCAATGACGAATGATAATGATGAAACAGGACGAGGTCTAAACCATGAATTTTGATTTTTCTGACGATCAGAAGTTTCTCCGCGATGAAGCACGCAAGTTTCTCGAGGCACAATGCACCAGCGCGCATGTCCGCGCCGTGCTCGATGATGAAAATATGAGCCACAATGACGGCGTGTGGAAAAAGATTGTGGAAATGGGCTGGCTCGGCGCCGCCATTCCCGAAGAATATGGCGGACTTGGTCTCGGCATGCTCGAGCTTTGCGTGATCGCAGAGGAACTGGGCCGCGTTCTCGCCCCCGTGCCCTTCGGATCATCGGCCTTTTTCTTTGCCGAAGCGCTGAAACTGGCTGGTAGCGAAGAACAGAAGCTGGAACTGCTGCCCAAGGTTGCCGACGGCAGCATCGTCGGCTGTATCGCGATCAGCGAAGGACCGGGCGAGATCAAAGCCGGCAATGTCGCGACCCGTCTCAACGGCAGCACGATAGCAGGCAAGAAAATCCCGGTGACCGATGGCGACATTGCCACCCATGCGGTGGTGCTGGTCAAAGACGGCAGCGGCGAAAGCCTGGTGATTGTCGACCTCACCCAGAGCGGCGTGTCGCGCGAACCGATCAAGACGCTCGAACCGACCCGCAGCCACGCTACGATCAACTTTGAGGGCGCGGAAGCCGCGCTGCTCGGCGAAGCGGGCAATGGCATGGCGCTGCTCGACCAGATCAATGATCGCGCAGCGGTATTGCTCGCCTTCGAACAATTGGGTGGCGCGTCGCGCTGTCTCGAAATGGCCAATGCCTATGCCAAGGAACGCGTCGCTTTTGGCCGGGCCATCGGCGGCAATCAGGCGATCAAGCACAAGCTCGCCGACATGTATGTCAAAAACGAAGTCGCTCGCTCCAACGCTTATTATGGCGCCTGGGCATTATCCAGCAACGCGGTGGAACTCCCCGAAGCGGCAGCTGCAGCGCGGGTCGCGGCGTCGGAAGCCTTCTGGTTTGCGTCAAAGGAAAATATCCAGACGCACGGCGGCATGGGCTTCACCTGGGAGGTGGATTGCCACCTCTTCTACCGCCGCGCCAAATTGCTCTCCGTACAAGCGGGCAGCCCGGCGGTCTGGAAAGAGAAATTGGTCAGCGCGCTCGAAGCTAAAAACGGTTAGAAGGAATTAGACATGGATTTCAATGACACACCAGAAGAAGCAGAATTTCGCGCCGAGGCGCAGGCTTTTCTATCACAACATCTGAAGGCAAAAACGCCGGGTGCCTTGCGCTCCGGTGGCCGCGAGGATTTTCTCGCCCGCGCCAAGGCTTGGCAGAAGATCAAGGCGGAAGGCGGCTTCGCGCAAATCACCTGGCCCAAGGAGATGGGCGGTCGCGGCGGCACCGTGATGCAGCAGGTTATCTGGGGACAGGAAGAAGCCAAATTTGATGCGCCGACCGGCCCGTTCGCGATCGGTCTCGGCATGTGTGTCCCGACCGTGATTGCTTTCGGATCGGACGAGCACAAGAAGAAATATGTCCGCAAAGCGCTGATGGGCGAAGAAGTCTGGTGCCAGCTCTTCTCCGAACCGGCAGCCGGGTCGGATGTTGCCGGTTTGAAGACAAAAGCAGTCAAAGATGGTGACGAATGGGTCATAAATGGTCAGAAAGTGTGGACTTCCGGTGCCCATTATTCCGATTATGGTATCCTCTTGGTCCGTACCGATCCCAACGTGCCCAAGCACAAGGGTCTGACCATGTTCATCGTCGACATGAAACAACAAGGCGTCGACGTGCGGCCGATCCATCAGGCATCCGGCGGCAGCGAGTTTAACGAAGTCTATTTCACCGACGTCCGCATTCCCGACGCCGATCGTCTGGGCGAGCCCGGCATGGGCTGGAAAGTGGCGCTCGTCACCCTGATGAACGAGCGGCTGGCGGTTGGCGGATCTCCGGGACCCGACTGGAAGGAAATCATGGATTATGCGCGGTCCGCCGGCACCATGTCCGATCAGGCGTTCCGCGCAAAGCTGGCCGACTGGTATGTCGCGGCGCAGGGATACAAGCTGACCAAGTTCCGCACCCAGACAGCCTTGTCGCGTGGCGAAACGCCGGGTCCGGAAAATGCGATCGGCAAGATCATCAACGCCAACCATCTGCAGGATATCTGCAACAGCGCGATCGAAATGCAGGACCATTTCGGCATCATAGCCGACAAGGACGAAGCGCCTTCCGACGCGATCTTCCAGGAAAGCTTCATGTGGGCGCCGGGTCTGAGAATCGCTGGCGGAACCGATGAAATCCTCAAGAATATCATCGCCGAACGGGTGCTTGGCCTGCCACAGGACGTTCGCGTCGACAAAGACAAGACATTCGCTGAAATGAACTAGGAACAAATAATGTCTGATTCGTCCGTCCATGTCATCGCCAATGTAATCATCGAGGATGCGGCCAGATATCACGAATATGAGCAAGGATTCTTCCCGATCCTCAAGCGACATGGCGGGAAAATCATTGCTCTGGACGATCATTGCCTCACCTTCGAAGGCGAAGCACCGCCCAGGGGCCGGGTCGTGCTGCTCAAGTTTCCCGATCAGACCAGTGCAACCGCATGGTATAATGATCCGGACTATCAGGCCCTGTCCGAACATCGGCGGGCCTCGACAAGGCTGCAATATCTGACAATGTTGCACAGCGACAAAGTCGGGGATTAGGCGGCGCTCATAAATCCGCTTGGAGCGGACGCAGAAAAACTTGCGTGATCGGGGCGATTGCAAATGCTACGCGTCCTATCCAGCAACAAAGGAACTATCCCATGACAGCAGAACTGCCCGACTATACCCCCCCGAAAGTCTGGAAATGGGACAAGGAAAGTGGCGGGCGATTTGCCAATATCAATCGTCCGATCGCAGGGCCGACCAAAGAGGTCGAACTGCCGGTCGGCAAGCATCCGTTCCAGCTATACTCGATGGCGACCCCCAATGGCGTGAAGGTCACGGTGATGCTCGAGGAGCTGCTGGCTCTGGGTCACAAGGGCGCCGAATATGACGCCTATTATATCAATATTGGCGAAGGCGACCAATTCGGTAGCGGCTTCGTCGATATCAATCCGAACAGCAAAATCCCGGCGTTGATGGATCACAGCACCGACAAGCCGACCCGGCTGTTCGAATCCGGCTCGATGCTGCTTTATCTTGCTGAAAAATTCGGTGAATTCCTCCCGACCGACCCCTACAAGCGCGCCGAAGCGATCAACTGGCTGTTCTGGCAAATGGGCAGCGCGCCTTATCTTGGCGGCGGTTTTGGTCATTTCTATGCCTATGCACCGGTGAAGATCGAATATTGTATCGACCGCTTTGCCATGGAGGTCAAACGCCAGCTCGACGTGCTCGACCGCCATCTTGCCGACAATGAATATATGGCAGGCGACGAATATAGCATCGCCGATATCGCGATCTGGCCCTGGTATGGCGCACTGGTCAAGAATATCGTCTATCAGGCGTCCGAATTTCTCGACACCGACTCGTACAAGAATATGAACCGCTGGACCGACATGATCGGCGAGCGGCCGGCGGTGCTTCGCGGCAAAATGGTCAATCGCGCCTGGGGTGATCTCGAAGGTCAGCTGCGCGAACGCCATGATGCCAGCGATTTCGAACTGCGCACGCAGGACAAGCTCGAGCCGAAAGAAGAAGCGGCGGAGTAGAAGTCGCTCTTAGCGAGTCAGGCTTGCATAAACGCGGCTGAGGAAACTTGGCAGCATCATTTCATTGGCCTGAAATTCTGCGTCAAATTCCGCGGTCGGTTTGGCTGCCATGATCTCCTGCAACGATTTACCATCGTCGATCAGCGCCTGCACCCGGCCCTGTATGATCGTGAGAACCTCGATATAACGGGCCAGCTTCGCCCGGTCGGTAACGGGGCCATGACCGGGGATGACTTTGGTATCATCGTCGATCGCGTCCTGGACCGTCTGGCAAAAGGCGATCATCCCGGCCAGATCGCCGCCATTGTCGGCGTCGATGAACGGATAGCCGCTATTGTTGAACACATCGCCGAGATGGACTGCGTTCACGCCGCGAAAGATGACCGCTGCATCGCCATTTGTGTGAGCGGGACCGACATGCAGCAATTCGATCTTCTGGTCATTGATGTGGAATTGCATACTGTCATCAAAGGTGATGTCCGACAGGGCATGCTCGGGATAGGCTTTCTGCTCGCCGGCAAACGGACCGAAATTGACGATATGGTCGTCGATCATCATCGCTCTGCTGTTGGACTGGCTGACGATCCAGCTGCCTTCCTTGCCGAGCGTGAGATTGCCGTCGGCATGGTCAAAATGCCAGTGCGTGTTGACCACGAAGTCAACGTCTTCACTGCCGATATCTTTCAGCGCGGCCTTGATCTTCGGCATAAGCTGCGGAAACTGGTCGTCGACAATCAGCGTGCCGTCTTTGCCAACCGATACCGCGATATTGCCGCCCAGTCCGAACAGGACATAAAATCCATCTGCAATTTTCTGGGTCTTGATCTCCGCCTTGTCAAAATCCCAGCCGAATGCTGTGTAGATTTGATCAGGGCTCATCACCGGTCCGTGCGAGGCGGGTTGTGCCGCTTTGCTGCCATGCGCCAGCGCAGGCGAAGCGATCGCGAGGGATAAAGCCAATCCTAGAATTCCTGCAGCCCTGTTCATGCGATCATCCCCGATTCGACAAATTATTACTTCAAAATTCCCGCCATGATCAGGTCGACGGTCTGCTCGCGATAGGCGTCGCGCATCCGTGTGTCGAAATCATCCCGGCCGTAGCAATATTTCCAGACCAGCTTGCCGGTAAAGAACCGGTCGGCGGCACCGGTGACGGCGGAATAAAAGAGATCGGGATCGACATCGCGGAACACACCAGACTTGATGCCGGCACCGACAAAGACCTTATAGGCTTCGGAAAGTGGCTTCAGATATTTGTCCGCGATGTTGCGCGCGCCCTCCGGTGGCAATTCGCGAATCAGACGCATCGTCAGTCGGTTGAGATAGGGAAATGCATAATAGGTATCGATTACCGCACCGATATGGTGCCGTAGCTTGTCCTCCGGCGGCCAGTCTTTTTTGGTCAACAAGCCAACCTGTTCCAGAATATTATCCATATCGCGTTCGAGAATCGCCTCGAGCAGGCCATCCTTGTTGCCGAAATAATATTTGACCAGCGCACTATTGAGGCCAGACAGAACCGATAGTTCGCTGAAGGAAATATCGATCGTATCGCCCTGCCGCATGATCTGGCTGGCGGTTTCGATCAGCTTGTCACGCGCGCCAGCTTCATTCGCCTTTGCCGCCAATTTGTCGACGCCCATAGTCTTCCCCTACCCATTCTAATTCACATTTATGTCACTTATAGACAGGTTCTTCCCACCAAGGGAAGGTGTCTGGTAAGTCGGTAGACACTTTATCCGGATAGTTGGGGCTGCGCTTCTCGAGGAAGCTGGCAATCCCTTCTTTCGCATCGGCTGATTTCGCGCGATTATAGATGATCCGGCTATCGACCTTATGCGCTTCCATCGGGTGTGCGGCAGCGGGCAATTGCCACAGCATCTGGCGGGTTACAGCGATCGAGACCGGCGCGGTATTGTCGACAATCTCTCGCGCCAGGGCATAAGCGGCTGGCAACAGGTCCGCCGGTTTGTGCAATGACCGGACAAGCCCGCCCTTGAGCGCTTCCTGAGCATCGAAGATCCGGCCGGTCAGGCACCATTCCAGTGCCTGGGCACGACCAACAAGATTGGGCAGGAACCAGCTTGCCGCACCATCGGGAGCAATGCCGCGCCGGGCAAACACAAAACCGAAGCGCGCGCTCTCGCTGGCCAGCCGCATATCCATCGGCAGCAGCATGGTCGCGCCAACACCCACGGCAACGCCGTTGATCGCGCCGATAACCGGTTTGAGGCATTGATAGATGCGCAGGATCAACAGACCGCCACCATCACGGACGCGGGGATCGGAATAATCCTCCACCCGGTCTTCGCTGGCGAACGGCTTTCTGCCATCCTCCGGGGTCAGATCAGCGCCAGCGCAGAAGGCACGGTCGCCCGCTCCGGTCACAACGACGGCCCGAACATCGTCATCGGCATCGATGCGGTCAAAGGCGTCGGTCATTTCCTTGATCATCGTCCCGGTGAACGCGTTCATCTTTTCCGGACGGTTGATGGTGATCGTCGCGATATTGTCAGCGACGTCATAGAGGATTTGCGTGTAATCGGTCATCGACTTCTCCATCAGATACAAAAAGGGCCGCGAGTTTCTCGCAGCCCCCTTATTTGCCTAGTCTAGCGCGGTGCCATCCGGATGGCGCCATCGAGACGGACATCCTCGCCGTTGAAATATTGCGTCTCGATCATGCACATGGCGAGAGCGGCATATTCGTCCGGCTGCCCCAGTCGCGCTGGATGCGGGACCATGGCGCCGAGAGCGTCACGGACATTTTGCGGTGCACCGGCGAGCAATGGCGTATCGAAGATACCCGGCAATATGGTGTTGAGGCGGATGCCTTCGCGGGAAAGATCACGCGCGATCGGCAATGTCATGCCGACAACGCCGCCCTTGGAAGCTGCATAAGCCGCCTGACCGATCTGGCCATCTTCGGCCGCAACCGATGCAGTGTTGACCATCGCGCCGCGATCGCCGTCTGCCAGAGGTTCAAGGCTCATCATGCCCGCTGCCGATTTGGCGATGCAGCGGAAAGTGCCGACCAGATTGACCTGAATCACGAAATTGAAGGCATCGAGCGGGAAATGCTTGATCGAGCCATCTTCTTTCGAGCGGCTTGCGGTCTTGATCGCGTTGCCGATACCGGCGCAATTGACCAGGATACGTTCCTGCCCGTTGGCTGCGCGCGCTTTTTCAAAGCCTGCATCGACGCTTTCTTCGTCGGTCACATTGACCTTGCAGAAGACACCGCCGAGTTCAGCGGCGAGCGCTTCGCCCTTTTCCTCGTTGAGGTCGAACAGAGCGACTTTGACGCCCTTGGCAGCCAGACGACGAGCGGTTGCCGCGCCGAGGCCGGATGCGCCGCCGGTGATGACTGCGGAGATATTGCTGTTGAGTTCCATATTCTTGTCTTTCTTCTATTGGTCGCCATGCTGAAACAGGTTCAGCATGGCGAAATTGGTCAATTAACCGAGACGCTCGATAATCGTAACATTTGCCTGACCACCGCCTTCGCACATGGTTTGCAGGCCATATTTCGATCCGCGGGCTTCCAAAGCGTTGAGCAGGGTTGCCATCAGCTTGGTACCCGAAGCGCCAAGCGGGTGGCCGAGAGCGATCGCGCCGCCGTTGACGTTGATCTTGTCACGGTCCGCACCGACATGCTTGAGCCATGCCAGCGGCACGGGAGCGAAGGCTTCGTTTACTTCGTAAAGATCGATATCGCCGATGTTCATGCCGGCACGCTGCAAGGCGCGGTCGGTCGCGAACAAGGGTTCCTCGAGCATGATTACCGGGTCACCGGCGGTTACGGTCATATTCACGATCCGCGCGCGCGGGGTCAGGCCGTGATCTTTCAGCGCCTGTTCGGAACAGACCAGCACTGCGCTGGAGCCATCGCAAATCTGGCTGGCATTGGCAGCAGTAATCGCGCCGCCTTCCTGCAGAATCTTAACCGCGCCGATGCTTTCCTTCGTCGCGTCAAAACGAATGCCTTCATCGACCATATGTACTTCTTCGCCTTCGGGTGTCTGAATTTTCACGCCGATAATTTCACGGTTAAACGCGCCGGATTCGGTCGCCTTGATCGCCTTGTGGTGGCTTTCCAGTGCAAACTGGTCGAGATCGTCACGGGTAAAGCCATGCTTCTTGACCATCATTTCAGCGCCCATGAACTGGCTGAACTGGATACCCGGATAGGCTTTTTCGAGGCCTTCCGATTTATTCGATCCGAGTCCCGCATCCTTGAACAATTTGAACGTCGAACCCATTGGCACGCGGGTCATGCTTTCGATGCCGTGCGCCAGGACGATATCCTGGGTACCCGACATGATGCCCTGGGCCGCGAACTGGATCGACTGTTGCGAGGATCCACACTGGCGATCAATCGAAACCGACGGAATGCTGTCCGGAAGATTGGAGGCGAGAACCGCATTGCGGCCAACGTCGCCAGCCTGTTCGCCGCCCTGCATCACACAACCGGTAATCACGTCTTCGATGGCGCTCGGGTCAAAATCATTGCGCTCGGCAATCGCGTTCAACGTGGCGGCACCCAGATCCACTGCATGGATTCCGGCCAAACGGCCTCCGCGACGGCCACCAGCGGTACGGACCGCGTCTACGATATAAGCTACTGCCATGTTGTCATTCCTTTGACTATGTGAGAATCCTGTAATTTAACTGACCGATTAAACTGCAGAGAGCCTAGCGTCAAATGAAAAAGCCGGTCATCACCATTGTGATAACCGGCTTTTCAAATTCGATTTTCGCCCGATCAGGCGGGTACATTGTCTTTCTTGACCGTGATCACCTGAGGATAGGTGAATTCGAGCAGGCCTTCCTTGCCATATTCGGCGCCAAAGCCGGACTGTTTATGTCCGCCAAAGGGTGCGAAAGGTGACAGGTGGAGGAATTCATTGACCCACACGGTGCCGGTTTCAAGCTGTTCGGCAACCCGGACACCTTCGTCGGGGTTGGCGGTCCACACAGCGCCGGCAAGACCATATTCGCTGGCATTGGCGCGGCTGATCGCTTCATCCGTGGTGCTGAATTTCATCAGCGGCATGACCGGACCAAATTGCTCTTCGGCAACAATCCGCGCATCTTCCGGCGGGTTGTCGAGAATCGTGATCGGCACATAATAGCCGGGGATGCCCTCTTCCTTGGCATCGCCGCCGACCAGGAACTTATAGCCGTTATCCTTGGCATCCTTGATCAGCTCGAGCACCCGCTCATATTGCTTCTTGTTCTGGACCGGACCAACCGCCGTACCCTGATGCGCGCCGTCGCCGACCTTCACATTTTTCGCAAATGCGGCAATCGCAGCGCTGAGTTCGTCATAAATATCCTCGTGGATATAGATGCGTTTCGCAGCAACACAGATTTGTCCGGCGTTGGTGAAGCTTGACCAGAACAATTGCTCGGCAACCTTTTCGACATTGGCGTCGGGCAGGACGATCGAGGCGTCATTGCCGCCCAGCTCCAGCGTGATCCGCTTGAGATCCTTGGAAGCACCTTCCATGATCTTCTTGCCGGTCGCGGTCGAGCCGGTGAAGGTGATCTTGTCGATATCGGGATGCGAGGTCATCAATGGACCGAGGCTGTCTTCACCGGTGATGATATTGACGACGCCCGGAGGGGCCACATCCTTGATCAGTTCAGCGAGACGCAAAGTCGTCAATGGCGTGAACGGCGATGGCTTGAGCACGATCGTGCAGCCGGACAAGAGTGCGGGGGCGATTTTCTGCACCGCCATCATCACCGGGAAATTCCACGGCACGATACCGGCGACGACACCGACCGGCACGCGGCGGGTACGGCTCAGCCGTTGCTCTGTATCCTCGTTGATCTCGTCATCAAGTTCCAGCGTTGCCTGCGAACCCGCCATATAGGCAGCACCGGCGATTTCGCCCTGCGCCTGAGCATGGGGCTTGCCTTGCTCGGCGGTGAGCAGGCGGAACAGCTCGTCATTATTCTCATTGATCACGCCGGCAATAGCCTGGACCACTTTGCGGCGTTCGTCGATCGGTGTTTTCGACCAGGTCTTGAACGCGGCACGCGCAGCCGAAACCGCGCTGTTAAGTTCGGCTTCACCGGAGGCGGGCACCTGACCGATCACTTCTTCATTGGCCGGGTTGACGACATCCAGCACGTTCGTGGCGCCGACCATCTCGCCGTTGATCAAATTCTTGTATTGGGTAACCATTTCGCTCTCCTTTGGGGACTGCCGTTCACTTCTATTTGAGTCGTCTATACGCTATTACAAGGCCTCGCGCGCCATTCATTTTGATAGACTATATCGTATCGGCAGGGTTTTGAGGCCGCCGACAAAGGTTGATTTTGCACGCTTGGGTTCGCCTGCCAGTTCCAGCGTTTCGATCCGGTCGAGCAGTTCGTTGAACAATATCTTCATTTCCAGCCGCGCCATGTGCAAGCCGAGACATTGATGCGCACCCGCACCAAAGGACAGATGCCGGTTGGGCGAGCGGCTCGCGTCGAATTTGCGCGGGTCGGGAAACACGCTCTCGTCGTGATTGGCCGCGATATAGCTGATCATCAGCCAGTCATCCTTGGCAATTTTCTGTCCGCCCAGTTCGGTATCTTCGGCAGCGGTGCGCATGAAATGCTGCACCGGCGTCGTCCAGCGGATCGCTTCCTCGACAATCCCGGGGAGCAGATCACGGTCGGCCTTGAGCCGGGCAAATTGCTCGGGATCCTGAGCCAGCGCCAACATCGCGCCTGCGGTGGATGCCGATGTCGTATCATGGCCGGCGGCGGCAAGAATGATATAATAGCCCGCCATATCGCGGTCGCTGAGATGCGCGCCGTCGACTTTTGCGTTCGCGATCACGCTTGCGACATCATCGGTCGGATTTGCGCGCTTTTCCTGAGTCAGCTTGGCAAAATAGGCCTCGAAGTCGGCAACAGCACCGACCACCAGCTGCATGATCTGCTCCGGCGTCATATTGGCCATGCCGGACTTGTTGAGATCCTCATCCTGCCCGCCGAACATCTGCTGGGTGAGAAACAGCATCCGCTGCTCGTCCGCTTCCGGCACGCCCAATATCTGCATCACCACATGGAGCGGATAAGGCGCGGATATCAGAGGCACGAAATCGGCTTCATATTTGCCGTCTTTTTGATCGCCAGACAGCAGCCGGTCGACCGTTACCTTGGCCAGCGCCCGAAGCTCGTCTTCCATCTTCCGAAGATTTTTCGGCATGAACCAGTCTTGCGTCAGCCGGCGATATTGGGGGTGGGTTGGCGCATCGAGCGCAACCAGCGAACGGACCAGATTGGGGTCGCCGCCGGTGATCGATTTGACAAAGGCACCGCTGTTCTTGTCGCTGAAGGTAATGCTGCGCGGACTGTTGAGGAACAGCTTGTTGTCCTTGCTGATCCGCATGACGTCGTCATAGCTGGTCACCAGCCAGAAGGGATCATGGACTTCGTCATTGACCACGCGGACGATCGGCGTCTCTCTGCGCAACCTGTCGAAACGGTCGAGCAGACTGTCCCATTCGACATAATTGGCCGGATCGATGATCGCCAGCGCATCTTCGCCGGTCAAAATGGGCTCTGCATATGTTGCCATCAGACTATCCCGCTTCCTGCTTGTTCCAATATTCATCACGCAACAGCCGCTTGTAAAGCTTGCCGGTAGCATGACGCGGCAGCTCGGCTCGAAAGTCGATCTGCCGGGGGATCTTGACGCCGGAGAGCGACTGGCGGAGAAAGGCTTCAAGCTCCTGGGCCAGCTCCGGTCCGGCATTGGCCATATCCATAGGCTGGACGATCGCGACGACCTTCTCCCCCATATCCTCGTCGGGCGCACCGATGACCGCTGCGTCGGCAACCTTGCCATGGGTGACCAGCAGGTTCTCGATCTCCTGCGGGTAAATGTTGACCCCGCCGGAAATGATCATGAAGCTCTTGCGGTCGGTCAGATAGAGAAAACCATCCTCATCCACTTTCCCGACATCGCCGAGCGAGGTCCAGCCCTTGCTATGGGTCGCCGCCTCGGTTTTGTCCGGATCATTATGATATTCGAATTTCGCACCGCCTTCGAAATAGATCTGGCCTTCTTCACCAACGGCCACTTCTTCACCATTTTCATCGCAAATATGCACCTGACAATTGACCGGCTGGCCCACCGTACCTTTGTGCGTCATCCAGTTTTCGCTATTGCAGAAAACAAAGCCATTGCCTTCGGTCCCGGCATAATATTCGTTGAGCACCGGTCCCCACCATTTGATCATCGCTTCCTTGATCGGCACCGGCACCGGCGCAGCAGCATGCACCGCGCTCTTGATCGACGACACGTCATATTTGGCCCGTGTCTCTTCCGGCAGTTTCAGCATCCGGACAAAATGGGTCGGGACAAATTGCCCGACATCGCAGCGATATTTTTCGATCAGCGCCAGCGCCTGTTCCGGATCAAATTTCTCCATGATGACGCTGGTACCACCCAGTGCCTGCACGGCGAGGTTCCAGCGCAACGGCGCCGCATGATAAAGCGGCGCGGGAGAGAGGTAGACGCAATTCTTGTGGAAACCGAAAATCAACTCGGCAAGCGCCCCGAGGGCATTGCGCCCGGCAATGTCTTCATCCTCTGGCAGAGGCAGCCTTATGCCTTTGGGCGTGCCGGTGGTGCCCGATGAATAGAGCATGTCGACGCCAGCCCGCTCATCGGCAATTGGCGTGGTAGGCATGCTATCCAGCACAGCGGCCATGTTGCGCTCGTCATCGGCGCCGAATACCAGTTGGCCGACATCGGGATTTAACGCTTGTACCTGATCGAGTATCGGCAGCATCTGCTTTGATCCGATCAGCAATTTTGCGCCGGAATCTTTCAAAATATAGCTGACTTCATCGGCGGTCAGGCGGCTGGAAATGGCGACCTGGATCAGACCGGAGCGTTGCGATCCCCATGTGACAGGGAAAAATTGCGGATTATTTTCCATGCAAATCGCGACCGTATCGCCAATTTGCAGACCCCGGGACCGATAAAGCTGGGCGATCTGGTTGGACTGGCTATCGAGTTGACCATAAGTGATGATCTCTCCGGACCCGGCCATGATAACGGCTGGTTTGTCGGGATTTTCTTCAGCGTGCAGATAGGGATGCATATTAAGGCGCTCTCCAATTGGACGATCACCTTAATCCGGCGATTCGCAATTGCAGTACCATGGTTTAATCGTACAGTTAAATCAATCGATAGTCACAGCGCTTGACGATAGAAATCTGTAACGGCCCCTAATTCTCGACGTAGATATCCACCGGAACGGTCAAATCGGCGAATATCCGCCCGATCGGGGTCATGCTTGCAGCGCCCTGTTCGATTTCATTTTCGAGCACTGTCTGGTTGGCAGCACCGTTGAGCAACACCATCACGGTACGCGCTTCACAAATAGCGGCCTTGGTAAGCGTCACCAGCGGCGTATCGCCGCCTTCTGGGAGCAAGCCAACCACCAGTTTTTCCGGCGGGCCATCGAGCGCCTCTTCCAGATCGGCGCTTTCCACCATCCCGGCGGTGCTACCGCCCTCACCCATGCCCAGCCAGACCAGATCCGCAGGCCATTTGGTGTCCCGCAGCCGCGCATCGGCGGCAGCGCCGGCCATGTGATAGTCTTCGTGATCCGGCGCCAATGGCAGAACCCGCGCGCCGCGGGTCAGAAACAATTGCGCCAGTTTCTTGGCATGGCTGCGCGGATCGTCGAGCGGAATCAGAAGATCGTCGGTCGGGATGATCGTGACATATTTCCACTTGATCTGCTTTTCCGCCAGCGCCTCGAGCACCGGCATCGCTTCTTCGCTGGCAGGCAAGGCGAGCAAGGCATCGCCGCGCGCATCAAGGGCGCTTTCGATGATGAACTGGATGTCTCCGGCGACGGCAGAAACCATCTCGTCGGCGTCATCGAAATCCCACCATTCGAGCATCGATTCCTCGTCTTCCGGCAAGTCATCCATGTCAAAATTTTCTAATGCGTCTTCGAGTTTGCTCATCGCGATATCCAGATCTGTATCAAGTCTTCCGCGCTTCTAATCGCTGCAGACCTCAGCACAAGGGTAAATCCCGCTTTTAAAATTCTCCACTTTGCGCCAATTGGGGGCTGAAAAGGCGATATCCATATGACCGACAACTATATTCTTACACTCACCGCAGAAGACCGGGTCGGTCTGGTTGCCGCTGTTGCCGGATTTCTGGCCGAGCATGAAGGCTTCATTCTCGACAGCCAGCAATATGCCGATCTCGAGCAGGATCGTTTTTTCATGCGAGTCGAGTTCAAGGCTGCGGGCGCGAAATTTCCGGCCAGTCTCGATGGACTGACCGAGAAATTTTCGGTGATCGGCAAGCAATATGCGCTTGACTGGACCTTGGTGAGCGGCGCGATCAAACCAAATATTGTTATAGCGGTCTCGAAAGGCAGTCATTGTCTCAATGATTTGCTGCACCGCTGGAAGACGGGCGGATTGCCGGTTAATATTGTCGGCGTGGTCAGCAATCACGAAAGCCTACGCGATCTGACCGAATGGCATGATGTCCCGTTCCACTACCTACCCGTTACCGCCGACAATCGCGCGGAACAAGAACGCGCGATCCTGGACGTGATGGAACACGGACAAGCCGATTATCTGATCCTTGCGCGCTATATGCAGATATTGTCCGACGATCTTAGCGCCAGACTGGCCGGCCGCTGCATCAACATCCATCACAGCTTCCTGCCCGGATTCAAGGGCGCGAAACCTTATCACCGGGCGCATGAGCGCGGCGTCAAGTTGATCGGGGCAACCGCCCATTTTGTCAGCGGTGATCTCGACGAAGGTCCGATCATCGAGCAGGCGGTCGAGCGCGTCGACCACCGCGCCAGCGTCGAGGAAATGATCCGGATCGGTCGCGATATCGAAGCGCAGGTTCTCGCCAAGGCGGTGAAATGGGCCGGAGAACGCCGGATATTACTCAATGGCAACCGGACAGTGGTGTTCCGCTAGAGACGTTTGCGAATATTAGTTCGCCGGCAATGGGGCGTTGGCTTCGAGCAACATCCCCGCCGGCCGCAATATCGTCAGCGACGCCGGGGCACCGCTGATCTTTTCCCGCGCCGTAATATCAATTTGCACGAACTGGCCTCCATCGGCCAACTGAGCGCTTTGCGTCCAGGTCCAGTCGAGACCGCCATTTTGCTCCTCGCCGCTGCTCTCGCCGAGGCTGGGCGGGCGCGGATCGGTGAGCAGCTCGACCGCCCGGTTGCGGACCACCGATTGCGCGACCACGCGCAGTTCGAGTTCGGCAGCATTATGGGTGGTGAAGGCCTGCAGCCGGATCAGTGCCAGCGCCGCGAGGCTGAACACCGACAGCGCCACCAGCATTTCGATCAGGGTGAAGCCGCGCTCACCGGACCTGGCGCCAAGCCGCATCATGGCGCTGCTCCGGCCAGTTTCACATCACCCATCGGTGCGATCAGAACGCTGCGGCTTTGTCCATCGCTCTGCAACACCAGTTCCGCCTGATCGCTGGGCAGGCCGGTGCTTTCGAAACTGATCATCATCGACCCATTTTCAGCAGTGGCCGCACGGACACCGCTGGACCAGTCGGTGGACACGAACGGCTTGTCCTCGATCACCGACCAGCTACCCTTGCGCCGCTCGAGAAAGCTATAACCGGAGGGCGTGACCTGCACCGCCATCGGGCGCGATTGCAGGATCGCATTGTCGCGCAGCGCCGCGGTGCGTGCGGCAAAGCGCTGGGCATCCTCCTGCAGAGCGCTGTTGCCGCTCGGGAAGGAAAATATCACCACCGACGCCATCAGTCCGATGATCAGCAGCACGACCATCAATTCCACCAGTGTGAAACCGGCAGCATCATGGCCAGAGATTGGTTTGTTATGCCGGATCATCTATATCCAATTAGCGATTTGAGCGGAGCGAGTCTTGCAGAATCCGCGATCCCCTGCAATGACAGCACGATAAGATAAGAAACGCAGGGCAAAGGAAATTTTAATGGCTGACGTCGTCCTCTACGAGAAAAATGACCGGATCGTGACCATCACGCTAAACAAGCCGGAGAGCCGCAACGCCCTGTCCAAGGATCTTTGCGAAGCCCTGGTCAACGCAATCAACAAGGCTGATGCTGACGCCGGCGTCAGCTGCGTCGTGCTCGCCGCCAATGGCAAGAGCTTCTCCTCCGGCGGCAATCTCCACGAGATCAAGGCGATGACCGCCGAGCAGAATATGACGCCGCTCGAAATCGAGAATTGGTACAAGACCGGCATCCAGCGCATCCCGCTCGCCTTTTCCCAAATCTCGGTACCAGTGATCGCCGCCGTCAACGGCCACGCGATCGGCGCCGGCAATGACCTGACTACGATGTGCGATATCCGCATCGCCGGCGAAGACGCGATTTTCGCCGAGAGCTTTCTGCGCGTCGGTATCATTCCCGGCGACGGCGGAGCATGGTTGCTACCGCGGATCATCGGTCAGGCAAAAGCCAACCAGATGCTGTTCACCGGTGAATTTATCGATGCCGAGAAGGCGCTGGACTATGGTCTGGTGTCCGAAGTCGTGGCAAACGACAAGCTGCTCGAACGCGCCTATGAACTGGCCGAAATGGTCGTTGCGCTGCCGCCATTGGCGATCCGCAAGACCAAGGAACTGGTCCGCACCGCGCAGAGCGTGACGCTGAAGGAAAATCTCGATCAGGCGGCTCTGTTCCAGGGCGTATTGCAGCAACTGGATGATCACCGCGAAGCGATTGATGCGATACTCGAGAAGCGCAAGCCGGTGTTCAAGGGGGCTTGATCGCCTTTAGGAAGTTTCGGGAGATGACCCCCCTGCTTACGCAAGGGAACAATAAGGAGAGAGAGAATGAATAAGACCGCTATTTCGATGGTCGCCTTGATATTGGCGGCTCCGATACAGGCAGCTCCTCCGCAAGGCATCGCCACCGAAGCGACCAAGGCGGCCAATGCCGAGGTCGCCGCCAGCCTGCCGATCGCCGACCAGACGGATTTCGAAAATGCCAATCGCGGCTTTCTCGCCAAGATTGCCGACGACAAGATTCTCAACGAGGACGGGTCCGTCGCCTGGGATTCGCGCCAGTTTGGCTTTATCTCTGGCGCTGCCCCGGACACCGTAAACCCCTCGCTGTGGCGGCAGGCGAAGCTCAACAGCATCCACGGCCTGTTCGAGGTTGTCCCCGGCATCTATCAAATTCGCGGCTATGATCTGGCGCAGATGACGCTGATTGCCGGCAAGACCGGCTGGATTATAGTCGATCCGCTGACCACCCCTGCGCCAGCCAAGGCCGGACTGGCCCTTGCCAACAAGACGCTCGGCAACCGGCCAGTCGTCGCGGTCATCTTCACCCATAGCCATGGCGACCATTTTGGCGGCGTGACCGGCGTGGCATCACCCGAGGATATTCAGTCGGGCAAGATACAAGTCATCGCGCCACACGGCTTTCTGGCCGAATCAATCGGCGAAAGCGTGATCGCCGGAACCGCGATGAACCGGCGGGTTCAATATCAGTTCGGCACCGCCCTGCCGGTTGGCAAGACCGGCCATGTCGGCGGCGGACTGGGCCAGAAAATATCGAGCGGCGATGTCGCGCTGATTCCGCCCACCAGATCAATCAGCAAGGACGGCGAGAGCCTGACGGTAGACGGCATCGCTTTTGACTTCATGGACGCCGGCGAAACCGAAGCCCCAGCCGAACTGGTTTTTTACCTGCCTCAGTTCAAGGCACTGCATACCGCAGAAGTAGTGACCCGTACCTTCCACAATGTACTGACTCCGCGCGGCGCACTGGTCCGCGATACGCTGAAATGGTCCAAGGTGATCGATGATATGCTCGCCCGCTACGGCGCGAAATCGGACCTGATGCTGGCCTCGCATCACTGGCCGACCTGGGGCAGCGACAATGTGCAGGCGGCCCTCAAAAACCAGCGCGGCATCTATCGCTATGTCCATGACCAGACCATGCGTCAGGCCAATCAGGGCGCGACCATGCACGAGATTGCCGAGAATATCGGCGAACCGGATTTCGCCGCCACCGACTTTGGTGTGCGGGACTATTACGGCACGCTCAACCATAACAGCAAAGCGGTCTATCAACGCTATTTCGGCTGGTGGGACGCGGTTCCGGCGCATTATCATGAACTGCCGCCGGTTGAAGCCTCGAAAAAATATGTCGCGGCTATGGGCGGCACAGGGAAGGCTCTGGCAGTTGGCGAGAAAGCCTTTGCTGCCGGTGACTATCGCTGGGCAGCAACCGTTTTCAACCATCTGGTGTTTGCCGACCCGGCTGATGAAACGGCCAAAAAATGGCTGGCCTCGACCTATGAACAGTTAGGCTTTCAAACCGAAGCCGGAACCTGGCGGAATATTTATCTGGTTGGCGCCAAGGAATTGCGCGAGGGCAATAACGTCAAGAATTCGATCAGCACCGCCAACGAAAAAGTCCTTAGCGGTATTCCGGCGGTCGATCTGTTTGACGCCATGGCAACCCGCTTCAACCCGTCCAAGATGCAGGGCGATGGCGGTATTGTCCGGTTCTGGTTCCCGGACCGGAAAGAGGCGGTCAGCATCGATCTCGGCAAGAGCGTGATGTTCCCGCGCAAGGAAGATTATACCGCCACTTCCGATGGGTCAGACACCCAGATCACGATCAGCCGCGCCCTGTTCACCAAATTGCTGATGCGTCAGGCCAATGCGCCGGAATTGATCCAGAACAAGGACATGATCGTCACCGGCAATATGGCCTTGATGGCAGCTATGTTCGGCGCGCTTGACGAGGTAGACCCGCAGTTTGATATTGTGACGCCGTGACCATCGGGGGACAGACCATATCCGTTCGTGCTGAGCTTGTCGAAGCACCTTGCCAGGCGCCCTTCGACAGGCTCAGGACGAACGTTGAAAGTAACAGAGGCCTAAGACATGCAGAGATTTAACTTCCCCGTCGTCCAGCCCGATCCGGCGCTTGAAGAATTGCGCGGCGAGTTGCAGACGTTTCTGAGAGAAGAACGCGATGCGGGCAATTTCAGACCGGAGCCGGAATGCTGGATGGCCTCTGCCGATCCTGAGTTTTCCAAGAAAATGGGCAAGCGCGGCTGGATCGGTCTGACATGGTCGAGCCAATATGGCGGCCATGACAAGAGTGCGCTCGAACGCTATATCGTCACCGAAGAAACCTTGCGCTCCGGCGCTCCGGTCGGTGCGCACTGGATCGCCGATCGGCAGCACGCGCCGATGCTGCTCACCCATGGCACCGAAGAACAGAAGCTCGATATCCTGCCGCGCATCGCTGCCGGTGAATGCTATTTCGCCATCGGTCTTAGCGAGCCGGGCGCCGGTTCCGATCTCGCCAATGTCAAAACCAAGGCCGAGAAGGTCGCTGAAGGCTGGAAGATCAACGGCCAGAAAATCTGGTCCTCCGGCGCGCATATCTCGCATTATATGGTCGCTCTGCTGCGCACTTCGCCAGCCGATGGCCGCAACCGCCATGTCGGCCTGTCGCAGATCATGATCGACCTCAGCCTGCCCGGCGTCTCCATCAAACCGATTGTCGACCTGTCCGGCGATGCCCATTTCAACGAAGTCTATTTTGAAGATGTGATCGTCCCCGACGACTGTCTGCTCGGCGAAGAAGGTGGTGGCTGGGCACAGGTAACTGGCGAACTGGCGATGGAACGCTCGGGACCGGAACGGTTCCTGTCGAGCTATATCACGCTGGAAACCGCATTATATCAACTAGGCGGGAAAATGGGTTCGGACAGCCATGGCCGGCTTGGCAAGCTGATCGCCAATCTCCGCACGCTGAAAGGCATGTCCTGGGGCATCGCCAATCTGCTCAGCCAGGGCGTGTCGCCCGAAACCGAAGCGGCGCTGGTCAAGGACCTCGGCAACCGGCTCGAAAATGACCTGACCCAGCAAGTCCGCGCGATGCTCGACGACCTGCCGTCCGAAGACTGGAGCCCGGATATGCGGCGGATCATGAATATCGGCGTGCTGCGCGCTCCGCCCAATACATTGCGCGGCGGAACGACCGAGGTCATGCGCGGCATTACTGCTCGCCAGTTGGGGTTACGCTGATGATAAATACAGATGGCATGGTCGCTGAAACCGCGGCGAAAATTTATACCGACCTGTGCGGCCGGGAAGTTCCGCATGAAGCCGAAGCGGGCAAATATCCGCAGGCGCTTTGGGATGCGCTGACCGAAAACGGTCTGCCGCTGGCATGGGTCAGTGAAGCCAATGGCGGCTTTGGCGCGGGCTATGACGAAACTTTTGGCGCGATCTGGGCTTCGGCACAGGCGGCATCGCCAGTGCCCTTTGCCGAGACTTTGGTCGCCAACTGGATGCTCGACCGCGCCGGTCTGGCACCCGCCGACGGCAGCGCCAGCTTCGCGCTCAGCGGCCATACGCCGAGCGCCGACATCCCCTTTGGCATGCACGCCGACAAGATCGTCCTGTTCGACGAGGCGCATCACGAAATCTCGATGTTCGACAATCGCGTAGCGGTGCGGTCGCCGGAAGAGGCCCTTTCGCCTGACGGCATGACGCAATTCATATTCTCCGGCCATGTCGCGGAACAGTCGGCCAAGACCGATCTTTCGCGCCGCGCGGTGGAAGCGTTGATCCTGACCGTCCGCGCGGTACAAATGGCAGCAGCCATGGAAACGGCGCTGACTATGTCGATCGAATATGTGTCGCAACGCGAACAATTCGGCAGGCCTCTGTCCAAGTTTCAGGCGATCCAGCATCAACTGGCGGTCGCCGCTTCGGAATGCGCAGCGGCAACCATGGCAGCGACACAGGCCGCCAGCGCGATCGCCCGCCACTCCGATGATCCGGGACCGGCGTGGCACGAGGCTGTGATTGCAAAAGTCCAGATCAGCCATAGCGTCGAGGCGGTCACCGTGCCGTTCCATCAGGTCCACGGGGCGATGGGCTATACCCAGGAATATGATCTGCACCATTATACCAGGCGGCTCTGGGCGTGGCGCGACGCGCTGGGCAACGAGCATCACTGGTCCAAACGGCTCGGAGAAGAGCTGGCCGTAACGTCGCCGGATGATATCTGGAAAGGCGTGACAACCGGCCAGTGGATTGCTAGTTAATCGCACGATTAAATGATTCCCGGATGGAGCAAACATGCCTCCAATCCTTCCAACGACAGGAGCAAATCCCATGAAAACACGCATCACAGAGCTTTTTGGAATCGAACATCCGATCATTCAGGGCGGCATGCATTATGTGGGATTTGCCGAATTGGCCGCTGCCGTGTCCAACGCGGGCGGACTGGGCATCATCACTGCGTTGACCCAGCCTTCTGCAGAAGCGTTGGCTAATGAAATTGCCCGCTGCAACGACATGACCGACAAGCCGTTCGGCGTAAACCTTACCTTTCTGCCGGTCGTCAATTCGCCGGACTATGCCGGCATGGTCAAAGCGATCATCGAAGGCGGCGTCAAGGTCGTCGAAACCGCCGGCAATAATCCGGTCCAGGTCCTCCCCGCGCTGCACGATGCCGGGATCAAGGTGATCCACAAATGCACCGCCGTCCGCCACGCGCTAAAGGCGCAGAGCATTGGCTGTGACGCGGTTTCGGTCGATGGCTTCGAATGCGGTGGCCATCCCGGCGAAGATGATATCCCGAACATGATCCTGCTGCCACGCGCTGCGGATGAACTGGATATTCCGTTCGTATCCTCCGGTGGCCAGGCCGATGGCCGCAGCCTCGTTGCCTCGCTCGCTATGGGAGCCGAAGGCATGAACATGGGCACCCGCTTCATCGCCACCAAGGAGGCACCGGTGCACCAGAACGTGAAAGATGCGATCGTCGCGGCCAGCGAACTGGATACCCGCCTGGTGATGCGGCCATTGCGCAACACCGAACGGGTGCTCAACAACCCGGCGGTTGAACGCCTGCTCGAAATCGAGAAGGAAAAAGGTGCAGACCTGCAATTCAGCGACGTCATCGAACAAGTCGCGGGCGTCTATCCCAAGATCATGCTCGAAGGCGACATGGACATTGGCGCCTGGAGCTGCGGCATGGTCGCTGGCCTGATCAACGATATCCCGACCTGCAAGGAACTGATTGACCGGATCATGGTCGAAGCGGATCAGATCATCAATCAGCGGCTCAAAGGCTTCATGGCTGCCTGAATATTATCAAGGCCCCCGGGAGTGTCCCGGGGACCTTTTTTTAGCCGATCATAGCCTACCGAAAGATCGCGTTGCCGATGACGGCACCGACGATGCCGCTGGTCAGTCCGATCAGGACCGCATCATTGCCGGACCGGACCCACTGATAGCCGCGCGGCGCATTCGACAGGCGATAGGCCCGCGGGTTGTCGATCACCCGGTAATTGGTCGCATAACGCCGGTCAAATTTCTGGCCCTTCGACCAGTTTCTATGGTTCTGCTTCACCGCGACCGATGTCCTGTTGTAGCGCGCAGGAGCTGCTTTCTGCCGGGTGACGGTTTTCGTGACTACGCGCTTGCCCTGCTTGTTCGAGGTCGTTTTCTGGACCGTCTTTTGCGTAACTTTCTTGGACGTCTGGTGCGGGGCGGCCTGCGCCTGAGCGGTAATCACCGGGGACACCGCCATTGTTGTCACTGCCAAAGCCATCAGAAACTTTCTCATGTTCAATTCCTTTTTCTATCCGGCGCCAACTGCGGCGTCACAAACAGAAATAAGGGAGACCTGTCGCAGGACTTTGCCAGATTCACGGTTTATTGTACTGGTTTGTCGCAGATGCACCAATCGGTTCATCTGGCGATCAGCTAATGGACGAAAATCAGCCGCCAGTGGCGAGCGTCAGTCCTCCCACATCGTCAGAACAGAGCGCAGAGCCGTCACAAATGCCAATGGCTGATCCAGCATCAGATGATGTTTCGCGTTGGGCACCGCGATCATCGGTATGTGGCCGCCGCCGAGTTCACCGATATAGGCGGCACTGTCGGCGTCGAACAATTTGCTATTCTCGCCATAGACGATCGCCAGCCGGTGCGGCAGATCGGCGATGCGCTGCGGCGCATGCATCCATTGGGCCTGGTCATTCTCGCTGCGGTGAAAGACCATCGGATCGAATTTCCACGACCAGCCACCCTCGACCTCACGCATGCTGTGATAGGCCATATATTCGAGCAGGAACGGAGTTTGCACATCCTGCGGCGGGGCCAGAACAAAGCGCCCGCGCGCGGTATCGTAATCGGCGTAGACATTATTGGGCTTGTCCGACTTGCCGGAACCGGGAGGTCCGCCACCACCGCTAAAATGGGCGACGAGCTTTTCGGGACGCATGATCATCAGGTCACAGATGATAAGCCCGCCAAAGCGCTCGCCCGCCATCTCCATCGCGGTCAGGGCAACCCCGGAACCAAAGCTGTGGGCAATGATCTTCGGCTTCACCGGACCGGAGAATAGATCGAGAGCCTCGGCCACTGCGATCATACCTTTGGCGCGTTTGGCATTGTCGCAATCATCAATAATTTCGCTGTCGCCCATGCCCGCCAGATCATAAGCGATGATATCGTAATCCCCGGCCAGAAACGGTGCGACAAATGCAAAACAGCGGGCGTGGGCGAGAAAGCCGTGAGTCAGCAGCAGCGGCGGTTTGCCGCGCTCACCCCAGCGGAAATAATGGACCTTGCGGCCATCAATCTCGACGAAAGCTTCTTCGCGCGGCACCGCCATCGCTTGGACAAACCATGCGGGCAGGTCTTGCGAGCCCGCCCACAGGTCAACAATATCAGTGCTGGTCATGGAGAGTTTATTCACCCTTCCAGTCGGGCTTGCGCTTCTGGGCAAAGGCGAGCGAGCCTTCCTGCGCGTCCTTGGAGGTGAACACCGGCATGGTGATTTCTGCCTGTTTTTGCCACGCTTCCTCGCTCGACCAGTCGTAGCTTTCGTTGATGATCTTCTTGGTCGCTTTCAGCGCCAACGGGCCATTTGCGGCAATCGTTGTCGCCAATTCGATGGCGGCCTCTAGAGCAGCACCTTCGGTGACGCGATTGACGAAGCCGACTTCATAAGCGCGCTGGGCGCTGAAGAAGTCACCGGTCAGTGCCCATTCCATCGCGATCCGCTTGCCGACCAGTTGCTGAAGCTTGATGACGCCACCGGCCGCTGCAACCAGGCTGCGCTTGACTTCGGGAATGCCGAATTTTGCATTGACGTTGGCAACGCACAGGTCGCAAGCCAGAGCCAGTTCGAGACCGCCGGCCAATGCATAGCCTTCCACCGCAGCGATCAGCGGCTTTTCCGGGCCCTTTTCGGTGATCCCGCCAAAGCCATAGCCTTTGACTGATGGCGTTTCGCCGCGCAAAAATCCCTTGAGATCCATGCCGGAACAGAATGTCCCGCCAGCGCCGGTGATGATACCGGCGTTGAGGCTATTGTCATTGTCGAGCTGCTCCATCGCCGCGCGAATGCCTTCAGCCGCAGCTTTGGTCATCGCATTTTTGGCATCGGGCCGGTTGATCGTGACGATGATGAAACCGTCCTGAATATCGGTGAGTACTTCAGACATATCGTTTCTCCTTATTGGTTCACACCCGTTCGCGCTGAGCTTGTCGAAGTGCGCCTATCGACTAGCGCTGTCCTTCGACAAGCTCAGGACGAACGGGAAATCAGTCCTTAATCAAACAACAGGTTGGCCAGCTTCGACCGTTGGTAAGCCGCATCGCCGATCAGGGCACCTGCCAAAATCGCCTTCCGCCGGTGCAACTGCGCATCGCAGTCATGGGTGAAGCCGAAGCCGCCGTGGAACTGGATCGCGCGGTCAGCGGACGTGGAATAGCTCGAGTGGGATTGTGCTGCCGCCATTCGCACGGCAACCTCGCCGCGGCCCTGCTCGCCCCAGCTGTGCGCCGCGCTATAGAGATGCGTCCGCGCTTTTTCATATTCGACATAATTGTTGACCGTCGGATGTTTCAACGCCTGATAGCTGCCGATGATCTTGCCGAACTGCTTGCGGGTCTTGAGATATTCCAGCGTATAATCGATCACCGACTGCGCCCCGCCG
>NZ_JBALUT010000032.1:0-32014 GCF_036963705.1 Parasphingorhabdus sp. | reverse complement strand
GTTGATGAAACCGGTGCGCTTCTCTTTGCTGAAGCCCTGCTGGAACGTGTAACTGCCCAGATTGCCGACGGTCACGTTGGAAAGGGCAATGCCCGCGCATTGGGTTTGCGATGTCAGCGCCGACGATGGTGTGCCGAGGGTGGTCGAGCCACCGCTACCGCTGCTGCCGCCTTTTCCACTCCGGCCTCTTTTGCTAGCTTTGCCGCGTATCGCGTCATCAATCGCATTCTCGGCTTCGTTGACGGCTTCTCTCTCGGCATCGCGCTTGGTCTGCTTTGCTTCTTTTTTGATCGCCTTACCCAGACCACCAAATTGAGCGTGGGCCGCACCGCTGCTCAGCATTGAAACTGCGAACAAGGCCGCGACAGCCGGTTTTAATAAATTCATCATTGATCTCCATTGCATTCACCGGGGTGATTAAGGGGACCAAGCCGGATTTAGAATATACCATATGGTACATAGTGGCGGTTTATCTGGTGATTGATGATGGCGGGCGGAGCGCCGCTGTTGGATAACGGTCGTAAAGAGCCGCCTCAACTCAAACGGATTTTGGCGGCTTCCTCGAAAATCTGGCGCGGCACTTGTTGAATGGCGAGGCTACCGACATCCTGCAACGGGCCGATCAGATTGAAGCCGTAGCGATCGCAGAATTTCTCGACCATATCGGGCGGTGCCAGCCGGTCTTCTTTGCCGCTAATGACCGTGACCGGTACTTCCAGATCGCGACACCATTTCGACCAGTCGCTTGCCGTCAGGATAGCCTGCTGGGCCGTCGATTCATAACCGTCTTCAAAGGTGCGCTTCATCGACCGCTGCATCAGGTCCGCGACGTCGGGCCGGTTGAGCGTTTTCATATCGGCAGCGCTTTCGCCATAGATGCTGCGGAAATAGGCCATGCTCTTCCCGCGCCGGACCATCGTCGAGATAGCTGCAAAATATAACCGCACGAATGATGGGGCGATCCGTGCTAGCCGAAGAGGAGCGCGATAACCCATGGCGAGATGCGAGAAATCATTATCATCGCCGGCCGGCAATATCGCGCCCGCCATAACCAGTCCGCAGAACCGCTCAGGGTGGGACCGGATAGCAGCCATGCCATAGGGTGCGGCCACTCTCGCGGAAATGACCGAACAGCTTTCTATCTCTAGCTGGTCCAGCAGATAGACCAGCCGCTCGACAAATTCGTCAACCACCGCAAGGCCAGTGCTCGCCATTTTACTACCCGCGTAGAACGGAAGCCAGGGAGCAATGACGCGCAGGCCCTGCTGCGCGGCGGCGTCCTGCTGGCGTGTGGTCAGATAGGCGCCATCAATTGTGGCGTGGAGATAGAGAACCGGCTTTCCGTCCGGCTCGCCATAGACTTCAAAAGGCAGGTCGCTGCCATCCTGCAAGGTCAGTTTGTGGCTCGAACGGGAGGAGGGCAGATTCTGTTCCTGCGATTCTGCGGTTGTAAAGGCGCTGCTGAAACCCGCGTAAAGCGAGATAAGCTCGGTTTGCGAGCCGATGCCCAGCTTGCGGAGCAGGGTTTTTAACTGGTTTCTCGCGGTTCCCAAGGCCCGCTTTCGCAGCGCCGCAAACTCGATCACCGACAGGCCGTTGACCAGATGCTCCGCGAGCTGCTCTTCGGTTGCTGTCAGATCCAGTGACCGTGCGAAGGCACTGCCGATAACATCATTCCAGCGCAGTCGCATGACGCGGAAATCCAGTTCGGCATTGCTAGCGCTGGACAATTGGGCGGCAAACAGCACGCCCCTGTCATCGTCCCGGTCCGTGTATAGACGGACAATTGCCGGGCCGGAGCTCTTGCCTTTGAGCAGCTTCCTGACCTGCGCATAGGCCTCGCCATCGACGCCAAACAGCCAGTCGGGCACCGATCTCCCGCCATTCAGTTCAGAGCTTTTGAAGATTTGCTCGTCGACGTTCAGGACCGTCATTGATGTGCTGAGTGACAGGTCCGGTTGCGCCAGAAGGCCGTTGGTTCCGTCGAGGTCTTTGGCATAAGTGGAAAAATCATCGCCGACGCTGGGATCAATCTCGGTCAGCAACTCGGTGACATTGGCAAAATGGGGCTGAAGGTCGCCTTCATTCGCGGCGCCCGGCTTTTGCAGGAGCGTCAATAATTTCATCAACCGTTCCGGCTGGGCGGCGATGGCATAGGCGTCGCGGATCAGCGGATCGAGAGAATCATTCGGCATAGATGCAGCCTATAGAATGTTGCCTCTTACGGAAAGCAACTCGGGACAATTTTAACCTAGTTCCGAGTTGGTTAGGAAAGGGATTGGACAGCAGCTCCGGTCATGCCGATCCCGACACCCTTTTCCTTTCGGTTGTGTCTTCGCCCATTTTATTCAATGAGCTATCGGTCCAACACCAAGAGAGTGATGTTTCTCGGTAATTCGATCAGACTATGCGACATGTTGTCGCGAGGCCATCGCATCATATTCAACGAAACAATGCCGACCGCATCAACCAGGGAGCCCAATCTTGATCCATCGCCTCACCAATCTGTTTGCCCTGTGGACAATATTGGGGACAGGCTGGGCATGGTTTGTGCCCGAACATTTTCTCTGGGTCGTAGACGGGCGTTTCCGGCCGCTTGGCCAGCCGCTGGTCAGTGTCATGCTGGGGCTTGTGATGCTCGGCATGGGCCTGACATTGTCGTTCGATGATTTCAAAAGAATCGCGAAAATCCCGCGTTGCGTGGCAACGGGCGTTGTCTTGCAATTCACCGTAATGCCTTTTGCCGGAATTTTCCTCGCCACCATATTCGGGTTGGAAACCGGTCTCGCGGTCGGCCTGATCCTCGTTGCCTGTTGCCCGGGCGGCACTGCATCCAATGTCGTTGCCTATCTCGCCAATGCCAATCTCGCGCTATCTGTAACGATGACCATGGCCTCGACATTGATCGCGGTGATTGCCACCCCGTTGCTGACCGGATGGCTCGCGGGGAAATATGTCGAGATTGACCAGTGGAGCCTGTTCATCAACATGGTCTCGATTGTGCTCTTGCCGGTCGTCGCAGGGGTATTGTTCAACCGCTATCTGCCCAGAGTGACGGAGAAGATCGCGATTATCTCGCCGCTCGTTTCGGTGATTGTCGTCGTGCTGATTGTTGGCGGGATTATTGCCAATAGCAAGGCGCTGATCGAGGAGCATTTCGGCGTGTTGATGCTGGCCATCTTCCTTCTCCATGTCTTCGGATTCGGATTGGGCTATCTGATTACGAAAGCCATCGGTCTGGGTGTGGCGGAACGCCGTACGATAAGTATCGAAGTCGGCATGCAGAATAGCGGCCTCGGTTCCAGCCTCGCTTCCACACCGACCTTCGCCGCCCAGTTTGCCAGCCCGATGCAGGCCGCGCTAGCGCCCGTGCCGGCTGCAATATCCGCTGTCTATCACGTGGTTATCGGCAGTTTTCTGGCCGCGATCTGGCGGCGGCAGCAGACCGGCGAAGTGGACTAAAACCAACGACGAACCTTGGTTCTGTAGGCGAGATACTCATCCCCAAATTTTTTCGCCAGATATCGTTCTTCCCGCGCGATAACCTGCGTGCGGATGACGAGGATCCCGACCGGCAGCAAGATCACCGCCCAGCTGCTGCGAAACCATAAGGCTAGGCCGAGATAGGTCAGTGCCATCCCGAGATACATCGGGTTGCGAGTATAGCCGTAGATACCCGAACTGACGATCTGGTTACTGTGCTTCCACGGCTCGAGATTATTGCCCAGCTTTCTGAAGCGGCTGGTTCCGGCGAGCATTACAAAAATACCGGACAAGAGGGCAATGCCCCCGGCTGCCATGATCAAGGGAGAAACCGGAATGAAGTCCGGTACCCGGTCGCTCAGACGGTCAAACAACAATCCGGTCAGCAGAAAACCGACATAGACCAGCGGCGGTGGAAATTTAACCTGCGCGCTGTCTTCTTCGGGGCGGAAGAATTTCATCATCAAGCAAGATAATATCGCAAAACCGTCGGGCAGGCAAACTCTCGGTGGCCGCGATTTTGCACACAAAGCTGCGGGCACAAAAGCCGGGGTGGCGAAATATCGAGCCTTCTAATCTCGTCAATCCGAACCATAAGGCTGGTATTACCGCTTCATCGGCGGCAATAAGCCCGCAAATTCGTTCCGCCCAAACCCTTTCGAAAGCAGATATCATGAAAATCGACAGCAACAGCGTAGCCTTCATCACCGGTGGAGCCGCAGGTATCGGGCTGGGTATCGCTCAGGCCTTTGCCAAGCGTGGAGCGAAGCTGATGCTCGCCGATATTGATCAATCCACACTTGATGCCGCTGCAGAAACGCTGCGTGCCGATGGCGCTGATGTGGCAACCGTGATCTGCGATGTTGCGGACGAAGCGCAAATGCGCGCGGCAGCACAGGCGACCATCGACCGTTTTGGCAAGGTCCACATCGTCGTCAATAATGCCGGCGTCGCACTGGGCGGGATGACCGGCGAAATTGACCTGAAAGACTGGCGCTGGATCGTCGATATCAACCTGATGGGCGTTGCGAACGGCGTCGAAATCTTCACGCCGCTGATCAAGAGCCACGGTGAGGGTGGTCATTTCATCAACACCGCATCGCTGGCAGGCCATATCGCGGGTCCGGGCATGGCGCCCTATCACGCGACGAAATTTGCGGTGGTCGGCTATTCCGAAGCGATGCAACAGGAACTGGCTCCCGACAATATCGGCGTCAGTGTACTTTGCCCGGCCTGGGTAAAGACCAACATCCACCGTAGCGGATTCAACAAGCCGACGGGCGGCGGCGATGAAACAGATCCGCGGTTCAAGGAAATGAGCAAGGTGATCGATGGCGGCCTTGATCCCGTCGACGTCGGCGACTGGACCGCGACCTGCGTCGAGGACAACCGGCTCTATATCTTCACCCACCCTGAATTTGCTGTCGGTATTGATATGCGATATCAGGCAGTGAAGGCCGATTATGACGCGACTCCCTTCGGCAAATAGCAGATCCTGACAATGGCGGTTTCAAAACACTGGTCCACTGATATGGCGACACCGGGCGAACAGCGCCACGCTCCGGCGACGGTGCGCAATCGCGACGCGATTGTCCAAGTTTTGCGGGATATCCTGCCCGATCAGGGAAATATTCTGGAAATCGCCAGCGGCACCGGCGAACATGTCGTCTATTTCGGTATGGCTTTCCCCGACCTGACCTTCCAGCCCAGTGACCCCGATCCGGCCTGCTGCCAGTCGATCGCTGCGTGGACCAAGCGCGAAGCAGTGCCCAATATCCTGCCGCCCAAACAGCTCGACGCGCAGGCCAGGGACTGGGATGTCGCGAAACCGGCTGCGATCCTGTGCATCAACATGGTCCATATCAGCCCGTGGGAATCGAGCATCGGTCTGATGGAAATGGCCGGAAAGCTCCTCGATCCGGGCGCGCCGCTATATCTCTATGGTCCCTATCTGCGCGACGACGTCGAAACCGCGCAAGGCAATCTCGATTTTGAACGCAGCCTCAAAAGCCGGGACCTGCGATGGGGGCTGCGCGACGTTGCAGATATGGATGCGTTGGCCACGCGCAACGGGTTTGTTCGCGAAAGCCTGATCGAGATGCCGGCCAATAATATCTCGCTGGTCTACCGGAAGACGTGAAGCCCCCTCCTTTTTAGATGAGGGGTTGGGGTGGTGGCGATGTGTCAGCGTCGCTCGCGCCAGCGAACCGCCTCGGAGCAAGCGGAAGTGCAAAGCTCGAGAGCAAATCTTTAACGAGAGAAACCACCCCAACCCTTCCTTTGAAAAGGAGGGAGCTAATCGCTGTTCCGCTTGCCATCTCTTAATCGCGCGATTAACATAACAAAAAATATTTAGGAGCGGGCAAAATGACAAAGACACGCAGATGCATGGGATCTTCGATCGCCTATTGGGCCGCGGAGACGCCGGACAATATTGCGATCGACGATAGCGACGGTCTCGTCAGCTATGCCGAGCTCGACAAGCGGGTCACCGCCTATGCGCGGGCTTTTGCCGGCGCGGGCCTGACCAAGGGCGACCGGATTTGCTGGCTCGGCAAGAATAGCGGTCTCTATTTCACCCTGTTCGCCGCAGCCAGTCGCGCGGGACTGGTCATCGCCCCGATCGGCTGGCGCCTAGCCGCACCCGAAGTCGCTTATGTTCTGAAAGACACGCGGGCACCGCTGCTGATCTGCGAACCGGAATTTGTCGAGATCGGAAAACAGGCGGCTCAGGAATCTTCCGATACCAAAAATATTCTTTGCACAAAGTCCGGCACCGACCTTACGGCATTGGCCGATTTCGTCGCGTCCACACCGCAGGGAGATCTGCCGCAATGCGACCCGGCGGAGGGCGTGTTGCAACTCTACACCTCCGGTACCACCGGCAATCCCAAGGGTGCGGTGTTGACCAATGACAATCTGTTCAAATTGCGGGAGCTGATCAAGGGGCATCCGGATCATGCCTGGGCGCAGCTGGGACCCGACGACAGTACGCTGGCGGTCATGCCCTGCGCGCATATCGCGGGGTCGGGTATCGGGCCGGTTGCCTTTTACAATGGGTCGACGATGATGGTCATCCCCGAATTCCACCCCGATAGCGTGCTCGATTGTATCGACAAGGGCGTGAACCAGTTCTTCCTCGTGCCGACCGCGCTGCAGATGCTGGTCAACTGGCCGCGCGCGAAGGACACGGATTTCTCCAGCGTTCGCAGTGTCACTTATGGCGCCGCACCAATCCCGCTGGAGCTACTGCGCCAATGCATCCAGACGATGCCAAAGGCGCTCTTCTGCCAACAATATGGCATGACCGAAACCACAGGCACGGTCTGCATATTGCCGCCGCAGGATCATGATCCCGATGGCAATGAACGGATGCGCGGCATCGGCGTTGCCTTGCCCGGCGTCGAGCTGAAGATCGTCGATGAAAACCGCCAGGAAGTTCCGCCCGGCACGATCGGAGAAATCGCCACACGATCCGGCCTCAACATGCTGCATTATTACGACAATCCGGAGAAGACCGCAGAGACGGTCGATGCCGACGGCTGGCTCTACACCGGCGACGCAGCGGTGATGGACGAGGACGGCTATTTCTACATCAAGGACCGGGTCAAGGACATGATCATCACCGGAGGCGAAAATGTCTATCCGGCGGAAGTCGAGAATGCGATCTTCGGCCACCCTCAGGTCAACGAAGTTGCGGTCATCGGCATCCCCGACGCCAAATGGGGCGAAGCGGTCAAGGCGGTCGTCTCGCCCAAGCCGGGCGTCACCGAGATCGACACCGACAGCATCATCGCCTGGGCCAAAGAACGCATCGCGGGCTTCAAGGTCCCAAAGACGGTCGACGTGATCGCCGACTTGCCGAGAAATGCGTCAGGCAAGATATTGCGTCGGGAATTGCGCGCGCCTTATTGGGAAGGCAATGATCGCGGAGTGAACTGAGGAGGCACCTGCAAGCTGGGCGGCAACCAATGCCGGCTTCGGGCGAATGCTCTCGGCTGATCGACGTCATGATTCAATCTTATTCGAGACAATGGAGCGTCGTCGGAAACGACCGGCGCGGAATATATTTATGAAAAACAAAGAACAAATAATAGCAGAGAGTAATCAACACAGCCCCAAGTTCATCAGTATGATGGGCGGGAAGCTGGTCGATGTCGACACTGAGAAATGCGCCTGTACGTTCGAATTCGATATCGGGAAAGACTATTGCCATTCGATAGATATTGTCCAGGGCGGCTTTGTTACCGCCATGCTGGATGCTGCCATGAGCCACGCGATGTTCTTGCACGATCCTGATATTGTCGGCCTGTCTTCGCTGGAAATAAAGACCTCATATCTGGAGCCAACCCGGGCTGGAAAGCTGCGGGTTGAAGGCTGGGCGATCAAGCAAGGCTATAAAATTGTCTTCATGGAAGGCCATGTTTACAACGAAGATAATGTGTTGACGGCAACAGCCAGTACGGTGAGCAAAATATCCAGAGCGCCTAGGGGCTGAACAAGCTGTCTTGGTCCTAACTTTGACGAACTTTGGATTGAATGACATAGCTATCTAGAATGAGAACCGCCCGCTCATTCTGCCAGCGCTTTTTTTGACTGCCGGATGCCATATCCAAGCCAGCCCGCTTCGTTGAAATTGGCGGAAGCCTTGTGCAGCTTCTGCAATATCTTCAACCGGACGGCCCAGGCGGGTTTGTGCTTCGGGTCGACCGACAATACGCTTTCCGCCAGTGACAAGGCGGACAGGTCGTCGCCTTTGCCGAACAGTGCTTCAGCCTGTGTGACAACAGCATCGGGACCACCCGCCATCTTGACCAGGCTGATATTGGATGCATTGGGCTTGATCGACAATATCGAAGAGGGGTTGCCGTCGAACCAGCCGGCATAGCCGTCATAAATGCCGCGCACCGTCCATTTTACCGTGCCATATTGTTCGGGTAAGGCCAGCTCGGGCGGCAGCTTTATTTCCTCCATCAGGCTGTGGACGTCCTTGCCGGCGTTCATGCCCGCAACGGTCGCGTCGTGAACATAAAGAATCGCATCGCGATATTTGGTCAGCGCTTCGCGGACCGCATCGGTGCCCTTGATCGCTTCGCCGTGGCTGGGGATCATGATCTCGGCATTGAGCAAAAGCACGTCGTCGATTGACTGGGCATAGTCGAGCGCCCAGCGTGGTTTGGTGCCGCGCAGCGTGTAGATATTGGGGAAGGATTCGTAAATCAGGTCACCGACAAAGACGGTGCTCTTTTCCGGAATCCAGACCGTCAGCGCGTCCAAAGTCTCCGCTGGAGCGCTCTCGACCACGAAGGTCAGTCCGCCGAGTTTGAACTCATATTTGTCGTCGAACAGGATAGTCGCGGGAATGTCTGCCTCGAAATTACCCGGATAGGCATCGCCGACATCCGGTCTGGCGATATCAAGCCCGAATTGGGCCGAGTTGCGGAGCGCGAAAAAACCTGAAAGGCGCTTTTGATAATGGAGAAACTCGACCGAATTTTCCTGTGCGATGACCTGCGTGTCCTTCCCGCGCCAGAGCGGGATGCCGCCGACATGATCACCATGAGCGTGGGTTGCGATAATATATTCAGGCACCTTGTTGCTGACCGCGTCGAGCAGCTTCTTATGACCCGCAGCATTTTGCGGCAAAGATGTGTCGATGACGACATTGCCTTCGTCTGTCACGACGAGGAAGCTGTTCCCGAAACCGGTGGCCTGATAGATACCATCGGTAATTTTCAGGGCTTCGGTCTGGGTTGATTTCTGTTGCAGCGACAAAGTGTCGCCGCTGGCGCTTTTGATCGAGACCGTGTCGAGATCACCGGAGCCCGGCGCCGGATCATCTTGTGCGGCGGCTTGCGTAGAGCCAAGTCCGAGCGCGGATAATGCCAATATGGCTGCCAGCGTGATTTTCACAATATGATCTCCCATGACCGTTCGCCGGATTTTATGGCCTGCAACTGCTATGACGATTGAGTTTTGCCCATATCCGTTTCTACGCACGTATATTGCCGGGAAATGCATAGTCCAGCCTTATCGGTCGTCCATTCAATCTCCAGACTATTGGACGATTGGCCGGATTTTACGTGTTGCGTGAGCGCTCAATCGCACGGACACTTCAAAGCCGGGTACATTATTCCCGAATCTGACGCCTGAAACCAGAACCGCTGCCCAACACAGATCTGGATCCGTTGTGTTAACGACTAAGTCATGTCCGCCCCATTAAGGCGTCCGGATGAAGACCCTGAATATATTCCGTATTCTGTTCTGGCTATTGCTCGGCATCATTCTCGCCATATCGCTCATGCCTGCAGGAGATGCGCCGATGGTTTTTGCCTATGACAAGCTCAATCACGGACTGGCATTTTTCACCCTGTCGCTGATGGCCCGGCTACTTTGGCCACGCACCAATGCGGTGATCCTGTTCGTCCTGCTGATGATCTTCGGCGGTGGCATCGAACTTCTGCAATTTTCCATGGGATTGGGACGCGATGCTGACTGGATGGATTTTGCCGCGGATTTTATCGCGATCGTGCTTGGCTTATTGGCCGGAAAATTGTTCTGGAGCGTAAGAGGGAAGCGTTCGGTGACGGGATAAAATCCGGGAATTATCTGCCGTTAATATAGTTTCCTATTTCTCCTCTTGGGACGCTTTCCAAGCGCCCATCGAGCCCAGATAGATGTCGAGTTTTCCAAATCCCCGACTGGCCAGCCAACCCGCTGCTACGGTCGCGCGCATACCGCTGGCGCACATCAGGGTATAATGACGCGACTTGTCGAGCTCTTTCCACCGTTCGTTTAATTCGCCGACATAGATATGCAGTGATCCGTCGATTGAGGCTTCACTTCGTTCATCCGCATCACGCACGTCGAGCAAAGTCCACTCGCTGCGATCTTTGTCCAGACGCCTTCTCACTTCGCCTGTCTTGATCATCGGGATTTGTGCGAGGCTTTTTCCTGCAGCCGCCGCCGGGACGAGGCCGGTATATCCGCCAACGATATTGTCGAGCGCGACACGAACCAGATGCTCCTTTGCACTGGCAAGCTGGCTTTCGTCCGAACCGATCAATATTATGCTGTCTTGCTCGCTGATAAACCATCCGGCAAATGCCGGTATCATGTCGACCGGCAGACTCATTGATCCAGGAAAATGACCTGAAGCATAAGCCATGGGATAGCGAATATCTACCAAATGGGTAGCTGAACATTCGTCCAGTTCCGACAGGCTGAGGTTTTTGGGCCGCTGCACCCGTGGAGCAGGATCGCCACCTTCCAGATTGAGGCGTTCCATCAGCCGGAAATAGGGGGGCTGATAATGGTTCTCGTTGATCTTCGCGTCGATAAATTCATCCCGACTCTCGATTTGCAGCCGGGGATTGTTTTTCCGTTCGTGCCCGACCGTCGAAAATTCCCGTTCGGCCATTCCCGACCCGCAAACCGATCCGGCGCCATGGGCGGGATAAATCATGACCTGATCGCCCAGAGACATGATCTTTCGCAAAGAATCGAACAATAGCCCGGCAACTTCGCGTTTGCGATCGGGGTAGAAGTCGGTGCGACCGACATCTCCGACGAACAGGGCATCTCCCGTAAATACGCCCACAGCGCCGTCAGGATATTCCGAGTCATAAAGCGCATAAGCGACATGATCATCTGTATGACCCGGGGTTTCGATGACCTCGATAACGAGTTGTCCGATTTCGAAACTTTCTCCCTCACGGGTGGTTGACGCATAAACTACGTCTCCCCCTGCATTCGGGCCGTGAAAGACCTTGGCGTCGGTCATGGCTGCAAGAATTGGGGCACCAGAAACCAGGTCCTCGTTGCGATGGGTTTCGAAGATATGGGTGATCTCGAGTCCTTCGGCGCGCGCCATTTCGAGATAAATATCGCAGTCTCGTCTGGGATCGATGACGGCTGCCTTGCCGCCAGATCCGATGAGATAAGAGAGATGTGACAGGCCGGGCGTCTTGATTTTCTTGAACAGCATGTTTCCTCCTTGCGTCGATGAAATTACGCGGAAACCTGCCTTGAGTTCCCCGGGAATCTAGTCTTTAGCAAGGCATTGGCTATGATCGCGTCATTCGGCCCATCATTGTCAAAACCAGAATCTGATCCCCACCACATAATTGGTGATGCTTGCATTTTCTCCGGCAATTCTCGCGAAATCACGGCTGCCACCGAGTTTCCATTCCTGTTCGATGCCTACGTAAGGCGCAAATTCACGCGCGATTTCATAGCGCAGGCGCAGACCGAGTTCGAGATTATCTATACCTGACCCGACACCCAGTTCGGGGATATCCTGAGCCGACAGGTTTACCTCGGCGCGCGGTTGCAGAGTTAGGCGCTGGGTTATGCGCTGGTCATATTCCGCCTCGATCCGCGCGGTCAGGTCGCCTTTGTTGGAGAAGAATGCTGCGGCATCGACTTCGAACATATAGGGTATCAGGCCCTGGACCCCGATCACCGCATGGGTGCGGTCCGGACCGGTAAGGTCCTGCCGGACACCTGCTTGTAGATCGAAGAACGGCGCGATTGCGCGGCTGTAGAGCGCTTGCACTTCGGCGCTTTCCAGCGGCTCGCCAAAACTGCCTTCGCCTTCGCTCTTGAACCAGAATTTATCGATGTCGCCGCCATAATAGCCCTGAACGTCCCAGAGGTAGCCGTCTTCGCCCTTGCGGGCGCGATATTCCAGGCGGTCGCCCTGAAGCCAGAACAGCTGCATATTGCCATGATCATTATAGAGCGCTTCGCGTGATGGCCTCATTGCTTCGGCACCCCAGATCGCGTCGGCGGCGCGGATAGGGCCGGTTTCCGCATTGGGTACGGAGATTTGCGGCGGGTCAAGCTGATGAGCGCTGTGATCCATAGCGCCATGATCCATCGAACCGTGGTCCATCGATTCATCTGGTTGTTCGCCATGATCCATATTCGCATGGTTCATCGTTCCGTGGTCCATCGGCGCAGGTTTCACTGGTGCCGCTTTGGCCGTCGCCGCTGTCTTTGGTTTGGCCACAGGTTTTGGTGTCGGCTTTACTGCGGCTTTGGCGGGTGCCGGTTTCGGTGTCGGCGGCTTGGCTTTTGAAGCCGGTTTCGCGGGCATTGGCATCTTATGGCCTTCATGCTGCGCGAGCGCGGGCGTCGACGTACCGAGCAACATCAAAATCATCAGCGCCTTCATGCCGCATCTCCTTCCGGAAAGGCGACGCTGACCGTCTGCATCATCCCGGCATGCATATGGTAGAGTAGATGGCAGTGAAAGGCCCAGTCGCCCGGCTCGTCGGTGGTGACATCGAACATTGCGCTGCTGCCCGGCTGAACGATCACCGTATGCTTCTTGGGTTGATAATGGCCTTGCCCGTTGACGATCTCAAAAAACATCCCGTGCAAGTGGATCGGGTGGGCCATCATCGTGTCGTTGACCAGCTTGACCCGCACTCGCTCGTTATAGCCGAAGCGGATCGGATCATCGCCGACCGCGCTCATTTTTTCGCCGTCGAAGCTCCACATATAGCGTTCCATATTGCCGGTGAGATGCAATTCCATCTCGCGGTCGGGCGCGCGCTTGTTGTGATCCATTTTGAGCGATTTTAGCATCCGGTAATTGAGCGCCCGATGCGGAACATCGTCGAGGCCCAATCCGGGATAGCCCGTGCGGTCCTGAGGGTTCATCGCGACCATGTCGAGGCCGGGACCAACTTTTACATTGGCGGGGAGCATGCTGGTGTCGCGCATGTTCATCGCACCCATATCCATGTTCATCGATGCCATATCATGTCCGGTTATGTCGTCGCTGGCGGCAGCAGCGCCCATGTCGTGGCCGCTGTGATCCGTTTCGGTCGGCGCCGGAGACGCAGGCTGTGGAACATGCGCACCATGATCCATATCACCCGTTTCGCCCTGATCTTCACCATGGTTCATGCCCATGTCAGCCATCGTCAACAGTGGCGGATTGCGCCGTTCGGGGAAGCTGGCTTTGCGGCCGGGTTGCGAGGTAAGCGAGGCTTGCGCCATGCCGCTGCGGTCCATGCTCTCGGCAGCCAGCGCGAAGGCACCTTCTGTAGTCGGCGAGACGATCACATCATAGGTTTCGGCCACACCGATTTGCAATTCGTCGACCTCTACCGGCTGGACGTTTACACCATCGGCCTGGACCACGGTCATCGGCAGGCCGGGCAGGCGGATATTGAAAAAGGTCATCGCGCTGCCATTGATGATCCGCAGACGCACTCTTTCGCCGGGCTTATAAGGCAATTCCAGTCCGTCATCGGGGCCGTGGCCGTTGATCAGATAAGTATAGGTCGGCGCGGAGACATCAGCGATATCGGTCGGCATCATCCGCATCCGCCCCCACATCCGGCGCTCTTCCGCACTCAACGGATAATCGTCCGTAGCGCTGGTCTTCTGCATGCTGAAGTAGCCTTCTGCCACTTTCAGCTTTTTCATGATCTGATGCGGATGCATCGGGGTAAATTCGCTTAGCAGGATGATATGCTCGCGGTCATATTGAACCGGATCGGGGCCTGCCGGGTCAATGATGATCGGACCATAATGGCCGACCTGCTCCTGCAGGCCGCTATGGCTGTGCCACCAGTAGGTGCCCGACTGGCGCGGGGTGAGCGGTACGTCGAAACGCGCGCCGGGCTTGATCCCGGGAAAGCTGATCCCCGGCACACCGTCAAACTGGAACGGTAATAGTAAACCATGCCAGTGGATCGAGCTGTCGACATCCAGCATATTATGTACCGAGAGCAGGGTCCGCTCGCCCTCTTTCAGCCGGATCAATGGTCCCGGAACCGTGCCGTTGACCGCAATCGCATGGCCGGTTCTGCCACCTGTGGCAAAGCTGCCCTCGGCAATATGCAGGTCGATCTTCGCGCCCGACAGCTCGTTGATCCCCTTGCGTACCGGACCACCGCCATGGCTGCCCATCTTGCCAGTTGCCCAGGCGGGCATGGGCAGGGCGGCGAGGCCACTCAATGCGGCAAGCGAGCCGATCATCGAGCGTCGGGAATAATTCATATTGGTTTTTTGCATGGCTTCATATATACCCCCATAGGGTACCAAGACAAGAGGGAAGATATGGCCAAAGGTGCAGTGGATCAGAAAATCAACCGGCTTCGCCGCATCGAAGGACAGGTTCGCGGCATCGCCCAGATGGTGACCGACGACCGCTATTGTATCGATATATTGCACCAGGTGCAGGCGGTGAAGTCCGCGCTGGCCAAGGTCGAAAGCCAGATTTTGAAAGACCACGCTGCTTGCTGCGTCAGCGAAGCGATCGCGACCGGCAGTCCGGCCGAGCAGCAAGAGAAATTTGAAGAACTGATAGATTTGTTCGAAAAAGTGAAACGGTGAGAAATAGGGTCGTCTCGCTGAATCAGCGGGCGGCAATTTTAAAGGAAGATTGATGATCGGAGCTATTGCCAAATCGATGAAGGAAACCAGCGCCGCGGGGCTGTTGCTGGTATCGCTGGCTGCCTGTTCGACTGCCGCGCAGGCGGCGAGTTACACGATGTACCGCGATGCCGGTTGCGGATGCTGCCTGAAATGGGCGGATCATGCCGCCAAAGGCCTTGATGCAGAAGTGATTGCAGAAAATGCCGACATGCAGGTGGTCAAGGATTTGCACGGTGTTCCAAACGCGCTGCGCGCCTGCCACACTATGATCGTCGAAGGCTATGTGATCGAGGGTCATGTCCCGGCCGAAGCAATCCGGAAATTGCTCCGCGACAAACCAACGGATGTGATCGGCATAGCGGTAGCCGGCATGCCGGTTGGATCGCCCGGGATGGAACATCGGGATATGACAGAGCCTTATCAGGTTATCGCATTCGGTCCCAAGGGACAGCGCGTCTTCGCCAGTTATAACTAAGAACCACCGGCAAAAAGCAGGGCTTTAAACTCGGACTTTCCTGGTCCTGCGATATCCTCCTCTGGCACGGTATATACTACCGACATTGACTCCCTTGGGGCAAAATCATATATACCCCTATAGGGTATTTTGATTGAGATCGAAAAGGAGCTTGAGATGACCGAGACCACGTCCTCCCATCATGACCATGATGATTGCGCCCGTCCGGTCAAAGACCCGGTCTGCGGGATGACCGTCGACCCCGCCAAGACAGAATATCACGCGCGCCATGACGATCAGGATTATCATTTCTGTTCCGCCGGCTGCCGGACGAAATTTGTCGCTGATCCGGATCGCTATCTTTCGTTCGGCCCGTCACCCGCGATGGAGGATGTGCCCGAAGGCACGATCTATACTTGCCCGATGCATCCCGAAATCCGTCAGGAAGGGCCCGGCTCCTGTCCGATCTGCGGCATGGCGCTCGAGCCGGAAACCTTCTCGCTCGATAGCGGCCCGGATCCGGAATATATCGATATGCGCAGACGCTTGTGGATCAGCGCGTTATTTTCCATCCCCTTGTTCATCTATGCGATGGGCGACATGATCCCCGGGAAACCGTTTGAATCCTGGTTCGATCCCGGCACCGCGAATTGGATACAGCTGTTGCTGGCAACGCCGGTGGTTTTCTGGGGGGCATGGCCGTTTTTCGTCCGCGGCGTGCAATCGCTCAAGACCATGAACCTCAACATGTTCACCCTGATCGCCCTCGGCGTCGCTGTGGCTTATGGTTTCAGTCTGGTCGCGACATTCTTTCCTGGCCTTTTCCCCGACGCGTTTCGAGGCCATCACGGCACGGTCGTAGTCTATTATGAAGCGGCAGCGGTGATCACGACATTGGTGTTGCTGGGGCAGGTCCTCGAACTCAAAGCGCGTGGCCAGACCTCCAGCGCCTTGCGCGCTCTTCTCGAACTCACTCCTCCGGTGGCCACGCGGATCAATGGCGATGGTTCGGAAGAAGAAATAGCACTCGATCTGGTGCAGTCGGGTGACAAGCTGCGCGTCCGGCCGGGAGAGAAAATCCCCGTCGACGGCATTATTGCCAAAGGTTCGAGCACGATCGATCAGGCGATGATAACCGGCGAACCTATTCCGGTAAAGAAAGCCGAAGGCGACGATGTCACCGGCGGAACCGTAAACCAGACCGGCAGTTTCGTGATGACCGCCGAGCGCGTCGGCAAGGACACGCTGCTGGCAAAGATTGTCCAGATGGTCGCTGACGCCCAGCGCAGCCGCGCACCGATTCAAAAGCTTGCCGATATGGTGGCGGGTATCTTTGTTCCTGCGGTGGTATTGGTCGCCGTGACTACCTTCGTGGTCTGGGCGATCTGGGGACCGGAACCGGCGCTGGCTTATGGACTGGTCAACGCTGTTGCGGTGCTGATCATCGCCTGTCCCTGTGCTTTGGGTCTCGCAACCCCGATGTCGATCATGGTGGGTACCGGCAAGGGCGCGCAAAACGGGATATTGATCAAAAACGCGGAAGCGCTCGAGACACTGGAAAAGATCGACACCATTGTCGTCGACAAGACTGGCACGCTTACCGAAGGCAAACCGAAGCTGGTCTCGGTCGAGCCTGAGAGCGGGTTTGACGCCGACGAATTGCTCGCGTTGGTTGCTTCCATCGAAGTCGCCAGCGAGCATCCGCTTGCCGCCGCGATTGTCGAAGGCGCGAGAGAAAAAGCTCTGCAGTTCGAGGCAGCGAGCGATTTCCAATCGATTACCGGCGAAGGAGTTGAAGCGACGGCCCAAGGCAAACGGGTTGCCATCGGCAATGAAAAGATGATGGAACGGCTGGGTGCTACCAGCGCTGATCTCGTGGACAAAGCGCAAGAAGGCCGTTCGCAAGGCCAGACGGTGATGTTCGTCGCGGTCGATGGAAAACCGGCAGGACTGGTCGGTGTCGCCGACCCGATCAAAGCGACCACGGTCGATGCGATCAAGGCGCTCCACAAAGCAGGCCTCCATGTCGTCATGCTGACCGGGGACGCGGAAGCAACCGCACAGGCCGTCGGCAAGATGATCGGGATCGACGAAATCCATGCCAACGTCTCGCCCGAAGACAAACACCGGGTGATCAGCGAGCTACAGGCGGCCGGTAAACGGGTGGCGATGGCAGGCGATGGCATCAACGACGCGCCAGCGCTGGCCAAGGCTGATGTCGGGATCGCGATGGGTACCGGCACCGACGTCGCGATGGAGAGCGCAGGCATCACGCTGGTTAAAGGCGATCTTGGCGGAATCGCCAAGGCCCGGCATCTCAGCCAGTTGACGATGGGCAATATTCGGCAGAATCTGTTCTTTGCCTTCTTCTACAACGCACTGGGCGTGCCGGTTGCGGCGGGTATATTATATCCCTGGTTCGGCATCCTGCTCAGCCCGATGATCGCAGCCGCCGCGATGAGCTTCTCTTCGGTATCGGTGATCGGCAACGCACTTCGGCTCAGGCGCAAGCCGCTCTAGCGTGGGAAGTGGGCCACACCCCGAGGGGAACTTTTCGACTGTCCGGACGTAAATTACCCCACAACGCTAGGAATTCAGACATTCTGAAGGGGAAGTCAAATGTCGAAATATACGAGTTTCATCGTGATGATCGCTACCTCCACGCTGGCTATGTTCGGTCTTATGTACCTCAACACCTACGCGCTTGATCACATATTCTTCAGCGAAACCCGTACCTGGATGGCGCTTTATATGGGCGGTGCGATGGCGACCATCATGCTCCTTTTCATGCTTGGTATGTATGACGACAAAAAGAAAAATGCGATGATCCTCGGCGGGGCCGTGATCCTGTTTGCCAGTTCGCTCTATCTGGTCCGGTCGCAGGACACGATCTCCGACCAGGCTTGGCAAAAGGCGATGATCCCCCATCACTCGATCGCCATCCTAACCAGCGAACGCGCCAATATCGAGGACAGACGCGTCCGTGAGCTTGCTGATGCCATCATCAAGGCCCAGCGCCGCGAGATCAAGGAAATGAAATGGCTGATCGAGGACATTCGCAAGAATGGCAAGGCAACCACCGAAGCCGCTGCCATAGCCCGCCCTTTGCCGAAGTTTGACGGTCACCTGAATACCGCGCGCGGGAACTAGGATTTGCCGGAAAAGCTGCAGTTGCTATCGCAGCTACAGCTTCTGTGTACAGCGATCTGGGGTGTTGGCGGCATTCATTTCAGGCTGCCCTGCTGTAACCGACCTTGCGTTGCGTTTCCAGGCCTTTAACCTGGGCGAGATGATCCAAATCGATATCTTTGGCAAACTGAACGCCGGTGCGATCGTCATGTGACCAGCGGGCAACGGCTTTAAATTGATAGTCCGGGAGTAATTCGATGATCAACTCGGTTCCTTCAGGCACGTGCCACAGGCCGACCAGCATAGCCCCCCGAACGCCGATATTTCTGATCTGAACGGTGTAGTGGTGATCGTCATGGATCACTATGATCGAACGCAGCATTTTGCGGCGCGGCAGCCGGCTCTTGCTCATTCCCGAAGGAGCCATCGGTCCGAAGTCACTGTGCAACAATGCGACGGCCTCTTCCGCTACCAATGGTCTGCTGTAAATATATCCCTGAACGTGAGAGCAGCCGAGCGTCTTGATGAGTTCCAGCTCATCATGTGTTTCCGCACCCTCTGCGATGGTTTCCATATCCAATGCTTCGGCCAGCGAAACGATCGATTTGATAATGGCAGCGTTGCGGGTGTCCGGCATCGCGGCACCGCGAACAAAGCTCTGGTCGATTTTTATTTTATCAAACGGCGCTTTTTTCAGATAGCTCAGCGAAGAATATCCGGTCCCGAAATCATCCAATGACAAGCGCACGCCGATCGATTTCAGGCTAGAGAACATTTTGTCGGTTTCGTCGCCTTCGATCAAAAACACACTCTCGGTTATTTCCAGTTCCAGCCGGTTTGCGGCAAGTCTCGAAGTAGCCAGCGCATTCACGACGATCGCCGGAAATCCAGGATTGGCAAATTGTGTCGGAGATACATTGACCGCTATTTTGACATTCTGCGGCCAGCTGGAAACCTCGGAACATGCGGTCCGCAAAACCCATTCGCCAATATGCGAGATCAGTCCGGCATCTTCGGCAATCGGAATGAATATCGAAGGCGATATACTGCCGCGCACAGGATGTTCCCATCGCACCAGCGCTTCATAGCCGGAAATTTCTTCATCGACGGTCGACACTTGTGGCTGATAAACCAGATGCAACTGGTTCTCGGCCAAAGCTTTCCGCAAATCCATTTCCAAACTGCGCCGGTCTTCCGCGTTGGCGTGCATCGATTTGTCATAGAAACAATGGACTCCGCGGCCGGCTTCCTTGGCAGCATAAAGCGCGAGATCGGCGTTACGGATTAGGGATTCGCTGGTGATGCCATGTTCTGGCGCGATTGCGATGCCGACCGAAACGCTGATGGTGACCTGGACATCATCAATCATATAGGGGCGCGAGATCGATGAGATGACTTTCTCTGCAAGCGAAGTCAGCCGTTCCCGGTCGTAGATGCTGGGAAAGATAACCGTAAACTCGTCCCCGCCTTGCCGTCCGGCCTGTCCCGACGAACCAATAACCCCCAGCAGTCTTTTGCTGACCTGTTTGAGCAATGCGTCTCCCGCCGGATGACCCAATGTATCATTGACCGACTTGAAACGATCAAGGTCAAGCAAGAACAGAGCAGTCGGGCGGGTTGTCCCGGTCTGGCTGACCAGGGCTTTTTCCAATATCCCCAACATCTGCGGCCGGTTGGACAATCCGGTAAGAGAATCAAATTGTGCCAGCTGACGGACTTTCTCCTGCGACTGACGCATGGCCGTCAAATCCGTACCACTGCCGCGAAATCCGAGGAACTGGCCATTGGATGTGAATATCGGATTGCCGGAAATGGACCACCAGCGTTCCTCATGGAAAATCACCGATCGTACCGAAATTTCCTTGAAGGCTGATCGGCTGGACAGGTGAAATCCCAGCGTTCTTTCCCCGCTGGGTGAAATGGAATCTTCCTCATAAGGCGCGACCAGCTGGGTCAGCGGGAGGCTCATCAGATCTTCAAATGTATCGACCGCGAGCTTTCGGATCGTGTCGGATATATAGACTATCCTGCCATGCCTGTCGGTTTCCCAGAACCAGCCCAGGGACGCATTCTCATATTCCGAGAGCAGGGACTTGGCCCGCGTCTCGTCGCCCCTTTTCCTCTCGACCCGTAAATACTCGTGGTGATCATGGCGGATGTGCTGCAAAGTTGCAAAAAAAGTGGCGACAACGAACAGCAGCAGCGCGACACCGAATGCAGCGGGCGGGAGCACGGGAAAAAGCGTGATGGCTACGCCGGAGCTGAAGGCGAGCGCAACGACCCTTTGCTTGCCGGCGATGATGGTTACAATCATTGTGGTGAGGCATTGGTAGACAACGCAATAGGCAGCGAGCAGCGGCGATGCTGCAAAATTGGTCGCGGACATAAGTGTGCCGGCGAACGATATCGCGGAGATGCACGCTACCAACAGCATCAATCTCAGCTGCCAATGAGACGGGAGTTTTTCAAACCACTTCGCTTTTGCCAATGCCCAAATAATCAGGTCGGTCAAAAGCGTGATGGTCGCCAAGGCCACCGTCATCGAACTCATCGTCATCGAGCCAGCGGGCTCGGCCAGATTATAAAATAATAATGCTGCCAATTTGACGACCAGAACCATTGGCCAGAAACTACACAAGACACGCAAATCAAGGGTTATCCGATCCGCAATATCGTCAAGCTGAGGTCTGGCGGACAGTCCCAGGTCCGTCCAGCCGATCGGCTCTACCGACGACGTGTCGATACTCGGTATGTTGCGGGGTAAATTCATTGGCGGACAGTGGCCACCAACCCTTTAAATCTTCTTACCAATTCGCTAGTTTGAGGCGATTAAAAATATATTTGAAATCGCGTCGTAACTTGCGAGATTCTTTGCTTTTTGCGATTGGATTTATGACAGCGTGGGACAATGGCTGACTACCGGTTTGGCCGGGCACGGGCACTCTTACAGGATCGTTCCGATCGTGGGGACGGACGTCAGCGGGATCTCACCGATCCGGGCGTGTAACCCTCAGGACGCAACAGAGCGTATTGGCTGTTCGGATAACGCACTTTGCTCATCGAGATATTCGAAAAGCTGCACTGCGCTCATCGGTATCCCGAAATAATATCCCTGGACAGACTGGGCTCCCACGCGTTTCGCCATCAGCAACTCCAGCTCGTTCTCGACCCCTTCGAGAAGGCATTGGACATCCAGCGTTCGTGCCATGCCGGCCAGCGAGTGGAGGATTTTCTCGGTCATCGGATCGGTCAGGTTTTCCATGAAGGAGCGATCCACCTTGAGCTTGCTGATCGGCAAAGTTCGCAGATAGCCGAAATTGGAATAGCCGGTGCCAAAATCGTCGAGCGCGATCGGATGGCCCAGCGCCGCCAGACGACCGAGATTGGCAGAGGCTTTCTGGGTATCGGACATCATCGCCGATTCGGTGACCTCGAATTCAAGCAAGGCAGGATCAAGGTCGCTATCCTGCACCGTTGAAATTATCTGATCGATGACCTGATCGGCAATGAGATCATGGCCGGATAGATTGACCGAAAGAGGAAAGGGTTGGTCCCAGCTCTTCAGCGCGGTGATTGCCTTATGCAATACGGTCAAGGTGATGTTGGCGATCAGGCCGCTTTCTTCGGCAACCTTGATGAACCGGTCGGGACCGATCGGGCCAAGAGTGGGACTGTCCCAGCGCGCGAGGACTTCGGCGCGGACGACCTTGTTTTGCCCCAGATCAAATTGTGGCTGGAAGACCAGCTCGATTTCCGAGTCGAAGTCCGCGACCCGCAATGCCTGTTCGATCCTACGGCTTTCCGCTGCATTTTTCGCATGTTCGTCACAGAAGACAACCACCCGGTTCTTGCCGGTACGCTTGGCATGCAACAAGGCGTAATCGGCGTTGCGGATTAGCTGGGTGTCGGCTTCGTCGACAATGATCTCGGTACAGCCGATCGATCCGGACACCTGGATAAGCCGATCGTCGATCCGATAAATCTCCGCGATTTGCGGGAGCAATTTCTGGCACCAGACCTCAACCGCAGCGACACCAGCATTGGTCGTGAGAATGATGTTGAATTCATCTCCGCCCATGCGGCTTACATGAGCGTTGGTACCGCAATATTTGCGTAACCGCTCCGCCACGTTCTTGAGCAGCTCATCACCCATGATATGCCCGTAAACATCGTTCACTGTCTTGAAGCCATCGAGATCCAGCAGGATCAGCCAGGCGGCGTGGGACGGGTATCCACCATTTTTATATTTTGTGTAGGTCTCGAAAAATGCCCGACGGTTGGGGAGGCCGGTCAGACTGTCTGAAAGCGATCGCTGTCGCATGGTTTCGCCAAGATTCTGGGCTTCTTCCCGGCCGAGTTCAGCCTCGTGCTTGGCCGCGACGGCCAGACCGATAGCCCGCCGCAGAAAAAATGTAATCGCGATAGCGCTCAGCGCCGCAGCAAAGGAAATGAACCCGTATATTCCCATTTGTCCGGATTCATGCAGGAAAAGCTCGTAAATCAGGCCGCCTAGCGCCGCTATGATCGAAAACAGAGCTTGTCTCATGCTGACGCAGGCAAAGGCAAAGATCATCGCCATCATCATGAAGTAGATCAGCTTGGGTTGCGCATATTCGAGGTGCAACGCCACCAATACATTGACGAGGATCAACATGTTGGTGACGCTGGTCAGTGCTTCGAGCTTGCCGGTGGACAAAGGCTTGCGCAACGCATGCCATGAGAAGAGAGCGAACAGGCTGGCTGTGATCGATGCCGCGGCCATGTGCAAGAGATCCGATCCGCCAAATTCCCAGAAATGGGTGAGCGTCATGACGATATAATAGATCGCAGCGACGCCAAAATAGCCCCGGATCACGGGCCGATAAATTTGCGCAATTGACGAACGGGCATCGAAACCGGTGGACGAATCTGCAAAATTTATAAGTCGCCGAAGCAAATGTCATTTCCCGTGTTTATGCGATGTACATTAAGAGACGGGTTTAAACGGAAATAATTAACAAACGGCAAGCAGAGGGATGAATGGATGTTTCTATTTGTAATAGAATGTAAAAAGCAAGAAGTTTTCTTACATCTGTTTACAAGATATGATTTTGGATGACCCTGAATACTTGATCGTTTCTGTTGTCTGGTCTCTTCATTAAACTCTTCAGTTGCTTGAAAAACCGGTTGGTTCCGGCAGGCCTGTTTGACGAAATGCGGCACCCTGAGCCCGGTTTTCCGGCGGAAAGGTCGGTTAACGCAACCGAACCGCCCTCTGTGCGTTGAGGGAAGGAGAACAATAAATCCCCCCGAAAATTGAGGCTAATAAATGAATATTCTAATGGTACTGACATCGCACGATCAACTCGGTGACACTGGCAAAAAGACCGGTTTCTGGCTCGAGGAGTTCGCTGCACCTTATTATATATTCAAGGATGCCGGCGCCGAAATCACTCTGGCTTCGCCCAAGGGTGGCCAGCCGCCGCTCGATCCTTCGAGCGATGCCGACGACGCCCAGACCGATGATACCCGGCGTTTCAAGTCCGATGAGGACGCCCAGCAAGCGCTTGCCAATACTCTGCTGCTCTCGACCATCTCGGCTGGCGCTTATGACGCGATTTTCTATCCCGGCGGCCATGGTCCGCTTTGGGATCTCGCCGAAGACGATCATAGCACCGCCCTGATCGAGAGCTTTGCTGCGAATGATCGCCCGATCGGCGCTGTCTGTCATGCGCCGGCGGTGTTCAAACATCCCAGAAATGCAGATGGCAGACCGCTGGTGTCGGGCAAGAAAGTGACCGGCTTTACCAATAGCGAAGAGGAAGCCGTTGGTCTGACCGACGTCGTTCCGTTTCTGGTCGAGGATATGCTGATCGAGAACGGCGGAAAATATAGCAAGGGCGACGACTGGGCTTCTTATGTGCTGGTCGACGGCAAGCTTGTCACTGGCCAGAACCCTGCATCATCAGCCGAAGCCGCCCGCAAATTGCTGGGCCTGCTGTAATCAAATAGACGGAGTTTCTTATGAATATCCTAATCGCCGGAGCTACCGGCAACACCGGGCTACGGCTCGTCGAGCAGCTTAAAGCCAAGGGCCACTCACCAATCGCACTGGTCCGTGAATCCTCCGACACCGGATCGCTTCCGGACGATGTCACGATCCGTCATGGTGATCTGACCGATCTGCAAAGCGGAGTATGCGACGGCTGTGACGCCGTGGTCTTTGCCGCCGGGTCGGGCGGGTCCACCGGTCCTGAATTGACCGACAAGGTTGACCGCGACGGCGCCAAGCGACTGATTGATCTCGCCGCCGAGGCCGGCGTTTCACGTTTCGTGATGCTGAGCAGCGCCGGCGCGGATGACCCCGACCCTGAAAGCGAGCTGGCGCATTATTTGCAAGCCAAGCACGAAGCCGACGAACATCTGAAAGCCTCTGGCCTGAGCTATGCGATCGTCCGTCCGGTCGCCCTGACCGACGACGATGGTAATCGCAAAATGCGCTTCGGCGATGAGGTCGATCCCAAGGGCAAAGCCGCGCGCGGCGATGTCGCAGCAGTGCTGGCAAGCGCGATCGAAGACGATCAGTGGACTGGCAAGGCCCTGCTGATGCAGTCCGTTCTTTAAGAAGCCTGATCCGGTCTTCCCACCCTGTATTTTATAATCTGGTCCGCCGCGAATATTCATTCGCGGCGGACCATTCATGCCCTTCCGGAGCACCATCTTGTAACAGTCCAATCCCGCCCTAGGAAAAATCTGTCCATCTCAACCCGGTCTCAAACTTGGAACCAAAGCCTTGGGCGCGCGTTCTAGGACCAATGGCGATCCAGCTGTCTAAAGTTCAGGGATAAAAATTGTTAGAAACTTCTGCTGACCTGAGGGAAAAGCGCATATTGCTGGTTGAGGATGAGCTGTTTCTGGGAATGGACATCAAGGAAACTCTGGAGCGTTCCGGCGCGATTGTTTTCGGACCCATTCTCGATCGTTCAAGCGCCAGTCGTATTGCCGAGTTTCATGATCTCGACGGTGCGATATTGGACCTGAATGTTGGCGGCGGCGATGTGTCGCCTGTTGCCGCCTATCTGCAACAACAGTCGACCGCATGCCTTTTCTATACCGGCGATGCCAACCGCGCTTCTGCAATCGGCCTCGACAAGATCGGCCCGGTTTATGAAAAGTCGATGCGTCCGGAGCGGCTGGTGCAATGTCTGGTCGAGCAGATGCGCAAAATCGAAAAACTCGACCGAAAACCCCCAAACTGATCTTCCTTGCGCCGGCTGCGGCACTTCATTCCGCCGGAAACCAGCGCCCTTCGAATATTACGCCGTGGATTTTCACATCCCGCAGCTTGGCCGCACCACCGACATAGGGATCACGGTCAAGCACTGTGAAATCGGCTTTCTTGCCTGTGGCGATACTGCCGACCATCGCGTCCAATCCGATTACCTGCGCCGCCTCGACGGTGATCGCGCGTAGCGCCTTGTCGAGCGAGAGCCGCTCTTTCGGTGCCTTGACATTTCCGTCGAGGGTTATCCGGTTGCTCGCCACCCAGGCGAGATAAAGCGGGTCGATTGGCGCCATGTTGAAGTCGCTGTGCAGGCCGAGAGCCACGCCCTTGCGCTCTAACGAACCGAGCCGGCTCATCTGCGCGGCGCGGTCGGGGCCCATGCCGGTCTTGGCATAGGCATCGCCTAGGATGCGGATATAGTTCGGTTGCGCGGAGACATAGAGGCCCATCTCACCAATCCGCCGGTTTTGCGCTTCGGTCGAATAGCCGAGATGTTCCATGATGATCTTTTGACCGTTTTTGACCGGCAGGGCTTCGCTGATATCGAGCACGACATCGAGGCCCTTGTCGCCGTTGACGTGGGTGTGGAGATTCCAGCCGGCGTCCCAGAAACGCTCGGTCTGCTTGAGCAATTCCTCCGGTTCGGTCAGCCATTTGCCCTCGTGGCCGTCGCTATAGCCGGGCGGGTTCATCTGCATATATTGGGCGAAGAAAGCCCCGTCAGCGAACAGCTTCACCCGGTTGGAGAAGAAGAATTTGCTGCTGTCATATTTGGCCTTCATGTCGGCAAGCCAGACATTGGGATCGCCGGTAACTAGCGGCGCAATGGGAATCGCGAGGATGCGCGATGGCGTGGTCGGCTGGTCGTAGAGGCTCTTGAACAAAGCTGACTCCATCGCCGGTCCGCCAAATCCACCGAATGCCAGATCGGCGCTGGTGGTCACGCCATTCTCGAGCATCATCTGGCGCATGTCGGCCAGTCCCTGCTGCACCTTGGCCGGCGAGAAAAGATAGGGCCGGAGCATCTCGATGCCGTTGAACAATGCGGTTTCGTGGATAATGCCGCTGGCATAATCGGCATGTCCGGGATCGATATTGGGCTTGGTGAACGCGGCCGTGAACGCCGCTTCATCGCCGATGCCGAGGAGGGTCAGCGCCTTGCTGTTGGCGATGATCTCGTGGAAGCTGCGCTGCCAGATCACCACCGGTCGGTCGGGCGCGATGCGGTCGAGCTCGGCGCGGTCCATGTCACCGTGGAACAGCTTGTGATGGCCCCAGGTGATGAACAATGCGTCTTCGCTCTTCGTCATTTCCTCGAGCAGGCGCTTTTCATACTGCACCTTGCCGCGCGCTGCGGGATAGGTCTTGCCGGGAAGTTCCCATTCCTCGGGACTGATGAACGGGATCGGCAGCATCATGATCGTCTGCATCGGATGGACATGCGGTTCGATGAAGCCGGGCATCAATATTTGTTTGGAAAACTGCCGGTCAACGGTGACCTTGCGGTCCACTGTCCATGCTTCCAAGTCTTCCAGCGACTGGCCGATACCAAGGATGATCCCGTCGGCGGTGGCGACATATTTTCCCTCGGGATAGCCGGGCTCCATGGTGATGATCTTGGCGGCTTCGAAAATTGTTACTTCGGGATAGGGGAGGGCAGCGGGTCCCGCTTCGGCCTGCGCGCCGGTTGCCAGTAGCAGCGCCAGCGCCGCCCCGATGGACGATATGGATTTCAGCATGTCTCTCTCCCTTAGGCAGGAGTGATTATGCGCTCGGCTCCGCCTTGGCAACCGTCAGCTTGCTCGCCTTGACATGTTCGCGCCAGGCGATGAACAGGCCAGAGCCGATAATCACCGGCGCGCCGAGCCAGATCGACAGGCCGGGATATTGGCCGAAGATCACGATGCCGAAGAAGGTAGCCCAGATCAGCGCGCTATAATCCATCGGCACGATTGTCGATACTGGGGCATAGCGAAGCGACTGGGTGATGCAAAGCTGGCCAAGCGCTCCGAAGATACCGATGCCGAGCAAATAGCCCCAGGTCTGGGCATCATGCCCGCCGCCGAAGATGAAGGCGCAGACGGTCAGCGCCGGCAAAGTGTAGACCGAGAACCAGAAGATGGTGACGACACTGGTTTCGGTGCGGCCCAGCATACGGATAACCATCGTGACCGCCGCCGTGACCAGAGCGCCGCCAAGGGCAACGGCTGCGCCGAATGCGGGGATCAGCGACCCGCCCGGCTGGACAACGATGAGCACACCGACAAATCCGATCAGGATCGCCGTCCAGCGCCGGATCCCGACCTTTTCCCGCAAGAATATCGCGGCAAACAGGGTGGCGAAAATCGGTACGGTAAAGCTGATCGTCGTCGCATCGGCGAGCGGCAGCAGGGTCATCGCCCAGAAATTGAGGCCCATCGCAAAAATGCCGAGGCAGGAGCGCAAGATGTGGAGCCGGTGTTTGTCTGACACAATCGACGGCCAGCCGACCTGGCTGCGCCAGATCAGGAAGCAGATCAGCGGCATCGCGATCAGCTGGCGGTAGAACAGGCTTTCGGTGACATGCACGCCTTGCTCGCCCGCCAGCTTGACGAATGCGAACATGACCGCAAGCGAGAGCATCGCCGCCAGACGTGTAACGATTCCTGCCATGGGGCGGTTCTGGCCGAGCAGCTGATCATCGGTCATGCGATATTGCCAATAAAGATAGCGCTACGGGAGTTGTGCATTGGCGCGGTTAATAGCATATAGCCTGCAAATGCAATCAGGAGTCTTTTCAATGCGTACGATTACCCATGTTCTGGCCGCTGGCGGAACCGCAAAGGCAACCCGTCAGGGCGATATATTCGACCCAAATAATGGCGGTATCCAGGCCAGGGTCGATCTTGGTGATGCGGCTCTGCTCGACAAGGCGGTCGACGCGGCACTGGCAGCGCAACCGGCATGGGCAGCAACCAACCCGCAGCGACGCGCGCGGGTCTTCTTCAAGTTCAAGGAACTGGTCGAAGCGAATATGGACGAACTGGCGCATATGCTGTCGATCGAGCATGGCAAGGTTCTCGCCGATTCCAAGGGCGACGTGCAGCGCGGTCTGGAAGTCATCGAATTCTGTTGCGGCATCCCCCATGTCCTGAAGGGCGAATATACCCAGGGCGCAGGACCCGGCATCGATGTCTACTCGATGCGTCAGCCGATTGGCATTGGCGCCGGCATCACCCCGTTCAACTTCCCGGCGATGATTCCTATGTGGATGTTCGGCCCGGCGATCGCGACCGGCAATGCCTTCATCCTCAAGCCATCCGAGCGTGATCCGTCCGTACCGGTGCGGCTGTGCGAACTGATGATCGAAGCCGGTCTGCCAGAGGGCATTTTGCAGTGCCTGCACGGCGACAAGGAAATGGTCGATGCGATACTCGATCATCCGGCGATTGGCGGAATCAGCTTTGTTGGTTCGTCCGATATCGCCCATTATGTCTATCAGCGCGGCGTTGCGGCTGGCAAACGGGTCCAGGCGATGGGCGGCGCGAAGAACCACGGGATCGTGCTTCCAGACGCAGATCTCGATCAGGTTGTGAATGATTTGTCGGGCGCTGCTTTCGGTTCGGCTGGCGAACGCTGCATGGCTTTGCCGGTTGTCGTTCCGGTCGGAGAAGAAACCGCCGACCGCCTGCGCGAGAAAATGATCCCGGCGATGGCGGCCCTCCGGGTCGGCGTATCCACGGACGAAGAAGCCCATTACGGACCGGTGGTCAATCCGGCCCACAAGCAGCGGGTCGAGAACTGGATCCAGACCGGCGTCGACGAAGGCGCCGAACTGGTTGTCGATGGCCGCGGCTTCTCGCTGCAGGGTCATGAAGATGGCTGCTTCATCGGACCGTCATTGTTCGACCATGTCACCACCGATATGGAAAGCTACAAGGAAGAGATTTTCGGACCTGTCCTGCAAATCGTCCGCGCGAAGAATTTCGAGGAGGCGCTCGCGCTGCCCAGCCAGCATCAATATGGCAATGGCGTCGCGATCTTCACCCGCAACGGCCACGCCGCCCGCGAATTTGCCAGCCGCGTCAATGTCGGCATGGTCGGTATCAACGTACCGATTCCGGTACCGGTCGCCTATCACAGCTTTGGCGGCTGGAAACGGTCGGCATTTGGCGATACCAACCAGCACGGCATGGAAGGCGTGAAATTCTGGACCAAGGTCAAGACGATCACCCAGCGCTGGCCCGACGGCACCGCCGATGGCGGCAACAAGGATGCCTTCGTCATTCCGACCATGGGCTAACGCCCGGTAAGACCTGATCGCGTCGGAGTTCCAAATCAGGACAAGCCGCCCGAAACGCTGGATTTTTCGGCATTTCGGGCGGACATGACGATGATGAAGGTCTTTTTGGCTATGAACCGGGTGCGGCGTTGCTAGCGCTGTCACCGCGCCTGCTCCTGCCGTCGGTTCTGCTGGCGATACTGCTGTTCGCTTTCTGGCGGCCGGGAGATGGCCCGAGCGAGCCAGTGACGGTGCTCGCTACCGTGGCCCCCTCAGACAAACGCATAGCCTTCAGCTTCGACGATGCCCCACGCGGTGCCGGTGCGTTTCTGGAGCCGGATGAACGACCCAAATTGCTGATCGAGGCGCTGCAAACGGCAGGCATCGAACAAGCCGCCTTCTTCGTAAATCCCGGGCGGATTACCGCCCATGACAATGACGCCGCCGATATCGCCGCTTACGCCAGGGCAGGCCACGTCCTGGCCAATCATACCGCCAGGCACAGCAAACTTTCTTCTGTTTCGGCTGGGGCATTTCTAGCCGATATCGATGCGGCCGAGACTTGGTTGAAAGACAAGCCTAATTACCGGCCCTGGTTCCGTTTTCCCTATCTTGACGAAGGTCAGAAAGACAAGGCCAAGCGCGACGCGGTCCGTGCGGGGCTCAAGCAACGAGGACTGATGAACGGCTATGTCACGGTCGATGCGTCGGACTGGCATATGGAGGAAATGGCGATTGCTGCGGGCAAGGCAGGGAAAGTGATGGACTGGAACGCGCTGCGCGACCTGTTTGTTGAATCCTACGTGCAATCGGCAGAATTCTCGGACGATCTGGCCCGGCGGACGCTGGGTAGAGCGCCGGTGCAGGTGATCCTGCTCCACGAAACCGATCTCGCCGCAATGTTCGTCGATGATCTGGCAGCGGAGCTAAAAAGGCAAGGATGGGCCATCGTCTCGGCCGACGAAGCCTATCGCGATCCGATCGCCCATATGGAACCGGACATCGATTTCGCCGATGGTACCCGTACACAGATGCTCGCCGCCGAGCGCAATATCGGTAACCGCTGGTACAAACGTAATGATCAGAAACTAGCGAAAAAGCTATTTGCCGAGAGGGTCTTGCGGGACTAGGCTCCGTCGCATGAAAACAATCAAAATCGTTCGCAATCTCACCCTCGCTGTCGCCTTGCTGGGCGCGTCCTCGGTGCAGGCGCAGTCACCCGAAGCAGTCGCGCAGCAGGTGCTCGCCGAAAACCCGGTTATTGACGGGCATAATGACGCGCCAGAGCAGATCGCCGAACGGTTTGACAGTGATCTCTCGCAATTCGACTTTGGCGACACATTACAAACTTTCGGACATGGTTCGAAGCCTATGCACACCGACCTTGCTCGGTTGAAACAGGGCAGAGTCGGCGGCCAGTTCTGGTCGGTCTGGATCGATCCCGAATTGCCTAAATATGAAGCGGTTCAGCGGGTGATCGAGCAGATCGATATTGTCCACCAGCTGGTCGCGCAATATCCAGATGAACTGCAACTCGCGCTGACCGCTGCCGATGTTGAGACGGCTCGGAAAAATGGTCGTATCGCTTCGCTGATCGGGATGGAAGGCGGGCATTCGATAGGTAACTCGCTCGCCGTGTTGCGCCAGACCTATGCGCTGGGTGCGCGCTATATGACGCTGACCCATTGGAAGACGCTCGACTGGGCGGATAGCGCGACCGATGCGCCGAAAAGCGACGGACTTTCCGAATTCGGTGTTTCGGTAGTCGAGGAAATGAACCGTCTCGGGATGATGGTCGATATCAGCCATGTGTCCGAAGCCACGATGAATGACGCGCTGGATGTGACCAAGGCACCCGTGATATTCAGCCATAGCTCCGCCGATGGCGTCACCAAACACCCCCGCAACGTACCGGATGCGGTTCTGAAGCGGCTACCGGCCAATGGCGGGCTGGTCATGGTCACCTTCGTGCCTTCTTATGTGAATGCCGAGAACCGGGATTGGGACGCAGCGGAAAAGGCCGAAG
>NZ_JBALUT010000031.1:0-32347 GCF_036963705.1 Parasphingorhabdus sp. | reverse complement strand
AGTCACGTTCCCCGGTGCCGCAAACGAGCAATGACGCCGATCATGTCGGCAAAGAACGGCTTGGGATCGCGCCAGGAGAAAATATAATAGCGCATATTGTGGTTTAGGCGGTCCCGGATATATTCGATCAATATTGCTATCCGCTCAATGTTGCTTTTCGGTTCACCATCCTGGCTCAATATTTTGATCAGTCGCTTGGTTTCCGGTATTAGAAAACACGTCTTGATTGGCTTGAAAGCCGGCGTTGTTGATTGACTGCGACCATATCGCGAAAGCTCCTGAGGCCATGACCTTCAGATAAGCTCAAACAGAAAAGACGCCGAAAAACTTGCGCCCGGCGCGATGGATTGCATTGGCAATGTGCAATCCGGCATGTTTATGGCGTTGGTGATGTGGCTGACCGGCTCCAGGCAAAAAAACCCTTCGCCTTTGGGAATGTAGAGCACCGATGCTCCGACATTGGCAGACAAGCGGATTTGGCGACGCTGGTCTTGCCAGGTGATGTCGGCTTGTCCGGTCCAGTCGCTGTAAACATTATCAATGTCTTGATCGTCAATTATTTGAGGAGTTGTAAAGTCATATTTACCGGCGACGCGCTTGTTGCCAACCGGAATTTTCCGCGCATCATTTTCCCAAATTGTCGAAGCAGGAAAATGCAGCACAGCAGATTCTGAGACGAAGAAGGGATGGAGGCCCAACCCGCCGGGCATATCGGCAGTTCCGGTATTTTTAAGGGTAAGGCCGATGGCCAATCGATCCGGACCCAAAACTATTTCCTGTTGAACGCAAAATGGCCATGGCCATCTTTCAAGATCGGAATGTCGCAGCGATAAAATCGTTTTGTCATCGGACAATTCGGAAACTTCCCACGGACACTGCCATCCCATTCCGTGATGTGCGTGGGGCTCGGGTAACGCATTTAATGGCAATTGATAGGGTCGGGAATTCCAGTCGAAACGCCCATCGGCGATGCGGTTGGAAAAGGGTGCGAGCGGAAAACATCCCATATCGGTAGCGCGCAAACCGCTTTGGCTTGCATCGGCAACGGGTCGAAACATGGATTGCCCATCACATTCCCAACTCTGAATGCTGCCGCCGGTTTCAGGCCTCACAATGCATTTGCTATCCCCGTTGACCAGTTCGATCATGGATCAACTTGCCGAAGCACAGATGCGCCATTTGATGGGTTGCAGATTATGATCCGCGCCTTTCCACCATCTGGAGTTTGATAGCCACCTTCAACCAGGGCAGTGACCTCTTCCAATATTCCCCGGGGAACCAATGCGACAACACAGCCACCAAATCCACCACCCGTCATCCGAACCCCGCCCCGAAGACCCAGATAATTACCGATCAGTTCGACCAGGCTATCAATTGCTGGCACCGTGATTTCGAAATCGTCCCGCATCGATCGATGAGATTGTTTCATCAACACAGAGAGTGTCTCCCTGTCGTTGACCGCCAAGGCGTCTGCCGCAGCCACTGCTCTGGCATTTTCGGTAACGACGTGGCGCGCTCTGCGGAAGCTGACGTCGTCGAGATCACGACGATCGCTGATCAATCTATCGCTATCAATGTCGCGCAAAGCTGTGACACCATAATGGGTCGCTGCCAGCGCGCATTGATTTCGGCGCTCGTTATATGCGCTGTCGACCAGCCCTCGTTCAATACCGGAATGAACAACCACCACTGCCAGGTCATCCGGGATCGCGACAAAGCCGGTTTCAAGAGAACGGCAATCGAGCAGCATGGCGGTGCCAGACTGGCCGCGAGCAGAAACCAGCTGATCCATGATCCCGCAGGCGCAGCCGACAAAATCATTTTCCGATTGCTGCGCGATCAAGGCATATTCTGTCGCATCAATCTGGTTCAGCCCACAATGTTCAGCCAGTGCCTTTGCCAGCGCAACGCCCATAGAAGCGGAAGACGACAATCCAGCGCCTTGCGGCACATTGCCGACGATCGCGAGATTTGCCCCGCCAGCCGTCAGCCCGCGCGAATTCATGCTCGCTACCACTCCGCGAACGTGATTCATCCACTCGGTTTCCTGATGAACGAAACCTGCTGACGGATCAAAGCTGTCTGTGGCGTTGTCATAATCTCCAGCAACAACCTGAATTCTGGCTTCTTCGCCTTTTCCGATCGCAACAATCGTCTCATAATCAATCGCACATGGCAGCACAAAGCCGTCATTATAATCTGTATGCTCGCCAATCAGATTTACCCGACCGGGTGCTGCAACCAGCATATCCGGCTTGCCATTAAATGCGTCGCGAAAACTGTTCTTTGCTCGCTTGATAAGGTCCGCGCGTCTAGTCACGGTAATGGACATCGCTAACTGCTCGCAGCATCTCGGCGGCGCGTTCGGGTGTCAGATCGCGCTGCGCCTCGGCCAGCATCTCGTAACCTACCATGAATTTGCGCACGGAAGCGGAACGTAACAAAGGCGGATAAAAATGGGCGTGAAGTTGCCAGTGGCTGGTTTCGCTATCGCCACACGGCGCTCCATGCCAGCCCATCGAATAGGGAAAACTGCAGCGGAAGAGATTATCATAGCGGATGGTAAGTTCGCGGATCGTCCCTGCCAGATTACTTTTTTGCTTTTCGTCGAGTTCGGGTAAGTGGGCGACTGGGAAGCGCGGCAGCACCAGCGTTTCAAACGGCCAGCTTGCCCAATATGGAACGATGGCCAGCCAATCTTCATTCTGTACGACCACGCGTTCGCAAGCCTCTGCTTCCGCCGCTGCCAATCCAAGAAGTAGATTTTGCTTTTTGTTCAAATAGTGCGTTGCCTGCATTCGATCTTCGATACGCACTTCATCGGGCACATGATCACTGGCCCAGATCTGGCCGTGGGGGTGGGGGTTGGAACAGCCCATCATCGGGCCTTTGTTTTCGAATATCTGGACATTGGAATAGTCTTGCCCGAGCCGTTCGGCTTCACTGCACCAGGCGGCAATCACCTGTGCAACTTCGCCAAGCGAAAGCTCCGGCAGCGACTTGTCATGATCCGGTGAGAAACAAAGAACCTGACATTCACCGCGCACATTTTCTCGCTGGAAAAGCCCGGCAGTATTTTGCGTGCCATCCGACTCTTTAAGCAGCGCGGGAAAATCATTGGGGAACAGATGCACACCAGCATAGGCCGGATTTTTCTCGCCGGTGACCCGCGTGTTTCCCGGGCACAGGTAGCAATCCGGATCATAAGCAAGCGGCCTTGGTTCAGGCTCCTGTTCCTCGCCCTGCCACGGGCGCATGATCCGGTGCGGCGATACCAGAACCCATTTGTCTGCCAGCGGATTATATCGACGATGTGGGCCTTCGGTCATGGATTAATCCTCGGTCACCGCTGCCCGAAACCCGACAAATCTTGCGCGATGGCCGAGCAGAAAGTTGATCGTCAGCGAGGCCAATACTGACGTGACAAGCGTGACGACCATGAAATCGATATAGTGCATCGTGATGATGCCTGCTGGCTCGAGTTGAAACGTGAACAGTCCGTATAGCGCAACGCCCCAGACCACGCCGCCAATCGCCGCTGGTGCGACCACGCCGCGGAACAGCAGTCCCGCTACAAATGCAGAGAGGATCGGCATCGAAGCCAGACCGTTGAGCTGTTGCAACAGATTTATGATGCTTTCGGCATTCTGATAGAGCGGTACGAGAGTGATCGCGACTACGGTCAGCAAGATCGAAATCGCTGCCCCCAGCTTCCAGTGATCGTCGACCTTACCGATGAACTGCTCGTGAAAATCGACCGAGTAAAGCGCTACCGAGCTGTTGAGCACAGCGCTGAACGTCGTGATGACTGCTGCGGCTACCATCGCTGCAAACGCTCCTGACAACCAGCCGGGGAGTACCTGGGAGACCAGCATCCCGTAAGCCGCATCGTTGACATCTCCGAAAAGTTTGAAAGCAACAATGCCCGGTATTACAACAATCGGTGGTACGATCAAAATCCGGATCATCGCCGCAACCATCACGCCCTTTTGCGCTTCTCTCACCGTAGGGGCGGCCATCGCTCGCTGGGTAATATTCTGGTTGGTTGACCAGTAGAATATCTGGATGAAAATCATGCCGGTGAACAACGTGTGAAAAGGTATCGGTGAATCTGCTCCGCCGATCATGGTAAGCCGTTCTGCCGGCACGCCGGAAGTAAGATCAAAATCAACTGCCGCCAGAGCGAGAATGACGATCAGCATGGCTAGGCCCAATATGCCCACGCCGGAATAGGTGTCCATAACCGCAACCGCTCGCAGACCGCCAAAAATTGTGTAAGCTGCCGAAATCACGGCCAGCAGGATAGCGAAATAAATTATGCTGATATCGGTGCCGAACAGGGATTGCATGAACAGCGCGCCCGAATATAGAGCGGCGGGAAGATAGATCAGGATATTGCCCAGAAGAAACAGAGCGGAGATCAGCGTTCTGATGCTCTTGCCCTTGTAGCGCTTCTCGAGCAACTCGGTAACGGTGGTGCAATTGTTACGATAATAGATCGGAACGAAGACAAACGCGAGAAAGAGCAAGCCGAAAAAGCCGCATATTTCCCACCATGCCAGCAATGCCATCTGGTTGCCATTCATCCCGACAAGCTGATCGGTCGATAGATTGGTCAGCGTAATCGAACCGGCGACAAACAGCCAGCTCAGCCCGCCGCCAGCCAGGAACACGTCTTTGCTAGAGCCGTCATGCGTTTTGGCCTGACGAACTTTAAGCCAGGTCGCAAAGCCGATCAAAGCTGTGATGGCGACGCAAACCAAAATCTGAATGCCACTTGATGTTGGCAGATTGTCCAGCATTGCCTTCCCCAGAATTCGCCTCTTTCAAACGCGCTTCCCCCGAGCGCAGTTGCCAACGAATTTTCTAGTAACTAGCCGCTATATGTACAAAAGCAATCACAAGCTGCAAATCTGTTTGACAGCGCGAATGTGGTAAACGCAGGGTTGGCGCATGATCGAAAATCTCAAAGAATATCGTCTGGACGGCAAAGGTTTGAGTGTCGTGTTTGCCACCATGGGGGACACGCTTGATCTGATTTATATCGGTGCGCGTCTGCCTAAGGATGAGGATTTGAAGGACCTGTCAGCCGCAAGCCAGTTCGGTCTTCACGAAAACCAGCCAGATGTTCCGCCCGTCGGCGGACTGCTCCCAGAGGCAAAAAGCGGCTATGCCGGGCGACCGGCAGTGCGGGTGCGCAACGACGGTCACCTCGTCCGAACCGATTTCCGGTTGCAGGAGGTCGCAACCACTGGCGACAGCGTGACCGCCGTCTGGATCGATCACAATGTTCATCTGCAAGTTTCGGTCATCTGGAAACTGACTCCGGACGATGTCATCACTTGCAAATATTGCTTCACCAACACCGGTGAATATGAACTTCTGATGGAAAGAATATGTTCTCTGGTTTTACCGTTGCCAGCAAGGTTCGACTGTGTGACCAGCTTTCCCGGTCGCTGGGCACGCGAGATGCTGGAGACCCGTCACGAATTGGGTCGCGGTGCAATCGAAATGCGTTCGAGTGGCGGGAAGCCCGGATTTGATCCTGGCAACTGGTTACTTTTTTCCAGCGGTCTGAATAAAGGCGTGATCGGCTGCCATATCTGCTGGAACGGCGATCATCTTTCCCATGTCGAGAAAAGCCAGGATGGCCTGGCGACGCTGATCATGGAGTCGATCCTTGATGCCGATGACAGTGTTTTGCCAGGCGGTGGTGATTTGCAATCGGCAGACACAATTCTGACCTATGCCTTGGATCAAGACGAACTCACCCGCAAATTCCACCGTCATGTGAGAGATGAAATTTTGCCTCGCCGCGCGCAATGGGGGCCGCGGAAAGTGCACCTCAACAGCTGGGAAGCCCTGGTTTTCGATCTTTCCGAACAATCTCTGATGGCATTGGCAGATCAGGCCGCCGCTTTGGGTGTCGAGCGCTTCGTGCTGGACGATGGCTGGTTCAAGGGACGGCGCAGTCCGCACAGCGGGCTAGGCGACTGGACGGTTGACGCTGACATATTTCCGGAGGGGCTTGCTCCGCTCATAGATCATATCAAAGCGCTGGGCATGGATTTCGGTCTGTGGGTTGAACCGGAAATGATATCACCCGACAGCGATCTTTACCGCAACCATCCCGAATGGTGCATCCATGACAGCAGCGACAACAGACCGACCGAGAGGCACCAATTGGTTCTCGATCTGTCCCGACCCGAAGTCATGGAATATCTTGCGTCGTCGATCAACGCTCTGCTCGATACCTATGACATTGCCTATATCAAGTGGGACCATAACCGGCGGCTATTCCCGTCCGGTACAGCTCAGGCGAACGGCTATTATGAACTGCTGACTGCGATCGCCAAAGCCAATCCGAACGTGGAAATCGAAAATTGTTCCAGTGGCGGTGGGCGCGTTGATCTTCATAGTCTCAAGCTAGCGCACCGGGTCTGGCCGAGCGACAATAATGATCCGATTGAACGTCTGCGGATCAACCAGAGCTGGACCAAATTCCTGCCACTGGAAATCCTCGGTAATCACGTCGGGCCTTCTCCCAATCCGATCTCAGGACGGCAGACCGGAATGGATTTCCGCGCCAAAGTTGCAATGTTCGGCCATATGGGCGTGGAAGCCAATCCAGCGGATATGACCAGCGATGAGCGGGAAATCCTGGTGCAACATATAAGGCTATACAAGCAGTGGCGAGGCATATTGCACAGCGGTCAGTTCTGGCAACTCGACCATGAGGACAAGAATATCTTCGGCCAGATTGTGGTCGAAGGTAACAAGGCCATAGCTTTTGCGTCGCAGACCGGCTTCGCTGAATATTTCAACGTCTCGCCGGTCCGGTTGAAAGGACTTGAGCCGGATGCATTTTATACGGTGACACTCCCCAGGCCGTGGCCCGTCAAGGCGAGCCAATATCTCGCTGATCCCGATTTGTGGAGCGGAAAACTGGTGCTCAGCGGGCGTGCGCTGATGGAGCAGGGACTGGCGCTGCCGCTCACCCATCCCGAGACAGCATGGATCATCACCCTCGAAATGAAAGCTAAGGCATGAAGCTTGGTTGCTGCTATTATCCCGAACATTGGCCCGAAGACATTTGGGCTGATGATGCGCGGCGCATGAGTGAAATGGGATTGGAGCTGGTGCGGATTGGCGAGTTCGCGTGGAGCAGGATGGAGCCCGAACCGGGTGTTTATGATTGGCAATGGCTGGACCGCGCGATAGGCACGCTTGGCAATGCTGGACTAAAAATCATTCTTGGTACGCCAACGGCGACCCCACCGAAATGGCTGGTCGACAAGATGCCCGATATGGTCGCTGTCGATGCCAACGGAATGCCGCGCAAATTCGGCTCGCGACGTCATTATTGTTTCTCGCACAAGCCCTATCGGGAGGAATGCCGCCGGATCGTAACCGCGATGGCTGAACGCTATGGCGAGCATCCTGCGATCGCGGCCTGGCAAACCGACAATGAATATGGCTGCCACGAAACCACCCTGAGCTATTCCCGATCGGCTGCGGCGGCATTCCGTTTTTGGCTGGCGGCGAAATATGAAGATATCCATGCTCTAAACCTGGCCTGGGGCAATGTTTTCTGGAGCATGGAATATCGCTCGTTTGACGAGATCGACCCGCCAAATTCAACCGTGACCGAACCCAATCCTGCGCATGTACTGGACTATCGCCGGTTCGCATCGGACGAGGTGGTCTCGTTCAATCGGCTGCAGGCGGATATATTGCGAAAGCATTCACCGGGGCGCGATATCATCCATAATTTCATGGGCTTTGTGACCGATTTTGATCATCACGATGTTGGCGCTGATTGCGATATTGCAAGCTGGGACAGTTATCCGCTTGGCTTCCTCGAGCAGTATTGGTTCAGCGAAGCGGACAAGCTGCGCTACGCTCGGCAAGGCCATCCCGACATCGCAGCGTTTCATCACGACCTTTATCGCGGCTGTTCCAATGGCCGCTGGGCAGTGATGGAGCAACAGCCAGGACCAGTAAACTGGGCTCGATATAATCCGGCACCACTTCCCGGCATGGTCCGGCTATGGGCCTTGGAAGCGATGGCGCATGGCGCGGAATTCTGTTCGTTCTTCCGTTGGCGGCAGGCACCGTTCGCGCAGGAACAGATGCACGCAGGATTGCTACGCCCAGATGGCGAGGATGACCAGGGTGCATCGGAAGCCCGTCAGGCCAGTGGCGATATTGGAAAGATAGGACAGATCGGAGAAACACCAAAATCGGTGGCGTTGCTATTCTCCTATGAAGCGGCTTGGTTGTTCCAGACCCAACCGCAGGGACAAGACTTTCGTTATATCGAACTCGTTTTCGAAACTTATAGCGCCCTGCGGAAACTCGGCCTTGATGTAGATATTATTGCACCGGAAGCCTCATTCTCCGGTTACAAGATGATCGTTGCCCCGAGCTTGCCGATCCTCTCGGATGCTTTGGTCAAACGCCTTGCCCAAAGCAATGTGCCGGTGCTCCTTGGGCCAAGAAGCGGCAGTAAAACGACCGATTTCGCGATCCCTTCAGAATTACCGCCGGGCCCGTTACAGAGCGTGCTGCCGATAAAGGTTGCCCGCGTAGAGAGCTTGCGGCCTGGCCTTTCGAAAGGCGCAAATAGCGACAACATCACCCGCTGGTTTGAACATATCGAAACGGCGCTGATGCCGGCAATTGCGCTCGACGACGGCACCGCGATGGTTTTTCGAAACGAAAATATTAGCTATCTCGCGGCTTGGCCAGGTAACGAGTTTTTGCAGGGCCTGCTGAGAAAAATGACTATCGAGGCAAAACTCGATATTGTGGTTCTGCCTCAGGATATTCGTATTCGCAGAGCAGGGGACCGTTGTTTCGCATTCAACTATGGACTGGAAACCGTTTCACTGAGTGACATTTTTGCAGAAGCCGAACGCTTAGAATTCATCCTTGGATCATGCCACGTAGCCAGTGCAGGAGTTTCTGCGTGGAAGTTGTCCCGTTAAAGTCGGCCGCTTAGCGCTCTCATTTTCAGAACACTCGCGACCGTCCGGCAATATTTGGTCGATGATGAGGCAAGCGTAGCTTCTGGAAACGATGGGTAGAGGTCATTCGACACATCGGATTCAGACGACAGTTTCTGGGTGGTCGTCTTGCTCTCCGACTTCAAACGCTGAGAAACTATAATGGCTGCTTTCGAACCCTTCGCAGCTTGTTATCCAGAATCGAGATCTCTGGAGACAGCCTCGATGAGACGGGCGATCCGCGAGACCCGCGCAGGCAGAGTTCTGCCACGTCGGGAAACCATCCACAGATCATGGCGGAGCCTGTAGGGAAGCTGTGCGACATGAAGCTGGTCTTTGTGAGGGTAGCTGTTCACGCCGCTGCGTGGCAGCAACGTATATCCGATGCCATTCGCGACGGGCGAGGGGATCTGGCTGATCTGGTTCACGAAAGTACGGATGTGCAGACGATCCGATCCTTGAAACTCTTTCGGGAAATTCATCGAGAACAGATTATCGGCATAGGCAAAACCGTCGGGATGGGCGACGAAACCGAGGTCTTCGAGCGCCTGAAAACTGATTGGAGATGCCATCGCGTCGCGCGGAACGACGAGGCACAGTTCTTCCTGACCCAAATGCTGGGCATCAAGGCGCGGATGATGCGGATCATGGTCTGCAACTCCGAGATCAAATCGACCCTCGAGTACGCCGCTTAACACCTTGTCCTGCGGAGTAGCCTCGAGCCTTATCGTCAGGTTCGGGGACTCCTGCATTGCCGAGAGGAGATGCGGAAATAGCAGCATGGCGAAACTACCCGAACATGCGATGGTGACCTGTCCGAGGGCAGGATCGTCGCGCAGGACCGTCTCAAGCAGGGCTTGCTCCTCGGCGATTCTCGCGCGCCCTACGGCTAGAACTGCTTCGCCTGCCGGAGTGGGGCTAAAGCTTTTTCCCTGGCGCGAGATCAGCGATTGACCGACCTGGGCCTCAAGCTTTCGCAAATGCTGGGAAACGCCCGGCTGCGTCATATTCAATTGCTCGGCAGCCCTGGTAAAATGGCCGGTTTTGCAAAGCACGACGAAGGTTTCCAACCATTGGGCATTCAACATTAGTCATTACTATATGTTATCATAAACTATTGAAATGATTATTTCAAATAATCTACGGATTGGCTTATTTCTATCCACACCAAAGATAAAAGGAATTCCCTCATGTTGCCAACACCTCGCGCTTTTTCCCATATCGGCCTATCGGTCCCTGACCTTGATGCTGCGGTAAAATTCTACACCGAAATACTCGGGCTCTACACGATCATGAAACCGACCGATGTCACCGAAGACGAAAGTCCGGTTGGTATCATGTGCACCGACGTTTTTGGTCCGGGATGGGGTAGTCTGCGCATTGCCCATCTCGCGACCGCCGATCGCGTCGGTATCGAGATATTCGAGTTTCCCGAAAATCATGCGCCTGACAAGAATCTGGATCATAAGCGCCACGGTACTTTCCATTTTTGTATTCAGGATCCGGACGTCGAAGGCCTGATCGAGAAAATCGTCGCCGCCGGAGGAAAACAACGCATGCCGGTTCGCGAATATTATCCGGGCAAGAAACCTTATCGCATGTGCTATGTCGAGGACCCGTTCGGTATCGTGTTCGAAATCTATAGCCATAGCTATGAACTGACCTATTCCGATGGAGCCTATTCGTAACAAGACGGTTCGATAGGTTGCGCGGTCTTGAGCCAGAGCCCTGACCGTGCAACCGAACCGCTGCTATTGCGTTGTGATCTAGAAGAACAGCCGAAGTCAGACGTCAGGAAAAATCGGATGGTTCTCATGTCAATCAACCAAAGCCGCTAAATGGAGCAACTTGTGAATATTCTGACCGGAATAGCAGTCGAGACGGTGCGTGCAGGTGGCTGACAAACCGGACCTTACCGACGATAGTGCCGGCTACAAGTTCAAGCAGCACGAGTTGCCGATTTTGCCAGGGTCGCCGGCCAACCCAGACCATCCGGCACGCCGCAAAGTCGCTTATCTTTTGATAGGTCTTTTTCTGGGGCTTGTAGGAGGTGCGCAGAATGGCTTCTTGCTGGCCAACACTGCTGCGCTGCAAGGCGAAATGGCGCTGACCCCGGTACAGGCAGGGTGGATCAGCGTCGCATTCTATTCAACTTATGCCTGTATGAGCATGTTGCTATTCCGCGTCCGCCAGGAATTCGGCATCCAGCCATTTGTAAAATATGCCATGATCGGCCTTGTTGCCGCCAATTTCATTCAGGTGCTGGAACTCGGCTATTATCCCGAGATTGCCGCGCGAGCGATGGCCGGCATTGCCGCGAGCGGTCTTTCCGCGCTGGCGATCTATTATCTTATGCAGGGGTTGCCGGCTTCTGCACGTATCGGAGCGCTCATTCTCGGTATCGGGCTTGTCCAGACGGCATTCCCGCTAGCGCGCGCCATATCTCCTTATCTCCTCGTCGATGGAAACCTCAGCCGCGCTTTCCAGTTACAATTTGGACTGTCCATAATTTCCCTTGGCGCGGTCTATCTCTTGCGCCTTCCCATCGGTTTCAGGAAAAAGACATTCGAGAAGCTTGATCTGCCTAGCATCACATTGTTTCTGGTCGGAGTGGCGGCATTGCTGTCTTTCTTGATTCAAGGGCGAATTCAGTGGTGGGACGCCAGCTGGCTTGGTTGGGCGCTGGCGCTCGCTATCCTGTGTTTGGGGGGCTGCCTGCTGATCGAGATGAACCGGAAAAGCCCGATGCTCAATACAAGTTGGCTTTCGAGCCGCGCGATCTTGTCCTTGGCGATTACCGGGGCGGGGGTACGAATTCTTGTCGCAGAGCAGAGCTTTGGCGCGAGCGGTCTTTTCTCAGCGCTCGGCTATGGCAATGAACAACTAACCGGTTATTATTTTGTGCTCGCTGGCGCGACCGTTGCCGGCAGCATTCTGTCGCTCGTGCGTTTGGATCCAAAAGACCTGACTCGGCCAATCCTTTTTGCCATAATGGTTATTGCGATCGCAGCATTCGCGGACACGCGGACTGGCATCATGTCTCGTCCCAGCGATCTCTATTGGACACAGGCTGCAATCGGTTTCGCTGCGGTGTTTGCGATGGGTCCGGTGATGATGGAAGGCATGTTGCGTGCCCTTGCAGCCGGCCCCGCTTACGTAATCAGTTTCATCGCGGTCTTTTCCCTATCGCAGACCTTGGGTGGTCTGGCAGGCGTTTCGGCGCTCTCTGCCTTCCACACCATCCGGCTCAAAACCCATTTGATCGACGCGGGTGCAACACTTACTGCCACCAACCCGCAACTTGCCAGCGAGATAGGGCAATTGTCGAAAGGTTTTGCGGCGACAATCTCCGATCCGCTGTTACAGCAGCAGGCAGCGGCTGCGCGCATCTCCCAGGAAGTCGGTCGCGAGGCAGCGGTATTGGCATTTAACGATGTCTTTTTTCTTATCGGATCGCTCGCTTCCATCGCTTTTGTCGCGGTGCTAGTGCCCTGGGTGATTAATCGCGTCCGGGGACGGAACCCACTCAGCAAAGAACTCGTCTTTCTCGAGAACATGATCGCCAGGAGCAAGCGTTGAACCAGCAGAAGAATAACGTCAAGCCAGATGCCGGGGACCCGGAGGTGGAAAATATTTCCGATCCTGAAGAGGTGCCAGAGACAGGCACCGAGGATGAGGGCGGTTGGAAGCCTGACGTCTCTCGCAAAAAACTTGTGCTGGGCATATTGGTGATATTCGCGGGCGTATTGATAGCGCTTTTCTCTTGGGGACTAACCCCATTCAACAGCGGTAATCAAACGACCAACAATGCCTATGTCCGCGGGATGACGACGGTGATCAGTCCGCAGGTCTCGGGTTATCTGACCGAAGTGCCGGTCAAGGATTTCGACCGCGTGAAGAAAGGCCAGTTGCTTGCCCGGATCGATCCCGCTCCCTATCGGCAGCGCCTCCAGCAGGGGCAGGCGAATACAGCGGCCCAGCGCGCCAATTTCGCCAACAGCCAGCAAAGCTTGCGCTCGGGCCAGGCGCAGATGCGCCTGCAAGACGCTACAGTCGCCAGCGCCCAGGCTGGTTTGCAGAAGGCGAAAGCCGACATGCGACGGATTGAAGAACTGGTTGGCGAAGGCTCGGTGTCTCTTCGCGAACGCGATCAGGCGCGTGCCGCACTCAAGCAGGCTGAAGCAAGTGTCCTGCAAGCAAAGGCGCAGCGCGCCATCGCGGTCGAACAGGTGCGATCGGTTGAAGTCGGGCGCGGCGCTCTCGAAGCACAAGTGCAAGGCGCAAATGCATCGGTCGAGCTGGCAGAAATCGAATTGTCGCGCACCAATATCCGCGCGCCCCGCAATGGCCGGCTTAGCGAAATTTCAGCCCGTCTCGGTCAATTGGTGACCGGCGGTACCCAGCTAATGTATCTGGTGCCCGATGATCTCTGGGTTACTGCAAATTTCAAGGAAGCACAGACTGCTAAAATGGCTGTCGGGCAACGGGCAACATTGACGGTCGATGCTCTGGGCGGAGCGGAACTGACCGGTATCGTGCAAAGCATCGCACCAGCCGCAGGCAGCGAATTCAGTCTGGTCAAGCCCGACACCGGTGCCGGCAATTTTGTTAAGGTCCCGCAGCGCATTGCCGTGCGGATAAAGTTCGATCCTGATCAGGACCTGGTCAAGCGATTGGGGCCGGGCATGTCGGTTGTCGCCACAGTGCATACGCGGGCAGGGGATTGACCCGGTGAAGACATCATCCCGTTTTGTCCTGACCATTGCAACGCTGGCTGGCGCCATCGCACTAAGCGGTTGCGCGCCTGCACTGCGCCCCTTGCCCGCATCGGTTGCCGTGAAACCGGCGCTCGATTGGCGGACCGAGCTTCCAGCCGCAGAACAGCTCGAACACAGCTGGTGGCAGAGATTTGGTGATCCGCAGATGGCAGCGCTGGTAGAGAAGGCGCGGGAGAATAATCCCGACATTCGTCTCGCCGCTGCAAGGGTGCAGGAAGCGCGTGCGACCGAAGCGGTGTCACGCTCCTTGTTATTGCCGACAATCGAAGCCGGACTGGCGGGGGGCGCACGGCGTGAAGTGTCAGCATTTGGCCAGGGGCAAAATTCATTGGTCGCAGAACCTGCGTTCCGCGCATCCTATGAGGTAGATCTCTTTGGCAAAAACCTCGCAAATAACGATGCAGCGAAAGCGGGTGTCGCGGCAAGCGAGGCAGCGCGGGAAGCTGCACTGCTGTCGGTCACCGCTGCGACCGCCAGCGGTTATGTCAGCTTGCTGGCGCTCGATGCCCGAAGCAAGGTCCTGAGCGATACGCTGGCACTGCGCGCACAGGCATTGAAGTTTGCTCGCGACCGAGCGGAAGTCGGCTACACATCGCAGCTGGAATGGCGCCAGGCGCAAGCGGAATATCAGGCCACCGCGCAACTGGTGCCGCAGATCGAGGCGCAAATCGCGCGGCAGGAAAATGCGCTGTCGGTGCTGACTGGCGAAATACCCGGCGATATCATTCGCGGTGGCTCGCTCGCTGACCTGCAGCAACCAACCGCTCCCGATGTCATCCCTTCGCAACTCTTGCGATTGCGTCCCGATATTGCGGCGGCAGAATATCAACTGGCAGCCTCCGACGCGCAAATGCGGGCGGCGCGGGCGCGCTTCATGCCGAGCCTCGGCCTCAGCGCTTCGGCGGGTGCTGCAATCTCCGATCTGTTGGCCGACCCGATCTCGATATGGTCGATTGGCGGCAGCCTGCTCGCGCCGATCTTCAATGGTGGCCGGCTGCAAGGACAGTTTGACGCCGCAACCGCTCGGCGCGATCAAGCTGCCTTTTCCTATCGCTCGACCGTCTTGAACGCCTTTAGGGAAGTGGAAGACCGGATGGCTGTCGTCGCTCGACTGGACGATCAGCAACGCGCTCTCGAGGCCCAGCGTGCAGCCGTGGCGGATGCATTGCGACACGCGCGCAACCGCTACCGGGCAGGCTATACACCCTATATCGAGCAAGTGGACGCGCAGCGCAGCCTGCTCGGCGTCGAATTGTCTCTGGTTCAGCTCGAGGCCGATCAGATCAACGCAATAATCGGTCTGTATCAGGCCGTTGGCGGCGCACCAGATGCTGACCTGCTGGCAGAATAGTTTTTTGTCAGCGCATCAGATTTCGGCTCTCTGTTCATCGATGCGATTGCAGCAGGCGCCGGAACGAATGAATCTGTTTTCCGATCTATTTTTTCAACGGTATTTGAGCTCTAGTCGCGCGATATACCCAATATATCATCAGCGACATGGCGGGCCTGTTTCGAGCATTCCATCAATCCTTGCGAGAACGGGTGACGTTGCAAAATCTGGGGTAGAGCCAAGCAGTAAATCCGACCGGTTTTTGCGTGTAAAAGATCCAATGCAAAGGGCTTCGACACCGGTTCCGAGGGATTGCGCAAATCGTTGACCAGTGTCGGGAACGGCAGCTCAGTCAAACTTGCGGGAGACTGCCCACGGGCATCAACCATGACATCGAACCGCAGGGTGCCATCTTCGGTGTCTATCTTGATGCCCCCATCGTCCGTTTGTAGAAATTCCGCGCCTTTCTCGGTCGCGACAAGCTCGAGCACTCCGGCATCATGAAGCGCGGTGATCCGGGCAACCGAGAGATGCGGAACGGCGGCATAGCAATCGGCAAACGCCGGCATCAGATGATCGAGGAAACGCTGATAATCCGCTTCGGGCAATTCACGCAATATATGGTCAAACGCCTCGTGACCGCGCAGCAGGGCATAGCGATGCGCAATTGTTTCCTTTCGGCGCATGGTCTCCCGCGATTCAGCCAGATCGCGTTTCACCGCTCGCAATCCACCAACTTCGCGTCGATGGGAGAAATAGGCAGGCGCGAACCCTTCCACCGTCCTCGCTGTCTCGGGCAAGCGACCCAGATAGTCGGGGTCGGCCGCATCCAGTTCGTTGCACAGTAGCGTGAAAACGCGGTCCAGCAGACCGTCACATCCTTTGGTAATCTCTGCGTCTATGGCCTCCTGGGTCAGGCAGACGAGCGGCTCATAAGGAAAGGGGTAATAGAAATCGCCCTCCGGCATAATTCCCATTTTCGACACCATAGTGATCCGCAGCCTGTTTTCCCCATCATTCGGCACCCAGCTGATCCGGCTACCGCTTTCTTCGAACCGGCCACGCGCATGACCAAGTGCGATTACAATGTCTATCGCTGACAGCGACGAGCCAAGCACGCCTATGTCATTCTGCTCCAGCCCGGTGATATTTGTATAGGGCCAGGGTGAAACCAGATTTACTTCGTTGATCTGAGGTACGTCTGGCCAGCTGTGACCCGAAGCGATTACGACTGCGTCAAACTGCAGACTTCTGACAGACTGACCGGATTGATATTGTACATTAGCCTTTCCGTCATTTGCGGCCTCGATATCGACCACGCGGCATTCCGTAAGCACCTTGATTACGTGACCGGTCTCGCGTGCATTGTCGCACAAATCCTCAAATTGCGAATGGAGATACTCGCCGATCAGCACGCGCGGGTAGAATGCGCGGGCAGTCAGGTCATGCGCCGACAATTCCCATTCGCCAAGTTCGCGCTTCGGCCGGTCCATGAGCCAGTCTACCAATGGCCGTACAGGGGCAGGGATTTCCCGACTGAAAGCGTTGCAAAGCATATAGTCGCCATTCAGGGAAGGATCATAGGGCATGCCCGTTCCCGCACAGGACGAGGCTTCGAAAATGGAGATGGCAAGCGCCTCATCACTGGCAGCTAGATACTTCAGCAAATAAATCGCCATCGGGCCGCTGCCCACGATTCCGATCTTCCGCAAGGCTTTTATCCTTTCAGCAACATGAAGCACCGTCCGGCGCAACACTGTCTCTCGGACAGCGCTGCGCCGGACGTTAGAAAAAACATTCTATCAAACACTGGCCGGTGACACGCGAGCGAAAGCCTACCGCAATTGGCGATGGCCGCGAGCCGGTCATCCGGCCAGCAAGATCAGTTTGCCGTCATCGGTTACGCGAGGTCGCGTACATCCGGTTCACGATCGAAGAAACGCAATGCGGCATTGTCGACAAAGGAAGCACCGGTATCCGTGACACCGTCAGCATCCGCCGGGACGTGGCAATGGTCGAGGAGCAGCCTCGCACCATCATCATGGCCGATGGCCTTGAGATGCGCCCATGCGTCGCAAACAAAGTCGACGGCAGCGCTGTCCGTGGTCAACTTTTCGGCCGCCTCCTTGGTCAGAACAAGGGCAACTGCATCCAGAAGCACCGACGGCGTGCCGGCCAACTGACCGTCCGCTTCAAGTGTGCCGCCGTCCACCTTAATCCCGCCGATCTTGGGCGCGATCAACATTGCTGTGCCGCCCTCGTCCTCGATTTTCTTTTTCAGCCCGTCGATGGTCTTCTTGTCCGAACCCTCGGCGAACAGGATACCAACCTGGCGACCTTGGAGGATATTCTTGGCGTTCTTCTGGATGGAGAGGGCGTCCGACAGATCGAGGTCTACCGGTTTGCGTGCAGGTTTGGCCGCTTTTGGCAGATCAATTGCCAACCCGTCCGCGATCCGTTTGGCGAGGTCCACATCGATATTCCTTAGCTGGGCAACCACGCGCTCACGAACGTGGGGCAGGGTGACTTTCGACAATTCAAAGACAATTGCAGATGCGATATGCGCCTGTTCGTTGTCGGTCTGGGAGAGATAGAACATGCGCGCCTGACTGAAATGATCGGCGAACAGCTCCCCCCGGGCACGCACTTTCTCGGTCGGGTCATTCCGCTCGGCATTCTCTCTGAACGAGCTGAAGCCGGTTTCCGGGCATTCACGAGGACCGCCGTCCTCACCCGCCTCGACCAGACTATTCGGTTCATAATTGGCACGCCCGGTGGGGACCATCGTCTGCATCAGCCCATCACGCTGGAAATTGTGCATCGGGCATTTTGGCGCATTGATCGGAATCTGGTGGAAGTTGGTTGTGCCAAGACGCGACTTTTGCGTGTCGAGATAGCTGAACAAACGGCCTTGCAGCAGCGGATCATTTGAGAAGTCAATTCCCGGAATGACATTTGTCGGCAGAAAGGCTGCCTGTTCGGTTTCGGCAAAGAAATTGTCCGGGTTCCGGTTAAGGGTCATCTTGCCGATGATGCGAACGGGGATTTCTTCTTCCGGTATCAGCTTCGTGGCGTCCAGCACATCATATGGCTGCTTGGCCGCCCATTGCTCGTCAAATGTCTGGATACCCAGTTCCCATTCCGGGAAATCGCCCGCGTCAATTGCGTCGTGCAGATCCCGGCGGTGATAATCGGGATCGGCGCCGGAAATCTTGACGGCCTCGTCCCACGTCGTGGATTGCATGCCAAGCTTTGGTTTCCAGTGGAACTTGACGAATGTTCCCTTGCCCTCTGCATTGATAAAACGGAAGGTGTGAACGCCGAAGCCCTCCATCATCCGCAAGCTTCTTGGCAGCGCACGGTCGGACATGGCCCACATTACCATGTGCATGCTTTCCGGCATCAGGCTGATAAAATCCCAGAATGTATCATGGGCAGAGGCGGCTTGCGGATATCCCCGGTCGGCTTCAGGTTTCACCGAGTGGATAAGATCGGGAAACTTGATCGCATCCTGGATGAAAAATGGCGCCATATTGTTGCCGACAAGATCCCAGTTCCCGGCTTCTGTATAGAATTTGACGGCAAATCCGCGAACGTCGCGCGGCGTGTCCTTGGAACCTTTAGATCCCGCTACCGTCGAAAAGCGCACAAACAGCGGGCAGCTATTGCCTTTCTTTTGGAACAGCTCGGCCTTGGTCAGCTCGGGGATTGCTTCTGTCACCTCAAATACACCATGCGCTCCCGAGCCGCGCGCATGCACGATACGTTCGGGGATGCGTTCATGGTCAAAATGGAATATTTTCTCGCGAAGCACAAAATCCTCAAGAAGGCTGGGGCCTCGCGCACCGGCTTTGAGACTATTCTGGTTGTCGGAAACGCGATGCCCGAAATTGTCGGTCAGATGGGCAGCGCCATCACTATGATCGGCATCCGGCTTGATTTGCTGATGGGTTTCACCTCCAGCATCCCGCTGCACTTCTGCATGGTCGACGCGACCGCTGCCGGGCTGGATTTCATGGAGCATATTATCCAGCGCCGGGCTGCTTGAACCAGATTGCTGTTTCGACTTCGATGGGGATTTGCCTTTGGTCATTTAATCACTCCTCAAAATGGTCGCGGATCATCGCGTTGCAAACACGAAACGACGCTCGTTGAATTCCGTTCCCAAAAATGATTGGTGAAATTTGGGGGACGGTTTTTCTCGGAGCGTTGGGTTCAAACAAGATTGAAGAAGTGTGATGACCGAGCGCTGCAAAAAATATCAGGTCCTGCGGAACGATCGGGTCGGTCGCACGTAAAGCAGTGATGTAGCCCGCGACATTGAATCTCAAATACAGAGCTATGGTTGCCGCCGCTGGCTGATCTGCGGGCATCATATTGCCAATAACGGAAGGACGCCCCGTAAATGGAAATCACCGAGTTGAGCGTGAATGGCAAAACCCATAAACTGGAAGCCGATAGCAGAGTGACCTTGCTTGATGCTCTGCGCAACCATTTGGGGCTAACCGGAACCAAAAAGGGTTGTGACCATGGACAATGCGGCGCTTGCACCGTGATCGTCGAGGGCCGCAGGATAAACAGCTGCCTCACGCTTGCTTGTATGCATGACGGTGACGAGATTACGACCATCGAGGGGCTTGGCGAGCCCGGCAACTTGTCGGATTTGCAATCCGCATTTGTCGCTCATGACGGATTCCAGTGCGGATATTGTACGCCCGGCCAGATTTGTTCGGCCACGGCTATGCTTGAGGAAGCCAAAGCGGGATGGCCAAGTTTTGTCTCCGACGATCTCGAGGGTCCAGAGGCGCTAAGCAATGAAGAAATTTCGGAGCGGATGAGCGGAAATCTATGTCGCTGCGCTGCCTATCCCAATATCGTCAATGCGATCCGTCAGGTTGCCGGAGAAAAGTCATGAAGCCTTTCGCATATTCAAGAGCTACCGACCGTGCCAATGCTACAGCGGAAGTGGCGGACAATGCGACCTTCATAGCGGGCGGAACCAATTTACTCGATCTGATGAAGCTCGAGGTGATGACGCCCGACAAGCTGGTGGATATCAACCGGCTCGACCTTTCCGAAATCACAGAGACCGACGACGGGGGGTTGCGGATCGGCGCGCTGGTAACGAACAGCGATTGCGCCGCCGATCAGCGTGTCCGGCGCGATTATCCGGTGCTCTCGCGAGCGATATTGGCGGGGGCGAGCGGACAGCTTCGCAACAAGGCTACCACCGGCGGCAACTTGTGCCAGCGGACCCGCTGCTATTATTTTTACGATACGGCGATGCCGTGCAACAAGCGTGAGCCGGGTTCTGGCTGTCAGGCACTGGCCGGCTTTAATCGCATCCATGCGATCCTCGGCGCGAGCGATTCCTGTATCGCTACCTATCCCGGAGATATGGCGGTGGCGATGACGGCGCTGAACGCGCAGGTCGAGATCCAAGACGTTGACGGTGATGTCAGGCAGGTCCCGATCCAGGATTTCCATCTTCTGCCGGGCGATAGCCCTGATAGGGATAATATCCTTCAGGCGGGAGATTTGATTACCGCCGTGATCCTTCCGCGCCCAGCTGAGGGAAGGCAGATATACCGAAAGGTCCGCGACCGGGCATCTTATGCCTTCGCGCTCTGCTCTGTTGCAGCGATCGTGAAGATGGATGGTGAAACCATAGCAGCTGCCGCGCTGGCCTTTGGCGGACTGGCGCACAAGCCTTGGCGGGACGAAGCCGTCGAAGCTCTACTGATCGGCGAAAAGCCGTCGGCGGAATTATTCGGCAAGGCGGCCGATCGGTTGCTCGCCGAAGCACAGGGCTATGGCAGCAATGATTTCAAGATTCCGCTGACCAGACGGGTGCTGATCTCCGTCTTGCAAGAAGCCACCAAAACAGGAGCAGCCGCATGACCGCGCATCATAAAATGGACGAAGCGGACACGCGCAATCGGCTCGACGATATGGTGCAGGGCCTGGTCGGGTCGCCGATGGATCGTCCGGACGGACCGCTCAAGGTTTCCGGACAAGCAACCTATGCGCACGAATGGGACGTGCCCGACATGCTATTCGGAGTGCTGGCTCGGGCAACGATTTCCAAGGGCCGTGTCACCGATGTGGCGAGCAGCCTACTAATCGGCAAAGACGGTGTCCGCGCGGTTATCACCGATGACCGCTTGCTGAGACGGCCTGCGCAAGGCGGTGCCGATGAAGCGCCGCCGCAGGGTTCGAAACAGGTCGACTATTTCGGTCAGCCGATCGCGCTGGTCGTTGCCGATACATTTGAACAGGCTCGCCATGCAGCGAACATATTGAACATCAGCTATGAGACGATAGCCAATGCTGCGTTCGACCCCGAGGCCGATGACACACCCACAGACAAGCCGGAGGACGATCAGCTTGATCAGGGCGATCTCGACAAGGCGATGGCCGATGCCCCGTTCACCGTCGATCAGGTCTATCGCACACCGGGCCATAACAGCGCCGCAATGGAACCGCATTGTGCGATCGCCAGCTGGGAAGGCGACAAGCTGACCCTCCGCGGCAGCTACCAGATGCTCAATTTCAACATCAACGAACTGGCCGATGCGCTGCATATCGTGCCGGAGAATATCCGCATGTTGTCGCCCTTCGTAGGCGGCGGCTTTGGTTCCAAGCTGGGCATTTCACCGGAGGCCGTAGCTGCGGCGCTCGCTGCCAAAGAAACCGGCCAACCGGTCTGCGTTGCCTTGTCGCGGCCGCAGGTTTTCGAAACCACCATGCGCCGGTCGGAAACGCGGCAGCATGTCCGACTGGCTTGCGGAGAAGATGGCGTTCTGACCGGTCTGGGCCACGAATGTCTGGTGTCCAACCTGCCGGAGGAAGAATTTTACGAGCCGGTCACTCAGGCTACCCACTTCATATATGGTGGTAAAAACCGAAAGCTCGGAATCGAAGTCGCCCGGATCAACCGTACCTGCGGTGGCTCGGTGCGGGCGCCCGGCGAGGCGGTCGGTATGCAGGTTCTGGAAAATGCCATGGATGAGCTAGCGGAAGCAGCGGGCATTGATCCGGTTGAACTCCGGCGGCGCAATGTTCCTGACCGGCACCCGGAGCAGGACATTCCATATTCGTCCCGTCGGTTTATCGAGGCGCTCGACGAGGGCGCGAAACTTTTTAAATGGGACAAGCGCAACAAGAAGCCGGGGTCTCTGCGCGAAGGCGACTGGCTGATCGGACACGGCATGGCCGGCGCCGCAAGGGTCAACATTCTCTCGGAAGCGAAAGCCAGAGTGACACTGCTTGCAGATGGCAGCGCCGTGGTCGAAACCGACATGACCGATATTGGAACCGGCACTTATGCGATCTTGACGCAAATTGCCGGCGACATGCTGGGATTGCCGGCAAACAAGGTCCAAACCAAACTGGGTGACACCGATTTTCCGGCAGGGCCGGGCTCGGGTGGATCGTGGGGAGCCTCTTCTGCAGGTTCGGCCGTGTTTCTCGCATGTGAGGAAATCCGCAAGAAACTCGCCAACAAGTTGGGCAGCGACGAGGCAGAACTGACGCTTGAAAATGGCAAAGCCGGCACCGGAAATGCTTTGCGATCCTATCCGGACATTTTGGAGGGACAGGAAATCTCTGCAATCGGTCATATTGAACCGGGCCAGACGCTGGAAGAGATGCAGCAGGCCACTTATGGTTCCTATTTTGCCGAGGTGGCTGTTAATGCTGTAACCGGCGAAACGCGGGTGAAGCGGATGCTCGGGGTGTTCGGAGCGGGGCGGATTTTGAACGAGAAGACCGCGACTTCTCAATGCTATGGCGGCATGATCTGGGGCATCGGTAGCGCTCTCACCGAAGAACTGGTTTTCGATGGCCGAGACGGGCACATCGTCAATCACGATCTGGCGGAATATCATATACCGGTGAATCTGGATGTGCCCCAGATCGAGGTGGTTCTGCTCGAGGAACGGGACGAATGGGCCAGCCCCATTCAGGCCAAGGGCATCGGCGAACTTGGCATATGCGGCGCTGCAGCAGCGGTCACCAACGCGATATATAATGCAACAGGAATCCGCGTCCGCGATTATCCTGCCACGCTGGACAAGTTGCTGACGCGATTGCCTGATCAATGACACGAACCGGTATGTCCGTACCCAGGAATACAGAAGCGCAATTTCTCGTTTATCATTGCTTTGATAAATGATATCTATGCCTGATGCGGCTAGACAATTTTGATCTCAATCTTCTGGTGGCGTTTGATGTGCTACTGCGGGAGCGTAGCGTTACCCGCGCTGCGAACCGGCTCAACGTCACGCAGGCCGCGATGAGTGCGGCATTGAAGCGGCTGAGGGAATCGTTTCAGGACGACATCCTGACGCAGCACGGCAAAAAGATGATCCCGACTGCGCGGGCGATCTACCTCGCTCCCAAAGTGGCCGATATGATCCTGCAACTGCGAAGCCTGATTTCGAGCGGGAAGGGATTTGACCCAGCCACTTCGGACCGTTGCTTCAAGATTGCCGCTTCCGATTATATCACCACGGTCCTGATCGTTCCGCTTTTGGACGTGTTGCAACGGGAGGCCCCCCGCGTAACCCTCGATATCTCCCTTCCCGATCAGGATGTCGCAGATCAGCTCACCAACGGGGAACTGGACCTGCTCCTCACTCCGGAACAATTTGTGCATCCGGATCATCCACGCGACCTGTTGTTTGAAGAACGGTTTGTGGTCGTCGGCTGGTCCGGCAACCCTGTGATGCAGCAACCTTTGACTGTAGAGGCATTCTTCAACAGCGGGCACGTCGCGGTTCAGATCGGACATCGAGACACGTTTATTGAACATGCGCTGCAAGAACATGTTCAAAAGCGGCGGATCGAAATCACCGCTCCGTCCTTTATCCAGGCACCCTGGTTGATCCCAGGCACGATGCGGCTGTCCCTGATGCACGAGCGGTTGGCCAATATCGTTGCGCCGGCAGCTTCCCTGATCACCGCCGAACCGCCTGTCGCACTGCCGGTGATGCAGGAAATGATGCAATATCATGCGAGTCGAACCACAGACGAAGCGCTGATATGGTTACGCCGCAAGCTGCAGCAAGTCGGTGCCAACTCCGATATTTCCTGAGACCATCACCTTATAGCACCGAATTTAGGCCGTACTCAGAAATAGATTTGTTTGCTAAGCCACTGCCACTTTCAGATTATTTTCCAGAATATCTGTGAATTTTATGTATAAATTTTATTTATACAAAACTGCAAAAACAAATGATTTTTCCTATTTGTGAGAATGATTATTACTATTGGTGAAAGTGATTTTTGCAATTTGCAACTTTGGCTTATCCATAATTCATCGAAAGCTGCGGCTTACACGCGGCAAGAGTTTAAATCATAAGGGGAGGAAGTTTATGAAATTCCACATGCGAAATACGACTGCGTCCAAGGCAGCGCTCTCATTGGCACTTGTTTCAGCGATGTTTGCATCGCCGGCGGTCGCGCAAGACAACGCCGACGCCGATTCAGAAAATGCACAGAGGTCCGGCGGTCTGGACGTTATCGTCGTAACCGCGCAGCGTAAGGAAGAGTCTCTTCAAGACGCCGCTATCCCGATTAATGCTGCAACCGGCGCAGATCTGGCGCGGGCTGGTGTTGCCGACGCGACAACCTTGAATGCGGTTGCCCCTGCGCTTTATGTCACATCGGGCGGCGGCGCGAATGCCGGCTATTTCATCCGCGGGGTCGGCAATTTTACCAACAACGGTTACACAAGCCCTGCCGTCGCATTCAATGTCGATGGCGTTTATGTCGGGCGGCCTTCCTCGACCATCGCTTCGTTTCTTGATGTCGCGGTCGTCGAAGTATTGAAGGGTCCACAAGGTACACTATACGGGCGCAATGCGACCGGCGGCGCGATTAACGTGCTCCCGACCAAACCAGTCCCTGGCGAGACAAGCGGATATGTCTCCGGTTCCTACGGTAATTACGACGCATTCGGTCTCGAAGGCGCTCTCAACTTGGCTGTTGGTGACAATGGTGCGATCCGGCTTTCCGGCGCTGTCAATAAGCATGACGGCTATAATGCGGATGGCACGTTTGACGCCAAGGATGTCGCGTTTCGTGGCCAGTTCTATGCAGAACCAGCGCCCGGATTTGATATTCGTTTCTCGGTCGATTATTCGACCCAGAAAGGCGCGGGCCCCGGAACAGATGTCTTTGGTGCCTATGGACTGATTCCTCCTGGAACGCCGGGACGGGACGATCCCCCGGTACCGGGATGGGTATTCCAGCCTGCTCCGACTGCAGTAGCAGAGCCATTTACCGGCCTCCACACTCCCGAGGCGCTCGCCTATCTTTCGACGGTCGCGACCGCTCCGCTTTTCTCGCCATTTCAGGGCTTCGCCTATCCGTCGCGCGATGACGAATATATTGGGGTGAGCGCAGAAATGAATCTTGAGCTCGGGGCAGTCGATCTCGTGGTAATCCCGGCCTATCGCCAGTCCAAGCTCGACAATATATTCAACGGACCTCCTTTCAAGGCCGCAATCAACAAGGATACCGCCGAGCAGTGGAGTATCGAGGCGCGGTTCTCGGGGTCGGCAGGACCAGTCGACTGGATCGCGGGGGCCTATTATTTCGACGAGAGAGTTGAGGGTGTGAACGCTTTCAACCAGTTTGGTACCGTGTCGAACAACGCATTTGACTCACAGTCGGATTCGCTGGCGTTTTTTGGCCGTGCGACTTTCAACGTGACCGACGAACTCCGCCTCGTAGGCGGTGTGCGGCACACCACTGAAAACCGGTCGATCGATGCATTTGCTACAGCAACGGCAGGTGTTTGCCTCGAGGATCCTGTAGGCCGGGCGCCGTTTTGTCCACAAGTACCCACCCTGCCAGTCGGGCTCACGCTTCAGGACGTGCTAGGCGGTCTAGACCCAGCCCTGTTCCCGATCCCCGGCAGAAACCCGCAAAATAACTTCAATCCTGACGGAGCGGAAGGTGTGGGGCAGGTATTCCCTTATGGTCCTCTCAACGTCTTCGCTCCGGCACAGTTCGGACCGGGCGCGCTGTTGATCATCACTCCAAATGCCATCCAGCGTTCCGCTAGCGACAAGGAATTCACATATCGGGCTGCGGTGGAATATGACATTACTCCGGAAAATCTGCTCTATGTTAGTTTCGAAAACGGCTTCCGCGCTGGCGGCTTCAATCTCGCTCGCGGCAGGGAAACATATGATCCCGAGTTTATCGATGCATTTACCATCGGGTCGAAAAACCGGTTCTTCGACAATCGCTTCGAGCTGAACGCGGAGCTGTTCTACTGGAAATATAAAGGGCAGCAATTGGCGGCTCTGGGCGTAGATGTTGACGGCAACAACGCCTTCTACACCCGCAACGTTGGTAAATCCTCGATCAAGGGTGTGGATATCGACTTCCAGTTTCTGGCTACTGAAACGACCAAGATTCGAGGTGGCGCACAATATCTCGATGCCAAATATGACGAATATTCATTCGATCAGGTTGATCTGGCTGACCCGGTTGATCCACCAAACTTCCTGCGTCCGGTTACCAGCTGTGATACGACGCAGCAGCCAATCGATCCGGTCAGCGGAAAGGGATCCTATATTGTCGACTGTTCCGGCAAGCAGGCTCTGAACTCTCCGAAATGGTCCGCCAATCTGGGCATCGAGCAGACGATCGAATTCGGTGGTGTCAAACTCGTCGGTACCTTCGACGGACGTTACCGTGGCAGCCGTGAAGTCGGATTCAACTATATTCCGCAGAGCCGGGTCGGAAGCGACGTGACGTTGGACGCCTCGCTCACCCTGGCTGAACTGGATGACCAGTGGGCGATTACTGCCTTCGCCCGGAATATTACCGACGAAGCTGTTTCGACAACTGTTCAATTGGGCTCCGGCAACGTCGTCGGTGGAACCTATCAGCCACCACGGACCTATGGTGTGCGGGCGAAGTTCAACTTCTAGGGAGAACCGGCTATGCGTTTGATACAAATATTGTTGGCCAGTGCAGTTGCACTGGCCGCCATCCCGGCCCACTCGCAGGGGCAGTCAAATGCTCTGGCGGAAACGGCCGAGCAGGCCGACGGCGGGCTCTGGGTAACGCTCGGAACAAGGGGCGGGCCGGTGGCCAGTCCGACACGATCCCAGCCAGCAAACCTGTTGGTCGTTGCGGGCAAAAATTATCTTGTTGATGCGGGCGATGGGTCGGCTGGCCAGTTGGCAAAAAAAGGCCTGCAGACAGTTGCACTGGAAGGTGTGTTCATAAGCCATTTGCATTTCGATCATACAGGCGGCTTGCCAGCGATTCTCGGGCTGCGTTTTCAAACCAATCCGAAGAACAAGCTAAAGGTCTTTGGCCCGCCGGGTACAAAGGAACTGGTCGATGGTCTCGTCATGTCGATGATTCCCGGCGCTACTGCCAATTACGGTGTTGAAGGCGCACCAGCCGCAAATCCGCGCGATCAGGTCGAAGTCGTCGAATTGCGTGATGGCGGAACAGTGACGCTTGATGGCATGGAAGTGTCCGTGCGGAAGATTAGCCACTATAGTTTCAAGCCAGGCGGAGATATGGCACGCCGTTTTGAATCGCTTTCCTATCGCTTTGATCTACCCGGTCGTTCGATTGTATATACCGGTGACACCGGACCGAGCAAAGCGGTCGAAGAACTGGCCAAGGATGCCGATCTTCTCGTCGCTGAAATGATGGATGTCGAGATGATGGTGGGACTGGTTCGTCTCGCCAATCCAGGCATGCCGGAAAAAGCGGTGATGGGCGTGGAAACTCATTTGCGCAAACATCATCTGTTGCCGAAAGATGTCGGTGAAATGGCCGCACGGGCAGGGGTCAAAGCGGTGGTGGTCACGCATTTTGCGGGCATCGAGCCAAATGATCCTCATCACATGTCGTATTTGAAGTCCGTTTCGGAATATTATCAGGGGCCAGTGATCGTCGCGAATGACATGGATGAGTATTGAACGATGAATGATATCAATATTCTTGTCATCGGCGGCGGCATCGGCGGACTGACTGCAGCGATTGCGCTGCGCGGCAAGGGACATCGAGTCACGGTGATCGAGAAAGATCCTGAATGGTCGGTCTATGGTGTCGGTATCATCCAGCAGTCCAATGTCATCCGCGCCATGGCGGAACTGGATTTGCTCGATGACTATCTCGCTGCCGGCGTTCCCTTCGACACGGTCGCCATTCATGCGCCGGACGGGACCATGGTCGCGGAAGTTCCTGCGCCGCGTCTGGTCGAAGGCTATCCGGCCAATGTCGGTATCGGCCGTCCGGCCTTGCACAAGGTTTTGGGCGACCGGACCAAGAGCGCAGGAGCGGAGATTCGTCTGGGCGTGACCGTTTCCAAGATTATCCAGCACGATGATGGCGTCGACGTGACTTTCTCCGATGGACGTGACGAGAGCTTCGATGTCGTGATCGGGGCCGACGGAGTTTATTCTGATACAAGGCAGCGTATCTTGCCTGACGCCGAGAAGCCCGAATATACGGGGCAAGCGGTCTGGCGCTATAATTTCCCGCGTCCTGCCGATCTTAATTCCTTGCATGCCTATAATGGCCAGACCGGTGTAGGCCTTGTGCCGATCAGCGACGAGCTGATGTATATGTATGTGACGACGCCCGAACCGGGAAAGCCCAATTATCCGATCGACGGCATCGCCGCCGTAATGCGCGATAAGCTTGCCGGCACTGCTCCGCAGATTCAGGCGATGGCCGACCAGATTACCGATGACGAAGGGGTCGTCTATCGTCCGATGGAGCAGATGATGCTTTATGGCGACTGGCACAATGGCCGCGTCGTTTTGCTCGGTGATGCAGTGCATGCGACCACCCCGCATCTGGGTCAGGGCGCCGGGATGGCGATCGAGGATAGTCTGGTGCTGGCCGAAGAACTGACCAACTATGAAACGCCTGCAGAGGCTTTCAAAGCCTATCGCGATCGCCGTTTCGAGCGCTGCCGCTACATTGTCGAGAAGTCTCTCGCCATTTGTTACGGCCAGATCGGCAAGGGCCCGCTCGTCGATAACGGCAAAGCAACGGCCGAAATGTTCGGCATTGTTTCGCAACCAATTTAAGAATCTCACCCAAGGAATATCAATGAGCCAAGTAAACGAAATCCGCTATGTCGGATATGGCGTCGAAGACTTCGAAACCGAACGCAAATTTTATGCCGACGACTGGGGGCTGGTCGAGGTCGAAGCCAATCAGGATACCGCCTGGTTCAAGACCCACGGTCATGATGAACATCATGTCGTCCGCCTGCACAAGCGCGACAGCAATTGCGTCGAAGTGATTGCGCTGTCCGCAGGCAGCCGGGCCGATGTCGATGCGCTGCGCTCGAAGGTCGGCGATGCCGGCTGCAAGATCATCCACGAGCCGCGCGATCTCGATGCACCTGGCGGTGGCTATGGCTTCCGCTTCTTCTCTCCCGACGGACTTCCGTTCGAAATCTCTTCGGATGTCGAGCGCGGCGAGCAACGGGTCATGGAGCGCTGGGAAGGCATGCCACTGAAGATCAGCCATATCGTCCTGCATTCGCCGGACCACAAGGCGGCAGTGAAATTCTTCACCGACGTGCTGGGCTTCAAGGTCAGCGACTGGCTGGGCGATTTCATGTGTTTCCTGCGCTGCAACAGCGCCCACCACCGGATTGCAATATTGCCCGGTCCCCCTTGTCTGAACCATGTCGCTTATGACATGCTGACGCTGGATGACATGATGCGCGGCGCCAGCCGGTTGCGCAAACGCGGAACCGATATCCGCTGGGGCCCTGGCCGTCATACTGCCGGAAACAATACTTTCAGCTATTTCTGCACACCCGCCGGTTTCGCGGTGGAATATACGTCAGAGCTCGAAGAAGTCGATTTCGAGAACCATCAGGACAAAGTGCACGAACCGGGTCCGCAGGTCATGGACCAGTGGGAAACCGGTATAGGCGGCCCGCAGACCATGCCGAAACCGGCAGCCGATCCCTGTCTCTTCCAGCCTTCGGAGGTCTGACCCATGGCTCTTTTTGAATATTTCCCCAACTATATCTGGAACCTGTCCGTAGCGATCGCGATGGAAAGCGGCGGGCAGATCGGTGAAATCATCGATATGTGCCAGCCTATCAAGGATGCGGCCGCAGCGGGCGACGATGCCGGCGTGCCGCAATTCATGAAACAATGGGCGGCGATGGGCGACAAGCTGCAGGAGCTGGCCGCCGAAGATGAAGCCAAGGGCCGCAACTTCTCCGCCTCGAACAAGCTCGAGCGCGCATCGCTCTATCTGTTCACCGCAGAACGGATGCAGGGCCACGGCCATCCCGGTCGCACGGAAACTTTCGCCAAAGCGCGCAATGCTTTTGACCGGTCGACCAAGCTCGGAAAGCTCAATCGGGAACGGGTCGAAATAGAGCTCGACACCGGCACCATGCCGGCCCTCTGGACCAAGGCACCCGGCGCCGGAAAGAAGCCTGCTGTCGTGTTTTGCAACGGCCTCGATAGCAATAAAGAACTGCTCTACTGGACGCGCCTTCCCGAGGAACTGGCCCGGCGCGGCATCTCCACGCTTTGCGTAGACCAGCCCGGTTCGGGCGAAGCGCTGCGGTTGCAAGGCCTTCCCGTTGACCCGCATAGCGAAAGCTGGGCCTCGAAAGCTGTCGACTGGCTGGAAACACAGGACAATGTCGACGCATCGAAACTCGGCATGACCGGCATTTCGCTCGGCGGACATTTTGCGCCGCGCGCGGTCGCCTACGAACCGCGCTTTGCCAGCGGAGCGGTCTGGGGTGCCAACCATAATTGGCGCGAAGTGCAGGACAAAAGGATGAAACGCGAAGGGGAAAACCCGGTTCCGCATTATTGGGCGCATGTCATGTGGGCCTTTGGCGCCGACGATATGGAAGACTTCCTCGAGAAATCGAACGACATGAATCTCAACGGCCATATCGACCGGATCAAGGTTCCGTTTCTCGTTACCCACGGTTCCAATGATCGTCAGATAAGCGTAGATTATGCTTCCGATCTATATGATCAACTGGTCAACTCACCACGCCGCGAGAAGGTTATCTTCACGCCTCGTGAAGGCGGTGTCGAACATGTCGGCGCGGACAATATGAGCTACGGTCGTGACTTGTTGTCGGACTGGTTTGCCGAAACGCTGGGCGGAAATGCCGGATAGTTAGACTGAGTCATTAATTGGCCGCGTCGCAGGGAAGAGGTTTTGAACATGAATCAAGCTACGATTAGCCAAGCCGGCATCGAAAGCGCAGGCACTCGGCAAGGTGTCATTCTTCTCCTCGCTGCAATGATGCCGATCATGGCGATCATCTCGCTTGTTCCGGTTTTGCCGCTTCTGTTCAAGGAATTCGCCGGGGTCAGCGGGAGCGCATTTCTTGTCCCGATGGCGCTGACAATTCCGGCGCTGTGCGTGGCTCTGTTCTCGCCTCTGGCTGGCTGGCTTTCGGACAAGCTGGGGCGCAAGCATCTGCTGGTCGGGGCGCTGGTTCTTTACGCGGGCTTCGGGATCATTCCCTGGTTTCTCACCGATCTATTCCAGATCATCGGCGCTCGCATCGCGCTGGGCATTACGGAAGCCGTTATCATGACCGTGGCCACCGTATTGATCGGTGATTATTTCGAAGGGGCTCGCCGCGAAAAATGGATCGCGCTTCAGGTCGGTTTCGGCAGCATCGCTGCGATCATATTGATCGCGGTTGGCGGAGGGCTGGGAGAATTGTTGGGATCCCGCGGCCCCTTTCTGCTCTACCTTCTCGCTTTACCCATTGCTCTTGCGGCAGCGATCATATTGTTCGAGCCCACCATCAAATCTACCATTGGGAATGGCATAACGGCAAAATTTCCGTTCAAGGCTGTGATGCCGTTGATCCTGACGACAATCGGTGTCGGCATCATATTCTACTCTATCGTTGTCCAGCTGGGGCCGGTCCTCGGGCTGTCGGGTGAAGTCTCGCCGGCGACCATCGGCATGATCGGCGCCTTGACCAATATCGCGGTGGCTGTCGGTTCTGTTCTCTTCAACAAGTTCAAGCAGAATGTCGGCCCGCGTCTGCTCATAGTCGGCCTGGTTCTGGCGGCCATTGGCTATGCAGGGATCAGCATGTCGACGACCCTGGTTCTGCTCGCTACATTCGCCATCCTTGCCTGCATCGGCAGCGGCATGTTGCTGCCCAATATGCTCACCTGGACCATGAACAGCCTGCCGCCCGAAACGCGCGGACGGGG
>NZ_JBALUT010000030.1:0-32485 GCF_036963705.1 Parasphingorhabdus sp. | reverse complement strand
CGAGAACAGCCTGGCCTACTATATCTTCCGCGAACCCAAATCGGCCAAGCAATTGCACCTCGGCGTCATACCGAAAGCGGTCGACGAATATTTCCAGTCTCGCGCCCTCTGGCACGAACAGACGCCGGAAAAGCGGCTCGGCAATGCGGTCCATCATGTCCACAATGGTGATGTGCCGACGGACACTATCCCCGTGACATTCGGCCTGCTGCTTAATCTTGTCGGCGTGATGGGTGATGCCGATCGCGAGCAGATCTGGGGCTATTTGCGCCAATATGCGCCGGATGCGACATCGGAGAAATATCCCGATCTCGACGAGCTGATCGGCAATGCCATGGCCTATCACAAGGACTTCATCGCTCCGACATTGCAGCGCCGTACACCGGAAGGCGTCGAAGTGGCGGCGCTGGAGCGGTTGGATAGCGAACTGGGCGCATTGCCCGAGGATGCTGCTGCCGAGGATATCCAGACGATTGTCTATACGATCGGCAAGGAAGGTGGTTTCGACAATCTCCGTGACTGGTTCAAGGCGCTTTACGAGACCCTGCTCGGCTCTTCGCAAGGCCCGCGCATGGGTAGCTTCATTGCGCTTTATGGCATATCCAACACCCGCAAATTGATTGCGGAGGCTTTGACATGAGTGACTATCATCTGGCACAAATCAATATCGCGCGGTTCAAGCGGGCCAAGGACGATCCCGCCAATGCCGATTTCATGGACGCGCTTGATCCGGTCAATGCAGCGGCGGAAGCAGCCCCGGGCTTTGTCTGGCGTTTGACCGGCGAGGGCAATGATGCGGTGGATATTGACGCGGTACCCGGTGATCCGAATCTGGTGGTCAATATGTCGGTATGGGTCGATGTCGATTCCCTCGGCGCCTATGTCTACCGCAATGACCAGCATCTGGTGATCATGCGCCGCCGCAAGGAGTGGATGGAGCATATCGATGTCTATCAGGCGCTCTGGTGGGTGCCGGTTGGCCACGAACCGAGCGTGGCAGAAGGGTTGGCTGCGGTCGACCATCTTGCCGCTCACGGACCGACGGCCAAGGCCTTTACCTTTCGCCAGACCTTTGCTGCGCCGGATGGTACGCCGGCGGTTCCCGTACTGGACGAGTGCGCCTGATGATCGATATTTTCACCACCGGCGGCACGATCGATAAAATCTATTTCGATGCCTTGTCCGAATATCATATCGGCCCGACACCGCTGCCCGATATATTGGCCGAGAATAATGTCTATGTGCAGCATCGGGTGACGCAGCTGATGCGCAAGGACAGTCTGGAGCTGACCGATGCGGATCGTCTTGATATCCGCGCGGCGATTGTTGCCAGCGATGCTGACAAAATTCTCCTGACCCATGGCACCGATACGATGGTCCAGACCGGGCTTGTGCTGACAGATATCCCGGGCAAGACCATCGTGATAACCGGAGCAATGCAGCCCGCGACTTTGCGGATCAGCGACGCCGAATTCAACGTCGGTTTCGCGCTGGCCGCGACCCAGACATTGCCGCCCGGCGTCTATATCGCGATGAACGGAGAGATTTTCGACCCGGCAAAAACGCGCAAGGACCGCTCGGCACACCGGTTCATCAAGGACTAGGAATATTTCCGGCATATAGTCAAAGCGACGGGGATTTGAGATGGCAAAGCGTACGGTCGAGCAACTCAGCGAGCAACTGCTCGACAAGCCCTTGGCAGCCCTTTCCCCCGAGGAACGGGGGGTTCTCGAAGCGATTGTCTCCCGGCAAATCGTTGCGGATGACGCCGGAATTCTGGCAGACGAGCAAGCCAGTTTCGGTGAACGCCTGTCGGACCGGGTTGCCGCCGTTGGTGGTTCCTGGGCTTTCATCATCGCCTTCGCTGTTGTCCTGTTCGGCTGGATGCTGCTGAACTCGGAAGTATTGACCCGGTTCAATGCCGCCTTCGATCCCTATCCCTTCATTTTCCTCAACCTTCTGTTGTCGACCCTGGCCGCCATCCAGGCCCCGATCATCATGATGAGCCAGAACCGCGCCTCCAACAAGGACCGGATTGCGGCCGCCCATGATTATGAAGTCAATCTGCGCGCAGAAATCGACATCATCCGGCTGCACGAGAAAATGGATTTGCTGATGCTCGACAAAATGGCGAAGCTTGAAGCCGACCTTGTCGAGATCAGGGCCGCGGTTCGGTCGGCCTAGGCCGCAACCGGCCGCGTAACCGTCCGTAAAAGCTCGGCATAGCTGTTCGCGATCGTCATCCGCTCGCGATAACCTTTGGCGATCAGAAGCTGGTGCGCCTTTGGGAGATTATAGCAGGGCACGCCCATGAACAGGTGATGCTCGCAATGATAATTGACCCAATAAGGCGCGAAAGTCATCCGCATCAGCATATCGGCATGGGTCGTCCGGGCATGGCTGAATGGATCATTGCCGCCGGTCGTGGTGCAGGCATGTTCGGCGATATTGCGAATCCGCAGGATCAGCTGGAAACTGGTCGCCAGGGCGATGATCCAGATCAGGAAAGGAATGATGCCGATGGTCGCAAGACTGATCGCCAGAACCGCCAGCTGTACCAGCAGGAACCGCCCGACAGTCCGGGTTGTGCGTTTCGCGCCGTCGAGATTGACAACGGGCGCAGCCACCCCGGCAGCGCCGTTGCGGTTCAGTGGTGTGCCGGCTGACGTGTCCCGCTTGGCCGACGGTTCAGTATCAGTTGCACCGCTCAGCATCGCCTTGAGACCGTTCCATGCCACCGCGAACTGGTTACCGCGTTGCTTTAGAAACGTCTGGCCGGTGAGATCACGGATGATCTTGCGTTTCATGCTCGCCGGCGTGGTCGGGAAGGCCGCCGACAGGCCAAGATCGGGGTCCTCCGGCTGCTGGGTGAACCGGTGGTGGGTCAAATGATAGGCGCGATAGCTGTGCAGATCGCTGCCGGTCGCAGCACCGGTCAGCCACTGGCCAGCGAAATTATTGATTCTGCGCTTGGGGTGAAGCAGGCCATGGGCGGCTTCGTGCATCAGGATCGACAGGCCCAGCTGCCGGCTGCCGACCAGCGCGATCGCCACGGGTGAGGCGATCAGCCCGGCGAGCCAGTGCCATTGCCAGAGCAAAGCGGTCCCGCCCGTAATCAGCGCGACCATCAGCCAAGCGTGAAGCGAAAGCCACAGGCCGTGCCAGCGCGATACGCGGGTCAGCTCTGCCCACTCGTCACGGGCGAAAATCTCGTTCGGTTTTGCGGCCTTTACTGCGGGCATGGCGGTCCTCTCTTGGTCCCCAATATACCGGTTTTCTGAAGATTTTACAAATTTGTCGCCTGACGCTACGACATGCTTGGGGCAACGATTTCCGGTCTCGATGGTTGATGCCTTGATCATGCCAGGACCGGGATGAAAACTAGGGGGTCATAATGCAATACTGGCAATTGGGACGACGGTTTGATTCGGTGCGATTTGCCGCATTGGCCTGTTCGGTCTTTATGGTTTTGGTGCTTGTCGCGCCTTCGGCCCATGCCCAGATCGAACTCCCAGGCATCGAATCCCCAGCCGAACCTGTTGATCCGGAACCGGTTATCGAGGCGCAGACCAGTTCGCCCACCGATGCCGAGATAGAACAGCGGATCGAGGGCATCTTTGCCGAAATTGATGCCCTGAAAACCGTCGGGGTCAAGGTCGATGCCGGAGTGGTGGCGTTGACCGGCGATGTACCGGCACTGGCGGACGCCGATCGCGCGGAAAGCATTGCGGCCCGGGTGGCGGGCGTGGTCACCGTCGAAAATGCCTTGGAGCGCAACCTGAGAGTTGCGGATAATCTGCAGCCGGTCACCGCCAAACTGACAAACAATCTCCAGAAATTTCTCAATAGTCTGCCCCTGATAGGGATCGCGCTGGCCATCTTCATCCTGTTCTGGTTGTTGGGCCGGCTGTTCTCCGGGATGACCGGCCTGTGGCGCAAGATTGCCCCGAACATGTTCATGGCCGAGCTGATGGCGACCAGCATCCGCATCATCTTTGTCATTGTCGGTCTGATCATCGCTCTTGATGTGTTGCAGGCTACCGCGTTGATGGGCGCGATCCTCGGCGGCGCCGGCGTGCTCGGTCTGGCGATCGGTTTCGCGATCCGCGACACGGTCGACAATTATATCTCGAGCATCATGCTCTCGATCCGCCAGCCGTTTCGCGCCAACGACCATGTCATGATCGGCGACCGTGAGGGCCATGTCATCCGCCTGACCTCGCGGGCGACGATATTGATGACCCTCGACGGCAATCATCTGCGGATCCCCAACAGCACCGTGTTCAAGGCGGAGATACTCAATTACTCGACCAATCCGGAACGTCGCTTCGATTTTGAGCTGGGCGTCGATGCCGAGGACGACCCGCTGGCGGCGATGGCCATCGGCCTGGAGGCTCTTCGCAAACTGGCCTTCGTGCTTGATGATCCCGATGCGAGCGCTCGTCTCGAACAGGTTGGTGATTCCAATATCGTCATTCGTTTTCTTGGCTGGATTGATCAGACCCATAGCGATTTCTACAAGGCCCGCAGCATCGCCATCCGCGCGGTGATGACCGTGTTGGAGGCCGAGGGCTTTGGCCTGCCGGAGCCGATATACCGGCTGCGGTTTGACAGCGGGGCTCCGCTCGAAATTGCGCGCGCTGGCAAAAATGAAACCGGCGACATCAAGGCAGAGAGCAAACCGGCTCGCAAGGCGCCCCAACCGGATCTCGCTTTGGAAGATGTCAGCCTTGAAAATGACATCGGAAAAAAGGTAGCCGAAGAACGCGCTGCTGCCGGCGAGCAGGATATATTGGACGAAGCGCGGCCGATCGAGTGAGCTATGGGCGGGATAGTTCCTCCGCCAGCCTCTGCATGAAATCCGCGCCGCGTGCGAACTGGTCCACCGCCAGATATTCGTTCGGCTGGTGCGCCTGTTCGATCGATCCCGGGCCGCAGACCACGGTGGCAAAGCCGGCCTGCTGAAACTGTCCGGCCTCGGCGGCGTAGGAGACAACTCCCGCCGGACCATTGTCACCGGTCAGGCGGCGAACAAAATCTTCCGCTTCGCGTGAACCGCTTGGCGCCATTGGCGGGGCGTTGGATCGCCGGGTGATGGTGACGCCGGCGTTTGGGAAAGCCTGTTTCATCTCGCCATCCAGCGCGGCGATCTTGGCCTTGAACGGCGCCAGCACCGCTTCGGGATCGACATCCGGCGGGCAGCGCAGATCAAAGACGAAATGCGCCCGGCGAGCGAGGATATTGGGAGCGGTGCCACCTTCCATCCTGCCGATGGTCAGCGTCGCGTGGGGCGGGATGAAGGGCGATTCCGGATCACCCTGTTCCCAGAGCGTCCGCGCCAGTCCGGCCAATTCGTGCATCAGCTCGACCGCGACCATATTGGCGGACAGGCCGATATGGGGCAGGCTGCTATGGGCTTCATGGCCGAGGACCTCGACTTCGTGGACGGTGATCCCCTTATGCCCGTTGATCACCTTCATCATCGTCGGCTCGCCGATAATCGCCAGCGCCGGTTTCGGCAGTTTCGCCGCCATTTCATCGATCATCGCCGGCGCGCCGAGACAGCCGATTTCTTCATCATAGCTAAAAGCGAGATGAACCGGTTTCGCGCAGTCTTTGAACAGCGGCACAGCGGCCAGCGCCAGCGCGATAAAACCCTTCATATCGCAAGTCCCGCGCCCGTGGAGCAGCCCGTCCCGTTCGGTGACGGTCCATGGATCGCTATCCCAGTCCTGCCCGTCGATCGGTACGACATCGCTATGGCCGGAAAGAATGACCCCGCCTTCCACAGCGGGACCGACGCTGGCGTAGAGATTGGCCTTGGACGCATCAGCGTTGACGACGCGCGTCGATGAAACGCCGTGCTGTCCAAGATAATCCTCGACCCACGCGATCAGCTCGAGATTGCTGTTCCGCGAGGTGGTGTCGAAGGCGATCAGCTTGGCGAGAATATCGCGAGCGGCGGGGATCAGGGCGTTGGTCATAGGGCTATGAACTTTACACACTTTACAGTGTTATAAGAAAGAAAAGATACTGGCCCCAAAGGGACGGAAATTGGCGGGTTTTGCGGGGTCTTTTTAAATCCGGTCATAGGTGGTCGACTATCATAAACAGCGCAATGTAGGACAGGGAATTTTGTGCAGCCTTGGCATTGAAAGGGAGGGGTAGTGGCTCCAGTGTATTCCTTCTCCCGTGAGGGAGAAGGATACGGCGCCTTATCGCGCATGCGATTAGGCAAAGTCGGATGAGGGTGTTCTGTCGTTGATGGAGCGTGCGAAACCTGAGATCGAACACCCTCATCCAGCTGCGACTAAGCAGCAAGCTGCCAAGTCTGCGCATCCTTCTCCCTCACGGGAGAAGGTCAACCGAGCGGCCGGTATTATTGTTCCCGTAGTCTCTACAACCCCAAACCGTCACTCAACCACTGCACCTTCGGATCATTGAGGTCGACGATCGCGCCAAGCTCGTAAATGTTGCGATAGCCATAGCCATAGAGATTGATGAAGGTCGGGATGTTGAGCGCCAGCGGCGCGCGCTTGGTCATGATCGGGCGGATATTGTTGCTGAAATTATTGTTGCAGTAGATCAATATGTCCCGGTCCGGGTTTTCGCCGATCACTTCCAGTAATTTGGCATCGGTAAAATCGGAAAAGGGAAGATTGACCGCGCCCGCCATATGGCCTTCGGCAAAGGCAGCGGCTGAGCGGGTATCGAGAATGAGCGTTTCAGGCAGCGCCGCTCGCTGCCGGAATTCGGCTAGATCGATCAGTCTTTCTGCTCGAACCGCGGCGACTTCCTGACTCAGATCGAGAAAGCCGGGATAGTCAATCTGCGGCTCGCTATTGGGGGCAGCCTGCAGCGGCGCAACCGACAAAGCGGTTGCTGCACTCAGGGCCAGCGCCAATCCGGGATATCGCATGTCGGGTCTCCTCACAAAGAAGGTCAATATCCGTCAAATATTTTGAACCGGCGCTGAACCCGACAGGAGTCCTGTTATCTAGAGACTGGTTTCCGCCAGTTCGTCGGCGATGAAATCGAGCAGCTCGCTTTCCAGCGGATCAAGATTCTGGTCGGCGTGAATTTTTCCGTGCAGCCAGCTATTCTCGATCATGGTCAGCTTGCGCGCCTGTTCGACCGCGTTGATGTGACCGCATTCGGCATTTTTCTTGCCGAAGATATCGCTGCTGAAGACTTTCTTGAAAGTACCGCCGATGTCGGAATCTTTCATCCGGCCAAAGAAGCCTCCGACGCTGGCCTTGTTGCCGTCCATGAAGCTTTCCAGACGCGCCGCCTCTTCGCGGGACAGCATTTCATATTCACCGTAAGCCATCAGATAATTGCCGACCAGCTGCACGAACAATTTCGGCCAGTCTTTGCTATTCTCGCTGTTCAGCGTCGCGTCCTTGATCCGGAACAGCATATCGGCTTCGTTGCGGCTGATCCGGCCGGGGCCGTCGGATCCGGCAGCATAGCAGACGCGGCGCAATATCTGGACTTCGCTGTCGCTGATCGAACCGGGTTTCAGGGCTCCGCCATCGCGGGTCGGTCCCTTGCCGGTCAGAACCGTGTCTTCGATCTGTTTCAGCACATAGTCCTGCAGCATCTCTGGTGTGCCGGTGGCTCGTTCCATCGTGCGGACGAGCAGTTCCAGCTCTGCCGTCGATTCAATTTTGCCGTCATGGTCGACTTTTTGCATCAACCATTGGGCATTGTCATCGCTGATATAGCCTTTGGGGTGCGCCTGGTTCACCACATATTCGGTGATCGCGGCAACGAAAAACTCCAGCCATTCCTCGCTGGGATCGCTGCCGAGGTCGTTGATCTGGAACAACATATCGGCTTCATCGGAGCTGATAACACCGTTCGGCCAAATCTCTTTGCGCAGGGTCATGACATCCGCCGCGCTAATCGCCTGATTGGCTTTGATGGTCCCGATCAGTCCCGATATATCCATTTTCATCGCATTCATCCCACTGGTTCGGGACTGCGACTAGGCAAAAATGCTTAAAATGCGGTTAGTGCGATTTGGGTCGGGCGAGCGGTCGCGGTGTTCAAGATGGTTTTGCAGCCTCTTTCGCTTTTTCGTTAGCCTGGTCCATCAACGCCTGCGCGATATCGGTCATAGGCGACGGGTGAGGGTTGCTGGCTAGTGGTGCCAGAGTGGCAGCCGCTTGCGCGTATCTTTCGTCGGTCATTTGCTCGTTTGCGGTCAACCATCGCAACTGGGCGTCATATGGTGCCAATTCCAGCGCTCGTTCAAGTCCCAGCACAGCGATTTCCGGAGGCTCGATACCCTGCCCGCGATAGCTGAGATAATATTGCATCAATGGAATTGGATGATCATTTTCAATCTTGTTGACCTTTACGAATTGGCGGCGGACGGCTTTCCACGCGTCGTCGAGATCGTCGGCGTCGGCTGCGATGCGCGCCATAGCATAGCCTTTCTGAATGTGGGCATTAACCCGGAGCGGGTCCGCCGCGATAGCGCGATCCGCTGCTGCTATGGCTTCTGCGTCGTTACCTGCATCAAATTCCGCTTCCGCCAAGGCCGATTGTACGAACGGGACTTGCGGATATTTTGCACCTATAGTTCTCGCTTCGCCCAACAGCGCCACTGCCTGTTCCTCGTCCACTCCGCGTTTGGATTGGATCCGTATCGGCATCATCTCTGCCTCCGCAGCGTTTAGCGGGCGAATCCGGATCTCGCCGATTTTCAAATATTTGGGCGGGATATCATAGGCCGATATTTTGCGTTGCCGCAGATAGGACGCGAGATCCTTGTCCAGCAGCTCCAGATCGCCAAAGGCGTAAATTGCTGCATCGATCTCCGAATTTCCGCTGTTTAACAGGTTGAGATAGGTCGTCAGCTGTCCTTCGCGTTCTTTGGAGAAATGGAGCATGTGGTACAAGGCCCAGCTTTGTCCGTAAAAGCTGTCATAGCGTTTGGATTTATTGGCTTGATAGGCCTGGTTGTCGAGCAACTGCTCGATCGGCACGTCTTTCGCCATCACCAATTCATAGGCACGGTTTTTCGATGCCAAGCCTACGGCGACGCTGCCGTCTCGTCCGAATTTTGCAGAGCCGTAAAATTCCGCGAAACCTTCGCTTAACCAGCGAGGATAGCCGCGCGCGGACGAGCCGATGAGAAAATGATGGGCATATTCATGCAACAGTATCATTTCCGACAAGGAAAGTTCTTCTCGACCCGTCTTGATCCGCTGAACGATCGCAAGTGAGCCGCCTGCTCGCGGGACATAAAAACCCTGGAGATATTTGTTGTCCGTTCCTGCAAGTTCGCGAACATCTCGAGCGTTATCGACTGCATAGATTGTTACGCGATTGGACGGGCTTGGTTTGGTTGCCGGTCGCTTGAATAGGAAGCGCATGGTGTCGTGAAAGCGTTCCAGACGCTCGGCAAATTTTTGAATATCCGATTCCCGCTGATCAGAATATATCAGAAAATGATCGCTACTGGCCTCGTGCCAAGCTGCGTTTGCCGGCGCATGAAATACCAGCATTGAAATCCATAAACCCAGATAAATACGGATCATAAAAAGCCCCTTTACTTGATCCAGCATAGTTCGAAATCAAGTAAAGGGGCAAGAATTTGTTCGAAGTTATTTTTTAGCCTTGTGAAGCGACCCAATCGCGGATTTTCGACTCCAGAACCGTCATCGGCAGCGCGCCGGTGTTCAGCACCTGATCATGAAATTCGCGCGGGTCGAACTTGTCGCCGAGCGCGTCCTGGGCTTCTTTCTTCAGCCGCTGGATGGTCAGCGCGCCGATCTTGTAGGCCAGAGCCTGGGTCGGGATCGCGATATAGCGTTCGACTTCGGCAGTGGCATCGGTTTCGCCCATGCTGCTGTTGTCGAGCATATATTGGATCGCCTTTTCGCGGCTCCAGCCCTTGCTGTGCAGACCGGTATCGACGACCAGCCGCATCGCGCGGAGCATCTCGTCGTCGAGATGGCCGAAGCGCTGGTAAGGGTCATCATAAAGCTCCATCGGGAAGCCGAGCTTCTCTGCATAAAGTGCCCAGCCTTCGACAAAGGCGGTGTTGCCGCCAAAGCGCATGAAATTGGGCAGGTCGGCATTTTCCTGAGCCAGTGAAATCTGGAAGTGGTGGCCCGGTGCACCTTCGTGCAGATAGAGCGTGGTGATGCCCGAAGTGCTGCGCGAGGGCAGGTCATAAGCGTTGAAATAGAAGACGCCGGGACGCGAACCGTCGGGTGTGCCGCTCTGGTAGGAACCGCCGGCCTGGAATTTCTCGATCGATTCATCATAGGGACGAATTTCCAGCGGCGATTTTGGCAGAACCTTGAATTGCTCGCCAATCCTGGCATCGACCATCTTGCCCATGTCATAATAAGCCTGGGTCAGCGCCTCACGGGATTCCGGGTGGAATTGCTCATCGGTCCGCAGGAATTCGAAGAATTCGGAGAGGGTGCCGTCGAAACCGACCTCGGCCTTGATCTCTTCCATCTCGGTCTTGATCCGCGTCACTTCGCTGAGACCCAGATTGTGAACATAGTCGGCCTTGAGCGGCAGGGTGGTCGTATTCTCGATCATATTCTCATAGAGGATCGCTCCGCCCTTCATCTGCGACAGGCCGACTTCGGTGCGGGCGACGGGCAGATATTCGTTTTTCAGGAAATCATGCATGCGCTGATTGCCAGCGAAAATAGCTTTGGTGGCCGCTGTATATTCCTTGGTCAGGCGCTTCTTGTCGGCATCGCTGAAATCATCCGGGAAATTTTTGGTCGGTGCCATGAACGGGCTGTTTTCAAGACCAAGGCCATTTTGCGTGGCGAGCTGCTCGATCACGTTGGTGATCGTCAATTTGGTTTCGAGCACGCCGCTTTCCATGCCTTCGCGGAAGCGCCCGATCGAACGGTCGCCGATGACAATATATTCTTTGTGACGTTTGAGATTATCCTCGTAATTTTTCACCGTCTTGAACGGCGCGCCGCCCTTGCCGGAAGCAAAATTGGGATAGAAGGTGTGGAAACCGCTGAAATGATTGACCGGGCGGACGATGGTCAGGGACAATATCTCGTCGGAATAGCCTTTGAGCGCCTGCTCCTTGTTGCGCTTGAAGACGTCATAGGCGATCTTGTCGGTCGCGCTTAGCTTGTCGCGGTCGAGTTTCAGCAACGCGGCGAGTTGTGATTGCTCGGCGGCTTTTTCGCCGGCAAAATATTCGTCCGAAATATAGTCACCAAGCTGGTCGGCATAGCGTTCGTCACCGCGGAACAATGCGCCGATCGGATTGCGTTTCAATTCGTCTTCGTCGCTCGCAGCGAACAGGGCCTTCAACTTCTCGCCTTCGGTCATCTCCGCTTCTGCGTGATGCTCCATCGCCGATGCGCTGGCCACGGCAAGCGGCTGGGCGGTCGCGACGCTGCCAAGGGCAAGCAGGCTGGTGCCGACGAGAAGAGCGAGAGGTTTCTTGATCATATTAGGTTCCTATCCAAAACTGTTGTGTCCAGCTAACACGGTAAAGTATCGCTCGCAACGATTTCGCCAATCAATCAATGTCGTTGGTCGAAGCCAGTCGTTTGTTGATCGGAGTTCCGGCTTCTAGCGGACCCAGGCCTTTTGCCACTCGTTGAGGCGGAACCATTTGGTGATGATATATTTGGTTCCCGCGTCGACCGGTGTTCCGGCGTGCAGTGTGTCGATATTGGGTTTGCCGTCGCGGCTCATATTATTCCAGATCAGCAGCATACCGCGGCGCGGTTCGACCTGATATTGCAACTGCGGGAAAGCGGTCGCGCCACCCTTTTCCGGCTCGTTGAGATAGGCCATCGCGGTCCAGGTACGCTGGCCGCCATTAGGTCCTTCATATTGCCAGTATTTCTCGGTCTCGTGAAAATAGTCGTGATGGTCCTTGAACTGCTGTCCGACCTGATAGCGCTGGCCCTGGAGGACTTCGCTATGGGATTGCGGCAGGCCCATCAGGTCGCAAATCATCTTGTCGATCCGGCGGATGTCCGGGTCATTTGGATCGACATTGCAGCTGTAGCTGGTGCGATAGCCTTCGCGCTCGGTGCCTTCGTAAAGCGTCGAGGGCTGGCTATCGCTGTCGATCATGTCGATGAGAAGGTCGCAATCAGCATCGCTGATAAAATTCTGGCAGACATAGAGTTGCACATAGGGGCTTTCCAGCCACTGGACCCGGGGATGGGCGTTCAGCGTTTCGGTAACCTGCCGGCCCAGCGCGGCTATCCGCTGCGGGCTGGCATAACGTTCGATCTGCTTTTTGGAAAAGACCCGGGCCATGCGCGTCTGCCTAGTCGATGATACGGCCGCGCACCATCACCCAGTCGATCTTTTCCAGAACCTTGACGTCGTCCAGCGGATTGCCGTCGAAGGCGATCAGGTCAGCGGAATAGCCAACCGCGATGCGGCCGATTTCATTTTCCATATCGAGCGCCTTTGCCGCGAGGGTCGTCGCACTAGCCACAGCCTCGCGCGGGGTCAGGCCGGCATCGACCATCAGCTGCAGTTCCTCGGCGTTGCGGCCATGTTCAAAGACACCGGCATCGGTGCCGAATACGATCGGCACGCCGAGCCTTTTGGCTGACGCAACCGCCTTGCCGACGGTGTTGAGCGTCATCCGGATTTTCTCTTCGACCACCGGCGTGTAAATGCCCTTGCCAAGGCCTTCGCTGACGCCCTTGAACGCCATCAATGTCGGGACCATCGCGGTGCCATTGGCCTTCATGACCTTGAGCGCAGCCTCGTCCGCGAACGTGCCATGTTCGATCGTATCGATACCGGCGCGAGAGGCCGCCTCGATACCGCGCGCACCATGGGCATGGGCCATGACTTTCAGGCCGAGCGAGTGGGCGGTGGTAGCGATCGACTGCATTTCTTCATTGGTAAATTGTGCTTCCAGTCCGCGACCCTGCTGGGAAAGCACGCCGCCGGTCGCGGTGATCTTGATAATATCGGAACCGGCCCGGCTGGCCTTGCGCACTTTTTCCGCGCATTGGACGGCGCCGGTGCAGGCATAGCCGCTGGTCAGCAGCGCATTGACGTCTTCGGTGAAGCCCGACACGTCGCCATGGCCGCCGACGATCGCCAGGGCTGGCCCGGCGGCGATGATGCGCGGTCCGGGAATGACCCCATCGGCGGTGCCGCGGCGGAGCGAAAATGCGCTATATTGCGAGGATCCGGCTTCGCGCACCGTGGTGAAACCCGCTCGAGCGGTGACCAGCGCGTTTTTGGCTCCGACAACGACGCCCCATTCCGCCGGTTCGGTGGTTTCTCGCCAGAAATCGCCGCCCGGATCACCGGTCAGATGAACGTGCAGGTCGATCAGACCGGGCATCACGGTCTTGTCGGAGAGGTCGATGACTTCTGCCGCAGCGTTGGGAGCAGAATCAGGGCCGATCCGGATTTCGGCAATCTTGCCTTCGCGGACGAAGATCGTGGCCGGACCGGTTGGCTGAGCGGCTGCATCGGTCAGCAGACTGCCTACGCGAATGATCTGGTCTTGCGCGAACGCGCTACCCGAAATTGTGATCGTTACAAAAGCGGCGATCGCCAAACCAAACACACGTTTCATGATATTTCTCTCCACAATTTTCATGCCTTATTGCGGAGCGCTATCGCAAGTTGCAACAAGAAAGGGCGTGGCCCCGCTGCGGATTTTCTTTTCGGGTTGGAACGAAGGATTTGGAGCCTGGAATCGATGACGGGGACATCTAGAAATTGGAAGCTGAAATCGATCCGCTAGATGGCACGAAAATTGAAGATATTTCGATGCTGAATACATGATCCAAAGCATTGATATATATACTGAAAAATGAAGGCGGCTGTCTCTGTTCGCGATCATCGATGTTACAGTTAAGAAGTCGCTAACTTGATTGGATTAAGCCTGTGACTCGCGACCCTGTCCCTCCAGAGGAAATTGATCCCGATTATGAAGCATGAGAAGATTGATATCACCGACCCGAAGTTGATAGATGCCGTGGCTCGATCCTGCGGAGAGGTCACCGTTGGCTGTGCCGATGTAGGCGGTCTGGTCGAGGAGGTGATGGCCAATGCGGGAGAAATGCGAGAGCGCCGGGAAACATTGCACGATGTGATTGTCAAATTGGCGGATGATCAGAAACGGGTGACGGACTCCACCGATGAAGCGCGGATGTTGTCGAACCGCGCGAAGGATGATTTGCATAGCAGCACCGACGTGATCCGGATGTCGATGAAGGAATTTGGTGATTTGACTGATCTGGTTGTTGCGCTGGCTCAGCATATTACCGGGTTTGCAGGAGCGATGGACCAGGTGCGCCGGGTCTCCCAGAATATTGATGATATTGCCAACACGACGAGCATACTCGCGCTAAATGCCGCGATTGAAGCGCATCGGGCAGGCGCCGCCGGTGCCACATTTGCGGTCGTGGCTGCCGAAGTCAAACAACTGGCTTTCAATACGCGCGAGGCCACTGATGAAATATCGGCTACGGTAAACTCGCTCGGCGTCGCAGCCGAAAACCTGGTCGAAAAAATCGAAAAAGGCGTCGCCAAGGGCAACGACGCCCAGCGAAATTTTCAAAAAATCGATGACACGGTCAACCGGATTTCTGATCTGGTTTCCCAGGTCGACGAGCAGAATAGCGATATTGCCAAGAATACCGGTCTTATCCATAACAGGGTGCAGCAGGTGCAAGAAGTTCTGGACCATTTTTCGGAGAGTGCCGACAAGAATAACGTCGCGCTCGAAGCGGCGAAAAACAAAGTGGGTGACCTTGAAACAACCTCCAAGGTCATGTTCTCTCAACTGGTCCAGAGCGGCTTTGCGACAGAGGACCGGAAATTTGTCGATCTGGCGATCACCGGCAGGGACGAACTGGTCGAGATTGTCGAAACGGCTTTGGCTAGTGGCGAGCTGACCAAGGAAGAGCTGTTTGACCGGCAATATAGCGAGATATCCGGTTCCAATCCTCCGCGCTACGACAACAAGTTCACCACATTTGCAGACGCCAATGTCCAACCGTTGCTGAACAAATACGGGAAAATGGATTCGGTAATCACTTGCGTAACTTCCAATATCGACGGCTATCTGCCGACCCATGTCAGCGAGCGGTCGCTCGAACCGATCGGCGATCCGGCGCATGATGACAAATATTGCCGCAACCGGCGCAAGCTTCTGGATGATTTGACCAAACGCGCCATCGCCGAGAAAGACCGGCCCTATAGTGTGTCTGTCTACAGATTCGTGAAAACCGCCGACGGCCAATCAGCCGCGGGCAAGCAAGTCTTTGTGCCGCTCTATTTTGACGGCGAATATTGGGGCAATTTCGAAATCCTCTATCGGAACTGATCCGCGGCATATCCCGTGGCAATGATCCCGGTCGACTGGTCATGAAAAACCCGCTGCCATTTATGACAGCGGGTCATTCAATCGGTTGGTACCGGGTTACCAGAAGAAGTTGTAGATCACGTCGATGACTTCACCGGTGTAGGTATCGACCAGCAGGACGTCATCATAATAACGGATCCAGCGGGTGCCGCTATAGGCGGCCGGCAGACGGTAGCGCCAGGGGTCGTTGATCCAGTAGCGCGATCCGTAAAAGGCCGATCCCAGATAGACTCCGATGCTCCAGCGGTTGTAGCTGTGCGACCGATAGGGTGAATAATAGCGGCCCAGTCGGTAATTGTTACGATTGGCCTGGCGATAGCGCTGCCAGTCATAGCGCTGGTTCTGACGCCAGCTGCGGTTCCAGTTGCGGCTGCTGCGCGCGGCTTGGCGGTTGTCGCGATAGCGCCGGTCGATCTTCCCGTCGCGATTTCGGTCTACTCGCCGGTCGACGCGATTGTTATTGTTGCGGTCATAGCGCCGGTCAATCTGGCCATCGCGGTTGCGATCATAGCGCCGATCTACCCGGCCATCGCGGTTGCTGTCACCGCGCCGGGCATCCCGACGCTGGCTTGCCTGATTGGCGGCCCGGCGTTCTTGCCGGACGTTGCGATTCCGCTCGGCAGCACGCCGGTTTTCCCGGACCTCTCGCTGAACATTGGGGTTTTGCCGTACAGCGCTCTGGACTTGCCGGATGCCGCGTTGGTCAGTGCGACTGGCGTTCGCAGTGCGATCCGCGCGGCGATTTTGCCTTGTCTCGGTGTTGGCTGTGCGCGTTGCGACGCGGGCCTGTCCGCGATTGTTGCGATTTTCGGACCGTTGCGCCTGACGTTGGCCGCTGCCGCGAGTGGTTGCCTGGTTGCCCCGGTTACCGCTGCGGTTGGTTCCGCGATTGCCGCGTCGCTCTTCGCGACGGTCGCGTTGCAATTCGGCGTTGCCGGTCAAATCCAGTGGAACCGCGTTGGCGGCTATATTCAGCTTGGGCCCAATGTCGGCAGCGGAAGCGGCTGCAGGCGTCAACATTGTGGCCGCCATCAGGCCGGTGATGAAAAATATACGCATGGCTTACTCCTGTTGCTGGCGACTCCATTTGCCGCATCTGTGCAACAGGTGATAGGTTATTAACCCTGTCGGACTCCTGAACTGGCCTGTAATGTTCAGGAAAGGTGGAGTGAACCTGAACGAAGTTCGTGTGAATCCAATTTCTTGCAGGCCTAATCTTTCAGATTATCCTTTTCCAACCACTCCTCCAGCCATTTGATCGTATATTCGCCAGACTGGAATTCTGCGTCGTGGACCAGCTTCTGGTGGAGCGGGATCGTGGTCTGGACGCCTTCGATGACAAATTCGTCGAGCGCGCGGGCAAGCCGCATCATGCAGCCGTCGCGGGTGCGGCCATAGACGATCAGCTTGGCGATCATGCTGTCATAATATGGCGGAATCGAATAGCCGGCATAAAGACCGCTATCGACGCGGACGTGCATGCCGCCGGGCGCATGATAGCTGGTGACCTTGCCGGGTGACGGTGCCCAGGTCTTCGGATTTTCAGCATTGATCCGGCATTCGATGGCGTGACCCTTGAACTCCAGCTCGTCCTGCGTGACCGACAGATCGCGGCCGTCGGCGATGCGGATCTGTTCGCGCACCAGATCGAAACCCGTGATCATTTCGGTCACCGGATGCTCGACCTGCAGACGGGTGTTCATCTCGATAAAGTAGAATTCGTTGTTCTCGTAGAGAAATTCGATGGTTCCGGCGCCGCGATATTGCATGCCTTTCATCGCGTCGACGCAGACCTTGCCCATCCGCTCGCGCTGTTCGGCGCTGATCACCGGTGAAGGCGCTTCTTCGAGCACTTTCTGGTGACGGCGCTGCAGCGAACAATCGCGCTCGCCGAGATGGATGGCATTGCCGCGGCCGTCGCCGAATACCTGAAATTCGATGTGGCGCGGATCGCCGAGATATTTCTCGATATAGACAGTGGCGTCGCCAAAGGCCGCTTTGGCTTCGGTTCCGGCCTGCTTCATCTGGGTTTCGAGCTCGGCTTCGCTGTTGACCACCTTCATGCCGCGCCCGCCGCCGCCGGATGCCGCCTTGATGATGACCGGATAGCCGACTTTTTCGGCTACCTGCTTGGCTTCGGCTATTTCGCTGACCGCGCCATCGGAGCCCGGCACCAGAGGAATGCCGAGATCGCCTGCGGTTTTCTTGGCCGCAACCTTGTCGCCCATGATTTTGATATGTTCCGGCTTGGGGCCGATCCATTTGATGCCGTGCGCTTCGACGACTTCAGCAAAATGCGCGTTTTCGGAAAGGAAGCCATAGCCCGGGTGGATCGCATCCGCGCCGCTGATTTCGGCCGCCGAGATGATCGCCGGAATCGACAGATAGCTGTCGGCGGCGGCTGGCGGGCCGATGCAGACCGCCTGATCGGCGAGCCGTACATGCATGGCGTCGGCGTCTGCGGTGCTGTGCACGGCAACGGTCTCGATGCCCAGTTCTTTGGCCGCGCGGAGAATCCGCAGAGCAATTTCCCCGCGATTGGCTATCAGGATTTTTTCAATGGTCACGCTGTCTGCCTCAAGCAATCATGACCAGAGGCTGGTCAAATTCTATCGGCTGGCCGTTTTCGACCAGGATAGCTTTTACCGTGCCGGACAATTCTGCGGTGATCGGGTTCATCACCTTCATCGCTTCGACGATCAGCAATGTATCGCCGACGGCAACCTTGTCGCCAACGCTGATGAAATTGGGAGAGCCGGGTTCGGCGGCGAGATAGGCGGTACCAACCATTGGTGATTTTTGGGCGCCGGCGTGATCGTCGACCGGAGCGGCTGGCGCTGCTGCTGCCGGGGCTGCTGCTGCGGGAGCAGGTGCAGCGGCGACAGGCGCGGAAATATATGTTCCACCGCCGCGTGCGACCTTGATCTTGCGATCACCATCTTCGACTTCAATCTCGGTCAGACCCGCTTTTTCGAGAATGGCGGCGAGATCACGGACCAGCTTGATATCTACGTTCATGCCTTCACCCGTTTCTTTTTTTGCAGACATATTTTGTCCCTATATTATATTTAAAATTTGCTCGCAGCGTCCAGCGCCAGTTGATAGCCCAAAGCACCAAAGCCGCAAATGCTTCCTTTTGCAACCGGCGCGATGAAACTCTTGTGGCGATATTCTTCGCGTGCCGCAGGATTGGAAATATGCACTTCGATAACCGGAACGTTGATCGCCTTGATCGCGTCGAACAGCGCAAGGGATGTATGGGTCAATGCCGCGGCGTTGAGAATTACCGCGTGCGCATCTTCCGCAGCCGCTTCGTGCAGCCAGTCGACCAGATGGCCTTCGTGGTTGCTCTGGCGGATTTCAACGTCGAACCCAAGCGTCTGGGCATGGTCTTCAATCTGTCCGGCAATCTCGTCGAGCGTTTCCGAACCGTAAATTTCGGGTTCGCGCATGCCAAGCAGGTTGAGATTGGGTCCGTTCAATACAAAGATGGTCTTGGCCGCCAAGATATTGTTCCTTCCCCAAGGCTTTTGGTTGCGACTGGAGCGACCTCTTTATATGGCTCCTATTTGAAAAGCGAGATCAAAGACATGAAAGTTATCGATATGGCTGAAATTCAGATCCGGTTGAATGGCGAGGATCACCGGCTCGCGGCCGGTTTGTCGATCGCCGATCTCGTGCGATCCCTCGACCTTGATCCTGCCAAGGTGGCGGTTGAGCGTAATCGACTGATTGTGACCCGCTCGACTCTGGCCGATGTTTTGGTGGAACAGGGCGATGAACTGGAAATCGTGCATTTTGTCGGCGGTGGCTCCGGTGACGACAGCTGGACCGTGGCCGGAAGGACTTTCAAGTCCCGGCTGATCGTGGGTACCGGCAAATATAAGGACTTTGCGGAAAACGCGGCGGCGGTCGAAGCGTCCGGCGCCGAGATTGTCACGGTGGCAGTCCGCCGCGTCAACGTCATGGATCGCAACCAGCCGATGTTGATGGACTATATTGATCCGAAGAAAATCACCTATCTTCCGAACACCGCCGGCTGCTTTAATGCCGAAGACGCGATCCGTACATTGCGACTGGCGCGCGAGGCTGGCGGCTGGGATCTGGTCAAACTGGAAGTGCTCGGCGAGGCGAAGACTCTCTATCCCAATATGCGCGAGACGCTCGAGGCGACCGAAGTGCTGGCCAAGGAAGGCTTCAAGCCGATGGTCTATTGCGTCGATGATCCGATCGGAGCGAAGCAGCTCGAGGACGCAGGCGCGGTGGCGATCATGCCGCTCGGTGCGCCGATCGGTTCCGGTCTCGGTATCCAGAACCGGGTGACCATCCGGCTGATCGTCGAAGGCGCCAATGTGCCGGTGCTGGTCGATGCCGGTGTCGGGACCGCGAGCGACGCCGCAGTTGCGATGGAGCTGGGCTGTGACGGTGTGCTGATGAACACCGCGATTGCCGAAGCCAAGGAACCGGTGCGGATGGCGCGGGCGATGAAGCTGGCGGTCGAGGCAGGCCGTGAGGCTTATCTGTCCGGCCGGATGGGCCGCCGGATGTACGCCGACCCTTCGAGTCCGCTCTCCGGACTGATTTAGTGCCCTAATACGGCATGATTCGGTGCCATCCGTAACTGTCTGAATAGTAACATAAGTTACATGTTGTTAGGTTTGTCGATCAGCGATTGCCGTTGGTCGAAGCCGTTCGCCGTTGGCCGATCCATATTGTGGTTTATCGAAGTTCGGATGATCGCTGCAGATCGTTCCCCTATCCAAGATGGTGAGGCGGGAGCATGACCCTACGTCTCTCCAGAATGCCCTTCCCCGGCCCGACGGATATTTCGCTCCCGTACTCACCCCTAGCGGGCAATGCCGGTACCCCCCAATTTCCGGCATCGCTCCGAACCAATTTTGAGGAGAGAAAAAATGTCGAACTCTATATTTAGCAAAACACTTTGTGCCGCCGCTGCAATTGCGGTGACCGCCGCCGGATTTTCTGCCAGCGCAATTGCCCAGAACCGGATCGAGCGCACCGCGGTCGTCAGCTATGTCGATCTTGATCTGAACAGCGAAGATGGTCGGTCAACCCTGCAGGGTCGTCTGAAAGGCGCTGTCCGCAAGGTCTGCGGAAGCTATGATTCAAAAAGTCTGGTTGATGCGCGAGATCATGGCGTCTGCATGGATCAGGCAAATGCCTCGGCCCAGCGTGCCAGCGTGACGATCATGGCTGCGGTCAAAGCGGGCAAGCCTCTCGAAACAGCAATGGTAATCAGCAACTAACGCAAAAATCCAAGAGCCGCAGAACCCCAATAAGCGGCCGCACGTTGGCCAAACCAGACTCTGAAACCCCCGGTGTCCCTTACGCCGGGGGTTTTTTTACGGACGATGTTCACCGCTCTGCTCAGGTCAAAATTGTGCTTCGTTATGGTCTCGCAGCAGCGCAACCCTGTCGCGTCGCAACCGATGGCCTCTGCTTGTCAAATTTGAAGCTTAACTGATTCGCTTATCGGATAATTTTGAACTAGACTGTGTTTTGCAGAACAGCACGAAGGAATGGCCATGAAACAGTTAAGCGCACTGGATGCGATGTTTGCTTATACGGAGACACCGAATACGCCGATGCATATCGGGCAATTGCTGATTTATGACCCCTCGACCGCACCCGGCGGCATGGTCGGTTTCAAAGACATATTGCGCTATATCGAAGGGCGTCTCGACGGTGCCCGGATTTTCAGGCAGAAACTGGTGCGGGTTCCGCTGGATCTCGATCACCCTTATTGGGTCGACGACGCGAATTTCGATCTCGAGTTTCACGTCCGTCATATCGCCTTGCCGAAGCCCGGCGACTGGCGGCAATTGTGCATCCAGGCGGCGCGTATTTATGCCCGGCCGATGGATATGAACAAACCATTGTGGGAATATACGGTCATCGAAGGACTCGATAATGTCGAGGGCGTGCCAAAGGGCAGCTTCGCCATGTTGCACAAGATGCATCATGCCGCAATCGACGGGCAATCCGGTCTCCAAATGACGCTCGCACTCCACGATCTCGACGCCAAGATGAAGCCGCGCACATTCGACATGCAATTCGAACCGGAAAAAGATCCCAATCCGATGGCGTTGCTCGCCAAGGCCCAGTTTAACAATATCGCCAATCCGGTACGTGGATTGAAGAATTTGCAGAAACTCTTGCCGATGCCGAAACGGCTGCTCGATGTGCAGCGCGAGTTTCGTCAGCGGGATGATGCCAAGGGCAGTATTCCGAAGACTCGTTTCAACAAAAAGCTCAGTCCGCACCGGGTGTTCGACGGCCGCGAATTTGCCCTGTCCGACATCAAGAGCATCCGCGAGGCATTTCCCGGCGCGACGGTGAACGACGTGATGATCGCGGTGGTAAGCGGATCAATGCGCACTTATTTGAAAGCCAAAAAGGACCTTCCCGAAAAAACCTTGAAGATCGGCGCGCCGGTATCGGTCCGGACGGATGACGACAAGGATTCCGCCGGCAATCAGGTTACGATGATGCAGGTCGGAGTCGGCACCCATCTCGCCGACGCCGGTGCCCGGATGAAATTCATCATGGAGGAAACCCGTCGTTCGAAGGCAATGACCCAGGCGATGGGAGCAAAGACGCTGATGGAATTGTCCGGAGCGATGCCGGCCGGACTGACCGCTGCTGGGACCAAGATGATGGTCCGCGCCGGGATCGTCGACCGGCTCAATCCGGCGGTGAACACGGTTGTGACCAATGTCCCGGGTCCGATGGTGCCAATGTATTTCGCCGGTGCCGAACTGGTAAAATCCTTCGGTATGGGAATATTGGCCGAGGGGCAGGGCCTGTTCCACGTGGTGACCAGCTATAATGGCAACGTCATCCTGACCTTTTTGGCGGATCGCAACATCATGCCCGATCCGGAATTTTATGCCGACTGCATATTGCAGAGCTTTGCCGATCTGACCACGGCAGCGACCAAGGAAAAGGCGGCGGCCGCGCAAAAGACCAAGGCAAAGAAGGCCAAGCAGCCGAAAAAACCGAAGAAACGGGTTTCCGCTTCTGCCGCTACGGCAGGCAGGACCAGAGCGAAAACGACTGGAAAATAGCGCCCTTGACGCTTGACTCATCGGGCCTGATTGAGCATCGCTTCGGTTAATCATTCGATTAACAAAAGGGACTCGCCATGAGCAAAGTAGAATTTAACGACCGCGTCGCCATCGTCACTGGTGCAGGCGCCGGTCTGGGCCGGGAACATGCCAAGGAATTGGCGCGACGCGGCGTGAAAGTCGTCGTCAACGATTTCGGCGGCGCTCGTGATGGTACCGGTGGATCCGCTACCGTAGCCGAGCAAGTTGTTGCCGAAATTGAAGCAGAAGGCGGCGTTGCCATGGCAGCCGGTTGCAGTGTCACCGACATGCCCGCGGTTGAAAAAATGGTCGCCGATGCGATCGCCAAATGGGGTCATGTCGACATTCTCGTCAACAATGCCGGCGTTTTGCGCGACAAAAGCTTCCACAAAATGTCGATGGAAGATTTCCAGTTTGTCATGGACGTCCATCTCACCGGCAGTGCCAATTGCACCAAGGCGGTCTGGGATCATATGCGCGAACGCCAATATGGCCGGATCGTGATGACCACATCGTCGACGGGTCTCTACGGCAATTTTGGTCAGGTCAATTATGGTGCTGCAAAACTGGCTCTGGTCGGCATGATGAACAGTCTGCACCAGGAAGGCGCCGGCAAGGGCATTCACACCAACTGTATTTCCCCTGTGGCAGCGACCCGCATGACCGAAGATATCATGCCGGAAGCAGCGTTGGCGGCTCTGGTCCCTGAAGCAGTGACCCCTGCCGTTGTTTATCTGTGCAGCGATGGCGCGCCATCGAAGACCATTTTGACGGCCGGTGCCGGCGGTTATGCTGCTGCGAAAATTTTCGAAACAGAAGGCATCTGGTTGCCGGTTGAAGATCGTAGCGCCGAATCGATCGCTGCCAACATCGACCAGATTCTGGACGAAACCGGCATGCAGGAATATGCCAATGGCGGTGGACAGGGCGGCAAATTCTTCCGCCGGATGCAGGAAGTCATGAAGGGCTAAAAGACCCGCGAACAGGAGAAATATTATGCCAACGATCAAAGCAAGCGAACTGGAAGCCTGGAAAGGCAAAGAAGTGGGCGTGTCGGAATGGTTTGAAGCCAGCCAGGACCGGATCAACAAATTTGCTGATTGCACCGAGGATCACCAGTTCATCCATATCGACGAAGAAAAAGCCAAGGCAACGCCATTTGGCGGAACCATCGCGCACGGTCTGCTGACTCTCTCGTTGCTGCCTGCCATGTCTTACGGCTGCACATTGGGTCTCGAAGGCACGGTGATGGGCATCAACTATGGTTTCGACAAGGTCCGCTTTCTCAACCCGGTACGCTCCGGATCCAAAGTCCGCGCTCGCCATGTGCTGGTCGATGCTGTTGAAAAACAGCCCGGCCGCTGGTTGATGACTTATGATGTCACCGTCGAGATTGACGGGATCGAAACCCCGGCTCTGATCGCCCGCTCTTTGGCGATGATCGTGGTCGGCTAAGCTCAACCCGATAACTTATGTAAAAAGGGCTCCGGACTGGTTCCGGGGCCCTTTTTTTGTGACCTTGGCAGTGCAGCTTGCACAAATTGACACCCTCGACTAGGCCTTTTGCTGATATCGCAGAGCCCGAAAGGGCAGCGTTTCTATTTTGGGGGGAGAGTTTGCAATGTCGATACGGCAGATCGCTGCGCTTCCCTATAAAGCGGATGAAACTGGGCTGGACGCGCCCGCCCGGATCATGTTGATCACGTCCCGGGAAACCAAACGCTGGATCATTCCAAAGGGCAATATCGGTTCAGGCCAGCTGCCCCACAGTGCTGCCGCCCAGGAAGCGGAAGAGGAAGCGGGCATATTGGGCGCAACCTGTCCGACGCCGCTGGGCAGCTATCGCTATCGCAAGAAAAAGCGCAACGGCGCGTCGGTCTGGATCGACGTCAGCGTCTTCCCTTTCGCCGTGACCGAGGAGCTGCCAACCTGGGACGAGCAGCATCAGCGCGAACGCCGCTGGTTCTCGCTAGAGGATGCCGCGGCTGCGGTGGACGAAGAAGATCTGAGCGCTTTGATCCGGTCCTTTGGCGCGGCAGATTTCTGGGCCGCCACCCGGTCCACCAATATCATCGAGACGGTCGCACAAAAGACAGGGGTCAATACTATGTTTGCCTGGTTCCAACGCCTGCTTCCCGAGCAGGGAAATTTCTTCGAACTGTTTGAACGGCACGCCGCAACCTTGGTAGCGGGCGCCGATGCGCTGGCGCGACTGCTTCAGGGCGGTAAAGGAATGGCAGACCATATTCGCGAAATTATCGAACGCGAGCATGATGCCGATGAAATCACCCGGGAAGTCCTGAATACAGTGCGCCGGACGTTTCTGACGCCTTTTGATCGCAGCGCGATTTCCAGTCTTATCGCTTCGATGGATGATGCGATCGACGAAATGCAGAAAACCGCCGGTGCCATCGAACTCTATGACATCAAGGAATTCGATCAGGAAATGATCGATATGGCTGCGATCATTGTCGATGCAGCGCGGTTGACCGCTGAGGCGATGCCGTTGCTTCGCGATGTCGCGGGCAATGGCGAGCGCCTGCACGAGCTGACCGAACGGCTGGTCCGGATGGAAGGCCATGCGGATGAAATCCATGCAGCAGGACTGAAAAAACTGTTTCAGGACCACGGGGCAACCGACACGCTGCGTTTCATTATCTGGCGCGAACTCTACCAGCATATGGAGCGCGTCGTAGACAGATTTGAAGATGTCGCGAACGAGATTGACGGTCTCGTGATAGATCACGCCTGAAACGGCGCGGGACCATGGATAACAGCATCGCTTTTCCGATCCTTTTCGCGCTTATCGCGCTGGCGCTTGCCTTTGATTTTCTCAACGGCCTGCACGACGCGGCCAATTCTATCGCGACCGTGGTTTCGACCCGTCTATTGTCGCCGGTCGCGGCGGTGGTCTTCGCCGCATGCGGCAATTTTGCGGCTTACTGGCTGGTCGGACTGCATGTCGCAGAGACGGTTGGCAAAGGTATTATCGACAAGGACGTGGTGACGCCTGCGGTCGTGTTCGGGGCGCTGGTTGGTGCGATGTTCTGGAATGTGCTGACCTGGCTCAAGGGCATTCCCTCTTCATCCAGCCACGCCCTGATCGGCGGACTGCTCGGCGCAGGCATCGCCCATGCCGGGTTCGGCGCCGTGGAATCGTCCGGCACCACCAAGACACTGGTCGCAATCTTTCTGTCCCCGATGATCGGTTTCATGATTGCCATGGGGCTGATGCTGGTGACCTCGTGGCTGTTCAAGCCGGTGCAACCGCGCAAGGCAGAAGGTGTGTTCAAGGTCTTTCACCTGATGTCCTCGGCGGCCTATTCGATCAGCCATGGAGCGAATGACGCGCAAAAAACCATGGGGATAATCGCGGTTCTACTATATTCGACCGGCTATCTGGGTGGCGAATTTTCGGTTCCCAACTGGGTGGTTATCAGCTGCTATCTGGCTATATCCCTCGGCACGCTTTCGGGTGGCTGGCGGATCATCAAGACCATGGGCACCAAGCTGACCAAGCTCAATCACCACAATGGATTTTGCGCGTCGACAGCGGGCTCGGTTGTCGTCTTCGGGGCTTCGGCGATGGGGATTCCGGTGTCGACAACCCATGCCATCACCGGCAGCGTAGTCGGCGTCGGAGCGGCGCGGCGAGCCTCGGCCGTGCGCTGGAGCGTAGCCAGCCGGGTCGTCATGGCATGGTTCATAACTATCCCGGCGAGCGCAGCGGTCGGCGCCTTATTCTATTGGCTGACGCTACTTTTCTAATCCCTCGCATCATTCACAACAGGATCGCGCGTGGACTTTCGCGAAGTGATGTGAAAGGAGTGCCGGCTTACATAAATGCAGGAGAACCAGCGTGTCGATGAAGAGCTTATTTGATGTTAGTGGTAAAGTTGCCGTGGTGACCGGCGGATCCAGTGGTATCGGCGCCATGATGGCGCGCGGGTTGATCGAAAATGGCGCCAAGGTCTACATCACGGCACGCAAGGAAGAGCGACTGATGGCCAAAGCCGCGGAGCTTTCCGAACTGGGCGAGTGTATCGCTATCCCGGCCGATCTGTCCAATGTCGAAGGCATCGAAGCTCTGGTCGCGGCGATCAGCGAACGCGAAGAAAAGATCGATATATTGATCAACAATGCCGGCGCGAACTGGAGCGCGTCGATCGAGGATTTCCCGGAAAAGGGCTGGGACAAGGTGATGGACATCAACATCAAGTCCATCTTCTTTGCCACCCAGAAATTCCTGCCGCTGCTGAAAGCCTCCGGAACTTCGGATGATCCTGCTCGCGTGATCAATATCGCGTCAATCAACGGCATCCGCAATTCGGGCATGCCTACCTATGCCTATACCGCGAGCAAATCCGGTGTGATCAACCTGACGGAACATCTGGCCACCGATCTCGCCCAATATAATATCAACGTCAACGCGATCGCTCCGGGCTTCTTCCCGAGCAATATGACCAAGCAGATTGTCGAAAATGACGGCATGACCAAAATGGCGATCTCGCAGATCCCGCGCGGCCGGATGGGCGCACCGGAAGACATCGCTGGCACAGCATTATTTCTTTGCTCGCGTGCATCGTCCTGGATGATCGGGCAGGCGCTGGTGCTTGATGGCGGAATGATTTCGCGGCCTTGATGCAGATCAGCTTGGTTATGCCTTCTGACTCGGCAAAGGGCTGAAGTCGGAAGGCCGCCAAGCGCCGCTAAATCAAATCAGCCAACCAGTCGATATCAAGCATATGCCGCGACGGCTTGTTTGGGTCGACTAGCACGCGCAATTTTCTGCCGGACATATATTCGGTCGGATCTACCCAGATAGACTCGCTCAGATATTGCTCCAGTTTGCCGGTGAACGGATTCTTGCCCTGGGCGACGATGCGATAAGGATTGCGGCCATTCACGCTTTGACTGCGATCTCGTTCGACTTCGAGGAAATCAACGGAGAAAGCGGTTCCGTTTTCCCGCAGCCAAATTCTGGTCCGGCCCTTGTAAATCTCACGGTAAAACAAGGCTCCGCCGACCAGAGAAAATATCCCGCCCATGCCGCCGAGAATCACCACAACCGCCCAGCGTCCCCAGAAATCGTCGACAATGGCATCGGCCGGATTGTCCGGTGCATAGAGAAGATGGACATCCTGTCCCTTTGAGTAGCGCGGCGGACTGGAGCTGATGCGATCGACAAATTCATGTGACACCGCACGGTCATCGGTAAACCGTATGACTGCGGAATAGGTATAGCTGGTGCTACCGTCATCATCCTGTCGCTTGCGCACGAGATCGATAACCTGCCCGTCGGCCTCTTTGGCACCGGCGATAAAGTCACTTTGGTCAACATATAGATAGCTGGAGGCGGCGAGCATCGCCAGGCCGACCAACAGGAAAATACCGCCGACGGTCTTGACTATATTCATGGACGTCTCCGTTGATCAGGCAGGTTGCTGCTATATCCGCGAATCTAGCAGAGCTTGATGGTGATGGAAATGCCCGCTTTGGGAGCTACGCCTGATCTATGGCCGATTGATTACGCCGTCCTGCCAGTCGAGCACCGTCAGATAATTGGCGAGACGGTTCTGCTCGAGTTTGGCAAGAAGCGGATTGTCATGGAAGGGGATCAGAAGGTCGCTCAATGGCCCGGCCCAGGGCGCATTGGTGTCGAACAAAATGCCCAGCCCGAAAACCGCCGGAATTTCGGCATAAGCCAATTGCTGTCCGCCTGCCTCGGCTTCGTTGATAAAATCTACAACCGCGCATTTTACGCCATTGCGTTCTCCCCCTTCGTGGAGGGCCCAGCCAAAATGGCCCATGCCGCGCATTCCCTGTTCCCTGAGCAATCCGGACTGTCCCGGCTTGGCACCGCCATCCATGCAATAGTCGTGGCGATATTCCTGGGGAATGGCGTCGGGAGCATAATACATATCGCGGTGCCCGGCTGGCCAGCAGACATCGTGCATTATCGCGAATAATGGCTTTTTGTCTCGCTCGCAGGCAGCCTCTATTGCTTTGAGTTCGTGATAGACCGTGAACCAATTATGGTCGCCGTCTACCGTCCAGAGATCAATATCCTTCAGTTCTGAAAAGGCGGCCAGGCTCGGCTTCGCGATATGGGTAACGCTTTTATGAGCATTTACCCAGTCCATAAATTCCGGTTTGGGATTGGGATCGATGCTGAACAGATGGCCTTCATTGGCTGATGCATAGTCGGCAAGGATAGTGGTCATTCCGCCATATTCGGCTCCGATTTCAGCTATCCGCGAAACATCGGCGAGGTCCATCGCATTCAATATGATTTCGGAAAATTCGGACATTGAGTGGATCAAAAGGTTCATCTCTAGGCTACCTGCTGGATATTGTCGGGCACGGAACTGCTGAGCACCGTGGGTCGAAACACGAAGTTGAGCATCAGTGATTCGCCTGTGACGATGGCCGGCGGCGGGATGAACATGAAGGCGTCCTGCCGCGAACAACGATAAAGGCCAGGGGCGTTTTCGGTCATCGCTTCGAAAATGGGGTGAGCAGCAATCGAATCATCGTCGATTTTCTTGGCCATAAAATTGTCGATTTCCTGAAAATTGACTTCTTCGACCTGCAGCCAGTCGCAAATCTGGCCGAGCATGATCGCGATGTTAAATTGTCCGGTACCGGCCGGAATCAGGGCTTGATAATAGCCGTCGCCGGTCGGGTAGGCATCGATTTCTACCTGCATATTCTCCTGATTGTCAGCGAGCATGACCGGAATTTTAATGCCCCCGCTCTGGAAATCGCTTTGCCGCAGGTCAAGCCCGAAACGGTTGCCGGTGAACAGCGGCAGCAGCGCTTCCATGCCGCGCTGTTTCAATTCTCCCGGCAGATAGATGCGGCTGATATTCTTGGTATAGAATAGTCCGCGGCGTCTGATCCCTTGTTCGGCCGATTCAGGATCGATAAATTTGAGCGTGTCCTTGGTACCCAGATTGACGTCATGATTGAAATTCTCGAAGATCCCGACTTCCCGCTCGACCGGCAGAAATAGCAGGCGTGACAGCGAAGCAGCGGTCATCTGGCGGGCGCAATCACTGTCCCAAGAGCGCGGGGTGGTCGCCCATCCGCAGCCGATCTGTTCGATATAGGCTAGGCATGCCGCCTGCGCCTTGTCCCGTTCCTCGCTTTGTTCGCCCTTGATGTCGGCCGTGTCCCGCTTGGGTTCGCCGGTTGCGCTATAGCCAAGCACCGAACCGTTGGACTGGGTGCAAAGCTGCTCCAGGACCGCGATCGATTCACACAGCGCGTTGAGCGCGCTATTGTCATAGTGACGGACATCCATCAGCCCCTTTTTGTCGAGGTCGGTGATCATCAGCTCACGAAGCAACAGGTAACGTCCGGAAATTTCCAGACCCATTTCGGCGTTGAGCACCGGTTCGATCACATTCTGGACCGACCCGTTATAGCCCAAATCAACGAAGACGACGGAATCACCCTGCTCGACGCCATTTGCGAGGAGATGAGCGACCAATCCCGCGCGGAATGTCTTGGCTCGCGCGACGATTTTCGTGACGTTCTTCTGTTTGAGAATCTCGTGGATGAATGCTTCGGGCGTCTTGATCGCAGAAAGCTTGGCTATCTCGGGTTTCAGGAACAGCATCTGGCGGCAATAGGCTGCTTGCCTCTGGCTGGAATAGGCGTCCTTTTTGTTGTTGGTTGCTTCGGCGGTCAGGAATTTCTGGATCGCTTCACGATCGGTGAAGCTGGCGGCATTGGCGGTGAAGCGACTGAGTTCGATCATGCTGATCTGGTCAGCATATTCCGGATAGGCAATTTTAAACGCCTCGGCCGGAAGATAGCCGTCACGCAGCAAAAATAGCAATTTGGGCTTCTTGCCGATCCTTGTCTCGATCCGGTCTGACTCTTCGGCTATCCAGTGGGAGAAGCCGTGCAGGACCGGTCCCAGAACATCATGGCCGAACTGAAATGTTGCGTCATCCTTTTGGCGCAACGAAATTTGCGCGCGATGCGGCTGCATGGCGGGGGCCTGTTTGCGGATTTCTTTCTCGATGATCGTCGCGGCGACGGCTTCCAGCCGCAAACGCTCCGATGTCTCGTCATCAAATTGTTCGAAATGCACGCCGTTGATACCGAGCTTTAGCGGGGCCTTATAATCGGCTTCGATATTATCGCCGAGATGGATGATCTTTGCGGGAGAGATGCCGAGGTCGGCGAGCACAGGTTTGAACAGACCGCCCGCTTTGCCCATGCCATATTCGCAGGAACAGAAAATCCGGTCGATTTTGCCGGCAATTTCCGGTCCGGCAGCGTCGGTGATCAACCGGCGCAACAATGGTTCGGGCAAATAGGTGTCGGAGACGATGATGACTTTGAGACCACGTTCTTTGGCGCGGTCGATCAAATCGCAAACCGGCCGGAATGCAAAACAGTGGCGTGCTTCGGCCAGAAGCTCTTCCTCGACACCTTGGGCGATCCGGGCTTCGTCGGCTTCGCGGAACATATTTGCGTAAATTTCCTCGATCGTGACATCGTCTTTCTTGCTATTGAGAATCAGCGCCTTGCGCGCGCGCTGTTCGGCCAGAACCCGCAATTCCATGGTACAACCGGGGATGTCCAGATCATGGAACACGTCCGTTGGCCGGTTGACGTTGCGCCAGATCAAGGTGTCGAAACAGTCGAGTGACAATATTTCGACATTGTCATCCAGACCGTCAAGAAGCGTATCGATTTCCCAGGCAGCAACGGTTTCTCTCATGGTTTTCGGTTCCTTTCTGTTGACCCGACAGGCCTGTCGCGATCTCGTTTTCCGGGCAAGCAGGCCCGATGGCACGCACCATATCTGGCGATCTTCAGCACAACGTCGCAAAACCTGTGCCAGTTTTGCAAAAACTGGCTGGAGAGAGGGTTTGCAGAAGTTTTGACGGATTATTCAGTTCTATATGGATTGTTGGGACGACGCAGCAGGCAAGAAATTGCCGCATAGCGGCCAAAAATTGCCGGGTTCCATGAAAACAAGATGGGCCGATATAGTTTCCGTAGCGTCGAAGCGATTGTCATCAGCCGGATCGATAGGCTGATTGGGCTCCGGTCAGATGCGGGCTTGGCGATATCGGCCTTGCGATGTTCGGGCACCATTGCATTATCGGATTTAATCGTTCAATTAACCTGCTAATGATTCCCGCAATATCGCAGCGCCACCGGCCCTGCCACCGACCTTATTGATTAAAGACGTTTAGGAGCGACAACATGGCCGACAAACCCAGCGCAGCGGAAGTACAGGAATTTGGCGAAGCGGCCGATGCGTGGTTCCGCGAAAATACGGTGCGCGATCCCGGCTTCATGCTGCCGCTGACCTTCATGGAAGTGTCAACCGACCAGCAGTTTGATTTTCTTCAGGACTGGCAGCGCAAGGTTTATGAAGCGGGATATCTCGGCGCGAGCTGGCCCAAGGAATATGGCGGCGGCGGAATGCACAGCGAATTTCAGCGGGTCGCGACCCGGGCGATGAAAAAGCATGACGCGCCGATCATGCTCAACGCGATCGGCAATGGCTGGGCCGGGCCGCTGATTCTCGATCTCGGCACCGAGGAGCAGAAGCAGAAGTTCATCAAGCCGATGCTGAGCGCAGAGGATATCTGGTGCCAGGGCTTTTCCGAACCGGAAAACGGATCGGATCTCGGCAATGCGCAGTTGAAAGCAGTCAAGGACGGCGACGACTATGTCCTCAACGGTTCGAAAATCTGGACCTCGCTCGGCGACCGTGCGAAATATATGATCCTGCTCGCGCGCACGGATTTCGATGCGCCCAATAAATATGCCGGGCTGAGCTTTTTCCTCAACCCGATGAAGATCGACGGCATCACGACCAGCCGTATCAAGAAACTGACGGGCGAATATGGCTTCGTCCAGACCTTCTTCACCGATGCCCGGATTTCCGGCGACTGCCTGTTCGGCGGCGAAGGCAATGGCTGGTCGATGGCGATGAAGACGCTGGAATATGAGCGGGGTGCCAAGGTCAAGC
>NZ_JBALUT010000029.1:0-34091 GCF_036963705.1 Parasphingorhabdus sp. | reverse complement strand
ACTGCTGCCTTGCGGGTGTCGATCGAGATCACTGCGCCGCAATGGGCGAGCCGTTCGATCACCGGTACTACGCGGTTGATTTCGTCACCTTCCCAGACCTCGGCCGCACCAGGCCGAGTGCTTTCTCCACCTATATCAAGGATCGACGCACCGGATGCGGCCATAGCCAGTCCGGCCTCGGCCGCCTTGTCGGGGTCATCCGTGTGTTTGCCGCCGTCGGAAAAACTGTCGGGCGTAATATTGAGAATGCCCATGACGTGCGGCTGGTCGAACCGGATGATCCGCTCGCCACATTGCAGCGGTTCATGATGCCGGGTGAGATTGGCAAATGACGCCGCAGCCCGTATCGCCAATGGCTCTGGAAGGGCTTTCGACCATTCCGGCCATTGGGTGATATTCACCAGGCCTCTGAGATTTGGTTTTCCGGCCTCGACAACTAAATATTCAATCTGAGAAAACCAAATCAAGCTATTGTTTAAACGTTGATTTTTATCTTCATGCCATTGAGGACTATCAACCAGCCCAACCGGCTTCAGATAGAGTCTGGCACCCGTTCCACATGCTTCCAACTCTTCCATTGGCGAGCCCATATCAGGGTTCGGTGGCCAGCAGATAGGTCTGGCGCAGATTGTCGATCGGCTTCAGCGTCTTGCCGTCATCATAATACCAATAGGTCCAGCCATTGCAGCTTGGCGCATCCTGTACGGTCGCGCCGATCTTGTGGATCGAGCCTTCCTGACCGTCCCAGATGATCGAGCCGTCGGCCCGGACTTTGACCTTGAACTTGCGGTTCTTGCTGCACAATTCGTCGCCGGGCTTCAGATAACCGGTTTCTACCAGCGTGCCAAAGGCAACCCGCGGTTTGGATTTCGGCGACTGCATGGTCTTGAGCGAGCTTTCGTCGAGCGGCAAAGCTTCGGCGATGCGCTGTTCGGCGACTTCGCAATAGGCATCCTCTTTCTCGCAACCGATCCATTCGCGGCCCAGTCGCTTTGCAACCGCTCCGGTGGTGCCGGTACCGAAAAACGGATCGAGCACAACATCCCCGGGATTGGTCGTCGCCAGCATGATGCGATAAAGCAGTGCTTCCGGCTTCTGGGTCGGATGCGCCTTGGTACCATTGCGTTTCAAACGTTCCTGACCGCCGCAAATCGGCATCACCCAGTCGCTGCGCATCTGCAATTCGTCGTTGAGATTCTTCATCGCGCGATAGTTGAACGTATATTTCGATTTTTCCGATTTCGAGGCCCAGATCAGGGTTTCATGCGCATTGGTGAAGCGGGTTCCCTTGAAATTGGGCATCGGATTGGCCTTGCGCCAGATGATGTCGTTGAGAATCCAGTAGCCTAGATCCTGAAGCGAAGCGCCAACCCGGAAAATATTGTGATAGCTGCCGATGACCCAGAGAGACCCGTCGGGCTTGAGAATACGGCGTGCTTCAGCCAGCCACGCCCTGGTGAAGGCATCATAGGCAGCGAAGCTGTCGAAATGGTCCCAGGCGTCATCGACCGCGTCGACCTGCCCGCCCTCCGGACGGTAAAGATCACCACCGAGCTGGAGATTATAAGGCGGGTCGGCGAAGACCATATCGACCGACGCATCGGGTAGCGATGCCATTGCTGCGACACAATCCATCTTCAATATTTGCCCCAATGGCAACGCATCAGCCTTTACAACAGGCTTTTTCGCGGTGCGTGTTTTGGGTGCGTGAATACGCTCGATAATCCCCATGTAACTCAATCCCTTTTTCCAACGGGGTTAACGGTGAGTCCGAAACAGCCGGCGGTCAAGGCCGTTAATATAGGTTAAAGGCGTATCTTAATGGTTAACGGAAAACTTGACGGGAGAACGAAACGAGTCCGTAACCAGATATGGAGTCAGGGCCACAAGGCCAGACTCAATCCCTAGTGGTGTGACGGAAAAGACTCGCTGACGAATATTTATTTTGATCTGGCGGGTTATATCGTCCAATTTCAAATCTGGTTCACAATAACTGGCGTTCAAGCTATAAGTTTGATCAACAGATATGCTTCAAAACGCATATGTCCGAGGGGTCAGGAAACAGATGACGCGCAATTTCCGAGATGAATATCAGCATGAATATGGCATCGCCCAACAGAGCGATGAACCCCGCCCCCATCCTGGCGTGATTGTCGGCGGAGAAGCAGCGCGCGAGAAACGCTGGGAATATGCAATTGTGTTCGGATCAAAAATTTTCGGATCGGTCGCCGCAGTCTGGTGGATGCTGACTTATGACACAGGCTGGGTCGAATGGTCGGCTTTCATCGCTGGTTATATCATATTGATGCTCGGAATCGTGCTCGGCTTTCACCGCTATTATTCGCACAAAGCCTTCGATACGTCGGTGCCGATGCAATATATATTGGGTGGGATGGCGCAGATGTCGATCCAGTCGTCGGTGCTCCGCTGGGCGGCCGATCACCGGCGTCATCACGCGCATAGCGACGAAGTCGGCGACGTCCATAGTCCATGGCTTGATGGCCGGGGACGCAAGACCAGCAAGCTTAAAGGCATGTTCCATTCGCACTTCGGCTGGTTCATGGACGATTGCGTCACCGACATGAGCATCTATGGCAAAGGCCTTGCCGACAATCCTGTGGTGCTCTGGCTTCACAAAACCCGCTGGTACTGGCTGATCTTCTCGCTGATCATCTTCCCCGGCATCTGGGGCCTTGCCTTTGGTGGCTGGGATCATGTCATCAGCACGATCCTGATCGGCGGCTATTTCCGGACATTCGTCGTATTGCAGATCACCCTGGGGATTTCCAGCTACGCCCATGTTGTCGGGTCGCAGCGCCACACCAAGGGCGTAGGCACCGCCAAGAACAGTTTTCTCTTCTCCCTGCTCACATTCGGCGAAGGCTGGCACAACAATCATCACAAACACCCCCGCGCCAGCTTTCAGGGCATGGCATGGTGGGAAATCGACATTGCTGGCTATGTCTTATTGCTGCTGGAGAAAATGGGTCTGGTCTGGAACGTCACCCGCCAGCCCAAATATATCAAGAGCGACAACGGCGAATGGATTCTGGCCAACCGAAAAATTGCGCCAAAACCGGCTGAAGCAGAAGCCTAGAGCAACTCCATCTGGGACACTGGCGCGAAGCTGCGCCGGTGCAAAGGCGTCGGTCCATATTGCCTGAGCGCAGCCAGATGCTCCGCTGTGCCATAGCCCTTGTTGCGCTCCCAGCCATATTGCGGAAATTGCTCGGCCGCTGCGATCATCAGATGGTCGCGGAATTCTTTCGCAAGGATCGAGGCCGCAGAAATACAGGGATGGATGGCGTCCCCGCCGATTACAGCTTCGGCTGAATAGCTCCATTCGGGCAGGCGGTTGCCATCGACTAGCACATGATCGGGCACTGCGTTCAGACCTTCCACAGCTCGGGTCATCGCTAGCATGGTCGCCTGCAATATGTTGATCTCGTCAATCTCGATCTCGGAACATTGGGCTACCGAAAAGCGGGCACAATCGATGATTTCCTGCTCAAGCCGCGCCCGGTTTTTGGCGGTCAGTTTCTTGCTATCGTCGAGTCCGATGATGCCGTGATTATCGGGCAGGATTACCGCTGCGGCTACGACGGGGCCAGCGAGCGGGCCCCTGCCCGCTTCGTCTACGCCAGCGATCATCGATCATCGTCCTGAAAGTCGGTCACAAATTGATGGCCCAGCGGACCACTGCCCTGACCGAGCCCGGGTGCTTCGATAATGGCGATGCGGGTGAAAGAAATTGCCTGTTCAAAAGCCGCTTCAAGGGCCATCCCGCTGCCCAGTCCGCAAGCCAGCGCGCTGGCAAAGGTGCAGCCGGTGCCGTGGGTTTCATCGGTGTCCAGTCTCTTGCCCTCGATCCTTCTGATCAGAGCGCTCGGCGAATAAAGTTCGTCGACAACCACAGCGCCGTCGCCATGACCACCCTTGATGACGAGATGACAGCCATGTCCCAAGACCTCGTCCTTGCCGCCCAGTGCCGCCAGCTCAGGCAGATTTGGCGTGACCACCGATGCCACGTCCATCAGCTCGCCAAAGGTCGCGATCGTGTCATCATCCGCCAGCGCGCTGCCGCTGGTCGCAACCATCACTGGATCGAAGACGACCGCTATACTGAGCTTATCAAGATATTGCGCCACCGCTCGCGCCGCGTCGGCGCTTCCGATCATGCCGATCTTGACCGCATCGATGCCAATGTCGCTGACCACCGATTCAATTTGGTCCAATATCATCGCCGTTGGTATTTGATGAACCGACTGGACCCCCAGCGTGTTCTGCGCAGTGATCGCGGTAATCGCCGTCATCGCGTGGCCACCCAACATGGTGATCGTCTTGATGTCCGCCTGGATGCCCGCACCGCCTCCGCTATCGGAACCGGCAATCGACAATATCCGCGGACAGGTTACTGTCACAGGAACAGCGGCCCGACCTGAACGATCAGGAACCATTCCATCGCACCGGCTAGTAATAGGATCAGAATCCAGAACCGGCGAAAAAAGCCCCTGGCAAAGAAAAATAGTAGCAGCGTAACGAGGACGGGCAGGATCAGACCGATCACCACTATGGTTCGGGCGTCCATCGCATCAAGAAAGCTCAGCATTTATACTTCCGCAGGGTAGAAGCCGGAAATTTTTCCAGCAATTCCGTCGAACGGGTCGGTCGAGGTTCCAGTTTGCCACCGCAATTGGGGCATATTCCCTTGTGTTTCTCACTATTACAGTCGTCGCAAAATGTGCATTCGAAGCTACAGATCAGCGCGACAGCCTGCTCGGCGGAAAGATCCTTGCCGCAGCTTTCACAATCAGGGCGCATTTCCAACATCAGCCAGCTACCTCCTCTACAACAGCGCAGATCCGGTCGACCACGGCATGGACCTGAGCTTCGTCGTCACCCTCTGCCATCACCCTGATGAGCGGCTCTGTGCCCGATTTGCGAATCAACAGTCGGCCGGCGCCTTCCAGCTCTTTCTCGGCCTCGGCGATCACTGCCTTGACCTTCTCGCTCTCAAGCGGCTGACCGCCGCTGTAACGAACATTTTTTAGCAGTTGCGGCACCGGATCAAATAGATGCAGCAATTCGCTGGCAGGTTTACCGCTCTCGACCAATTCGCCAAGCACCTGCAAGGCAGCAACCGTGCCGTCACCGGTGGTACCGTGATCGAGCAGGATCATATGACCGGATTGCTCGCCACCGACGTTGTAGCCACCCTTTTTCATTTCTTCGAGAACGTAGCGGTCCCCAACATTCGCCCGGATCAGATCAAGATGCTGGGATTTCAGGAACCGTTCCAGCCCGAGGTTAGACATCACAGTGGCGACGATACCATCACCGCGCAGCAAGCCATTGCGGCTCCAGCTGGACCCGATCAAGGCCATCAACTGATCGCCGTCAACCACTTGCCCTTTTTCATCGACAACGATTAGGCGGTCGGCATCTCCGTCCAGCGCGATACCGATATGGGCACCGGAAGAGACGACGGTTTCCTGCAGGATCGCAACGTCGGTTGAACCGCATTTGTCATTTATATTCAAACCATTGGGGGTAATCCCCAACGCGATGACCTCGGCGCCCAATTCCCAGAAAGCCGAGGGGGCCACCTGATAAGCAGCACCGTTGGCGCAATCGCAGACAATCTTCAGGCCATCGAGCCTTATATGGTCGGGCAGCGACATTTTGACCGCATGGATATATCGACCGCGAGCATCCTCGAATCTTTTGGCCCGGCCAATATCGGCCGCGGGCGCTAATAACGTCTCTTCTTCCAGATAGCCCTCAATCTTGAGCTCGTCTTCATCGGAAAGCTTGAATCCGTCGGGTCCGAACAATTTTATACCATTGTCATAATAGGGATTGTGACTGGCAGAAATCATGACACCGAGATCGGCGCGCATTGATCTGGTGAGCAAAGCCACGGCGGGCGTCGGCATCGGTCCGACTTGTACCACGTCCATTCCGACACTGGTAAATCCGGCGACCAGAGCGTTCTCCATCATATAGCCGGACAGCCTGGTGTCCTTGCCAATCACGACACGATGTTTGTGATCTCCCCGCAAGAAATGTCGCCCGGCGGCTTGTCCGACTTTCATCGCGATCTCGGCGGTCATCGGGTGTTTGTTGGTCAGACCGCGAATACCATCGGTGCCAAAAAATTTCTTTGTCATTTCAACTTACATCCCAAAATCGACGTGCCCCGCTGCGAACGTCTCTAGCCGATGGACCGTCGGGAGACCAAGAAGGAATGACGCCAAAGGTAAATTTTACACATAATCATCTCTTGCCAGAAGCTGGTCGCCATGGTTGATAAACCCTCCGTAGACGGCAAGGGATAGAATATTGAAAAAAGCGCTAATCATACTCCTTGCTCTGGTTCTCGGTATATTGATCGGATTGTTTTTCGGCCCCAAGAGCGAGTTGCTCGTCGAAGCCGCCGATGTTGTCGGCAATATGTGGCTTAATGCCTTGCGGATGACGGTCATCCCGCTGGTTTTCACCCTCTTGATCGTTGGCATCGGCAAGGCAGCAGCCATGGCCCGCGCAGGAAGGATGACCGCCCGCGCCATATTTTTCATGATATTCATACTCTGGTGTTCTTCAGCCATGGCTGCCCTGGTAACGCCCGCCTTGCTTGAAATATTCCCGCTCAATATCGATGCGGCAGCGGCTCTGCGGTCGGCACTGGGCAATACGGCTCCCCCCGGCGATGTACCGCCGTTCAGCGAATTCCTCCGCGCGCTCATTCCCACAAACGCCATTGCGGCTGCCGCAGAAGATGCGGTGTTGCCATTGATGGTTTTCGCGCTGGCATTCGCCTTTGCGATCACCCGCTTGCCAGATAGCCAACGCGTGATGCTGGACCAGTTTTTCAATTCGATTGCCAACGCGTTGCTGATCCTTATCCAGTGGGTATTGGCGCTCGCACCGCTCGGTGTTTTTGCTTTGGCTCTGGGCGTCGGCGCGACCGCTGGTCTGGCTGCGTTCGGGGCATTGCTCCATTATGTTCTGATCGTCAGCAGCGTCGGCGCGATCGTCTGGATTTTCAGTTATATTCTGACCTTCGTCGGTGGAAAGCGCGGACCGATTGCCTTTTTCAAAGCCTCCGCTCCAGCCCAGGCAGTGGCCATTTCCACACAAAGCTCGCTCGCTTCGCTGCCGGCTATGGTCAGCGGCGTCAAGGCGATGGGTGTAGGGGATCGGTCAGCCGATGTCGTCCTGCCGATCGCGGTCGCGCTGTTTCGCGCAACCGGTCCCTGCATGAACCTTGCAGTCGTTATTTACATCGCCCATCTGATGGGCATCGAATTGTCGATTGGCATGCTGGCGATTGGCGTGGTGGTCGCGGCAATCACCACCATGGGCGCAGTCAGCCTGCCCGGCTCGATAAGCTTCATCACCTCGATAGCGCCAATTTGCATCGCCATGGGAGTCCCTATTGAACCGCTGGTTCTGCTTTTGGCGATCGAGACATTTCCTGATATCATGCGAACCGTGGCCAATGTTAGCACGAACATGAGCGTGACCGCGACGCTCGCCCGCAGCGAGGGAGATATGACATGAAATATCGTAAATTGGGCAGCGAGTTGGAGGTTTCCGCGCTTGGCTTAGGCTGCATGCCAATGGCAGGCATTGGTAAAGGCATGTATGGCATAGCGAACCGGGCAGAAAGTCTCGCGACCATCGACCGGGCGATCGAACTGGGCGTAACCTTTTTCGACACCGCCGAAGTCTATGGCCCGTTGATAAACGAAGAATTACTCGGGCAAGCTATCCGCGGTCGCCGTGACCGGCTGGTCATCGCGACCAAATTTGGCTTCGCGTTCAACGACGGCCAGGTATCCGGCGTGGATTCCAGTCCGGCCAATGTCCGCCGCGCCTGCGAAGGATCCTTGCGCCGGCTCGGAATCGATACGATTGACCTGTTCTACCAGCACCGCGTAGATCCCAATGTTCCGATCGAGGAAACGGTCGGCGCGATGGCCGAACTCGTGACCGAGGGCAAGGTCCGCTATCTCGGTCTGTCGGAAGCCGGAGCCGGCACGCTGAAAAAAGCGCACGCGACCCATCCAATTGCGGCCTTGCAGTCCGAATATTCTCTTTGGGAACGCAGCATCGAGGAAGACATCCTCCCAATCTGTCAGGATCTCGGTATCGGTTTTGTCCCTTACAGCCCGCTCGGTCGCGGTTTTTTGACCGGTCAGATCAGCAGTCGCGATGATTTGCCCGAGGATGACTATCGTCGCAATGACCCCCGTTATTCGGAAGAGAATTTTGATCAGAATATGAAACTGGTAGATGTGGTCAAGGAAGTCGCCCACCGCCATCACGGCTCACCTGCACAAATTGCTCTCGCATGGCTGTTGGCTCAGGGTGACTTCATCGTGCCGATCCCTGGTTCGAAAAGACGCGCGACCCTGGAAGACAGTATGGTCGCGGTCGACATCGAACTGACTAAAGCCGACCTCGACGAACTGGAAGCCGCGGCGCCCGTTGGAGGCACCGCTGGTCTCCGCTACGGCGATAGAATGATGTCGATGGTGCGCCTCTAAAATCTAGTGGTCATAAGCCTTTGGCAAAGCGCCCGGGGTCGGGTTGCGATAGCGGTCCCGAAGCCGGATTTGCCGGTTGCTCAGCGACTGTTCGACGCCGTCGATCAGCACTTTTTCAACCTGGGTTGAAAGCTCTAGCGGATCCCCGGTCCAGATCACCACGTCCGCTTGACGGCCGGCTTTGAGCGAACCCAGTTGCCCGCCCATGTCCATGATTTCCGCCGGCACAGAACTGATCGCGGCGAAGGCCTCGTTCCAGCTCAGACCGGTAGCCCGGGGCACTTTATTGAGTGCGACCAGATTGCCGGCATATTGAACCGAATAGCGAAGCTGATGGGCGTCATTGTCGTTGATCATACCGATCGCAACTTTGACGCCAGCGGCTTTCATCCGGCCAATATTCGATTGGGTAGCAGACAGATCTTCAAAGCCATAAGGCAAGTCGCTTAGAGCAGATGCCAGCACAGGCACGCCTGCTTCCGCAATATGGCCCGCGACACGCCAGCCTTCATTGACCCCGACCAGCACCAGTTTCAGCGCAGGAAAATCCTTGCGCAGGTCCAGAACCTTCAAAATGTCGTTTGCACTTTCAACATGGACGAGCAGCTTGGTGCCGCCGTTGATCACCGGCAACAGCGCCTTTGCATCCGAGGCCTTGAGCAGGTCGCTGTCGAACGCCGCCGGGTTGCGGGCATATGTCCGCGCTTCATCGAGCATAGCACGAAACTGGATATGCGAGGCAGAACGGCTTCCGCCTGCCCGGCTATGACCGGTTTCACCCAGTTCAACAAATTGGAAAGCACGCGCCTGGGTGATCGGATTTTCATCCTGCCCGAGATCGACGATCGCGCCATATCCGGCAAAAATCGACTTGGCAGTGCTCGGAGAAACGACTGCGCGGGTGACGCCTGCCGCGCGGTTGACCGCAACAGCCGAGGCAAAGGGATTTATCGCATATTGAACATCGAGCGCCGCCGAGAATGGCGATCCGCTGGCGTTCATGTCGTTGGTCTGCGTGACCGCGCCGACCTCGACGAGGCCGATCCGGCTGAACCCGGCAAAGATGCCTGGCGTGACCCATTTGCCGGTCGCGTCTATCCGCCGCGCATTGGCGGGAATAGTAACATTGGCTCCAGCGGCGACGACGCGATCATTGCGGATCAATACGGTGCCACCTTCGATCGGCGCGCTGCCGTCACCGATCACAACCCTGCCACCGGTAATCGCGGTGGTTTGGGCAGCAGATGGCGCTGCGATCAAGGCTGCAGCAGAGGCCAGTAACAAGGTAAAACGCTTCATTTCACGTCTCCTTCACCGGGTTGGCCAAGTTCGAAGTCGCTGATCGGACGACGTTTCGGATCACCGCTATCGAACAGCAGCGCACCGTCGATCCAGACTTTCTCTGGCCGCGAGTAGACGCTCAGCGGATTGCCGTTCCACAATACGAGGTCGGCCATCTTGCCCGGCTTCAGGCTGCCGGTCATCGCGTCGATACCCATTGCCTTGGCAGGATTGAGCGTGATCCACTGGATCGCTTGCGCATCGCTGATTTCAATTCCCATCGCCCGGCCATCGGCAAGCGCCTTGCTCGCTTCCTGATTCAGCCGCTGGATCTGGTTTTCGTCATCGCTGTGGATGATCACACAGGCTCCGGCATTTTGCAGCAGTGCAGCATTTTCCGGAATGCCGTCATAGGCTTCCATCTTGAAGCCCCACCAGTCCGCCCAGACCGCTGAACATATGCCTTCCTCCGCAAGTATATCGGCAATCTTGTAGGCTTCGACGGCGTGATGGAATGCGGTCACCTTATAACCGAATTCCTTCGACATATCTATGATCTGGGCAAGCTCGTCAGCGCGGTAACAATGGTTGTGGACAAGAATGTCTCCGTCCAGCACGCCGACTAAAGTTTCCTTGGCAAGGTCCCGTTTGGGCGGCTTGGCATCGTTGCGCTTGCTGCGATATTCCTGTGCGTCGATCCAGGTTTGCCGGTTGAGCGCCAGATTGCCCATCCGCGTCGACGGCATTCGATTGCGGCCACCGTAAACCCGCTTCGGATTTTCTCCGCAGGCCATTTTCATGCCATAAGGCGCACCCGGGAATTTCATCGCCTGTACTGTCCGTGCCGCAACATTTTTTAACGTAACCGAACGGCCACCAAACAGGTTGGCCGAACCGGGAAGTATTTGCAGCGAGGTGATACCGCCATTGGCCAACGCCCGTGAAAAACCGGGGTCTTGCGGCCAGACACTATGTTCCGCCCAGACTTCGGGAGTCACCGGAGAAGTCGCTTCATTACCATCGCTATGCGCCGACACGCTTGGGGTCGGATAGTCGCCCAGATGACTGTGCACATCGATGATACCCGGCGTCACATATTTGCCGGAGCCATCGACAATATTGGTGCCTCCGGGGATTGCCGTGTCCGGCCCACCGACAGACGTGATCTTTCCGCCCGCCATGAAAACGGTGCCATTTGCAATTTCCCCGCCTTCGCCATCAAAGATGGTAACGCCGGTAATCGCGGTAGGAGTCGACGCGTAGGCCTTGTAGGTCGACGGGAACGCCTGTTTTTCGGACTTCGCCAACTTGGCCGATTGGCCCGGCTGCGCGCTGCTGGCAGAGTTTGTGTCCGCAGCGGTAGCCGCGCAACCGGCCATCAACGATCCGCCGGCAACCAATGCCAGCAAAGCCCGAATTCTCATAGCAAGTCCCTTATAATTATGGCTTCGTCGTCGGATGGATACCGGCAGATTGTGGGTCACCAAATTCCGACTGGCCTTCCAGATCGTCACCGACATTGTCGTCGGCAAGCGTATCGAGATGCATCAGTTTCTTGATCATTGGCGATATAACGATCACCGCAACGCCGACCCCGACTGCAACCCAACCAACGGTTGAATAGACTTCCAGCACACGGTCCGGCCCTGCCCCTTCCGCACCAACCGCCGAAGCGATTAGCCCGGCAGCAAAGTTGCCGGTCGCAGAGGCGAAGAACCACGTACCCATGATAAGGCTGGCCATATGCGAAGGCGCCAGACGGTTCATCGCGCTCAAGCCCACCGGAGACAGGCAAAGCTCGCCGGTCGTATGCAGCAGGTAGATCAGGAAGATGAACAGAACCGGAGTAAGGTTACCGGTTCCGGCTGCCAGCGCACCGGCAACCAGTACCAGAAAGCCCGCGCCAAGCTGGATCAAACCCAAACCGAATTTCGCCGGTGCAGAAGGCTCGAGCCCCCTGCGACCTAGCATGGTCCAGAGCAGCGCAAATACGGGCGCCAGCAATACGATATAGATCGCATTGATCGACTGGAACACGGATGCCGGGACTTCGATGCCCAATATGTTCCGATCAACGCTGCGGTCGGTAAACAGGTTCAGCGAAGAACCGGCCTGCTCGAACAAAGCCCAGAACAGGATCGAACCGAAAATCAGGAACATCGCCGCAAAGATGCGATCACGGTCCTGGGGGCCCAGCTTGGCAACTGCCGTGTAGAGCACGTAGATCACCAATATGGCTCCGGCTATGCCCAGCAACGACCCAACCAACGCCTGATACTGAATCAAGATCCAGACCAGACCGACGGTCGCAAAGCTGAGAAGATAAAGCAGCCATTCAAATTTGATTCCACCGACTTTGCTTTCCAGAAGCTGAGGATCATTCGCTTCACCACGACCGACCAGCAAAGGCTTGCCCCAGATGAACACCACAAGGCCCAGTAGCATGCCCAGTCCGGCAGCTCCGAAGCCGTATGACCAGCCATAGGTCTGGCCGAGCCAGCCTGCGATGATCGCTCCCAGCGCGGCACCAAGATTGATGCCCATATAGAAAATCGTATAGGCCGGGTCACGACGAATGTCGGTTCGCGTATAAAGCTGGCCGACGATGACCGAGATATTGGCTTTCAAAAAGCCCGAACCGACGATGATGAAGGCAAGTGCCAGCCAGAAGATATTGATCGCAGGGTCAGCCTGACCTCCGCCGTCTCCTTCGAAAGCCATCAAGAAATGGCCAAAAGTCAAAAGCAATGCACCGAAGGCGACTGCTTTTCGCTGCCCGAGATAACGGTCGGCAAGATAGCCGCCCACAACCGGTGTGATATAAACAAGAGCGGTATAGGCACCGTAAATGACGCCAGCTTCGCTATCAGAATACATCCAGTGTTGAACGAGGTAGAATATCAGCAGGGCCCGCATGCCGTAATAGGAAAAACGCTCCCACATCTCGGCAAAGAACAAAACAAAAAGTCCCTTGGGATGTCCGAGGAATGTTCCTCTTGCATCACCTGATTCCAGATACTCACCAGCCATTTATGAACTCCCCGATATACTATATGGGCTGACCAAAGCAGCCCGGTTGAGGGGCACACTAATGAAAAAAATGCGCAAGTGAAGTAGATTGTTACAAGCGAGACCGGTTTATCGCAAATTCGCCTTGCAATCGGGCCCGTCTCTTCCAAAGTGATGGGCATGAACGAGAACCAATTTAATGACTTGAGTAGCCTTGCAACATATTTGTCCTCCCGTCGTTCGGGACGGCCCCGCAACATGGTCGCGCCGGGACCCGACGACGTGCAGATTGAGCAAATTGTCACGACAGCGCTGCGAACGCCCGATCATGGCAAGCTCGCCCCGTGGCGGGTCATCGCGGTCGCAAAGGATCAGCGCACGGATCTCGCCAAGGGTATCAAAGCCGCCTATCTGAAAGAGAAACCGGACGCCGGTCGGGTCGAACTGGAAGGGCTCGATATGATAGCGCACGAAGCGCCGAGCCTGCTTGTTCTGCTTTCCTCCCCGGTCGAATCATCCAAGATACCGAACTGGGAACAGCATCTCAGCTGCGGTGCCTTTGCGATGAATCTCCTCCACGCGGCACATGCAATGGGCTTTGTTGGCGGCTGGATCACCGGCTGGGCTGCCTATAACGATGACGTCCGCGACCTTTTTGGGTCCGCTCCAGAGAAAGTCGCAGGTTTCCTCTATTTTGGCACATCCAATGCTGAACTGACCGAGCGACCAAGACCCGAATTGAAGAATATATTGTCGGCATGGGCCCCCGCTCTTCCGCAATGAATGGCTGCTATCGTGGCTAAATGTCGGATTTTCCTTAACTAGCAGCTTGCGTGCATGGCTGTATTATGGCAGTGAGGCAGCATGAACAATGCAAGCAAACCTGTCTATCTGAAATTGCGTGATATTATCGCAGAATCCATATTGGATGGCGAATATCGCGAAGGCGACATGCTTCCATCGGTCCGCGTTTTTGCGGCCGATCAGGGCGCCAATCCTTTGACCGTAGCGAAAGCCTATCAGGGTTTTCAGGAAGATGGTCTGGTGACGGTGAAGCGCGGCGTCGGGATGTTTGTTGCGTCCGGCGCGAAAGACCGACTGCGCCAATCGCAACGAGAAAATTTTATCAAGAATATCTGGCCGCCGGTCGAGCGCCAGATGAAACGGCTCGATTTGTCGATCGATGATTTGGTAAAAAGCGAGGCCTGAACAAAGTTCGGCTTTTGACCTTGCTCCGGCTTATCCCCGAACAGACCGCGCCCGCCTGAGGCTTTCCCGATAGGCGGAATTTTCCGGCATGATAGCAACCGCCTTTTCAAGCAGGCTGACCGCATCTTCCTTGCGCCGGGCATCAGCCAGCAACGCCAGCCCGTAAAGATGCGATACTACCGGACTTGACGGTTGTACGCGATAAGCGATCCTGCCCGCGGCAATAGCTTTTTCCGTCTGTCCCAAACCAGTATAAGCCTGAGTCAGTCCGGCCATGATCAACGCATCGTTTTCGCCCAGTCGTTTACGGAGATTCTCGAGCAAATGAGCGGCAACGGTCCAGCTTCCGGTTTCGAGATGAGCATAAGCCATCCAGCGCAAGCCTGCGATATTGCTCGGGTTATAGTTGAGAAATTGCGCCAGAGTCTCGCCCGATTGCTGCATCGCACCCTTGGACCGTGCGACTTCGACCAGACGCAGCATCACCGGCTCGGAAAAGCGGATGCTGCGCGCCTGCCCCAGCGCATCGAGCGCTTCGTCAAAATTGCCCATCGCCGCAGCTACATCTGCAACCAGAATATGCGCGGCGCTCGCTCCGGGATTGCCATTCTGTAGGCGCTTCGCTTCTGCATAGGCTGTGTCAAAGTTGCCTGCATCATAGAGCGCACGAATATAGGGAACCACGGCCCGTGCATCATTGGGGTTTCGCTGCGCTTCGGCCGACAATATGCCGAGCGGCACTTCAGCGGCGATCGCGCTTTCCCTGCCGCTGTCATGAACCGCAGCACGATTCATCACGCCGGCGGCCTGACCACGTTCATCGATCGCTTCCAATCCGCGCCCTGCCAGCCACAAGGCATAAGGATCGGCACCCGTCCGATTGACCTGTGGTTTCAGGATCTCCACCGCGTCAACCGCGCTTCCGGCCAAATAGAGCGAACGCGCCAGCAAATTTTGCGCTTGCCGATTGTCCGGCTGGATCGACACCAGACGACCGAACTTGTCCACGGCGGCGTTATAATTGCCTTCGCCATGCTCGATAATGCCCTGAACCAGCAAGACAGCGGGAACATTGTCGAGCGCGCCTCCGGTTTGGTGCATCAATCTTCTTGCCAGTCCGTAATTACCGGCCCGGGCTGCCAGCACTGCCTGCATGAAAAAGGCGCGAGGGTTGCGGCCATCTAGCGAGATAATCTTGCGCGCAACCGTCAGCATTTCGGTCATCCGCCCCATATCGCCGAGCGTCGCGGCATATTCGGTCAACAGCGGCACATCATTGGGATCGATTTCCAGCGCACGCTCGAACCAGGGTAAAGAAGCCCCCAAGCCGAACTGAAAGCGCAGCAATTCGCCGCGATATTGCAGCGCGCGGATATTGTCAGGATCGAGTTTCACGGCCTCATCTACCGCGTTTGTCGCGCCGGCCTGATCCCCGGAATCTGCGCGAAAACGGGCGATATCTACCCACAGGTCCGGATTTTTTCCGTCCAGCTCCATCGCCCGACTGAACGACAAGCTCGCCAGTTGTCCGTCGCCCACCTGCATGGCCAGCTTACCCATGATTCGCGCCGCATAACCACGTTGCTCTGCCGGGATATCGTCGGCCATCAATTGATCGCGCGCCTTTTGGGCCTTACCCTGCAAGAATAATGCATGACCGTAGAGATGCCGCACGAGAGCAGGATCGAGGCCAAGACTGACGGCCCGATCAATCTCCGCTTCGGCGGCGATGCCGTCGTAGAGACCCAGCAAGACTTCGGCTTGGGCTACCCGGGCATCGATCCATTCCGGGTCGGCCTTGATCGCATTCATCAGCTCGATCCGCGCCGATCTTATGTCACGACGCGCACGAAACTGCTCAGCCTTGGCAAATGCTTCCCGGGCGTCGCCATTGCCTTCGCTGGCCGCAAATATAGCCGTCGGAACGCCGACCACGCCCACTGCCAGTACGGCGGCCAGAACGATCGGCTTGCTCAAAAAACGCAATTGCTGAAGATGAGGGATCAACATGGATTAGCTGGCTTGCTGCAACTTATATTGCTTCAGCAGATCGTAAAGCGTCGGGCGACTGATACCGAGCAATTTGGCTGCATTGGAAATATTGCCACTGGTTTGGGAAATCGCGCGCAGGATTGCCGAGCGGTCGGCGGCTTCGCGTGCTGCTTTCAAATTGAGCATATCAGTCGTGGCATTTTCATCCACTTCCAGATCGAGATCCTTTGCACCGATCATCTTGCCATCGGCCATGATCACCGCGCGCTTGATCCGGTTTTCCAGTTCTCGAACATTACCGGGCCAATGCCAGGCTTCGAGCGCAGCCAGAGCATCGGGAGCCAGTCCTTTGACCGCCGGATTGATTTCCGCAGCAAATTTCTTCTGGAAATGGCGGGCCAGCAGGCTGGCATCACCCGATCGACCGGAAAGCGGCGGAATCTTGATCACGATCTCGGCGAAGCGATAGTAAAGATCTTCGCGAAAGGAATTTTCCTTGATCATCTTTTCTAGGTTCTGATGGGTGGCGCAAACAATCCTGGTGTCGACCGCGATCGCTTTGCGACCGCCAATTCTCTCGATCACCCGCTCCTGCAGGAACCGTAACAGTTTGACCTGCAGCGGCAGCGGAATGTCGCCCACTTCATCAAGGAAGAGCGTACCGCCGTCGGCTTGCTCGATCTTTCCTTCGGTGGTCTTGATCGCCCCGGTAAACGCTCCTTTTTCGTGCCCGAATAATTCGGATTCGAGCAGATTTTCCGGAATCGCCGCGCAGTTTATCGCTACAAACGCCTTGTCGCGCCGATCGCTCGATTCATGCAGGCCCTTCGCCAGCAATTCCTTGCCCGTCCCGCTGGCACCGAGCAGCATGACCGAAGCATTGGTATTGGCTACCCGCTCGATCATCCGCGCGATTTTCAGCATTTCCGGTGCCCCGGTAATGATCCGTCCCAGAATATATCCCTCGCCATTGCCCCGTGCAGCAAGACTGGCATTTTCCTGTTCCAGCCTGTGGACGTGAAAGGCGCGCCGGACAATCAACCCCAGTTCGTCAATATCCACAGGTTTTTGATAAAAGTCCCATGCACCACCGGAAATCGCCCGCAAGGCACTGGCTTTCTCACCATGGCCCGAGGCGACGATCACCTTGGTATCCGGTTTCAAACTCAATATGGCATCCATGGTCGCAAAGCCTTCGGTGGTGCCGTCGGGGTCCGGTGGCAGTCCGAGATCAAGGGTCACGACATCGGGCTCTTCGGATCGCAGCATTTCGATCGCCGATTCACGGTCGCCCGCAACGATAACATCAAAATCGTCATAAGCCCATTTGAGCTGCTTTTGCAGACCGGGATCATCTTCGACGATCAGCAGTTTTTCTTTTTTCGGTTGATCTCTATCTGGCATCAGGCGGCCCTTTCATCTGCTGAATTTTCATCTGATAAACGTTTGGCGAGAGGCAGGATCAAGGTGAACCGGCTCCCGGCACCTTCCGTGCTCTCGACTTCGAGGCGTCCGTTCATCGCACGAGCGAGTTCGCGTGCTTCATAAGCGCCAATTCCAAACCCGCCCTGTTTGCTCGACGCAAAAGGTTTGAAAAGCTGGCTACGGACAAACTCGCTCGACATGCCCGTTCCCTGATCACGTACTTCAATGGCTACGCACAAGTCCCGGCGGCGAGCGTTGATAAAGATGGGCTCGCCTTCCGTGCTGGCGTCGATCGCATTCTGGATCAAATGCCCCAAAATTTGATCCACCCGGACCGGATCAGCGATCACCGTCAGATCGTCGATCTGGGTGGTTTGCATGTCATGCAATATGCGCTTTTTCTCAATGATCGACTGGACCAATTCACGCACTTTTACCGGCTTGGGTTCTTCCTGCTTGGCCTTGTTATGCTGCGACAATCGTTCGAGCAGCCCGTTCATCTTGCCCGCAGAATCCTGCAGTGTTTCAATCATATCTGCTCTGAATTCAGGGTTATCAGCATGGCGTTTGGCATTGCGCGCAAGCAGGCTCAATTGGCTGACCAGATTCTTGATATCATGCATGATGAACGCCATCCGCCGGTTGAACTCATCAAATCTCTGCGCTTCGGAAAGCGATTCCTGACTCCGGGCTTCCGCTAGATAGCTGGCGACCTGACGCCCGACCACACGAAGCATATCGAGATCTTCCCAATCCAGCGTGCGATTGATACGAGGACGCGCCAGCAGCATCAGGCCGGTGAGACGATCGAAATGAACCAGCGGTACTGCCACCCATGTTCGTTCGTCTCTGCTCATCCAATCCGGGATGGCTGCCGCGTCGCATTTCTCATCTTTATCGGCACGCAGTGCATCAAATTCAACAATATGGCTGGATTCTTCAAAAAACGCGACAGTGCGGTTTGAGCAAGCACGAGCGGGCACCTCTAGCGAGGACCAATTCCAGCGCGATTGAAGCACCAATTGACCGGAATCGTCCTGCATCAGCAAAATGCCTGCTGGAGAATCCGTGATATCGGCAATCGCCTTTATCACTCGTTCATGAAAAGGCGCGCTATCGGCGCCAGGACGGCCAATGGTATCGGTGAAACGAATCCACTCCGACCGATAATCATAGCGGTGCTGGAAAAAATTCTTGGCCATCTTGACCTTCAACCAGGCGCGAAACCTGCCCGAGGGAAGCAGCAACAGGGCCCCGATCGACGTGCCGAACAAAAAGCTGATCTGAGCCAGGCGCGCATAATCTCCACCGATGATCTGTAATGCGGCCGCGATCACGACCATCATCAGCAGATAGCTGGCAATCGCCACTAGCGACAGCGAACGAAACGCCACGCTGCGGGACAGGGTCAAGTTCCATTCCGTGTTGCGGACCGATGCTAGCGCCAATATCGGCGCAATAATCGCCATGGTCGGTCCACGCATTGCATATAATTCCAGCGGGAATTGCTGCGTCAGATAGGTAATAGTGTAGAGGTTGAGATCAAAGGTCCAGATCGCCGCGAGCGAAGCCATTGGCAGGCGGATACCCCAGCGCGATTCCGGCGCGGAAATCGAATATAGATTGTGCACCAGCACCAGTGCACCCACGGCAAAAATCATCCGCAAAACCAGCGAAGTGTATAGCGTGACGCCTTCAAGACGCGGACTTCCCGCAAAAGCTGGCAACAGCGTATCGACGATCATTTGACCGACCAACACAAATGTCAGCGCAACATAAATGCTGTTGACAGTTTTCGGTTCATCACGGCGCTCCCCGGCCCGCAGCAGTATGAACATGAATGCCAGCCAGCCAAAGTTGCGCAACGTTTCGGCAAAGCGGGAAATCGGTGACAGGAATCCCTCAACCGAAACCGAGAGGGCCCAGAAACTGGTCATTGATATCGCTATCACCAACCATATTTGCTGGTGATTGCGCTCGACCTTGCGCTGAAATTGCCAGATCGCCAGAGCACCAAAAAGCGCGGCAGCGCCGCCGTGTCCGAATGTACTGATATGATCGAGAAACGATCCCATCTCAGCGCGCACCCTCCGGCCAGAGAACGACCCGAATGGTCTGCAAAATAATCAGCAAATCGAGAAAGGGCGTGTAATTTTTGGCGTAATAGAGATCATATTCGAGCTTGTGCCGAGAGTCTTCGATTGACGCACCGTAAGGATAGTTGATCTGCGCCCAACCGGTTATGCCCGGTTTCACGATATGCCGCTCTGCATAAAAGGGCATTTTGGTTTGCAGATCATCGACAAATTGCGGTCGTTCAGGACGAGGTCCGACAAAGCTCATTTCACCCTTCAACACGCTCCAGGCCTGGGGCAATTCGTCGATGCGGACTTTGCGAATGAACCGCCCGATGCGGGTGATCCGCGGATCATTCTCCGCTGCCCAGATCGCTTTGCCACCGATTTCGGCGTCTTCACGCATCGAGCGGAGCTTGAGAATGCTGAACTTCTGGCCGTATAGCCCGACCCGTTCTTGCTTGAAAAAAGAACCACCACGGCTTTCTAGCCTGATGAGCAGAGCAAAAAGCAGGATTACAGGTCCGGTAAGGAGCAACAGCAGGAAGCTCAGGAATATATCAAATCCTCGCTTAAATACGGTAGACAAGCGGCGACCCGACGAGAAACCGTCCGAGAAAATAAACCAGCTGGGGTTCACGCTATCGAGATCGACGCGGCCCGTCTCGCGCTCCAGAAAACTCGACATGTCATTAACATGGACCCCGGTCGTCTTGATCGTCAACAGATCGGCAACCGGCAGAGAATTGCGCCGTTCCTCCAGCGCCAGAACCACTTCGCTGACTTCAAGCTCGATCACATGCTGCGGCAAATCGGCGATATCCTGACGCCGGATCGCACTTTCGATCTTGCTCGGACCTTCGTTCATGTCGACATAGCCGGCTATGATGAAGCCGCTTTCCTGCCGCTTTTCCAGTGCGGCGATCCGCCCTGCTCGCGGGCCGGCACCGAGAATCAGCAAGCGACGCTTGAAACTGTCGCTGTCCAACATGGTCCCGAGCAATACACGGACTAACATCAGGAATGTGATCGCCAAGACCATCGCATAAAGAGAATTCGAGCGCCACAGCGTGATCCCTGGCATCGCGAAGGCGAGCAGAGAGAGGAAAATTACGCCCAGAGAAATTGCGACCAAGATGCGCGCGGCTGCGAAACGCAGGGATTGCAGGGCTTCGGACCCATATACACCAACCGCTATCAACGCGAGCTGCAGCGCAAAGGCAAAGCTGAATATAGGCCCTGGCCGGTCATAGAGGGAGCCTATCTCCATATCGATTTGGAGCGCACGCAATATCCAGCCGGACTCTGCCGCCATCAGCAGCAGGATAAAATCTATCAAACCCAGGAAAAGTACCGGATAAGGGATATAATGTTTGAACAATCGGATCATATTGAACGCGGTCTTTCCTTGGCTGCTATCGCCCATAAGGAAAATTGGTTATCTGTCGGTAAATTTTACAAAACTAATGGCAAAAAATCGCTGACCATCGTTAAAATTGTTCAATCTACCGACAGTTTGTCAGCACACAGCGAGAAATCTGACGCTCGGCGCTAGTCGTTGACGAAGTCAAATGGTGTTAATCCGCGTTCGCGTTCGTTAAACGTGAGCGGCCGGCTGCGCGGTGGCGCTGATCGCTGCGAGCATTGCGGCCGGGTACAGGCCGGACAACCCAGACCAATCGGGTCCGCTTGTTCGATACTAAGGTCTTTACCACGGGCATAGTGGAGCGCGGAAGCAACGTCCGCCGAAACACCCAGTCCGATCGCAAAGGCGGGCGTATATCCGCCTGCACCGGATCCAATGCCCTGCACCGCTCGGGACAGGGTGAACCAGGTGCTGCCGTCTTCCAGAGCAACCAGTTGCGAGCGGATCTCTGCTGGCTGTTCAAAAACCCGGTGGATATCCCAGAGCGGACAACGATGTGCGCTTTCCACCAGCGGAGCGTTGCTTGCCCCGGCATAGCGTTTCGAAATCATGCCGGAGCGATCAATACGAACCATGAAGAACGGCAATCCCCGCGATCCGACCCGCTGCAAAGTGGTCAGACGATGGGCAACCTGCTCGAAACCGGCACCGAAACGACGTTGGAGCAGCTGGATACGATAGCCGGTTTGCTCGCAAGCTTTGAGAAAACGTTCGTAAGGCATCATCAATGCGGCGGCAAAATAGCTCGACAAATGGCGCCGGAACAGCTTTTCGGCAGACCGGTCGGTAAAATGACCCCCAGCTGCCAGGGCATCGATTTCCCCTTTTGCTTCGATCTGGCCGAGCAGCAACGCGGCCTGAAATGTGCGGGAAGCCGGATCGAGCATTTCCGAAAGCTGGAGTTGCCGGGCATGGAGATCGAGCCGGCGGAGCTTGTCCGAGAGCACGGTCTCCGGCAATATTCGGATTATCAACTGATGTTTGACGCGCAGCCGCTCGGCTATTGCACCATAGAGATCACCGGCGCCGAGGCGCAGTTCATCCGCAAGCTCCTCGGCCATAGAATCGAGATCGGCGAAATGATTTCGCCACCGTTCGATTTCTCGACGAACCGACTGGATCGGGTCCGGTGCTGTGCTTTCTCCGGCCTCTCCTGCAGTCTTGCGATTGTCAAATAGTCGTACAAAAGCCTCGGCGCTATTGGGAGAAGCTATCAGCCATTCCTCCAGTTCGGCGCGATCAATCGTCAGGTCATCGAACAATGGATCGGCCAGTCGCTGGCGGATAGCGTCAATCCCGCCACCGGGTTCCGCCGCGATCAATTGTCGTGGATCGAAATCAAAACGTTCTGCGAGAAGTAGCATCAAACGGGCGCTTAACGGCCGTTGATTGCGCTCGATAAGATTGAGATAGCTGGGCGAGATATCCAGTGCTTCGGCCAAAGCAACCTGCGTCATGGCAGCGCTGCGGCGCAGCCGTTTGATCGCTGCACCGGCGAATAGCTTGGGATTTTTCATCATCACATTATGTAAATATATTTACATAATTTCAAGCGATATCACAAATTGGACCCTAAATTCGAACATTTTGTGTCAGCCTTCAAGTTCGGATTATGAAAACAGCGGAACAGGGCTTGCCTCGCCATTTGGTAAGTGTTTCTTAACCGCATCCAGCTATTCCGGTTTACATATCTGAAAGAAATTGGTGTTTTACCATGGTCAAAGAATCCATCTTGTTTGTGGCGGGCACTTCGCTGTTGGTATTTCTCATAATGCCGGCACAACAGCCCGCAGAAGTCACACCCGTTCCGGAAGAGACCGCAGCGCCTGTCGTCCAAACCCAAAAGCCCTCAAATACTGGCTGGGATTATGAAGAAAGCGACGGCGAAGAAGAACCTTTCATATTCGGTGAACCGGTAAAAGCCACGGATTCCGATTATGAAACGACAGGTTCAAGTTCAGAGGAAAGCATCAGTACCAGACCGACGGAAGAGAGCGCCAGCTCAAGTCCTAGGGCAGAGAGCACCAGTCCTGAACCAAGAGCGAAATCGACTGCTGACTCCCCGGCCAATACCAGGCCCAAGATCCCAGCTGTCAAAATATACGACTAGTCTAGATCTCTCGCCATATCGCGACGACATTCGTCGCTGATGATCGCAGCATGACCGTAATTGGGATGGTCAATCTGCACCATCACCTGCCCTTCCATGCTTTTCCATGCTTTGACCTGCTCGGCGCTCAACGCGAAATGGACAAATTGAACCGCGCTGGCCTTGCCATCCGAGCGGGTACGATCAATATCTTGCTCGGGCGCCGCGGTGACCTTCTCATTGCCGATAACCAGATGGATATGCTGATCGACCCCGCCCAGAGTCTTCAGAAAAGCGGTGCGACGTTCTTCCTCGTCGATTTCAAACATCAGCGTTCCGGTAAATTCCGAGCCATTCGGAACCATCGGATTATAGGCCGCCAGTTCATCGACCAGCTGCTCGTCTCCGCCTTTTTCGATCCGCAACATCTCCTGGATCTGCAACCACATGCTCTCCCAGCTTTCAAACTGGATCGTCGCATAGGGGCCAATGGCAATCCGCCGGAATTTCTTGCGCAGAATTGACTCCTGACGCTTCTCCTTGCGGATCAATTCATAGTCGGCGAGCGAGATGATATCGTCTTTGCTAATCTGATGCGTGTCGCGGGGCATATAAATCCTTAAAATCTTGTTTGGCTGACCGACACAGGTCGGCGAAGCTGAGCATTAAAACCCGTAAGCCTTGGCCAGCAATTCGATCGGATGACCAATCCGTGCCGGTAAATCCTTCTGGCCACCACTCTCCATGATCTGCCTGAGATGCGGGCCGGCTAGCGGACATTCGCTGACCATATAATCGGGATCGCCCTTTGAAACAGAACGCGCGGCCGGACGGCCAACCTTGACCGCCTTGTCGAAATTTTCCTTAAAAATCCCCCATTTGCCTCCGTGACCGGAGCAACGCTCGGTGATCGACGGCTTGGCGCCCGGTATCAGCTTGAGCATCTCCATCGCCTTCGGACCCATGTTCTGGGCCCGGCTGTGGCAAGCGAAATGGATACCGATCTCGGCCTTCATCTCGTCGATTGGAACCAGGCCTTTGTCCTTGGCGATCTCGACAATATATTCGCTGAGATCGCGGGTCGCCAATGCCAGTTTTTTCACCGCCGCATTATCCGGCAGAATAAGCGGCCATTCGAATTTCATCATTAGTGCGCAGCTTGGGGTCAGCGCGACAACGTCAAAACCTTCGTCGATGATCGGTTCGAAAAAGGCTGCTATTTCTTCAGCCGAGGAAGCCACCGCAGGCAGATCGCCATTTTCCAGTTTCGGCATTCCGCAGCAGGCAGGATATTCCACCCGCGTTTGCACACCATTGTGGGAAAGCACGTCCAGCGCGGCCTTGCCGGCGGTCTGGTCATTAAAATTGCCATAGCAGGTCGCATAGATCGCCACCTTGCGACCGAAAGCGGGCGCAGCCGCATTGGCCACAGGACCGTGGCCAACATATTTGTGGGTCAGCGGCACGTCTTCAAATTCCGGAAGATGGGCGCGCTTGTCGATACCTGCAACGCTCTCCAATATGCCGCGCGTAAAACCGTTACCCTTTTTGCTCGCCCAATTGGCTGCACCGGACAATGTGCCCGCAACCTTGGCATTGCGATCAATCTCGGCGAGCTGCTTGTCGACAAAGCCGGTCTTGCCGTTCCGGTTCTCCACCGCCCTGTGCCGCAGCATCAGATGCGGGAAATCCAGATCAAATTCATGCGGTGGCACATAAGGGCATTTGACCATGAAGCACATGTCGCAAAGCGTGCAGGAATCGACGACATTCTTGATGTCGCCAGCGCTCAGATCCTCAACTTCCTCATTGGGACTTTCGTCGATCAGGTCGAAAAGCTGCGGAAAGCTGTCGCACAAGTTAAAGCATCTACGGCAACCATGGCAGATATCAAAGACCCGGCGCAGTTCCAGGTCGAGAGCTTCCTCGTCATAATAGGATGGCTCCTGCCACGCTATCGGGTGCCGCGTCGGCGCGCCCAAGCTACCTTCAGTCATGATATGCTTCCTGTCGCCTTAAGGACGGAATCTAAAGATGGAATGATCATGCCGCCGCCCGTCGGAGGGGGTGAGGTGCGACGGCATGATCCTCGGATGGACGGTTTAGGCGTCCATCGTGTCCAAAGTTTTCTGGAATTTGCCAGCGTGGCTCTTTTCGGCTTTTGCAAGCGTTTCGAACCAGTCGGCAATCTCGTCAAAACCTTCTTCGCGGGCTGACTTGGCCATGCCCGGATACATATCGGTATATTCGTGGGTTTCGCCCGCAACCGCAGATTTCAGGTTATCGGCAGTGCCACCAATCGGCAGGCCGGTTGCCGGATCACCAACTTCTTCGAGAAATTCGAGATGACCATGGGCGTGGCCGGTTTCGCCTTCAGCGGTCGACCGGAACACGGCGGCAACATCGTTATAGCCTTCAATGTCCGCTTTCTGGGCGAAATAGAGATAACGACGGTTGGCCTGGCTTTCTCCGGCAAAGGCGTCTTTCAGATTCTGTTCGGTTTTGCTTCCCGCAAGTCCCATGGTCTTCTCCTGTTGGCGTTATTGGTTTGAATGCCGATCTTGAGAATCGGACTGGTTGATGACTACGCGCGCGCGCGACCCGATTCCACCGAATTTTTTGATCGTTGACAATCGGAAAAATCGATCAGTCAATTGCGACTTATTCGCAATAACGATCTATCATTCTGGACATCGTTTCAACTGATAGATGTCTGGCGCAATCGTTAAATCAAATCGATTTTTACCTACGATGACGACGGGACCATCCATCCGGAATCGCCCGCCCGCTTCGCCGGTTTCCTCATCGATTGCAAGATCGTCCAGGCTCAACACAAGCTTGCTATCCTGCAAATGCCATCTGCCTACCAGATCTTCCGAAACAAAATTTCCGCCGGCGATCATCGTCCAGTTGGTCGGTAGATCACAGCTTTCATCCAGCAAGGACCAGCGCCCTTCGAAATAGGCAGATTCAACTTCACTGGTCTCCTGTGCGGCGACCGGAACGATCGGCCATGCCAGCGCCGCGAACAGGATGCACCGCCAGCCCATTTATTTCTTCATGATGTCCAAGGCCGCAGCGGTCAAAGCCTCGGCGCCGGTCGCAATCACTTTTTCTGCCTCGGGTGCCCAGGTTGAACTGTGCAGAGACGGCAGTTTTGTGCCCTCGGTGAGCGACGCCTGATATTCGGCCATCGGCACGCCGCCAACCCAGAAGATCATGCTCTTGATATTCTCATCGGCCCGGCGGTAGCGACTGAAATCTTCACCACCCATCACCGGTTTGGACTGCACGACGCGGTCCTTGCCAAAGCGGGCTTCGAATAGCTTGGCCATTTCGATAGAAAATTCAGGGCTATTATAGGTTGCTGGCGTGAATTCTGCCTCGCGCAGCGTCACTACCGGCATCCGGTCTTCGGGCATGCCAGCGGCAATCGCCTCGCCACGCGCAATTCGGCTAATCCCGTCGAGCAGTTTGGCCCGTGTATCGTCGCCATAACTGCGCACCGTGAGCAACAATAACGCCTCGTCCGAAATGATATTATGTTTCGAACCAGCCTGGAAACTGCCGACGGTCACGACGGCCGGGTCTTGCGGATCTATTTCACGGCTTACCAATGTCTGCAACGAACCGACGATACGGCTGGCCAATACGACAGGATCCTTGGTCGTGTGCGGATAGGCACCATGGCCGCCTACACCCTTGACCTGGATATCGACGCTGTCGACATTGGCCAAGGCAAAGCCGGGGGCATATCCGATATATCCCGCAGGCGCGCCGGCGGCATCATGAAAAGCAAGCGCATATTCCGGTTTGGGGAAACGGGTGTAAAGACCGTCCTCGAGCATCGCCAAGGCGCCCTCCCCGGTTTCTTCCGCTGGCTGCAGGATCATCACCAAGGTTCCTGCCCACTGGTCCTTGCGCGCCACCAACTGTCGCGCCGTCGCGACCCAGCCGGTCATATGCGTGTCATGACCGCAGGCGTGCATGACATATGTATCATTGCCCTGACGGGTCTTGGCCATGGCTTTAGATGCGAAGGCCAGCCCGGTTTTTTCCTCCAGCGGCAGACCATCCATATCGGCGCGGATCAAGACGGTTGGTCCCTCACCATTTTCCATCACCGCAACCACGCCGGTGCCGCCGACTTTTTCGGTGACGGTAAAGCCAAGGCGCCGCGCTTCGGCGGCCAGTTTTGCAGCCGTACGCACTTCCTCGCCGCTCAGTTCGGGATTGCTGTGAAGATCACGGTAAATTTCCATCAGTGACGGCAGGTCAGCCGAGATGGCGTCCTTCAGGCCATCGGCATAGGCCGGTGAAGCCGTCAGGACCGAAGCCGCCGCCAGCAAAGCAAATTTTGTGAATTTCCGCATAATCATCCCCATTTTATTTCTTTAAGTTCTTATCATTGTCGATCTGACTAATCCGATCAAAGCCGCTTGTCAGGTCCAAAATTCATTCCGCCGGTGTCAGCTCCATCACGTCGACTTTGCTTTCATAGGCCGGGAAAGGAAAGACCATGCGCCACCGATTGGATCCGATACGCTGGACAACCGCAGCCTGGTCGCGTTTTGCCGTTTTGCCGTAGGCAACCAGAGCGTCTTCATAATGATAGATGAGTGTCCCGAGATAGGCAGACTGCTTATTATCCACTTTATCGATCCAGCCGATCGTGCGCTGGGAGCCAGTCAATTTGGTGAAATGCTTGCGGCCATTCTGATCGACCACGCGGCATTTGAACGGACTATAAGCAATATAGGGAAGCCCGCCGTCCGGATCGCCGTCAAGCTTGGTGATCGAACAATTATAGAGGCCTTGCGGGATATCGCCATTGCTCAGCGCAGCATCGGTTTCGAACAGCGGCGAACGGGCAGCCAATGCTGCGCCCTCTCCCGCCCCGATCACGCCCGACCGACCGACCTCCAACGCCTCTTTCCACCGATCCAATCTGTTCGCATCAGCCACGGTGGCTTGTTCAGGCCACCGCGTTTCAGCCTGTGGTTCGGCGGAGGCCGCCAGCAAAACAAATGCCGCTATCACTGTGCTGTCCAGCCCCCATCGATGGAGATATTCGCGCCGGTGATGGAGCGGGCGTCATCCTTGCACAGGAATATCGCCAGCGCAGCGATCTGCTCGATCTGGACAAATTCCTTGGTTGGCTGCGGGGCGAGCAGTACATCGTTGATCACCTGATCGCGGGTCAGTCCTCGCACTTCCATGGTGTTGGGAATCTGGCCTTCAACCAAAGGCGTCCAGGTATAGCCGGGCGAGATGGTGTTGACCGTGATCCCGTGGGTCGCAACTTCAAGCGCGACCGTCTTTCCGAACCCGTCAATCGCGTGCTTCGCTGCATTATAGGCCGACTTATAGGGGCTTGCGACCTTGCTGTGCATCGATCCCGTGTTGATGATCCGGCCCCAGCCTTTCTCCTTCATCCCGGGCAATACCGCCTTGCTGGTGTGGAAGGCGCTGTTCATGATGATGTCCATGATCGCGTTCCATTTATCCTCGGGAAATTCATCGACCGGAGCGACAAACTGGATGCCGGCATTGTTGATCAGGATATCGACCGTGCCCAGTTGCTCAGCACAATCACTGCACATCTGCCGGATTTCCTCCGGCTTGGTCATGTCGGCATTGCTATAGGCCGCTTTGGCTCCGCTTAGCGCTTCCAGTTCCTGTCGCAGCGCTTCTATCTCGCCCGCGTCGCCGAATCCATTGATCATAACCGCAGCGCCTTCTGCCGCCAGCGCTTTCGCATAGCCACCGCCAATGCCCGATGTGCTGCCCGTAATCAGTGCCGTCTTGCCCTTCAAAAACATCGATATTCTCCTTTGTCGCGACCTTAAAACTGTCGCACCGGACTGCAATGCTTTTGTAAAAGAAAACACAGCTACTTGCGCTTTTTTGCAAATCAGGCGAATTGAAAAACAACGAGGAGACTATCAATGCGCTTGGACGATCTGGACCCCAGCAAAAATGTGCGTGATCAGGGCCGCGGTGGCGGCGGAAGTTTTGGCGGTGGCGGTGGCGGCGGCCTTGGGCTGTTGCTCGGCTTCCTGCCGATGCTACTGGGCCGGAAAATGGGCTGCGGCACGATATTGCTGATCGGCGGTGCGGCGCTAGCCTTCATGTATTTCAGCAGCGGTAGCCTGCAACTCGCTGATGGAGCCGGCGGGGGCGGTTTCCAGTCGAAGAGTTCCGGTGCCAACGTTGCCTGTGATACAGCAGAAGAAAGATTCGCTTGCCAGGTGCTGGCTTCTACTGAGCAAACATGGTCAAAACTTTTTCAGCAGCAGGGCGAAACCTACCGCCCGACCACCCTCACCTTCTATGACCAGTCCGGACAATCGGGCTGCGGCGCGGCGCAGGCAGCGATGGGGCCATTTTATTGCCCGGCGGATCAGGGCGTCTATCTCGACACCAGCTTCTTCCGCGAAATGGCGACCCGGATGGGCGCCAAGGGCGATTTCGCTCAGGCCTATGTTATCGCGCATGAAGTCGGCCACCATATCCAGAATCTGACCGGCGTTGCCGACCAGGTGCGCAAGGCCCAGGGCCGCGCGAGCAAAGCCGAAGGCAATGCGCTGCAGGTAAGGATGGAATTACAGGCGGATTGCTATGCCGGGGTATGGGCGGCGCAAAATGCCGACCGGATGGAACCCGGCGATGTCGAGGAAGGCCTCAATGCGGCTCACGCGATTGGTGATGATACGTTGATGCGCGGGGCTGGCCAGCGACCAGTAGAAAGCATGTTCACCCACGGGTCGTCCGAGCAGCGCATGGCGTGGCTGCGCAAGGGCATGCAGACTGGCAATCCATCCTCGTGCGATACATTCGCGGCCGGTGCAATCTAGACAAAGGCGGGCTCCGGCAGCATCGCGCCAGAGCCCGCATTCACTTATGCTTTTGGTCGGCTGATAGTCGCAGACCAGTCAAGCCGCCGAGTAACGAACATCACACCGGCCAGGGCTGCGAATATCAGCAGCGATCCGATGAGTAGCGAATATGCTTCGAGGCTGAGCAATATATAGATTGCGCCATAGAGACCGGCGAGCAATCCACCGACTATCGAAGCCCGTCGCCAACTTGACAATACCGATGCCGAATAAGCGGTGATCAGCCCGATCGTGGCCACCGATGCGGCGATATAGGCCAATGCGAAACCGATGATCTCGGCAAAAGCCAGCAGCAGCACGAAGAACAACACCAGCGCAACGCCGACCAATATATATTGCACCGACGATATCCTCACTCCGCCGATCAGATCGAACAGCAGGAACGCGACAAAGGTGAAACCGATAATCAGGAAACCATATTTGGCCGCCCGGTCAACCTGACCATAGAGATCGACCGGCTGGATCAGATCCACAGTCGCGCTGGCGGCACCAGCATTGCCATATTCGGCTCCGCTATAAGCCATGTCTTTCGCGCGCATCGGTTGAACCTGCTGGCCCGGATCATTGGCGATCAGCGATGTGCCGAGCGCCAGATTGGTGATCACATATTTCGCTTCGAAGCCGTCAGCATTGATTGTTCTGCTTTCGGGAAGAAAACTCCCTGCAAAGCTCGGGTGCGGCCATTTAGACTGGACAGTCCATTCGGTCTGGCCGGCATTGGGTGCAATGGTCAGGCTCTGGTGCCCTTTGAACCGGACATCGAATTTGGCCTCGATCGCGCCGCTTTCCAGCGCGCTGCCGTCAAGAAAGGCGAAGAACCCGCTATTCCCTGTAGCGCCTAGCCCCTTGCCGGGCTGCAGTTCCAGCGCTTGGCCGTTGACGCTGACCTTATTGTCCCCCGCCAGACCACGAGCGTCGGACAAGCCGAAGCGCAGCTCCGCGCGACTGAAATCGATCTGGTCGCGGGTTACACCATAGCGATCGAGATCGTCGGGCAGTTTGAACACTGCAGAACCGGTGATTGCCGTGTCATAGACAATGACCTCGTAAATCGCGCGTTTCTTGGTTTCGGTGTTCAGCTTGCTATCGAGTTTCACCAGTTCCGGCGCGACGAATATTTCGCGGGTCACAATATTGGTCCGGGTGACCGTCTTGCCGTTTTGTTCAACAGATTCGGTGATCTTGGCCTGGTAGGGCAGCACAATCTGCGGCCCGGCAAACACCTGCTGGCCGCCCCATCCGGACACGATCGACTGCTGCGCCGTTTCGCTTTGGCTCTGCCGGTCATAATTGAGCAACCAGACGGTGAACAACGGGATGGTGATCAGAAATCCCATGAGCAGTACCATCAGGAATTTCCTGCCGGGTGATCGCTCGGGCTTCCCCGGACCACCCTGATTTTCTTGTATCTCCGTCATAATATCTCCCTCTTCCGTCCCAACAAAGTTAGTTTGCGCAACGCTTCTGTTCGTCTAGACCCTGTGTATCATCTTTATATCCACTGCGATGAGCAGAGGCACACGCGCGCCAAATCGAAAGGTCGTTATGAATATCTCCGATTGCCACAATGTGAACGACTTCCGTGCGCTCGCCAAGAAACGCCTGCCCTTTCCGATATTCGACTATATCGACGGCGCGGCAGACGACGAGGTCACCCGTCGGCGCAACACCACCGCCTATGAAAGCTGCGATCTGGTGCCCAATGTTCTGACCGGCGTCGAGAATATCGACATGAGCACCACGGTGATGGGCCAGAAACTGGCGATGCCGCTGTTCCTCTCGCCTACCGCTTTGCAGCGGCTGTTTCACTGGCAGGGCGAACATGCCGTTGCCCGCGCCGCCGAAAAATTCGGTACGTTTTTCGGCATCTCTTCACTCGCGACTGTCAGCATCGAGGAAATCGGTTCGAGCATCAGTTCGCCAAAAATGTTCCAGCTCTATGTCCACAAGGACAAGGGCCTCAACCGGTCGATGGTCGAGCGCTGCAAGGCGGCAAAATTTGACGCGCTGACCCTCACCGTCGACACGATTGTCGGCGGCAATCGGGAGCGTTGCCTGCGTTCGGGCTTCACCAGCCCGCCCCGGATTACTCCGACCAGCTTCTGGAGCTATGCAGCTAAACCCGCCTGGGGGCTGAACTATATGCTCCGCGACAAGTTCGAACTGTCCAATCTGAAGGACCATGTGTCGGAAGGCAGCAGCATCCCCAATTCCGTTGCCGACTATTTCACCAATATGCTCGACCAGTCGCTCGACTGGAAGATGGCGGAGGAAATAGCGAAGGACTGGGGCGGGGAATTCTGTCTGAAAGGCATCATGTCGGTCGCCGACGCCAAGCGCGCGGTCGATATCGGCGCGACCGCAATCATGGTCTCCAACCATGGCGGCCGGCAACTGGACGGCAGCCGCGCACCATTCGACCAGCTGGCCGAGATTTGCGATGCCGTCGGCGACAAGCTCGATGTGATATGCGATGGCGGGATAACCCGCGGCAGCCACGTGCTCAAAGCATTGAGCGTCGGCGCCAAGGCCTGTTCGGGCGGGCGTCTCTATCTCTACGCCCTCGCAGCCGCCGGACAGGGAGGTGTTGAACGGATCTTGTCTTTGCTGCAGAATGAAATTGAACGCGACATGAAACTAATGGGCGTCACGGCGGTTGATCAGTTGAACCGCGACAATCTGCGTTTTCGTTAAGCTACGCGGTCAGGGGATTGATATGATGCATATGAAATATTTGACAGGGCTGCTGCTGGCCGTTGGCGGGCTGGAAACAGTCGCTCTGGCGCAAGAAGGCGCGCAGCAGGAAACGACTCTGGAGCAGGCAGGGAACAAGGTTACCGAGCCATTCGACGGCAAGGAAGTCCCGCAGAAGCTGATAGATATCCAAGATGAGCCCTATTCGCTCAATGGCCTGCGCGGTTGTGCCGCGATCATCGCCGAGGTCCGCGAGCTCAATGCGGTGCTGGGCCCCGATGTAAACGAGACCGTCGACAAAAGCCTTGGCAAGAAACGCGAAGAAACCGCAGCCCGGGTGGCTGGCAGCGCGGTCGGCTCGATCATCCCGTTTGGTGGGCTGATCGGAGAAGTCACTGGCGCTAATGCCGAGCGCCGACGCTACAACAAGGCTGTCTATGCCGGCACGGTCCGGCGCGGCTTCCTGAAGGGCGTCGGTCGTGAGCGCGGATGCAAGGCACCTGCCCGGCCTTGATCAAAAAGCGATATTAGCGGAACGTATCCACAAAAAACCATATTGCGATAGCGGCCAGCATCACAGCAAAACCGCGCCTGACCAGTCGCGCATAAGGACCGGTGCTGAGCCAGCCATGGGCGCGACCGGCGAACAGAACAATGATGATATGGATCATCGTGGCCACCGAGACATAGGCAATCGAAAGCTGCGCCGTTTGCATCGCGACCGACCCGTTGGCGACAATATGGACCGGCAGCACCGCGATGAAAAATAGAGCCGCCTTCGGATTGAGCAGATTGATCAGAAGTCCGCGCCGAAAATGCTTCGCCGCCGTGCCATTCTTGTGAATGGCGGAGGGCGATACTTCCCGCTCGCCAACCCATGCTTCCCACGCCAGCCAGAGCAAAAAAGCCGATCCGGCATAGCGCAGCAGGTTAAAAATCAACGGTGATTCATGGGCCAGTTGCGCCAGCCCCAGCGCCGAAGCAGCAGCAACAATCGCCAGTCCCAAGCCAATGCCGGCGGTCGCCGCGAAGCCCGCGCGCCTGCCTTCGCTGGCGCTGAGCAAGGCCAGCCAGCCCATGTTCGGACCAGGCGTCAGTTCGACGAGCAGAACGACGAGCAGGAAAGAGGGGAGCATCGGGGCGAGCATGCACTGCTTCTATCGGGATTGCGGAATGGGGGGAAGTGGTTGGAAGATTTTGCGAAGAATATTTAACAGTTTCAGCCTGTCTTGCCGGTGGTGGCTGGTACTCAAGCTAATAGTGATTTAGCCATGCCTTATGAGCCGCGCCTATGTTTATATCATGACTAACAAACCGTTTGGCACGCTTTACATTGGAGTGACATCCGATTTGCCAGCGCGAATATTCCAGCACAAGAATGGAACGGGTTCGGATTTTTGTCGCGAGAATAGCCTCGACCGCTTGGTGTACATTGAAGAC
>NZ_JBALUT010000028.1:0-34840 GCF_036963705.1 Parasphingorhabdus sp. | reverse complement strand
ACGGCTGCAACATATCCGCACGCCATTGTCGCTCTCGGTGCTTGGCTGCGTCGTCAACGGTCCGGGCGAAGCGCGTGAGACCGATATCGGCATCACCGGCGGTGGCAAGGGCAAGCATATGGTCTATCTCTCCGGCGTCACTGACCACCATGTCGCAGATGAAGATATGGTCGATCATATCGTCAAGCTGGTTGAGGCGAAGGCTGCGGAGATCGAGGCGGGGATTAGCGAGGCGGCTTGAGGCGTCACGCGGTCAGGGTTGCTGACAAGCTGAAATTTTTCAACCAACATCTAAGATAATCACCGTTCGCCCTGAGCCTGTCGAAGGGCCTCTCTCGGCTCGCGCTTCGTCAGCGTTGCGAGGAACAAGATGCTTCGACAAGCTCAGCACGAACGGCATTTGCAGAAATGCATTTTATGCTATGCTCGCGCGAGCTTCTGCCCATTTTCGCTGAAGGATGATCCATCATGACTTCGACCCGCAAGCGCGCAAGTGACTTTCACCCGCATATTCTCGAGATTTTTGACGGCTATGTCCACGGCGCGATCTCGAAGCGGGATTTTATCAGGCAGGCGGGGAAGTTTGCTGCTGCCGGGGTGACTGGCGCGATGATCCTGGAACAATTGCAGCCCAATTACGCCTGGGCAGCGCAGGTCGCGCCGGATGATCCAGCGATCACCGCCGAGCGGATCAGCTACGAGAGTCCGGAAGGCCATGGCAAGATCAACGCGCTGATGGCGAAGCCGGCGGGAGCGACAGGCAAGCTGCCTGCGGTGCTGGTGATCCACGAAAATCGCGGGCTCAATCCTTATATCGAGGATGTCGCGCGGCGCGTCGCCAAGGCCGGTTATCTGGCGCTGGCACCCGATGGTCTGTCACCTTTGGGAGGCTATCCCGGCAATGATGATGAAGGACGAACAATGCAGCGCACGCTGGACGGCGCCAAGCTGATGGAAGATTTCTTCGCCGCCTTCGAATTTCTGCGCGACCATAACGGTTCGACCGGCAAGGTTGGCGCGGTCGGCTTCTGCTATGGCGGCGGCGTTTGCAACGCGCTGGCGGTGGCCTATCCCGATCTTGCCGCGTCGGTGCCTTATTACGGGCGCCAGCCGCAAGCCGTCGACGTTCCGGCGATAGAGGCGCCGCTGATGATCCATCATGCCGGCAATGACGAGCGGATCAACGCCGGCTGGCCGGCCTATGAAGCGGCTTTGTCTGAGCATCAGAAAGAATATAGCGTGCATTTTTACCCCGATGTGAATCACGGTTTTCACAATGACACAACGCCGCGCTATGACGAGGAGGCAGCAACCCTGTCGTGGCAGCGGACCCTGGCGTTTTTCGATACGCATCTGCGCGGCTAGGGGAGAAGTTTGCCCATTACGTCTTGTCGCTGAGCGGCATCGTCTCGCTATCTAGCCAGTTTCCGACATCCGACAGATGTCCCGGCCGGGAACCCTGTAAAACCTGCATGCCCAAATCCGCGAGCGTCACTGTCTTCAAACTATCCCGGAACGCGCGCTCGGCGACAGCGAAAGCCGAGGCGATCTGGCAGGGGTTCTTGCAGTCCTTTCGTTTCAAGCCGCAGGGACCGTTCTGCCGGATTTCGGTACAGCGGAAGACAGGGCCATGGCCTTCAATCGCCGCCGTGATATCCCATAGCGTAATATCCGTCGCGGGCCTTGCTAGCCGGTAACCGCCGTGGGCGCCGCGGGAGGATTGCACGATCCCTGCCTTGCTGAGCGCCTGCAACTGCTTCGCCATATAGGCAGTTGGCACTTCATGATAGCGGGCGAGCGCTTCGGCTTTCAGGCCGCGGCCTTCCGGCAGTGCGATCATCATCACAGCCGCATGAGCGGCCCATTCGACGCCTTTGGAAATCTGCAAAATTTGACTCTCTCATTAAATCGGATATTAATTGTCCGAATAACATGGACTCGGGATGATTTGAAGGAGAAAATGCATGCTGATGGGAAAGCCTGACCTGCTGGACCGCATCGCCCAGTTGCTGGTTTTGGGTGTGGGCCTGTTTGCGTTGTTGTTTGGCCTTTTCATGATCATCCGACCGCTCGAATGGTATGTCGCGATCCCCACCGTCATCACCACCGGGCCGCCCAACAAGCATTTCATCCGCGATATCGGGATCGCCTATACGGCCTGCGGGATGATCCTGCTCTATGCGAGTATCAATATCCACATGCGCTGGCTGGCCGCCTTTGCCGGGGCTTTATGGCTGTCGCTGCACGGTGTTCTGCATATTTACGAAGTGTCGGCCGGGATTTGCTCGCCCGATGCCTTTGTCGCCGATGCCCCCGGAGTGCTCGGCCCGCCATTGCTGGTATTTCTGGCGCTTGTCATCCTGTTTGCGCGCCAGCGAGTGGCGCCAGCGGGCATTCCCAAACCGCTTTTGCTGAAGGCCGCGACAGCGGGGGTCGAGGACAGCGAAAAGCAATATCTTGAGCAAATCGCTGCGGCCCCCGGGCATGCGTTTGAAAAATTCGCCCATTTTCTGCCCGCGTCCCTGCATCGCCATGCCGCGCCCGCGCATCTTTGCCACGCCGCTCGTCTGGGTGCCAATATGGCCGAGGATTGCGGCCCCTGTGCGCTCACTTCGGCGGAATGGGCATTATTTGACAATGTACCCCGGGAAACGGTCAATCGCTGGCTGAAAGGCGATCCGGATCTGCCCGAAGACGAGGCTCTGGCGCTGCAATTCGGCCGGGCAATCGGTTCCCAGTCGATCGATGCCTTTGATCTCGGCGACCGGATCGAGGCGCAATATGGCGGCGCTGTCCGTTTCGAGCTGGCGATGGCCGCCGCGATGGTGCGCGTCTTTCCTGCTATGAAACGCGGCCTCGGTCTGACAAAAGCCTGTTCCCTCACGCCGCTGGAAGTGTAATAGCCACTGGATGAGATTGTTGTTTTTTGCGCTGGCCCTTCTGGCCTTCACCCCATTGTCTGCCGCACTGGCGGAACCTGCCGCAGCCAACCACCCCGAAGCCCGGCCCTTCGAAAAATCCGCCAATGCAACGGAGCAGGTGGACGCAGCGCTTGCCCGTGCCGAAATTGCCGACAAAAAGGTGATTGTGGTGATGGGCGCGAACTGGTGTCACGACAGCCGCGGGCTCGCTGGCTGGTTCGCCGAGCCGCGCTTTGCCGCGATGCTGGCTGCCAAATATGAGATTGTCTATGTCGATGTTGGTCAGAAAGATCGCAATATCGATATTGGCCAACGCTTCGGTATCAAATCGATCAAAGGCACGCCTACCGTGCTGGTGCTGTCCCCGGACGGCGCGTTGCTCAATCGCAAATCGGCACCCAAATGGCGCGATGCCGCTAGCCGGGAGGAAGAGGATATATTCGCCTATTTCGACCAGTTCACACCCGAACTCTGAATCGAAGGAAAGCAGGTGCCGCGCGTCTTGATATATTTACTGATCCTGTTGGCGGTTGTCGCCGTGGTGTTGTTCTTCCTGCCGCTGCGGCTGGCGATCGGCATGGCTGGTCTTGAAGGATCTCGCTTTTCGGCCAAGGCAATCAGCGGATCGGTCTGGAGCGGCCGAATCGAGGGCGCGCAGATAGGGCCGTTCCCCTTGGGCGACCTTGATGCGGGTGTAAGATTCCTGCCGCTGCTGACCGGGAAACTGCTGATGGATCTCGAGCGGAAGCCCTCTCCCGGTGATGACGGGCTGTTCGCGACCGTCGGCAAGTCCGGGAAAAGCCTGCTGGTGCAGGATGTGACCACCGTGCTCGGCGTCGGCCGTCAATTGGCGCCGCTGCCGGCGTCCGATATCGATCTTAGATCTGTTAACATCACCTTTGCCGGTGGCCGGTGCCAGTCGGCGAGCGGTCAGGTGCGGGTGTCGCTGGACGCAAATATTCCCGGGCTGGACCTCAAGCAGGGCTTGCTCGGCAATGCGATTTGCCAGGACGGAGTACTGGAGTTGCCACTGCAAAGCGGTTCCGGCATGGAGCAGCTAACGCTCAAGCTTGAAGGCAATGGCTTTTATACCGCGCGACTGTTCCTGTCGGGAAGTGATCGCGCATGGACACTGCTATTGCCAACGCTCGGCTTTCGCAATGTTTCGGGTGGCTATGCGATCAAGGTTGCAGGACAATTGGCACAGAGGAACGGCACATGACCAAGGCAGTAAAATTCTCGATTCTCGACCTCTCTTCGGTGTTGCAGGGTGGCGATGTCAGAGGCGCGCTGGACCGATCGCTCGCTCTCGCACAGCATGGCGAGTCTCTGGGTTACGAGCGGTTCTGGATGGCAGAACATCATGGTATGGAAGGCATTGCCAGCGCGGCGACTGCAGTGGCGCTGTCGCATATCGGGCAGGGGACCAAGACCATTCGGATCGGTGCCGGCGGCATCATGCTGCCCAATCACGCGCCGATGGTGATTGCCGAGCAATTCGGAACGCTCGAAGCGCTTTATCCGGGTCGGATCGATCTCGGCCTCGGCCGTGCGCCCGGTTCAGACCAGCGCACCGCACAGGCTCTGCGTCGAAACCTTACCAGCGACGCCAATGAGTTTCCGCGCGATGTCCTCGAACTGCAGGCGTTTCTTGCTGGCGATGACCGGCTCGGAATCAAGGCGACACCGGGACAGGGGACCAATGTCCCCCTCTATATATTGGGCAGCAGCCTGTTCGGCGCGCAACTGGCGGCGGCGCTGGGTCTGCCTTATGCCTTCGCGTCGCATTTCGCACCGCAGATGCTTGACGAGGCGCTGACCATTTACCGGCGTGACTTCAAGCCGTCAGAACAGCTTGCCGAGCCTTATGTGATCTGCGGTTTCAATATTTTTGCCGCCGACAGCAGCGAGGAAGCGGAGTTTCATGCCACTTCGATGCTGCAGAGCTTTGTCGCGTTACGCACCGGAAATCCCGGAAAGCTGCCGCCACCGGTCGAAGGCTATCGCGAAAGCCTGCCGCCTCAGGCGCAGTCGATCCTCGAGCAGACACTTCAGGGAAGTGCAGTCGGTTCGCCGGATGAGGTGAAGCAGGGTGTCGAACGGTTCATCCAACGCACCGACGCGGACGAGCTGATCATAGCGGGGTCGATCTTCGATCAGACTGCGCGCGAGAAAAGCTATGCAATCGCTGCAAATATTCGGGAATTGATCGCCGCCTAGGACGAAATTGGTTTGAACAAGCCTTGATTTTCCGGTCCGGCCTGCGCATGACTCTGGCCGATCGAAATTCCGGAATAGACGCCCCCAAGGAGACATAAAATTGCCACGTTCAGGTAGAAATTCAGCGCTTCGGGACTTTCTGAAAAGCGAAGCAGCGGGCGGCATATTGCTGATGTTCGCCGCTGCGCTGGCGATGGTGGTGGCGAACAGCCCGCTTTATGAAATGTACCATCATTTCCTGCACGAACTTAAGGGGCCAGTGCTGTCTGCAAAATTGGGGCCGATGACTCCGCATTTATGGATCAATGATGGCTTGATGGCGATTTTCTTCCTGCTCGTCGGGTTGGAAATCAAGCGGGAATTTGTCGACGGACGGCTCAATACCTGGGATCGCAGGCGCTTGCCAGTGGTCGCTGCAGCGGCTGGAATGGTGGTTCCGGCGCTGATCTATCTATTCATCGTCAAGGATTTTCCCGCGCTCTACAACGGCTGGGCGATTCCGGCGGCGACCGATATCGCCTTTGCGATTGGCGTGCTGGCCCTGCTCGGACCGCGCGCGCCGACCTCGCTCAAACTGTTTCTGGTCACGGTCGCGATCGTCGATGACATGGGCGCTGTGGCGATTATCGCCTTGGTATACACCGCCGAAATCAACGGCGCGGCGCTGCTTGCCAGCGCGGCGATATTGGCGATCATGTACACGATGAACCGCAATGGCGTGCTCAAGCTCTGGCCCTATCTGATCTTCTCAGCATTGCTCTGGTATGCGGTATTGATGTCCGGTGTCCATGCGACGATAGCCGGGGTTTTGGCGGCGATGGTCATCCCGATCGTGGTCACGCCTACCTCACCAGATGCTGAAAACTCTCCGCTCCACCGGCTCGAACATGCGATTGCGCCATGGAGCGCGTTTCTTATTGTACCGGTTTTCGGCTTTGCCAACGCCGGCGTGTCGCTGCAGGGCCTTGGTATGGAGCAGATTTTTGCGCCGCTGCCATTGGGCATCGCCGCCGGCCTGTTCTTCGGCAAGCAGATCGCGATTTTTGCCAGCGTCTGGATTGCGGTCAAAACCGGTTTCGCCGGACGGCTCGGCGGCGCCAGCTGGTTGCAAGTCTATGGCGTCGCGATGCTCTGCGGTATTGGCTTCACCATGAGCCTGTTCATTGGCGCGCTGGCCTTCCCGGGCAATGAGCTGCTGATCGAGGAAGCCAAGATCGGCGTGCTCGGCGGATCTTTGCTGTCAGCGGTCGTCGGTTTCTGTATCTTGCGCTTCGCGCCGCAGGGCAGGCATCTGGAATCGCTCGACAAGGATGAAGCCGAAGAACTGCTCGAGGTTTTACCGGACGCTGAAGCGAAGAAGCTGAAAGACGCCCTGTGAAAAACCGGTGGCTTGTTGCAGCTGCCTGTCTGGCGATTTCGGCCTGCACAGCGGCGGTGGAGCCGTTGCCTGCCCCGGTCATCACCGATACAGCCGGTCTGAAAGCATCGAATGAACTTGGCGATATCGCCGCGGACTATGTGAAGCTCACGCTGGCCCTTGGCGAAAAAGAAGCCGGCTATGTCGATGCCTATTATGGTCCCGCCCAATGGGCGGAATCGGCAAAGACCGATCCGCGTGACATGCGTGAACTGGGCAATGCGATCGTCGATCTGATGCTTCGGCTCGACGGAACACCGCCCAGCGATGATCCGATGATCGAGGCCCGCAAGCGTTTCCTTTCGGCGCAACTGGAAGCCGCGCTCACCCGCCATGCGATGATGCAGGAGGAGCTATTCCCCTTCGCCGAAGAGGCCATGGGGCTGTTCGGAGTAACGCCGGAGCTCAGGCCGCTGGAAGAATTTGATCCGGTGCTCGAGGAGATCGAGAATATCGTTCCCGGCGCTGGTCCGCTGAGCGAACGGGTAGCGGCATTTGAAAACGGCTATTCCATCCCCAAGGACCGGTTGAAGGACGTGTTCGACACCGCGATCGCCGAGTGCAAGGCGCGGACCGAGGTCCATTTTGATCTGCCCGAAGGCGAAAATTTCAAGATGGAATTTGTCACTGGCAAAAGCTGGAGCGGCTATAATTATTATCAGGGCAATTATCAGAGCCTGATCCAGGTCAACACCGACCTGCCGATCTTCATCGGCCGAGCGGTCGATCTCGGTTGCCACGAAGGCTATCCCGGCCATCATGTCTATAATATGTTGCTCGAGAAAAACCTGACCAAAGGCCGCGGCTGGCAGGAATTTTCCGTCTATCCGCTCTATTCACCGCAAAGCCTAATCGCCGAGGGCTCGGCCAATTATGGGATTGAACTGGCGTTTAGCGGACAAGAGCGGCTCGATTACGAGCGCGATGTGCTCTACCCGCTCGCCGGTCTCGATCCGGACACGGCGGCAGCTTACTGGGCGCTGCAGATCGCCAAACAGGCACTCAGCGGTGCGCGGATGACGATTGCGCAACAATATCTTGATGGTGAGATCACCCGCGAGGAAGCGATTTCTCTCAACCAGAAATATCAGCTGGTCTCGGTCGAGCGCGCGGCGCAGATGACCGATTTCAATGACCAGTATCGCAGTTATGTTATCAACTATGGCCTCGGCCTGGAAATGGTCCGTGACTGGATCGAATCCCAGGGGGACGCACCGGTCTGGCGCTGGAAGGCGATGGAGCAGTTGCTGAGCGAGCCTATGTTGCCGGGTGATTTGGTGGTTGAGTGATCTCGTCATACTGGACTTGCTCCAGTATCCTGAGCGGCAACCGGCGTCCTGTCTTCCTGGATCCTGAACCAAGTTCAGGATGACGGACTTTTTTATCAGAAAAATACTCTCGCTCTCTCCCTCAGGAGAGGAGGACAAACGGCCAATTCGGGCCCGAACAACCCCTCCAATTTTGCTCGCAAAATAATTGTGAACGGCCCCACCGAATCCCTCTTGCGCATTGTAAAAATCGGCGTAATTCAAGCGCAGTTTTTCGGGATAGGATTGCTTCATGGCCTTCAATCTTTTCGGACGTATCAAACCACTAGACGCGATTTTGGCCACGGCAGAGAAGAAGGCGCTAACCCGCACTCTCGGCCCCGTTCAGCTTACCTTACTGGGTGTCGGAGCGGTTATCGGCACCGGGATTTTCGTGCTGACATCGGAAGCGGCACAGAAGGCCGGGCCAGGCATGATGTGGAGTTTCATCATCGCTGGACTGGTCTGCGCTGTTGCAGCGCTCTGCTATTCCGAACTGGCCTCAATGGTGCCGGTATCGGGCTCTGCTTATACTTACACTTATGCGGTGATGGGCGAGCTTCTCGCGTGGATGGTAGGCTGGGCGCTGATCCTGGAATATGCGGTGGCGGCGAGCGCGGTTTCGGTCGGCTGGTCGGGCTATTTTGTCGGACTGTTGGCCAATGCCGGGATAGATTTGCCCAGGGCGCTGACCATTGGCGGCTATGCGCCGGGCGGGCTGGTCAATCTTCCGGCTCTGGTCATTGCTTTGCTAGTCACTTTTCTGCTGATGATCGGGACCAGCGAGAGTGCCAAGGTCAACGCGGTGTTGGTGGCGATCAAGGTTTCGGCCCTGACCATGTTCATTGTTCTCACCTTGCCGATGATGAAAGGACAGAATTTCGATCCGTTCATGCCCAATGGCTGGTTCGGCGAGAGCCGTGGTTTCGGCGCGGTCGGCGCTGCAGCCTCGATATTTTTCGCTTATGTCGGCTTTGACGCGGTGTCGACGGCGGCAGAAGAGACCAAGAACCCGCAACGCAATGTGCCCATCGGGCTGATCGGCAGCCTGGCTATCTGTACGGTTTTCTATCTGCTGGTGGCAGCAGGGGCGATCGGTACAGTTGGCGCACAGCCGATTGTCGACGCCGCTGGCGGCACGCTTGCTCCGGGAAGCAGTGCTTTCGCCGCCCAGTGCCAGGTATTGCTAACCGCTGGGAAAGAACCGCTGGTGTGCAGCCATGAAGCGCTGGCCTTTGTCCTGCGGACGATTGGCCATCCCGCCCTGGGCAATGTGATCGGCATCGCTGCCTTCCTTGCGCTGCCTTCGGTTATCCTGATCATGCTGTTTGGCCAGACCCGGATATTCTTCGTGATGGCGCGCGATGGCCTGCTGCCGGAAAAGCTTGCGACCATTCACCCGAAATGGAAAACCCCGCATATCGTGACCGCGATAACCGGTGTCGCCGTATCGGTTTTTGCCGCGTTTTTGCCCGTCGGGAAATTGGCGGACATCTCGAATTCCGGCACGTTATTCGCGTTTCTGATGGTTGCCGTGGCGGTGCTTATTCTGCGCAGAACCGATCCTGACCGGCATCGTCCGTTTCGTACGCCTCTGGTGTGGATAGTCGCGCCGCTGGCGATCGTCGGCTGTTTGGGGCTTTTCTACAATCTTCCTTATGAGGCGAAAATGGTTCTACCGATCTGGGGTGGTCTCGGGTTGCTGCTCTATTTCGCTTATGGATACAGAAAGAGCCATGTCGGACGCGGCAGTATCGAAGTTCACGAATCGGACGCGGATGCGCCACCCCAGCCTGTTCCGCCGATTAGTGACCACTGATCGGCTTTCCGTGCCCGCAAAATTCAGGGCGATATTAACCATCTGCTAACCAATTTCCTTCAGTCCGGTTCCTGAAACATGAAATGCGCCCGCTAATGGCGCTTTATGGACAGGGATCAGAATTATGACCACGCAGGGAACGTCCGCAAATACACCGGTAGACGTAGCAATCATTGGCGCGGGGCCGGCTGGCCTGACCGCCGCCTATTTGCTGAGCAAAAAAGGCCTCAAGGTCACCGTGATCGAGAAAGACCCCAAATATGTCGGCGGGATCAGCCGGACGGTCGAGCATGAAGGCTTCCGCTTTGATATTGGCGGGCACCGCTTCTTTTCCAAAAGCCAGGAAGTGGTCGATCTGTGGAATGAAATTCTGCCCGACGACTTTATCCAGCGTCCGCGGATGAGCCGGATCTATTATGAAGGCAAATTCTACAGCTATCCGCTGCGCGCGTTTGAAGCGTTGTGGAATCTCGGAATCTGGCGTTCGACGCTTTGCATGCTGAGCTATGGCAAGGCGAAGGTCTTTCCGAACAAGAATGTGAAGAGCTTTGAAGACTGGACGGTCAACCAGTTCGGCTACAAGCTCTATTCGATTTTCTTCAAAACCTATACCGAGAAGGTCTGGGGCATGCCGTGCGACGAAATGTCGGCGGACTGGGCAGCACAGCGGATCAAGGGTCTGAGCCTCTGGAATGCGGTCACCGATGGCCTGAAACGCTCGCTTGGCCTCAACAAGAAGCCTAATGACGGACAGGAAGTCAAAACCCTGCTCGAAACCTTCCGCTATCCCCGCCTCGGCCCCGGCATGATGTGGGATGCGGCCAAGGCCCACGTCGAAGCCAAGGGCAATGACGTGCTAATGGGCCACAGCCTCAAGCAGCTCGCTCAGGATGCCGACGGCAACTGGCGTGTAAGCGCCTCGAGCGCCAATGGCGAAACGATCATCAATGCGAAACACGTGATTTCGAGCGCGCCGATGCGCGAGCTTGCCACCCGTATCCATCCGCTACCGCAAAGCTTGCCGGAAGCGCAGGATCTGAAATATCGCGATTTCCTGACCGTGGCAATCATGGTCAAATCGGACGATCTGTTCCCCGATAACTGGATCTATATCCACGATGACCGGGTGCAAGTCGGCCGCGTGCAGAATTTCCGCAGCTGGTCGCCCGAAATGGTGCCGGAGGAGGATATCGCCTGCGTCGGTCTGGAATATTTCTGTTTTGAGAACGACGGCCTGTGGTCTTCGTCCGACGAAGATCTGGTCGAGCTGGCCAAGAAGGAAATGGCGATCCTTGGCCTGTGCAAACCCGAAGATGTCGTGGGCGGCGCGGTTGTCCGGCAGGAAAAGGCCTATCCGGTCTATGATGACAGCTACGAGGACAATGTCGCGACGATGCGCGACGATCTCGAAAGCCGCTTCCCGACCCTGCATATGGTCGGCCGTAACGGTATGCACCGTTACAATAATCAGGATCACGCGATGATGACCGCAATGCTGACGGTTGAAAATATCGAAGCCGGCACCCGCAAATGGAATGTCTGGAACGTCAACGAAGATGCCGAATATCACGAAGCGGGCGACGAAGGCGCGCAGAAGGTGGTCGCGGAAGAAATCAGCGAAGACCGTGCTGCTGCCCTCGAAAGCATGCGCGACGTGCCGACACGGGTGGCAGAAACCGCCGAAGATAAAGCACAGAAGGCAGCTTAGGGTAATGGAACGCAGCGGCACAGACAGGCGGTCAACCGTCGGCGGCTGGGTAGGCAATCTGCCTGCTCCGCTGGCGCTGCTCAACCGTTTCTCGATTACCCGCTATTTGCTGGCGAGCGTGGTCAGTTTGGCCTTCGACGTTGCTTTGTTCATGGTCCTGGTCGCTTTCCTGTTCGATCCGGGATGGGCGTCGGCTGCGGGCTATAGCACCGGAATTGTCGTCCACTGGCTGATTTCCTCCAGTTTTGTTTTTCCCGGCAAGGCACGCGATGGCGCGGCGCTGCAATTGCAGCGACTGGGCTTCATCGGAACCGCCGTGCTCGGTCTTGGCATCACGGTCAGCATGGTAAGCTGGCTGGTCGATGCTGGTATGTTGCCGGTGGTCGCCAAAGCGGCGGCCGTGCTGGTCAGTTTTTTTGCCGTATATCTGACCCGCAAATATGGGGTGTTCCGGTGAGCCATATGAACAAGTCCATCGAAGCGCCAGTAGAAGCGCGTCGGTTCAACCCGGGCTTTAGCCCGGACTTCAAGAGTTTCATGAACTGGGCATTGGTCTGGGTTATTTTGGCGAATATTCCGTTCATCGCAATGTGGATGGTCGGTGCGCCGCCGCGCACGATTCCGATCGCGCTGGCGGGTCTCGTCGGTCTGATTGTTAAACGGATGTCGCGCGTGATACAATGGCTCGCCTTTGTCGGGGTGATGGTTTTTTCCTTACTCTCTTTCGTGTCGGGCCTGTTCAGCCTGACGCTCGACTCTCTACTCTATTCGCTGCAGTTTTTCGCCGAGATCAAGCCCAGCAATTCGATGGAATATATTGCCGCTGCGGTGGTCATGCTCGGCATATTGATCGGCAGTTGGTTTTTGCTCAAGCGCGATACAAACTTCTCCAAACCGTTGCATATCCTGCTCGGTGGGGCGATGATTTTCGGGCTGGTTGGCGCGGATGCGGCTGTCGGCGAGGGGATGCGCGGCCATTATTTCCGGGTCGCTCCAGTCGGCACGGCTTTTGAATCGGCGGTCAGCAAAACCGGCTTTGCCGCGCGCGCCGATGGCAAGCGCCATTTGGTGCTGATCATGGTGGAATCGCTCGGCTTGCCCAAGAATAATCAGGCGATGTCCGACAAGCTGTTCGCATATTATAACGATGATGCGGTCAAGGCGCGCTATGAGGTCAGCCAGGGTAGCAGCCTCTATTATAACAGTACCACGGCCGGCGAAATGCGGGAACTATGTGGTCGCTGGGGCGATTATTATGAATTGCTCGAAACCGACGATCCGGCGAAGCTAAATTGCCTCCCCGCTCAACTTGCCAAAAAAGGCTATGCGACGCGGGCGGTCCATAGTTTCAACGGTCCCTTTTTCAAGCGGGCGACATGGTATCCCAAGATCGGATTCCAGACGCGGGCATTTGCAGCAGACCTGGAAAAACGCGGTGCGGAATGGTGCGGCGGTGTCTTCGCTGGTGCCTGTGACCGGCAGGTGCCGAAGATGCTGGCCGAAGATCTGAAGCGCGCCAAGCAGCCGACTTTCCAATATTGGTTGACGCTGAACACCCATTTGCCGGTCCCGACCGAACAGAACCTCAACGCCGAAAATTGCGAAAAAGTCTCAGTCGAACTGGCTAGCAACTATCCGATGATCTGCCGCCAATTCTCGATATTCGATGATATAGATAGGGCGCTGATAGCGGAAATAACCGCGAGCGATTTTCCGGAAGCGGATATTCTGCTGGTCGGTGATCATATGCCACCGTTTTTTGACCGGCACCACCGTTCACAATTTGACCCCGAGCGGGTTCCATGGCTTTACCTGAAGGCCAAAGGCTCACAGCCCGAGGGGTAAGAATTTGGAACGTTTGCGCGGCAATCTGCCACTATTGCTGATCTGGCTTGCAGTCTGTGCAGTGCTCATATTGGTGACTTATGGTCAGATCATGACAGGCATCGGCTGGGATCCGGACGATCAGCTTCGTATGGTCCAGTTCCGGGACTGGCTTGGCGGGCAAAGCTGGTTTGACACCACGCAATATCGCATCGCGGCACCGGACAGTCAGCCGATGCATTGGTCGCGCTGGATCGAATTGCCGCTCGCGTCGGTGTTCCTGCTGCTCAAGCCATTGATCGGCGCGACGGCTGCAGAGATCGCGACGATGGTCATCGTACCTTTGCTCACTCTGGGCATCGCCATGTGGCTGGTAGCCAAGATCACCGAACAAGTTTTCGATCGCAAGATTGCGATACTGGCGTCGGCTCTGATGGCGACCGCTGTCCCTGTTGTGGCCCAGATTCGACCGATGCGAGTGGATCACCACGGCTGGCAGATTGTACTTGCGCTGGCGGCTCTGTGGATGATGTTCTGGCCGGACAAGCGCAAAGGCGGGCTTGCCTTGGGTGCAGCGCTTGCGCTGTGGCTCTCGATATCACTGGAAGGACTGCCTTTGTCCGCAGCCTTTGTTGTGCTCCTGGTCTGGCGCTGGGTCTTCCAGACGGAGGGAGGCGTCCGGTTGTTCTGGACCCTGCTGTCCTTCCTGATTTCCGGCTTCCTCTTATATCTCGCCTCTCAGGGCAGCTTCAATAGCGCGATCAACTATTGTGATGCCATTTCTCCCGCGCATCTATGGTCTTGCACAGCCGCTGCTCTGGTCATCCTGCCAGCAATCAGGTTTCTGCCCCCCAGTATCTCCATGCGGATCGCTGCCCTTGGCTTTGCGGCTATCGCAGGATTGGCCGTGCTGTACAGTTCCGCTCCGCAATGTATCGGCGGTGCGTTCAATACCATGGACCCGTTGGTCCGCGACTATTGGTTGGTCAATGTCCGCGAAGGCTTGCCGATCTGGCAACAGGACTGGAAAGAGATGGTTACTTTGCTCGGGGGATCGATAATCGTCGGGTTGGCCAGTTTGATATATATTGTCCGGGCGAGATCCGGACAGATTGATCACAGCAAATTATTTGTCCTCGGCTATGCTTTTCTTTGGGCATTGCTGCTGTCCCTGTTCGTCCAGCGGGCCACTGCCGTCGCAGCAGTTTTCGCTCTCCCACTTATGGCTTGGGTAGTTCAACAGGCTTTTGATCGGGCCCGTAGCATCAAAAGTACGGTATCGCGCATATTCGCGACCTCAATGGTTGTTTTTCTGATCATGCCGGGACCTCTGGCAATCGCCGGCTTCAAAGCTGTCGCCGGAGAGAATGAGGCAACAGAAGCAACGTTCCAGGGAAGCGCATGCAGCGATGATCTATCGCTTGCGCAGCTCAATGGTTTGCCTCGGTCCAATATAGTCGCTCCATTCGATTTCGGACCGAGGATATTGTTGCTGACCCCCCATAATGTGCTTGCGACGAGCCACCATCGAAACGACGGGGCGATGGCTGATCAGATAAGGCTTTTTACTTCTAGTCCAGAGTTAGCGCGCCGAATATTGGAAGCACATGAAATCCGTTATATCGTCGCCTGCAATGACGAAGCCGAACTCGACATGTATGCGGCAAAACATCCCCAGGGCCTGTGGGCACAATTGACAGAGGGACAAAAACCGGACTGGCTGAAACCTGTCCATATTCGGGACAGCAATTTGATGATCTGGATGGTTAGATCAAAAAAGTTGCGTAACTCTATATAAACGATGTTATGTAAAAATGTAAAATGTCGCAATAAATCAGAACCATGGAGAGTGGAATGGCAGGGGTCACCGGATTAGGAGGGGTTTTTTATATCGTAAAAGACCCTGCGGCTACACGCCAATGGTATAAAGAATTTCTGGACCTGGATGGAGAATATGGTCCGATGCTCAACTGGTCAGAAGACAAAAGTGAACGTCCGTTTAGCCTGATCAGCCATTATGTCGAAGATAGCGGCTATCTGAAGCCCAGTGAGGCTAGATTCATGATCAACCTCCGGGTCGACGATCTGGACGCCTATGTGAAGCAGCTCAAAGACAAAGGTCTAGAGATTCTGGGGCAGATTGATGAAGGCTATGGCAAATTTGCGTGGATCCTCGATTGCGACGGGATCAAGCTGGAATTCTGGCAGCAGGTAGAAGCGCCGGAAAGCTGATTGCCAAGCTTAAGCGGGAAGGAACTTCAGCGCGAGCCCGTTGATGCAGTGTCTTTTGCCAGTCGGCCTTGGACCGTCATTGAAGATATGACCCAGATGCCCGCCACAGCGCGCGCAGTGGACTTCGGTACGCGCATATCCAATCTTATAGTCTGTTGTGGTCCCAACCCGATCCGGACCGAGGGGTTTCCAAAAGCTCGGCCAGCCGGTTCCGCTGTCATATTTGGCGCCTGATCCATAGACTTCGAGATTGCAACCGGCGCAAGCAAAGACGCCTTTGCGTTTCTCCTTGTCCAGTGGACTGGAATAAGCGCGTTCGGTCCCGGCTTGCCGCAAAATGCGGTAGCGGGCCGCACCTAGACGCCGCTTCCATTCTTCCGGTGTCCGGTTTATCTTGAACGTTCCGCTGGGCCGGGCGCTGGCGTCGCTGAACAAGCCCGAAAGGCTGATCGCCCCATAGGCTCCGGCCACCGCCAATGTGCCGGATATGACAGTGCGCCGATCAAGTAAGTTCATCTGCAATCCTTCTCAATATCCCTGATATATTCGCAACAGAGGATATATTGGTTACAGAAATGTGCCTGAACGGAAACTGATCAATATTTCGAGAGCTCGACTTCCAGTTCACGGAACCCGTGGACGAAACAGGCATGGACGCGGCGATGTTTGCCGGTGGGGTTCACTTGCATCCGCCGCTCGTGCATCTCTTCCAGCAAGATCCGGATCTGCATCTCGGCCAGTCGGGCGCCCACACAGCGGTGAATGCCATAGCCGAACGCGAGATGGCGTCTGGCATTCTCGCGGTCGACGATGATCTTGTCGGCTTCCGGGAAAACCTCTTCGTCGCGATTGGCGGAAATATACCACAGGACGACCTTGTCACCCTTTTTGATCTGGTTGCCGAACAGGTCATGATCTTCCAGTGCGGTGCGCCGCATATGGGCCAGCGGCGTTTGCCAGCGGATGATTTCCTGCACCGCATTGGGGATAAGATCGGGGTTTTGTTGCAGCTTTGTCCGCTCTTCGGGAAACTGGCCCAGGCCATATGCTACGCCCGACATGGTGTTGCGGGTCGTGTCATTGCCGCCGACGATCAACAGTACCAGATTGCCCATGAATTCCATCGGATCCATGTCGCGCATATGCTCCGAATGGATCATCATCGAGATCAGGTCAGGCGTGGGCTCTGCATCCACCCGTTCATTCCATAGCTTGGTGAAATAGGCGCCCATTTCATATAATATCTGGCGGCGCTGGTCGGTGAGATCTTCCGCGCAGGACAATTCCACATCGCCAGCCCAGTCCGACCAGTAGGTCAGCAGCCTGCGGTCTTCCCATGGAAAGCCGAAAAGAATAGCGAGCATGCCGGTGGTCAGCTCGATCGAAACCTTGTCGACCCAGTCGAATTTTTCGCCCCACGGCAGGCTATCGAGCACTTCGGCTGTGCGTTGACGGATTTCTGTTTCCATCCGCTTCATTTCGGTCGGCGTGAAGGCGGGGGCGACGGTGCGGCGCTGGCCGGTGTGTTTGGGGCGGTCCATCGCGATAAACATCGGCAGCTGAAAATCCTGATCAAAATCAGGATTGGCAATGGTGATGCCGCCGTGGGAAACATCAGAGGAATAAATATCCGGAAGCGCCTCGACATGCTGGATTGGTTTGTAGGTGGTGATGTTCCAGAAGTCTCCGTGCACACCGCCCTCGACCTTGTTGATCGGTGCGGTTGCCCGCATTTCCGCAAAGGGCTTTCGCCACAAATCCTTGCTGTACAGATCTGCCCGGCTGACATCCCAGGGGTTGGCTTCGCCATCTGCGATTGGGGGATTGCGCTTGTACCATGCCTCCAGCGCCTCATCAGCGGTGGGGGAGGTCGTCAGGTTGTCGAGGTCGATTTGCGGAACGGATGCCATAAGTCTCTCCTGCCGTTGCTTGTATCAGCAATCGGTTGCGTTTCAAAACTAGTTTAGTCTGCCTCTATTGACAGTAATGTCAATGTCTTTTCGGCAAATGTCCTTAATCTCGTGATTATTTTCCGGTGACTCTGGCAAAGAGACTTTTTTTGCGAGCCGCCTGTCCGGACTTCATTACGTTGCGGCGGAACAGCATGACCGAAAAACGGATGATGATCATCGTAAACACACCTTGCCAAATCAGCGCCAGTCCGTGCTGCCAGATATTATCCATCTGGGCCGCGCGCGCGATCATCGCGAAGGGAGAGCTGAACGGGAAGAGGACCGCAAACCATTCCATCGGTTCGCCCAATTTTGTGATCGAGGAATAAGCAAGGAAGAAGACCAGCAATTGCCCCATGGTCACCGGCATCGAGAGGGTTTGTACCTCTCGCACGGTGGTCGCCATCGCGCCAATGCCCAGGAATAGCGAACCCAGAAGCAGATAGGCCATCGAAAAATAGAGAACCAACAGAATGCAGTATATTGGCCATCCGACCGCCGGGGAAGGGATTGCGTCTAAATTTCCACCTACCAGAAAGGCAATAGACAATCCTACGGAACTCCAAACTGCAATACCGACAAGCGCCATCCCCAGCATCGCGAAAAGCTTGCCGAGGAAAATCGCATCCATCGGGATAGCGGCGGCCAGAATTTCAATGATTTTATTGGTCTTTTCCTCGACCAGATTGGAAAGGACCATCCCCGCCAATATCATCGTCAGCAATATCAGAATCGCTTGACCTGCTTGCGCCGTAAGCAATTGATCCCGTTCGCTGGCGCTGCTTGTCTGACCGACAAATATTGTCTCAATATCTACGGTAACCGGCTGTGATAGGGCGGTCTCTGCGAGCAGGGCGATTTTCCCCTGCCAGCGTTTTACGTCGCTTTCCGAACCAGATAGCACAGGGGCATCAAGCGTGCCGGAGATAATCGCTGTCAGTGATTTATCGCTGTTCAGTTTTGCAATTACGTCTGCTTCTCGACCTGAAACATCTTTCAGGATCACCAATTCCGGAATCGTGTTGACACCCAGACTGCGCGATAATCGTAACCGCGTTGCAAGCAGTATGTCTGCGTCATCCGCGCTGGTAGCGATGCCAATCACCGGATTCTCGATGTCCCGCGAAACCTGTGATCCCAAACTACCTGCGGCAATCCCGATTCCCAGCGGGAACAGCGGTCCCAGCAAAAAGAAAAAGAATGATTTCGAAAATATGATCGCGGTGAAATCACGGCGAGCAATGACAAAGGCAGCGCGGATGATTTCTATCATGCGGTTTCACTCTGATTATTGGCTATAGCATCGGCTTCCATTTTCCGGGCGGCCGCTTCTCCGGCGATCTGGACAAAGGCGTCGTGCAGCCCGGGGCGCTCAATCGACAGAGACTCGATGCCGGCACCGCCGTCCACGAGAGCATGTAGCAAGGGTTCGACGCCGCTTTCCGGCAAGGTGAAATGCCAATTATGCCCGAGTGGTTTGCAGTCTGCGGGAATCGCTGAGCGCCAGGGACCATCAAGATTGCGGGTTTCGAGATGAACCTGCGGACGCAGCCTGTCCCGTGCCTCTGAAACCTTGCCTTTGAACGGAATCTTCCCATCGGCAATAATAGCGATTTCTTCACACAAGCGCTCGGCATGGGCGATGACGTGGGTCGAAAAAATGATCGTGACCCCCTTGTCGGCCTGAGCCCGGATCAGCCGCTCCAGCTTGCCCTGATTGAGTGCGTCGAGACCGGAAAACGGTTCATCAAGGATGATCAGATCGGGGTCGTGAACGAGCGTGCCGAGTAATTGCACCGTCTGCGCCATGCCTTTGGATAGCTGGCGGATCTGCTTGTCGGCTGCATCGCCAAGGCCATGATCTTCCATCATTGCCCGTCCACGCCTGCGGCCTTCGGCCAGCGGCAATCCGCGCAGCGCGCCCATGAACGCAATCGCGTCATAGGCTTTCATTGATTGATAAAGGCCGCGCTCTTCGGGAAGATAGCCAACCTGATGGGCCATGGAAATCGGTTCCGGCGACCCAAGCAGAAAGCGCGCGCCTTCGTCGGGGTCGATGATCCCGAGCAGCATCCGCAAGGTCGTGGTCTTGCCCGCTCCATTCGGACCCAATATACCGAATATACTACCCTTCTTGATCGTCAGGTCGATGCCGTCGACAGCGGCTTCGCCATCAAATCTCTTGACGATATTGCGAGCCTCGATGGCGAATTCGGAATGTGGCGCGTGCATTTACGGCTTTCATATCTGGCGGTAGTGTTTGATAGGGAAAGCCTATGCCGGATGACAAGTTAAGATTGGACAAAGCGCTCGAAAAAAAGGCGAAGGAAGAGGGTTTTGCTGCTGTCGGCATTGCTCCGGGACGGTTGGCACCAAAAACCGGTCAGCGCTTGAAGCAGTGGCTTGCGGACGGCAGCCATGGCGACATGATCTGGATGGAGAGCCGGGCCGACGAACGGTCCGACCCGACTCATTTATGGCCAGAGGTCCGTTCGGTCATCATGCTGGGTATGAGCTATGCGCCGGGTACCGATCCGTTCGCGCTGGAGAGTGTCTCCGATCACGGTCGCATTTCCGTCTATGCACAAGGCAAGGATTATCACGATGTTGTAAAAGGCGCGCTCAAGCGAACCGCTCGCTGGCTGATCGAGCAGGCGGAATGCGAGGTGAAAGTATTTGTCGACACCGCGCCGGTCATGGAAAAACCGCTCGCTGAAGCCGCAGGCGTCGGCTGGCAGGGCAAGCACACCAATGTCGTTAGCCGCGAACATGGCAGCTGGCTCTTTCTCGGGGCGATATATACAACGCTGGACCTGCAGCCATCAACACCGGGTAAAGACAGCTGCGGCAGTTGCTCCGCCTGTCAGGACATTTGTCCTACGGGAGCGTTCCCTGCACCTTATCGGCTCGATGCAAGGGCTTGTATTTCCTATCTTACGATCGAGCATAAAGGACCGATTCCGCATCAATATCGCAAGGCAATGGGCAATCATATATATGGTTGCGATGATTGTCTGGCGGTTTGTCCGTGGAATAAATTTGCAGAGGCGGGAGCGGCGAACAAGGCATTTCTGCCGCGCGCGGAACTCGTTGCTCCGGCCTTGGTGGACCTTCTGGCGCTGGATGATGCCAGCTTCCGTCAGGTCTTTTCAGGATCGCCGATCAAGCGCACTGGCCGCGACAGGATGGTACGCAACGCGCTTATCGCTGCGGGCAATAGTGGCGATGATGCAATGGTCTCGCCCATTCAGGCGCTATTGAATGATGGCGATGATGCGGTTCGTGAAGCGGCTGGCTGGGCGCTTGAACAGTTGGCGTTAGCGCGACCTTAAAGCATTGACACAACTGACCCGATCGACCGCGGCACCGTCGCTGCGGCGCGCGTCAATATGGGTTACCCGTCCGGTGCTGTCGCCTTTCGAGGGATAAAGATAGGCATCCAATATGCACGCGCCGCTCGCGAACTGCAATTTTTGGGCTGGCGGTTCGGAGATGTCCAACTGGGGCTTCCCGAAAAGGCGGATAAGCTGATCAGCGGTCTTGCCCATGACAATATCCAGTCCCGCGACCGATTGGAGTGGGGAGGCCGGAGCGGCTGGCAGACTGGTATTCTGTGGCACCGAAGTTGAGGCACAGGCGGCCAGCGCGGGCAAGCTGAACAATACAAGAAATTTGGCTTTCATGCGGATCATATTTCCTTCTTCCGATGCACCAGATGGGTAGCCATAGCGGCTCCCAAAAGCGGCGCAAGAAAATTGACGAATGGTATCGCCAGCAGCAACGCAGCAATCAATCCGAGGAAAAACCGTTCGATCTTGGGTAGGTCCCATGATGTATCGGGGTTTTGAAAATCGGTGATATGGCGAGCGGCCACCATGTCCTGAAGATCGCGGCCTAGCAATATCGCATTGACCGAAAAAAAGGCGACCGGAGCACCTATGCCGGTGACCAGAAGAACAGCGTAGAGCGGTGCTGCTAAAATATTATAGCCGAGCGCGCGACCGACCGACGCAAGACCCATTTTGATGCCAAGGGCATAGCCCGGCGGTTTCGCCCTTTCCGCACGATCGGGATAATATCGTCGTTCCACGGCATCGACGATATCGTCCGAGAATATGTTGAGGACAAAAATGGCGACAATCCGGAACAATAAGAGCCCGGTCAGAATGGCGATGATTGCCGCAGCCGCTGCGGCTGCAAAGCCTCCATCGTTCCAGCCCAGCCAGGCAAATAGCCAGACCAGTCCGAAATATGCCGCTACGCCGAAAATCGCGAACAGCAGGAGACTCAGCAAAATGACCTTCAGCAGGATCGTCAATATGGCCCGGTCGGTGAGCTGGGCAAGGGAACGGGTGAAGGCCTGAAACATTTGCGCTTCATGTCACGATTGCCTGGCCAGCGTCAATTCTGCTTGATGGCATGTGACCAAACCCCTAACGCACCCCGAACTAAAGCAATATGCTCCAGAAGGATTATTATGACCACCGAAGCCCGCTATGATATCGTCGCCATCGGCAATGCAATTGTCGACGTAATCTCCCAAGCCAGCGACGATTTTCTCGAAGAGGAGCAGTTGGTCAAGGGCAGCATGGCCCTGATCGACGCCGCACGGGCGCAGGAATTGTACCGCGACATGGGTCCTGCGCGCGAAATTAGCGGCGGTTCAGGCGCCAATACGCTTGCGGGCGCGTCGACACTGGGACGTCAGTGCGCTCTTATCGCGCAAGTGGCCGACGATCAGCTCGGCGAAGTTTTTGCCCATGATATCCGCGCTACCGGAATCGACTTTGACGTGCCGCCGCTAGGCAAGGAACCGCCGACTGCGCGCTGCCTGATTTTTGTCACGCCCGATGCGCAGCGAACGATGAATACTTTTCTCGGTGCGTCACAGTTTTTGCCGCCGGCTGCGGTTAATGCCGATCTAATTGCGAGCGGTGCTATTCTCTATCTCGAAGGCTATTTGTGGGACGCGGATGAACCCAAGGCTGCCATGGCGCTGGGGATCGAAATTGCCAAGGAACATGATCGCAAGGTCGCCTTCACCTTGTCCGATACATTTTGTGTCGACCGGCACCGGACAGACTTTGTCGGCCTGATCGATGATGGCAAGATTGATATATTGTTCGCCAATGAGGCGGAAATCATGATGTTGGCCGAGACAGAGGATTTTGACGTTGCGGTCGCGCAAACGGCTGCCAAAGTTGAAACGCTGGTCGTGACGCGAAGCGAGCAGGGCGCGATCGCTGTTAGAAATGGCAAGACAACCGCCGTTGCTGCGGAACCGGTTGACAAGATCATTGACACGACGGGTGCCGGCGACCTTTTCGCTGCCGGCTTCCTGAGCGGCTATATCGAACAGCGTCCGATGGAAGAATGCCTGACGATCGGGGCTATCGCCGCTGCGGAAGTGATTTCGCATTATGGTGCGCGTCCTGAAGCTGATCTGCGGGAGCTGGTAAAAAACCGGCTCGGCTAATCAGCCTTTCATTTTGAACAATTTCCGGTCTTCCGGTCCAAAGCCCCATTTCCAGATGACCCAGGCGTAGCTGCCGAGGATCATCGGGATGCCGATGATCAATTCCATCCACTCGGGCAGATAGGTTGCGAGATAGCCGACACCGGACGCCGCGACGACCGCGATCAGCAAGGTCCAGCGCCAGCCGTTGACCGGAGCATCGAGCAGCTTTGACAGGAATATGGCCTTCACCACCGAGGCATAAGCGAGAGCGACCATCAGTGCCGCCGCGACGGCTGCGGCTTGGAACAAAGGTCCCCAGCCCAAGTAGATGCAAATCTGGATGAACGCGACGCTGAGCGCTGCTTGCAACAGCAACATCGACAGCGAGATCAAGAGATTGCGATGGCGGGCGATATAGACCAGCGCGGATTCGCTGACGACCGCGGTCGCTGCGACAGCTTCTGCGGCGAGCAGGAAGGCGAGGGCACCGGTTCCGCCTACGAAACCCGGTCCGACCAGTCCCATCACGGCTTCGCCGGGGATTGCCAGTGCCAGAGCAATGCCAATCTGGGCGGCAATGATCCAATAACCAACTTGGCTGACCTGGCTGGCAATGGCTTTCAAATTGCCTGCTTCCAGATTGCGGGTGATGACCGGGCCGAGGATCGGATCAAAGCTGGTTTTGAGCTTCTGCGGCAGGCTCGCGACTTGTTGGGCGATATAATAGATTCCGACAATGGCCGGAGAAGCAAACAGGCCGAGAATGGCGAGGTCCAGCCTTCGTGATCCCCATTCGGCAGCATCGGCAGCGGCGAGCGGCATATTGTGCCGCGCCATTTTTGCAATTTTCATCGGTTCCGGTCGCCAGCCATGGGGCAGGCCATAGCTTTTGAAGAAGGGCCAGAGCGATGCCAGCAACGCGGCAATCATCGACACGACATAGGAGATAATCAGGCCATCGCGGAGCGAGTAATAGGAGAAAAGGAAGGCAGCGATGCTGATTGTCCACGGCTCGACAATCGATCTGGCGCGCACCGTTGACGCTATGTCGAAGCGATAGGCGAGGGCGGCCAGAGCAATATCGGCACCGACAACGGTGAAAATGACGATCGGCAGAAACCGGTCGAGACCGTTGATCTCACTATTGGGGAACATGATGAACGGAAAAGCGACGAGGATCGCTGCCGCTAGCCCGGATGCAACGAAGCTGACCAGCAGGCCATCCCAGACCACATGGACATGCGGTCTTTTGGTTTTGCTGAGCTGTGCTGCCAATCCGCGTTTAAGGCCCAGGGTGGCAAGCTGTGCGGCGAATTCGACCACCAATATGGCATAAGCAAAGCGGCCCAGCGCTTCCGCTCCATATATTCGGCCCGCAATGAACAGAAATGGAAGGCGCGCGGCCAGGCGAAGCAGAAAGCCAAGAATATTGGTCCGTCCGCCTTTGGCCAGCGCGGCAATATCATCCTTGCTCTTGTCCGTGGGCTCGCCGCCATCAGAAGGCGCTGCACCAGCCGTGCCTGATGTTTCAGGACTGTTCAAATCGCTCTCCGGCTGGCCCGCTCCAGTGGTAGCTGTCTATAACAGTTTCGAGATTTTGTCATCATCATGCCTTGCCGGTCTATCTGCGTTCGGAAACCAGCGGCCTTTTCATGAGCTGCGTGACCACAGACTGAACATCGGCCTCGCCAGCCAGCAAGGCGCAGACGGCATCGACTATCGGCATTTTGACCTGGCGCGCCTTGGCATCGCGTTGAAGGACGGGTGCGGTCGAGGCGCCTTCGGCAACCGTGGTCCGGTCGGACAACAGTGTTTCTGCCGACTGGCCTTCACCCAATCCTTTGCCAAGCGAGAAATTGCGCGAACTGGTCGAGGAGCAGGTAAGTACCAGATCACCCAGACCACAAAGGCCAGCCAATGTATCCGCTCGGGCTCCACGGGCCGCTCCATAGCGGAGCATTTCAGCAAAGCCGCGACTGATCAGCGATGCGCGCGCATTTTGACCGAGGCCGGCTCCGTCGACCACACCGCAGCCGATCGCCAGCACATTCTTGACCGCACCTCCGATTTCCGCGCCGGCGATATCGTCGGAATAATAAGGGCGGAAACTTGGCTTTGCGATTAGCGGGTTGAGCTTGTCCCATAGATCCTCGTTCTCGCAGGCCAATGTCAGCGCGGTTGGCAGGCCTTGGGCGACTTCATGGGCAAAGGTGGGGCCCGACAAAATCGCGAGCGGGCTTTGGGGCCGGACTTGCTGAGCAACCTCGCTGAGCAGCATCTGGCTCTGCGCCTCGATCCCCTTGCAGCACAGGATCAGTGCGGCGTCGGAATCGGGCAGCGCCTCTAGGCTGGCCCGCAAATGCTGCGCTGGTGTCACCAGCAACAACACATCGCAGGCCGCGATCGCATCCCAATCCTGCGTCGCCCGGATATTTTCGCGGAGCCGGTGGCCCGGCAGGAAAGATCGATTCTCGTGGAATTGACTGATCTGCTCAACAATTTCAGGCTCGCGGGCCCATAGCAGCAGCTGTTCTTGGCCTTCGGACAGGACTTGCGCCAATGCCGTGCCCCATGCGCCTGCGCCGACCACGCCGATTTTTGCTTGCGCTTCGGTCATGCTTTTACCCCCGCGCCGCGCGCTTTTTCAGCGGTCGGGTCAAGGGGCCAGCGCGGCCGGGCGACAAAATCCAGGGAATCGGTCAGACCTGCTGCGAAACGTTCGGCCCCAGCCCACGCAATCATCGCGGCATTGTCGGTGCATAGCCAGTTGGGCGGTGCGGTGAAGGCCATGTCGTGGCCCTCCGCGATCTCTTCAAGCATGACGCGTATGGGTCCGTTAGCGGCAACCCCGCCAGCGACAACGAGATGCTCGCAGCGCCCATGATCGAGAATCGCTTTTTCGAGCCGGTCGCGCAGGCAATCGACGACCGCCTGCTGAAAGGAAGCAGCGAGATCTTCGGGCCGATGTGTGCCGCTTTGATGGGCCCGGACGACCGCGCTTTTCAATCCGGCGAAGGAGAAATGTGGTTCGGATGACCGGATCAGCGGGCGCGGGAGGGGCACTGCCTTGGAATCACCCTCGCGCGCCAGCATTTCGACTTTCGGTCCGCCGGGATAACCGAGGCCCAATATTTTTGCGGTCTTGTCGAACGCTTCGCCCGCAGCATCGTCAATCGTTGTCGCCAGTCGCCGATACTGACCGACGCCCTCCACACGCAAGATCTGGCAATGACCGCCGGACACCAACAGCAGCAAATAGGGAAAGGCCAAATCGGGATTGACCAGTCTTGGGGACAACGCGTGCCCTTCCAGATGATTGACCGCGATCAGAGGCTTGCCTGCAGCCATCGCGAGGGCTTTGCCGGTTACCAGGCCAACCATCACTCCGCCAATCAGGCCGGGACCTGCGGTCGCAGCGATTGCATCGACATCGTTCAGCGATTTTCCTGCTTCGTCCAGAGCGGCTGCGATCAGCGGCGTCAGAATCTCGGCATGGGCGCGGGCTGCAATTTCGGGAACCACGCCACCATAAGGGGCATGTTCCGCCTCCTGGCCTGCAAGTTTGTGCGCCAGAATCTCGCGCTCGGAGGTAACCAACGCGGCTGCCGTTTCGTCGCAGCTGGATTCAATTCCCAAGATCAGGCTCATGACGCTTTTACTTAGGCGCTCAAGCCATTAGGACAAGCGCAATCATGAGCAAAGACATCAAAAAAGAGATTCTCGCCGGACTGGATCGTCCGCTCCGCATCGGAACACGCCAGTCGCCACTGGCTTTGGCGCAGGCTAAAATGGCCGCCAATGCGCTGCTTTCTGCCCACGGCTGGCGGCCTGACCAGGTCGAACTGGTACCGATGATCGCTAGCGGCGACAAGATATTGGACCGGTCGTTAGCTGAATTCGGCGGCAAGGCGCTGTGGACCAAGGAACTGGATCGCGCGCTCGATAAAGGCGAAATCGACTGTGCGGTACACAGTATGAAGGATGTCGAGACCATTCGCCCCGGGGAGTTCATCCTCGCGGCGATGCTGGAGCGCGCGGATTTTCACGATCGGCTGATCGGTGCGGATTCGATCGAAGCCTTGGCTCAACGCGCCATCGTCGGCACCGCGTCGCCGCGCCGCAAGGCCCAGCTTTTGCGGCAAAGGAAAGATCTCGATATCCGTTTGATCCGCGGAAATGTGCAGAGCCGTTTGCATAAGATAAAGACTGGCGAGTATGATGCGACTCTGCTTGCCGCCGCCGGCCTGAACCGGCTGGATATGGAGGATGTTGGAACCGACATATCCGATGAGATCATGCTTCCCGCGCCAGCGCAGGGTGCGATCGGGATTGAAGCGCGGTCGGATGACAGCCATGTCCGGCGCCTGATGCACGCCATATCATCGACCAACACCTTTCGCGCGGTTACCGCCGAACGCATGTTTCTCGAACGATTGACCGCCGATTGCCACAGCCCGGTGGCGGCGATGGCGACGATCGATGGTGCGACTATCCACCTGCGTGCCGAAATCTTGCTGCCTGACGGGTCGGAGTTTGTGGATGGTCAGTCCAGTTTTGATACCGGAGATGTTTCGGCTCCGGGCATATTGGCAGACACGCTGCTGGGACAGGCGAGCGCTGAACTAAAGGCCATATTTGGCCGATGACCCCGAAGCTGCTGATCCTTCGGCCGCTCGACGGGGCATTGCAAACCGAACGGCGAGCGAAGGATTTGGGATTGTCCGCTGTTGTCGATCCTCTGTTCACCATCGAGTCGATTAACTGGTCAGGCCCGGTGGCGGCAGATTTTGACGCGCTGTTGTTGACCAGCGCCAATGCGCTCCGATTTGGAGGTGCTCAGCTGGAGGCCTATCAATCTTTGCCGGTTCTGGCGGTTGGCGCCAAGACTGCGGAGGCAGCAACGGTGGCAGGATTTCAAGTCGAAAAGATTGGCGAAACCGACGCGCGTGATCTTCTGCACGAACTTGGAGATGCTCCGTATCGGAATATATTATGGCTGGCGGGCGAGCAGCATACTGAGCTTTCATCGGACGACCGGCACTTGGAAATTGTCCCTGTCTACCGCTCGAAAGCGATCGCGCTCGGCAATGAAGCGATAACCTGCCTAGACGAGGTAAGCATCATACTTCTGCATTCGACCCGTGCTGCCAGACATTTCCTGTCCGAATTGGACCGATTGCGGTTACCAAGAACCATCCATCATGTGCTAGCGTTTTCAGAGAAAGTAGCGGAAGCGGCCGGACAAGGGTGGAACAGCGTGCAAACCGCGGACCATCCGGACGACGACGCTTTACTGTCTTTGGCCAGCACACTATGCCGGTCAACTTGAGCGCATTTGGTCCTTTTAGCGGCCGAACCGAAGAAAAGGAGCCGGAATGAGCCGGGATTACGAAAGGCTTTCGCCATCAACTGGCAAGAGCAACCTGACGCGCAATGTATTGGTGTTGATGATCGTGGCCTTCGTTGGCGGCGCTATCCTGACCGGATGGATATTGTCCCGATACAATCCCTTCGACAGCAAGTCAGAAGCGGAAATCGCCACTGTTGCCAGTGGCGATAAAGCGGGGTCGGCCACCGCAGATCCGGTGACCGCGCTTGCGAACCGGATTGATGCGGATGGCAGCGTCTTGCCTGCGAAATCGCAATCGACCGAAGGTACCGCTCCGGCGCTGACACCCGAGCTTGAGCGCGCTCTGGCCGTGCGGGTTGCCGATCTGGAAGACCGCTTGTCGCGGATCAACGTACAGGCACAGGCCGCATCGGGTAATGCTGCCCGTGCCGAGGGCCTGTTGATCGCATTCGCTGCGCGACGCGCGCTGGATCGTGGATCGCCGCTCGGTTATATCGATGCCCAGTTGCGGCTTCGTTTTGGCGATGCGCAGCCCAAGGCGGTCACGACAATCGTCAATGCATCTCGCCAACCGGTGACGCTGGAAGAACTGGAGGCAGGACTGGACGATATCGGGCCTTCGCTGACGTCCGGCTCCGGTGGTGCAGGATTCTGGGCCGAATTTCAGCGGGAATTGTCCGACCTGTTCGTAATCCGTCGTCAGGGTTCACCTTCCCCGGCACCGCAACAGCGATTGTTGCGGGCGAAACGCTATGTCGAAACCGGCAATGTTGAAGCTGCGATTGCTGAAATCGAGAAACTGGCTGGAGTCGAGAAGGATGATGACGCGCTAGTCTGGATGGAAAAGGCACGGCGCTATAATGAAGCGCGTAGGGCGCTGGACGTCATTGAAACCGCGGCGATACTCGAGCCGCAACAATTGCGAACTGCCGAAGGGGAACGAGTGGATCAGCCTTCTCCGCTTGCTCCATCCACCGCAATACCGGCTCCCTGATTATTCAGGAACAACTCTGCGAGCTCAGATGGCACGCGAACCGCGCGGCCCTTTGCCTGATCGATAATGGCCCAATTGGTCTTTGCGACAACCTTGATCTTGCCATCGGGCCCGGTGAAGCTGACATTACGCCAGAATCGGGCGCCTTTGGGAGGTTCTGAAATCCACGTACGGCCGATGACAGATTCGCCAACTCCGACATTGCCGCGATAGTCGATCTCGTGCCTGGTAACGACCCAGATGTATTGTTCGATCGCAGCCGCGGGAGCAATTGCGTTCCAGTGCGCTGTCGCGAGTTCCTGGATCCATCGCACCCAGACAGCGTTGTTGACATGACCTAGCTCGTCAATGTCTTCCGGCTGAGCGGTGATCGACAGTGAGAAACCCGGTTCCTTTTCGATTTCAGAGGAGTTGGAGTTTCCGCTCCTCACTCGGCGATCTCCATTTGCCACAGGATGAAGGCGAATTCTTCCGCAGTTTCTTCGAGCGCATTCCACCGGCCAGACTTGCCGCCATGGCCAGCGCCCATATTGGTCTTGAGCAGCAGCACATTGTTATCGGTCTTGGTCGCTCGTAGCTTGGCCGCCCACTTGGCGGGTTCCCAGTAAGTCACGCGAGGATCGTTGAGGCCTCCGGTGATCAGCATCGGCGGATAATCCTGCGCGCTCACCTGATCATAAGGGGAATAGCTCTGGATATATTCAAAGGCGGCTTTGTCCGTTATCGGATTGCCCCATTCCGGCCATTCGCCGGGGGTCAGTGGCAGGCTTTCGTCCTGCATCGTGCTCAGCACATCGACGAATGGCACATGAGCGGCAATCGCACCCCACAGATCCGGATCGCTGTTGACGATCGCGCCCATCAGCTCACCGCCTGCAGAACCGCCGGAAGCGCTGATCCGGCCTTTGGACGTATAGCCCTTGTCGGCTAATCCCTTGGCGACATCGACAAAATCGTTGAACGTGTTGGTCCGCTCCATCAGCTTGCCTTGAAGATACCAGTTGCGTCCCAGATCATCGCCGCCGCGGATATGGGCGATAGCATAGACAAAGCCGCGATCGACGAGCGACAAGCGCGTGGTCGAAAAGCTTGGCGGGACAGCATAGCCATAAGCGCCATAAGAATAGAGATGGAGCGGCGCGCTGCCGTCCAGCTTGGTGCCATTTTTATAAACCAGCGAGACCGGAACCATCGCGCCGTCGCGAGCTTTGATGGTCAGGCGTTCGGTGGCGTACTGGCTGGCGTCATAGCCGGACGGGATCTCCTGAACCTTCAGAGTTTCGAGGCTTTTATCAGCCACGGTATAGTCATAGACGGTATCCGGCGTGACCATCGATTCATAGCCTAGCCGCAGTTTGCTGACATCATATTCCGGATTGTCGTCGAGCCCGGCACTATAACTGGCTTCGGGGAAAACGATGCGCTCGACCTTCGAAGGATCGGCGTAAGAACGGATTTCGACCTGGTCGAGGCCATTTTCTCGGCCTTCGGTGACGTAGAAATCCTTGAATGGCGTCATGTCGGTCAGGTAAAATGCGTCCGATCCGGCAATCAGCGTGGTCCACTTGTCAGGCTTGTCTAGCGATGCGGTGGCCAGCCGGAAATTCACATGGTCATCATTGGTCAGGATATAGAGCTTGTCGTCATGCTCCTCGACCGAATATTCGCGGCCCTTTTTGCGCGGAGAAATCAGAAGCTGTTCTGCCGTCGGATTATCGGTCGGGACCAGCCGTACTTCGCTGGTTTCATTGTCGCCTGTCGCGATGACGATGAATTTTTCCGAATGGGTCAGGCCGATGCCGACGGTAAAGCCGTCCTGCTCTTCCTTATATAGTTCGATATCATCTTTCGGGTCGCTACCGATCACATGCATCCGTGCATTGTCGGTGCGCCAGTTGTCATTGGCGAGGCCATATAGCAGATTCTTCGAATCCGCTGACCAGACCAGGCTGGACAGCGTGCCCGGAATGACATCGCTCAGCATTTCCCCGGTATCCAGATTCTTGATCCGCGCTTCAAACCGCTCCGCGCCGGTGTCATCGACCGAAAAGGCCATAAGCTTCCCGTCGGGGGAAACCGACATCGCGCCGAGGCGGAAATATTCCTTGTCCTTGGCCAGCGCATTTTCGTCGAGGATCAGCTGGTCAGCTCCGCCGGACACGGATTTGCGGTAATGCTGCTTATATTGCATGCCTTCTTCAAATTTGGCCCAGTAGATCCAGTCGCCATCTTTCTGAGGGACCGAGCTTTCATCTTCCTTGATCCGCGCCTTCATTTCGGTGAACAGCGATTTGGTCAGGGCTTTCTGTCCCTCCATATTCTGTTCGAACCAGCGGTTTTCCGCTTTCAGATAATCGAGGACATCTTCGTCATCTACCGTGGGATAGCTCTGATCCTTCAGCCAGTGATAGGGGTCGCTAACGGTATAGCCGTGACGTTGGTAACTGTAAGGCCGTTGCTCTGCCACCGGTGGTTTGTCCATTTTTTCTGTCATGGTCTCTTCTGTTCTGGATTGGGAGAAAGCGGGAGCCGATAAAAGGGCTGGAGCCAATATCGTGCTTGCTATCAATGCTAAAAATATCTGTTTCATAATACCTGTTTTCGGCGAAGTGGGTGGCGGAAAACGTCTGAAACACCTATGTGTTTGCCAAGCAGCTAATTCAAGGAGTTTCACAGCCAGTGTTGATGTCTACATATGAAGCAAGGCTCGCAGCCCTGCGCGAACAAATGGCGAAAGACGGACTCGGCGGATTTGTCGTTCCGATTTGCGATGAACATATGAGCGAATATGTCGGCGAATATGCCCAGCGGCTCGGCTGGCTGACCGGATTTGGCGGCTCGGCCGGTTCGGCGATCGTGCTGAAAGACAAGGCGGCGATGTTTATCGACGGACGCTATGTCGTGCAGGTCCGTGACCAGGTCGATGGCAATCTCTACGAATATGTCAATGTAGCGGGTCAGAAGCCGCATGAATGGCTCGCCGCCAACGCGCCGGCAGGGTCCAAAATCGGCTATGACAGCTGGCTGCACACCCGCGAATGGGCGGAAACGGCTGCCAAGGCATTGACCAAGTCCGGAGCGGAACTGGTTGCGGTGGAGAATAATCCTATCGACGCAGTCTGGGAAGAACAGCCGCAGCGTTCGCCCGAAAAGCTAGTGGTTCATAGCGACCAATATGCCGGACAATCGGCGCGGGACAAGCGCGCGAATGTCGCGACATGGCTCAATGACAAAGGCTATGACGCTACCGTCATTGCCGCGCTGGATTCTGTTGCCTGGTTCTTCAACGTCCGGGGCGGGGATATCGCCAACACACCGGTGCCGCTGGCTTATGCCATTGTGCGTGCGGACGAAACGGCGACGTTGTTCGTGGCTCCAGAAAAGCTGACAGATGCGGTACGCGAACATCTCGGCAATCATGTCGAGATCCGCGACTATGATGAACTGGCCGATGCCTTGTCAGACATGGCTGGTAAAACCGTTGCGGTCGATCCGGAACGCTCTGTCGCCGCCATTTTCCAAGCGCTCGACAATGCCGGAGCCACAATCGTCAAGGATCGTGATCCCACCATTCTTGCCAAGGCGATCAAGAATGAAACCGAAATTTCCGGCCACAAGTCCGCGCAAAAGCGCGATGGTGCGGCTCTGACCAAGTTCCTGCACTGGATGGCGAACGAAGCGCCCAAGGGCGGGTTGGACGAATTGTCGGCCGCAGCGCGTCTGCGCAAATTTCGCGAAGAAAATCCGGAGCTCAAGGACCTGTCCTTCCGGACGATTTCTGCTGCCGGTGCTCATGGCGCTCTGCCCCACTATAGTGTGAACGAAGAAACCAATCAGCCGGTCGAGATGAATTCTCTCTATCTGGTGGATAGCGGCGGACAATATCTCGACGGTACCACCGATGTGACGCGGGTGGTCGCTGTCGGTGAACCGACTGCGGAAATGCGAAAACGCTATACCCAGGTCCTGCAGGGCCACATCGCCCTCGATCAGGCTGTTTTTACCAAAGGCACAACCGGCGGACAGCTCGACATTCTGGCACGCCAATATCTATGGGCCGATGGCGTGGATTATGGCCACGGTACCGGTCACGGGGTCGGCAGCTATCTTGCTGTGCACGAAGGGCCGCAACGGATCGCAAGCTTTGGCGGCATGACCGAAGCCCTCCAGCCTGGAATGATCCTGTCCAACGAACCTGGATATTACAAGGCTGGCGAATTTGGCATCCGGATCGAGAATCTTTTTCTCGTCGAGGAGCGGGTCATCGAAGGCGGCGAACAGACCATGCTCGGTTTCGAGACCCTGACCTTCGCACCGCTCGAACGCAAATTGATCGATGTTGATATGCTATCGCAGAACCAGCGCCAGTGGGTTGATGACTATCATGCCAAGGTACGTGCTGTAATTGCGCCGCAACTGGACGGCGAAACGCTGGAATGGCTGGAAGTGCAAACCGCACCGCTGTAAATTATCGACGGCAGCGAGCGGGGCGCCTTTTGCCAGACGGCGGGCAAAGTCAGTTGACAGGCCAGTTATGCTCGGCAAAGACCCGCCGCATGACCGAACAGAAAAACCCCCGCGACGGCTTTCGCCTGATCACCCCGCTGCGTGTGCGCTACGCCGAATGCGACTTGCAGGGCATTGTCTTCAATGCCCATTATCTGGCCTTTGCCGATGTTGGCATGACCGAATATATGCGCGCGCTGATGGCCGAGAACGGGCCGCGCGACAAAGTGGACATGCTCGGCGGCTTCATGCAGCATTTTGGCGGCGACAATTGGGTGCGCCACGCCGACGTCGATTATCGCGCATCGGCAAGAGCCGATGATCTGCTCGACATCGCAGTGCGGATCACACGCTTCGGCCGGACCAGCTATGCGTTGCTCGTGCATATCCTGCGCGGCGAGGAACTGCTCAACGTCGTCAAGCTGACCTATGTCTGGTTTGACCCCGCAACCGATCAGGTTGCCCCGGTGGCCGCGAAATTTATCGAGGTGGTCAGCGATTTCGAGATAATCAAGCCCGAGCGGGCAGTGGTGAACGCTTAGATTAAGGCCTTAAGGTTGCGGCTTGGCGTCGGGCTCGCCAGGCACCATCTGTTTGGCTTGCGCCTTGCGCAGGCGCAAATTGGCTCGCAATTGCTCGGCAAGACGCGCGGCTTTCTCGCTTTCCTTGCGGATTTTTTCTGATTTTGGCTGGGGTTTTGGCATGTCGCCTGTTTGCATTATCCTGCGAATAATGCAACTCCGCTTGACAAGATGCTAAGCATTTGGTCTTAGCCCCTCGGTTCGGTCGAAACCGCCCGAGTTGGTGGTTATCGCCAGCGTATCAAAATGGTCCGGCTGCTGTAGCTCAGTGGTAGAGCGCGTCATTGGTAATGACGAGGTCGAGAGTTCAATTCTCTCTAGCAGCACCACCATTTTTCCCAGATTTCAGCGTCTCTAGGCTATGGCCCTGAGTACGAAATTAGTCTCTATATATGAGGGGGTTACGACTAGGTGGTTCGCTGCACCTGTCCACAGAGACCATTTGGCACCGGCGATACCAGGGCAAAATGCCCATTGATCTCGATGGCCCAAAACGCTGGCACGGGATGCACTTTCAGATTTTGATGAATTGAGGGCTTAGTTGAACCCTA
>NZ_JBALUT010000027.1:0-35911 GCF_036963705.1 Parasphingorhabdus sp. | reverse complement strand
GCCGCAATTTGGGGGTCGGTGTTGTCGCTATTGCCTCGTCGGCAAATTCCAGCATCGCCTGATCGCTGACATGGTCGGAATAGGCGCGGACATGGGCTTCGGTGCGCTGCCAACCCTGCTTGGCAAACAATGCCTCGATCCGGCCGATCTTGGCATCGTCATAGCAATTCTCGCCGATGATCTCCGGCAGAACGCGCCCTTCGCCGTCGACCACCAGCTGCGTGCCGATCAGATGATCAAATCCCAGGCGGCGGGCGATGGCTTCGGCATATAGTTCATAGGATGCGGTGACCAGCACCAAAGCCCGTCCGTCAGCGCGGTCCGCTTCAACTTGATCGATGGCTTTCCGGTGGCGGTTGGATCGCAGGACCTTGTCGGCGAAGCGTTCGATATGGGGTTGCAATGCCGACAGTTCCGGACTGCTCCCCAGCAGCATAAGCTGGTTGAAGGTCTTCAATCGTCCGCGGCTGATCAGCTTGAGCCCGTAAGCGGCGAAGGCGAAGGGCAGGATCGGCAGGAATATCAGGCGCCATGGCGCTCTGGCAAAGACCATATGGAACAGGAATGGAGTATAGGTTCCGCGCACGGTAATCGTCCGGTCCATGTCATAAAGTGATATTTTCTGCATGCTGTCCCGATAATCCCGTTCGCGCTGTCCTTAGCAGCCCGCCTGCCAAAGCACCAAATATTTGAACGCTTTAATCTCTTGAGCTTTGCCGAGATTTCGGTCACCTATGGAGTTGATGTCGATAGCTAGCGATTTTGTCGAAGAGACAGCCGAGGATGGAGCGATTACGCTGCGTTTTTCTGGCGACCTTTCGATCGCCAGTGTCGGCGATCTGCCGGAGCGGCTGAGGGAATATCCTAGCCACGCTCAACGGCTTGATATTTCCGATACCGGCTATGTCGACACCGTGGGCGCGTGGCTGATCCACCGGACGGCGCGCGATATGGAAGCCGAGATTATCGGTGCGGATGATGATGCAGAGCGGCTGATTGCCGCCGTTGCTGGCGCTGATCAGGCGGCAGATATCAGGCCCGACCCTTTGAACCCCGTTGTCCGGGTGCTGAGCGAAATTGGCGAGGCCACTGCATTGGCCTTTACCACATTGACCGGGCTGGTCGGATTTTTCGGCGCGATCATTGTCGGATTTTTCCGGCTGGTCCGCCATCCGGGCCAGATCAGATGGAATGCCGTGGTCCAGCGTTTTGACGTCGTCGGCGTTCGCGCGCTGGGTATCGTCGGGCTGATGAGCTTTTTGATCGGACTGGTGATTGCGCAGCAAGGCGCGGTGCAGCTCCGCCAATTTGGCGCCGAAGTCTTCACCGTCAATCTCGTCGGTCGTCTGACTTTGCGGGAACTGGGCGTGCTGATGACCGCGATCATGGTCGCTGGTCGTTCCGGTTCGGCCTTTGCCGCGCAGATCGGTACGATGAAACTGACCGAAGAAATCGACGCGATGCGCACTATCGGCGTGTCGCCGATCGAAGCGCTGGTGCTGCCGCGCTTCCTCGCCGCCGTGGTCATGCTTCCTTTGCTCGGTTTCTATGCCTCGGTCGTCGCGATCATCGGCGGTGGCCTGCTCAGCTGGGTTGAACTGGATATCCCGCCGGCGACATTTTTCGCCCGTATCCGAGAGGTTGTGCCGCTGACCGACGTCTATGTCGGACTGGTGAAGGCCCCGGTATTCGGAGCGGTTATCGCGGTAACCGGCTGCTATCAGGGTATGCAGGTCAAGGGGAATGCCGAGGATGTCGGCAAACGGACAACCGCAGCGGTGGTCCAGGCCATTTTTCTGGTCATCGTGCTCGACGCCTTTTTCGCTGTCTTCTTCAGCTGGATCGGATGGAATTGATGAGCGCGTCACAGACCATCGCATATAATCCCGATTATGACGGCCCGATCATCAGCGTGCGCGGTCTGCGCAACAGCTTTGGTACGCAGGTGGTGCACGACAATCTCGATCTCGATGTCCGGCGCGGCGAAATCATCGGTGTGGTCGGCGGATCCGGCACCGGAAAATCCGTGCTGATGCGCTCGATCATTGGACTGCAGACTCCCAACGAAGGCGAGATCGAAGTCTTTGGCGAGCAGATTTTAGGTCAGTCCGACGCCGAAACGATCGAAATTCGCAAGCGCTGGGGCGTATTGTTCCAGGGTGGCGCGCTATTCTCAACGCTAACCGTCGCAGAAAATGTGATGGTGCCGATCCGGGAATTCTATCCGGACATGGATCGCGATTTCCGGCGGGAAGTGGCCAAATATAAAGTCTGTCTTTCCGGACTGCCGCCTGATGCGGCCCCGAAATATCCGTCCCAGTTGTCAGGCGGGATGCGCAAACGGGCCGGCATAGCGCGGGCGCTTGCGCTCGATCCCGAACTGTTGTTTCTCGATGAGCCTACGGCCGGGCTCGACCCGATCGGTGCTGCCGCGTTCGATAATCTGACCAAGGAATTGCAACAGACCCTGGGCCTGACGGTGTTCCTGATCACCCATGATCTGGATACGCTGCACGCGATATGTGACCGGGTTGCGGTGCTTGCCGATCAACAGGTAATCGCCGTCGGTACGATCGATGAACTGCTGGCGCTCGACCATCCGTGGATACAGGAATATTTCAACGGTCCACGCGGCCGCATGGCATCTGCCGGGAAAAAGGTGCTAGGATGAGAATGTTCAACCCGTTCAGAGAATTCTTGCAGCTGACGGTACCGCTCGTCATAGAGGTGAAATAGATGGAAACGCGCTCGAACCATATCCTTGTAGGTGTTGTCACTTTGGCGATGCTGGCTCTCGTCGCTGCCTTTCTGGTATGGATTGTCCGCTTTGGCGATGGCGCGACCAAGGAATATGATATTTTCTTTGCCCAGTCCGTCGGCGGGCTGGCATCGGGAACCGGCGTGACGTTCGCCGGGGTACCATCCGGTCAGGTGACCAAGGTCGAGCTGTGGAAAAAGGATCCGAATTTTGTCCGCGTCCGCATCGCGGTCAGCGAAGATACGCCAATACTCGAAGGCACCACGGCCACGATTCAGAGCGTCAGCTTCACCGCGCCGCCGAATATTCAGCTCGACGGGGCGAAAAAGGGTGCACCTCCGATCACCGATCTTGGTCCCGAAGGGGTGCCGGTGATCCCGACCAAGCCGGGCGCACTCGGGGAATTGCTCAACAGCGCACCATTGGTGGTCGAACGACTGGCAACATTGACCGACCGGCTGACCACATTGCTCTCGGACGACAACCAGAAATCGATCAGCGGCATATTGGCGAATACCGACAAGTTGACCGGCAGTCTGGCGAACCAGGCACCCGGTCTGGAGGCGCTGATGGAAGAATCGCGGATTGCCATTCGCAATGCCGGTCAGACCGCCGAGAAGCTGGGCCTGGTCGCGGACAATACCAATGCGTTTCTGACCAGCAACGGTGAGCCAGTGGCGAAGAATCTCGCCACAACACTGGATTCCGCCTCCAAGAGCCTGCTTGCTCTGGAAGGCGTGCTGAAAAATGCGCAGCCCGGTGCGGAACGTTTCTCGAAAAAGACATTGCCGGAAATCGATCAACTGGTCGAGGATATGCAAGCACTAACCAAATCGATGACCAAGGTGACCGAGCGACTGGACCAGGGCGGGGCCGGGTCCTTATTGTCAGCGCCAGCGCTACCGGACTATGAGCCAGGAAAATGAAGGGGCAGATATGATGAGCAAATTTTTGAAAGCCGTCGGTCTGCTGGCCGCAACAACAGCGCTGAGCGCCTGCGTTAGCTTTGGCGGTGCTGAACCGCCACCGTCGCTGCTTTCGCTGTCGCCCGACCAGAAACTCTCGGCCGGCGCTGTACGGAGCGGACCGCAGGCTGGTTCATTGGTGGTTGCGTTGCCCGCTGCACCGCAGAAGCTGAACACTATCCGGGTTCCCGTACAGACCAACGGAACGGGCATCGCCTATTTGAAAGATGCCGTGTGGGTCGACAAGCCGGCTCGGCTGTTTCAGGATTTGCTCAGCGAAACTATTGCGGAAAAGAATAACCGGCTGGTGCTGACGGCAACAGAGGCGGGCGGTAACGCGCAAACCTATATCACTGGCGAATTGGTCGATTTCGGCCTCGACGGCCCCAGCCTGACGGTCACCGTCACCTATGATGCGGTGAAAATGGTCACGGACAAACCGGTCGAGAAGAAGCGCTTCCAGGCCAGTGAAAAGGTCTTTGCGGCCGAGCCAAATCCGGTCGGTGAAGGCCTGAACCGCGCCGCCAATAAAGTGGCGACAGACGTCGCCGAATGGGTGGGTTAGCAGTCTAGCAAGGCTGGCTATTCCTCGCCGTAGCTGAAGCCCTCGGGTTCCGGCCAGTCGATCGGGGTCGCCGCCATTACCCGGAACAGGCACCCCATCTCGTCTGCATGGGTCAGCCGCTGATGGGCAGCCCGGATATTATCTGCCTGTTTTGGCGTCGCGTTGATCAGCGCTTCTGCACGCTGGTCAATCCCGAGCGACTTGAGCCACTGGCCCTGTTCTGCCGGGCCATGGATTGCCAGCAGACGGGTTCGGGCAATATTGGCTATCGTATGAAAGTCGACATGGGCGGTCAGATCGGATGTTCCCGGACTGTCGAACGGGCTGATCGGCATATGACCCTTTATTGCCTGTAATGTGCTGCCGGTTCCGGGGCGGGCATAGCCATAGTCGATGATCAGCAGCGTACCGCCCTGTTTGGATATGCGATTGGCAAGATGGCCGGCCAGTTCGACGCTGACCGGAGAACGTTCCAATATTGTCCCGTCCGGAAAGCCGCTCATGCCGCCGCCAATCCGGTCCTCAGCCACTTCCGTGCTCGGAATAGCGACAAATTTGCTGCGATCACGCGCGACCATCTGCCGTCGCCAGCCGCCGGATGTCGCGACAAATTGCTCGATCGGCAGGGCGTCGAAAAATTCATTGGCGACGATCAGCAGCGGGCCGTCTTCCGGCAGGCTGGCGATATTGTCATGCCATGTTGCTTCGGGGTGCAGCTGCGCTTGCTTGGCTTTCAGGACCGGGCTGGTTTCGACGAAATGGACACTCGGAACGCAGCCGAACCGGGCCAGAGAGCGTAGGGCATCCTGGGCCAGAGTTCCGCGTCCGGGCCCCAGTTCGACATAGTGGCAATGGTCGGGTGACCCTTTGCGCAGCCATAGATCGGCGAGCCAGATACCGACAATCTCGCCAAACATCTGGCTGATCTCGGGGGCGGTGACAAAATCACCCTCTTCGCCAAGGGGATCCTTGCTGGCATAATAATAGTCATTGGCGATCGTCATATAGTCGCCGAGCGGAATCGGGCCTTCGCGGTCGATCCGGTCGGCGATTATATGGGCTGCACTGGGTCGCTCCGCTTTGACGCCGTCAGGCAACGCTCTTGTCTCCGGCCACCGCTTCAATGCGCGCGCGCCGTCCTTTCGCGGTCAGAACCAGCCAGGCGCCAAGCAATATCATCGGAACCGTGAGCCATTGGCCCATGCTGAATCCCGATTGCTCGACCAGCCAGGTAAGCTGCACGTCAGGCTGGCGGAAGAATTCGACGGTGAACCGGCTGAAGCCGTAAACCAGCAATCCCGCGCCAACCAGTTTGCCAGGTTGATAGCGCGCGTCGGTTTTCCAGAACATCAGCGAGAGGATGATGAAATATAGGAGACCCTCAAGGCCTGCTTCGTAAAGCTGGCTGGGATGACGTGCGACTTCGCCGCCCATCGGGAAGATGATCGCCCATGCGACGTCGGTTTGCCGTCCCCACAGCTCGCCGTTGACGAAATTCGCCAGCCGTCCGAAGAATAGACCGAAGGGAATAACGCAAGCGATATAGTCGCACATCCGCAGAAAATCGAGCTTCTCCCGCCGCGCGCTCCACCACAGGGCAAGCACAACACCGATCGTGCCGCCGTGCAGCGACATGCCGCCTTTCCAGACCTCGAATATTCTGACCGGCTCTTGCAGGATTTCGGGAGCGTAGAAAAATACATAGCCCAATCGGCCACCGACGATGATCCCGAGCGTCGCCCAGAAGATAAGATCATCGGCGTGGCGGCGAGCCATCGGTGATCCCGGCTGGGCCACCAATTTGTTCAGATACCAATAGCCGATTAATATCCCGGCCAGATAGGCCAATGAATACCATTTGAGCTGAAAAAATCCGAGGTCGAGTGCATTGGGAGACAGGCCAAGCTCCTCAAACCGCGTAAACTGTGCCGCATTGGCCAATATAATATCAATCAACTCTTTTCCCCGCGTGGTTTCCTGTCCATATAAAGGGAAATCCCCTGAGACCAAGAGGGAACAATTGGAGACTTGAATAATGGCGACTTCTGAACTGGACGTGATAATCGACAAGACGTTGGAAGTGCTGACGCAGCCCGGTCAGCTGCTGGAGCTCGACACCGTCAATAAATATGGCGTCGACATGCCGATCTTCAAGAACGCGCCACAGAATGTCTCGGATTATCTCGCCTATTTCTGCCAACAGAACGCCGATAAGGAATTTCTGGTCGATGGTGATATTCGTCTGACCTTTGGCGAGACTTATGCTGCCGCTCGTGTTTTGGCTGGCGGGCTGGTCGAAGGCTATGGCGTTCAGAAGGGCGACCGAATCGGAATCGCCGCACGCAACTCTGCCAATTGGGTCATTCTCGACATGGCGATCATCATGGCCGGTGCCGTTTCGACCAAATTGAACGGCTGGTGGCAGGGCGATGAGCTGGCCGACGGGATCGAGGATGTCGGTTGTTCGTTCGTCTTTGCTGATGATCAGCGGGCCAAGCGTCTGGTCGAGTCAAAACGCGATCACGGCGCTGAACTGCTTATATTCGAACATGACAAGCTGCCGCTTGAAGGGCTGAAAGTCATGCTGGAAAAAGGGGGCGGCGCGGAAACCCCGCTGCCGCAAATGACACCGGAAGATAATGCGACCATATTGTTCACCTCGGGTTCTACCGGCCGTTCGAAAGGCGCTTATGCCGAGCATCGTTCGGTAGTGCAGGGCGCGATGAGCTTCGTCGGCTCCGTCGTCGTGCTGGTCAATATCATGGAGAAGCAGGGCACGATGCCCGACGGGCAGCCGACTGCCATGGTCTGTGTGCCGCTGTTCCACGTTACCGCGTCGGTTCCGCTGGTACTGGTCAGCTACGCGATTGGCCGCAAACTGGTGTTCCTCAACAAATGGGATGCCGAAGAGGCCATGCGCCTGATCGAAAAAGAACGGGTGACCTATTTTGTCGGCGTGCCGTTGATGAGCATGGAAATCTATTCGCATCCGAATTTTGAAAAATATGATCTGAGTAGCTGTGTGACCATGGCTGCGGGCGGCGCACCGCGCCCCGCGGAACATGTCAAACGGATCAAGGAGAAGATGGGCGATGGCTATCCGGTGATCGGCTATGGTCTGACCGAGACCAACGGCGTCGGCTGTTCCAACCAGAATGAAAATTATCTCGCCAAACCGGACAGCACCGGTCGCGCGACCCCGCCGATTGTCGATGTGGCAATCCTCGACGATGATGGCAACAAGATGCCGCAGGGCGAACGCGGCGAGATCTGTATCCGTACCGCTGCCAATTTCACCGGCTATTGGAATAATGAAGACGCAACCAGGGACGCTTTCACCGACGACGGTTATTTTCGCACTGGCGACATCGGCTATCTCGATCCCGAAGGCTATGTGTTCATTGTCGACCGCAAGAAGGAAATCATCATCCGCGGTGGCGAGAATATCAGCTGTCAGGAAGTCGAAGCCGCAGTCTACGCCAATCCGGCAGTCGCAGAAGCCTGCATTTTCGGTGTTCATGACGAACGGTTCGGCGAAGTGCCGGCGCTGGTCTATCATACCAAGGACGGGCATAGCCTAACGAAAGAACAGTTGCTGGATTCGCTCAAGAGCCAGCTCGCGCCCTATAAAATGCCGGTCCATGTCTGGCAATATGACGAGCCGCTGCCAAAACTCGGCACTGCCAAAATCGCGAAAATAGTGCTGGCGAAAAAACATCGCGACGAACTGGCCGCTACCGGATGAACATACGCGCCAATATCCCTGCTGCCCCCGATGACCCGGGAAAGCGGATCGTGCGACAGCGGGATATCATCAATCGTCGGGCGCTGGCTGAAAAAATAGAAGAGCTGATCGCCGAACATGGCATGGCCGATGCTCGGCCAAAGATTCTCTCCTTGTTACAGAATGCGCTGTCAGATGGTCGGGCAGAGATCAGCAAACGTTTGCTGAAACGGCCATCGGCTGGCCACGAAATGGCTGCCGCTCAATCGTTTCTGGTCGATCAACTGGTGCGGTTGATTCACGATATCGCCGTCCAGCATCAATATCCGGTCGGCAATCCGTCGTCGGGCGAACGGATCGCAGTGATGGCCGTCGGCGGCTATGGCCGGGGTGAAATGGCGCCGCATAGCGATGTCGATATTGCGTTCCTGACTCCGCACAAGGCAACCAGCTGGACCGAACAGGTCGTCGAGGCGATGCTCTACTGGCTCTGGGATCTCGGATTGAAAGTTGGCCAAAGCAGCCGCTCGATCGACGAAATGGTGCGGATGGCCAAAGGCGATCTGTCGATCCGCACGGCACTGCTCGAAGGCCGCTATGTCTGGGGCGATACCGGCGTTTATGAAGAAGCAAAACAGCGGTTTTTCCATGATGTCGTTGCCGGAACCGACAGCACTTTCGTCGCGGAAAAGCTGGCTGAGCGCGATATGCGGCACAAGAAAATGGGCGACAGCCGCTATGTTGTCGAACCCAATGTCAAAGAGGGCAAAGGGGGTATGCGCGATCTGCAGACCCTTTACTGGATCGGCAAATATATTCATCAGGTGGCGTCGGCCGAGGATCTTGTCGAAGTCGGCCTATTGACCGCCGACGAATTCAAACGCTTCCGCAAGGCCGCCAATTTTCTGTGGGCGGTGCGTTGTCACATGCATGACATGACCGGCCGCGCAGAGGACCGGCTGACCTTTGATCTGCAAACCGAAGTCGCCCGGCGAATGCGTTTTGCCGACCGGCCCGGCAAATCGTCGGTCGAACGGTTCATGCAATATTATTTTCTCAACGCAAAAGTGGTCGGCAACCTGACCGGCGTGTTTCTCGCCCATCTCGACGAAACCCACAATGCCGGGGTCCGGCGGTTTCTGCCGTCGCTGACCCGCAAGCCAAAGAAGCTCAAGGGTTTTGTCCTCGATCGTGGCCGTCTTGCTCTGCCGAACGAGGAATTTTTCACAGAAGACCCGGTCCGACTGGTCGAGATATTCTGGCTCGCCGACAAGCACGGGCTGGAAATCCATCCCATGGCAATGCGGGCTGCGCGGCGCGATGCCAAGCTTATCGACAACAAGATCCGCACCGATGCCCGTGCCAATAAACTGTTTCTCGATGTACTCAGTTCGCCACGCGATCCTGAACTGGTGCTGCGCTGGATGAACGAAGCCGCGATTTTCGGCCGCTTCATCCCCGACTTTGGTCGCGTTGTGGCGCAGATGCAGTTCGACATGTACCATCATTACACGGTCGACGAGCACACTATTCGTGCCATCGGGCTGCTCGCCAAGATTGGGCGAGGGGATCTTTCCGCAGACCATCCGAACAGCACAGCGACGATGGAAAAATTGCAGAACCGGCGAGTGATATTTGTCGCCACCCTGTTGCACGATATTGCAAAGGGTCGCGGTGGCGACCACAGCATATTGGGGGCGGAGGTGGCGATGAAACTTTGTCCGCGACTGGGCCTCAAGCCGCATGAAACCGAGCTGGTCGCGTGGCTGGTCCGCAACCACCTGCTGATGTCGGCAGTCGCGTTCAAGCGGGATTTGTCGGATTTCAAAACCATCCAGGATTTTGCCAGCCAGGTGAAAAGCGTCGAACGGCTCCGCCAGCTACTGGTCCTGACCGTTGTCGATATTCGCGCGGTCGGACCCGGCGTTTGGAACAGCTGGAAACGGCAGTTGCTGACCGATCTGTTCGAAGCGGCACAGGAAATGCTGCTGCTCGGCCACAAACAGCGCGGACGCAAGCAGCGGATCGACGAGAAAAAGGCGGTTCTGGCCGAGACACTGAATTTGCCGGAAGCCGAATTCAAGAAGCTCGCCAAGCGATTTACCGATGCCTATTGGATTGCCGAACCCGATGATATCATTGCACAAAATGCGCAGCTTGTGCTCGAAGCCGGCGACACGAACCTTGCGATTTTTGCCGATGTCTATGCCGAACGCGGCGCGACACTGATCACCGTCTATGCGGCCGATCACCCGGGGCTATTTTACCGGATCGCAGGCGGCATCCACGTCTCTGGCGGCAATATTATCGACGCGCGCATCCATACCACCCGCGATGGTATGGCGCTGGACAATTTCCTGGTTCAGGACCCGCACGGCAAGCCTTTTTCCGAGAAGGGGCAGCTGGACCGACTCAAGGAAGCGGTTGAGGATGCATTGGCCAACCGGTCCAAGCTCTCCACGAAGCTCGAAGCCAGGCCACTAACCCATGCGCGGGCGGGCGCCTTTGTCATCACACCCTTTGCGCTGGTCGACAATGAGGCATCCAACCGGTTTACGGTCGTTGAAGTAAACGCGCAGGATAGGCCGGCCCTGCTCAATGCGTTGGCCTACGCGCTGTTTGAATCGAAGGTGACCGTGCACAGCGCCCATATCGCCACCTATGGCGAGCGGGCTGTGGATACTTTCTACATCACCGATCTATTGGGCGGCAAGATCACCAGCAAACAACGACTGAACGGGCTGCAAAAACGCCTGACCACTGCTGCTGCGGGAAATACGGATAAAACCGAAGCTTAGCCGAGCTTGTCCTTCAGTGCCGCCAATGCACCGAACGGGCCTGCTTCAGCTTCGGATTTCAGCCCTTTTTTCTTGGCAACATTATCGGCATCCGGGCCACGCGGATAGGGATCGAGCGAAAGATACAGGGTCTGGGCAATAGCTTCGCCGAGATCGATCTGCGCCTGTTCATATTCAACAATGTCGCACTCGTCCTCGGTCAGCTCGATCTCTTCTTCCAGTTCGCTGGGGTCCGGCTTTGGAATGAATAAAATATCAAATTTATCGCGGATTTTCACCGGGATGGCTTCCCCCGTGATCGCGCAGCTCTGGTGCAGATCGGATGTGAGCATCCCTGTGAACGCAATTCCGCGTTCGCCGGCCACGAGTTTATAGGTTGCGGCGATCGAGGAGATTTTCGGGATATCGAACCGCAAGGCAAGCGCGCGGCGCTGTTCCTGGTCAGCGCTGAGTTTGCCGGTCTGCGGCTTCGAACCGATTTCGGACAGTCTGACGATATGGGAAAATTCGGGCGCGTCGATCATTTGGCCGTTCCGCTGTCGGGGATGTGGCCCGCGATAATCTCGCTGGAATCGACGCTTTTCAGCGCGCTATGATAAGCGGACAGGTGCTTGGCAACATAGCTCAAGGCCGCGTCATCGGGCTTTTCGCCGCGAAATATATTGCGCAAAATGGCATCTTGCAGGTCCGCGCCATTTTCCAGCGCTTCGCGATAGGCACCGACCCGGCCGCCCAGCGCACCCATCATCCGCCCGACATGCTTGCCTACGACCATTTCGCCGATACCGATCTGGCGCAATTGTCCGTCCATGTCGGAGATAAAAATTTCGGTCAGCCATGCGATGTCCTGACCCCGGTCTTCCTCTTTCTCGAGTCGAATCATGACTAGGGCAAATATTGCGGCAATCATGTCGAACCGGCCGTCGATACTATCGGGGACCTGACCCTCCTCATACCACGCGATTTGCCGTCCTTCCCGCACGATCGATTCGTATAATGGCCGCATCCCGGCATTGGATTTGTCTTTGGAAAATATCTTGCTGAAAAATGACATTGCTGGTTCCGCTGGTTGGATCGCAAGTTTATGGACGATCGTGTCGTTTGTTAAGTCTGGATACAGGGCATATTGATATTTATGGCGCGAGATGCAATGGGCGATGACAAGTCAGGCACCGGTACGGTGTCGGCTGTACAGTGGAGAATGAGTTCGATGGTCGGCAATATCAAAAAACACAGCTTGTGGCTTGGGCTTATGGCCGGCGCTATGACCATGGCAGGATGTACCCAGGTACGCGGTCATCAGGGATATATTGCCGATGAAGTGCTGATGTCGGCAATTCAGGCAGGCGTCGACAACCGTCAATCGGTTGAAGCATCGCTCGGTCGACCGACGTTCACCGGCCAGTTTGACAATAATACCTGGTATTATCTTTCCCGCGATACCCGCCAATATGGCTTCAGTACCCCGCGCCCCCGCGACCAGCAGGTGATGCGGGTGAAATTCGATGATGCAGGAAACGTGTCATCGATTGATCGCACCGGACTTGAATTGGTTGCCAGCATCAGCCCGGATGGCGACAAAACACCGACGCTTGGCCGCGAGCGTTCCTTTTTCCAGGAACTGTTCGGCAATATCGGTTCGGTCGGTGCGGCCGGAGCGAGCGGCGGCGGGAACGACCCGACTCAGCCGTAACATCCCATCCTGATTAGGGCGCCCTTGTTGGGCACCCCAATCACTCTTTTTCAGACTACCTTATTTGGCAATGCCGCTGGCGGCCAATACTGCCAGTGTCACCAATTCCGATGCGGTTGACGCCATGGTCGCGATTTGCACCGATTTTTCCAGTCCGACCAGCATCGGTCCGATGACCGAATCGCCGCCCAGTTCGCGAAGCAATTTTGCCGATAGATTGGCAGATTGCAGGCCCGGCATGACCAGAATATTGGCCGGCTGCGACAGGCGACTGAACGGATAGTTCGCCATCAGCTTGGGGTTGAGTGCAACGTCTGGCGCCATTTCGCCTTCATATTCGAAATTGACTCGCCGTTGATCGAGCAACGCCACGGCTTCGCGAAGATTATCCAGCCAGCGTCCTTCGGGATTGCCAAAGGTCGAATAGCTGAGGAAGGCAACGCGCGGTTCGTGGCCCATTTGCCGGGCAACCGCCGCCGTCTGCTCGGCGATATCCGCTAGTTCATGAGCAGTTGGCCGTTCGTTGACCGTGGTGTCGGCCATGAAAACAGTGTGATGCTGACCGACCATGACGTGAATGCCAAAAGCGGTGCGGCCTTTTTCTACGTCGATCACTTTGGCGACATCGCGGAAGGATTGCGAGTAGGGGCGGGTAACCCCGGTGATCATCGCGTCGCCCTGATCCATCGAGAGCAACGCGGAACCGAAGATGTTGCGGTCCTGATTGACCATGCGCTTGATATCGCGCTCCATATAGCCACGACGATGGAGGCGTTCATACAACATGTTCACCATGTCCGGGACTAGCGGACTGTTGCGGCTATTGTGAATTTCAAACCTGTCGGGATCGCGGACCCCCAGTTCCTTGAGCTTGTCGCGGACCCTATCGTCACGGCCGACCAGCACCGGCGTACCATAGCCGCCATCCTGGAACTGGATCGCCGCGCGCAGCACGACATCTTCCTCTGCTTCGGCAAAAATTACCCGTTTCGGCGCGACACGGCATGCCTGATAGACTTGTGTCAGCACCGATGTTGTCGGATTGAGGCGCGCTTTCAGGCTCTGACGATAGGCGTCAAGATCCTCGATCGGTTTCTGGGCGACGCCGCTATCCATAGCGGCTTTGGCGACGGCGGCCGAGACCACATCCATCAGGCGCGGATCAAAAGGAGCGGGGATGATGTAATCGACACCAAAGCTCGGCGCCAATCCGCCGTAAGCGACAGCGACTTCTTCCGGAACCTGTTCGCGGGCCAATTCGGCAATTGCATGAGCGGCGGCGACTTTCATTTCCTCGTTGATACGGGTTGCCCGGACGTCGAGCGCACCACGGAAGATGAAAGGAAAGCCGAGGACATTATTGACTTGGTTGGGATAATCGGAGCGGCCGGTTGCGACAATCGCATCGGGGCGGGCGGCCTTGGCATCAGGAGGAGAAATCTCCGGATCGGGATTGGCCATCGCGAAAATGATCGGTTGCGCCGCCATATCCTTGACCATCTCCGGTTTCAGGGCGCCGGCAGCAGACAGTCCGAGAAAAACATCGGCGCCGGACAGGGCGTCGGTCAGCGTGCGCGCATCGGTGTCGATCGCATGGGCGGATTTCCACTGGTCGACGTCGTCGCGGCCACGATAGATGACGCCGGTACGGTCACACATGGTCAGATTGTCATGCGGAACGCCGAGGCTCTTGATCAGCGAAGCACAGGCAATCGCAGCAGCACCGGCGCCGTTGACGACAACCTTGATATCCTCGATCTTGCGATCGGTCAGCAGGCAGGCATTGATGATCCCGGCAGCGGCGATAATCGCGGTGCCGTGCTGGTCATCGTGGAAAACCGGAATATTCATCCGGTCGCGCAGCGTCTGTTCGATGATGAAACAGTCGGGAGCGGCAATATCTTCCAGATTGATGCCGCCGAAGCTGGGTTCCATGATCTGGACCGCGTTGATGAAGGTTTCTGCATCTTCGGTGTCGAGTTCCAGATCGATGGCATCGACATCGGCAAAACGTTTGAACAATACGGCCTTGCCTTCCATCACCGGCTTGGAAGCAAGCGCGCCGAGATTGCCCAGACCGAGAATAGCGGTTCCGTTTGAAATGACAGCGACCAGATTGCCTTTGGCGGTATAGTCATAAGCTTTTGAAGGATCTTCGGCGATGGCGCGGACGGGGACAGCGACGCCTGGCGAATAGGCCAGGCTCAGGTCGCGTTGGGTGGCCATCGGTTTCGACGCTATAATCTCGATTTTTCCGGGGCGACCGTGGGAGTGAAAAAGCAGAGCTTCGCGTTCGGAAAATTCTAGATTATTATCATTCTTGTCAGCCAATTTCTATCTCCGCATATTGGTCGTCGGCATGGTTGTGCCGATCGGATGTTCACGTCCCGTTTTATGCCTACTCGCTTTGTCGCAGAGCCGCAATATCAAGTAAATTTCAACAGGATGTGCTGGCTGCTCTTTTATGTCTTGCTGCAGTCGGCTATCGCGATGTGATGGCAGTCCGGACTCAGAGCAAAGCAGAAAGCGGGGCGAAAGACCCTGCTCAGAATCCGGCCAAGGTCACGCCGATGATGGAGCAATATTTCGCGCTCAAGGAAAAGGCGGATGACTGCCTGCTTTTCTATCGCATGGGCGATTTTTTCGAACTATTTTACGACGATGCCAAGCTCGCTTCGGCGGCGCTCGACATCGCCCTGACATCGCGTGGAAAAAATGCCGGGGATTCGATCCCGATGTGCGGCGTGCCGGTCCATGCCGCGGAAAATTATCTCGCAAAACTGATCCGGGCCGGTTTCAAGGTAGCGATCGCCGAGCAGATCGAAACGCCAGCCGAGGCCAAGGCGCGCGGTGGCTACAAGGCATTGGTGGCGCGCGATATCGTCCGCTATGTAACCGCCGGAACGCTCACCGAAGACACGTTACTCGACGCTCGAAGCGACAATATATTGGTCGCGCTGGCGCAGGTGCAGGGCGAGATCGGATTGGCATCGGCGGACATATCGACCGGTAATTTCGAACTGACGACGATTTCGGACGATGCCCTGGATGCCGAACTGGCGCGACTGGCTCCATCGGAAATCATCTGCTCGCCCGGCTTGTTGCCCCGGCTGCTAAGGGCGACGGCGTGGGGCAAGGAATATTTTGACAGCGCGGGCGCGGAAAAACGGCTGCAGGATCATTTCGGGGTTGCCACGCTCGACGGCATGGGCGAATTTTCGCGCGCCGAACTGGCGACCGCGGGCGGCCTGGTCGCCTATGTCGAACATGTGTCCCAGGGCAATATGCCCTATTTACATGCCCCGAGCCGCCGCGAAACCCGCGAATTTCTCTCGATCGACGGGCCGACTCGAGCGAGTCTCGAGATTGACCGGACGTTGGCCGGCGCGCGCGAGGGCAGTTTGCTCCACTCTATCGACCGCACCGTTACGCCTGCCGGCGCGCGTCTGCTGGCGCGGGACCTGTCGGCCCCATTGTTCAATGAACAGCACATCAATCAGCGGCTCGGGCTGGTGCAATGGTTCCACGACGGGTCGGCGGTACGCGATGATGTCCGGACCGAACTCAAGGCCTTGCCGGATATTGGGCGAGCTCTGGGTCGGGTTTCGGCCGGGAGAGGCAGTCCGCGCGATCTCGGGCAGATACGCGACGGCCTGAGCGGCGCGCGGATATTGCGCGAGCGGCTGACGATGGTCGCCGGCCTGCCTGAACTGCTCGACAAAATCCTGCCAGCGCTCGACGGTCATGGCGAATTGGTCGATTTGCTTGACCGGGCGCTGGTCGAGGCACCGCCGACCGAAATGGCCCATGGCGGCTATATCGCGGTCGGCTATGATCCGGCGCTCGATGAATTGCGCAGCGCCGGTTCCGACGGGCGCAAGGCAATCGCGATTCTCGAAGCGCGCTATCGCGAGGCAACCGGGATCAATACGCTCAAGATCAAGCATAACGCGGTGCTTGGCTATTTTATCGAGGTTCCTGCCCGGCATGGTGATAGCCTGATGGCGGAAAATTCCGGCTTCACCCATCGCCAGACGCTGGCCGGTGTCGTGCGGTTTAATTCGACCGATCTCCACGACGAAGCTGTCCGCGTATCACAGGCTGGTGCGCATGCTCTGGCCGCCGAGGCCGCGCATTTCGAAGAGCTGGTCGACAAGATACTGGCGCGCAAGCAAGCGATTGGCGAGAGCGCCGATGCTCTGGCACGGATCGACGTCTCTGCGGCGCTCGCCGAACGCGCCGCCGAAGGCCAGTGGTGCCGCCCCGAATTTGTCGACGGTAATATACTGGATATTCAGGCCGGTCGTCATCCGGTGGTCGAATCGGCCCTGTCGGGCAAAGGCGACCCCTTTGTCGCCAATGACTGTTGCCTGGCGCAGGACGAACGTCTGTGGCTGGTATCCGGTCCCAATATGGGCGGTAAGTCGACCTTCCTGCGGCAAAACGCATTGATCGTCATTCTCGCGCAGGCTGGCGGCTTTGTGCCCGCTTCCTCCGCGAAGCTCAGCCTTGTCGACCGTCTGTTCAGCCGCGTCGGCGCGTCCGACAATCTCGCCCAAGGCCGCTCAACCTTCATGGTCGAAATGGTCGAGACAGCAGCGATACTGTCGCAGGCGACCGAGAAAAGCTTCGTCATTCTGGACGAAGTGGGCAGGGGCACCTCGACCTATGACGGCCTCGCGCTGGCCTGGGCCGTGGTCGAGGCGGTGCACGAGACCAATCGCTGCCGCTGCCTGTTTGCGACCCATTATCACGAGCTCACCCGGCTGGCCGACCGGCTCGATGCGCTGTCGCTCCACCATGTCCGCGCGCGTGAATGGAAGGGCGATCTGGTGCTGCTCCACGAACTGGCCAAAGGTCCGGCGGACCGCAGCTATGGTCTGGCAGTGGCGAAGCTGGCTGGCATCCCCAAACCGGTTCTCAATCGCGCCAAAGCGGTGCTAGACAAGCTAGAGGCCGGCAAGGCGGAAACCGGTGGCCTTGCCGCCGGTCTCGGCGATCTGCCGCTTTTTGCCGCCAGCCTTGCGGACGTCGAAGAAAAATCCGATGAACTGCGCTTGGCGCTGGGCGCGATTGACGTCGATGCGCTTTCCCCGCGGGAAGCGCTGGACCAGCTCTATGCGCTAAAAGCGCAGCTTGAACAGGAATGATGACATGAAAAAGTGGATCGTGATATTGCTGGCCGTGGCCATCGCCGGGGGTGGTGCCTTTGTCTATTATGCCCGCAGTAACAATAGCGAACCGTTGCAAATCGGTGCAACCGCGCCCGCTTTTACCACCACCGGTGCGCTGGCGGGTAAAGAGTTTCAATTCTCGCTGGCCGACAAGCTCAAGGACGGTCCGGTCGTGCTCTACTTCTTTCCCAAAGCTTTCACCGAAGGCTGTACGATCGAGGCCAATATGTTTGCCGATGCTACGGCGGAATTCAACGCCGCCGGTGCCACCGTCATCGGCATGTCGGGCGATGATATCGAGGGGCTGAAGAAATTCTCGGTTTCCGAATGCCGCGACAAATTCGCGGTTGCCCGCGCCGATGACAAGATTATCGAAGCCTATCAGGTCCGCATGTCACCGGGGCTCGCGATGACCAACCGGACCAGCTATGTTATCGACCGGGAAGGCAAAATCGTCTTCGTTCACAGCGCAACAAAACCGCAGGGCCATGTAACCGGCACGCTGGCAAAGGTAAAAGCGCTCTCCAAAAGCTGATTAAATACTTGCTTTTGCCGCGCGGCTAGACAGAAAGACCCTCATGAACGATCACGCACCAGATCCAGCCATGCTTGCCAAAGCAGAAACGCTCACCGACGCGCTGCCCTATATGCAGCGCTATGCCGGCAAGACCTTTGTCGTCAAATATGGCGGCCATGCGATGGGCGACGCCCGGCTGGCGCGCAACTTTGCCGAGGATATCGTCCTGCTGAAGGCGGTCGGGATCAACCCGGTCGTCGTGCACGGCGGCGGACCGCAAATCGGCGCGATGCTCGAACGGATTGGCGTAGAGAGCAAATTTGTCGACGGATTGCGGGTCACCACCAAGGAAACCGCGGAAATTGCCGAAATGGTCCTGTCCGGCGCGATCAACAAGGAACTGGTCAGCTGGATCGAACAGGCCGGAGGCAGCGCCATCGGTATCTCCGGCAAGGATGGCGGCTTCGTCAAAGCGACGAAATTGCGGCGTACCGAACGCGATCCGGACAGCAATATCGAACGGATCATCGACCTCGGCTATGTTGGCGAACCGAAGAAAGTGGATCGCAGTGTGGTCGATATGATTTCAACCGCCGGAATGATCCCGGTGATCGCGCCAATCGGTGTCGGCGAAGACGGCGCAACCTATAATATCAACGCCGATACAATGGCCGGTGCGGTGGCTTCGGCTCTGCGCGCGGCGCGGCTGTTCCTGCTGACAGACGTTCCCGGTGTCCTCGACAAGCAGGGCGAATTGCTGACCGATCTTGACCCGAAGAAAATCCAGGCGCTGGTCGACGAAGGCACGATTTCCGGCGGAATGATCCCGAAGCTAGAAACCTGTGTGAAGGCAGTGCAGGAAGGCGTGGATGCTGCGGTTGTGCTCGATGGCCGCATTCCGCATGCGATGCTGCTCGAAATCTTCACCAGCAAGGGCGCGGGTACGCTGGTCAAGGACGATATTCATCCGGTTGAATAATCGCTCAACTGTGTTATATTAATGATACAGTAAATTACTGGCGTTACCGGCGACAAACCTCTAGCCGCTATGCCAGATTATCGATAAAGGGTCCGTCCATGGCATTCGCAATTCTTCAAATCATCGCAATCCTGCTCAACGTGGCGATTACCGTCATCATCGTGCAGGCAATCATGAGCTGGCTGCTCGCGTTCAACGTCATCAACCTGCAAAATGATATCGTCAACGCAATCTGGACCACATTGGACGCGCTCACCGCGCCGATCTACCGGCCGATCCGCAAGATCATGCCGGATTTCGGAGCGATTGACCTGACTCCGATGGTTGTCATCATCGCTATCATCATCCTCCAGGACGCAATCCTGCCACCTCTGGCGCAAGCTCTGCTCAGTTGACGACAGCACAGATCATTGACGGCAAGGCCTTTGCCGCCGGTCTTCGCGAACGGATCAAGGACGCGGTTCCTGCTTTTGTAAAGCAGGCTGGCCGAGCGCCTGGCCTGGCCGTGGTTCTGGTTGGCGAAGATCCGGCCAGTCAGGTCTATGTCGCATCCAAGCACAAGGCGACGATCGCTGCGGGTATGGAAAGCTTCGAGCACCGGCTGCCGGCCGATGTCGCTCAAGCGGACGTGATCGCGCTGGTCGAACAGCTCAACGCCGACGAGAGCGTGGACGGAATATTGGTGCAATTGCCTCTTCCCAAAGGTCTCGACGAAAAAGCGGTCGTGATGGCGATCGATCCGGACAAGGATGTCGACGGTCTTCACGTGATCAATGCCGGAAGGCTGGCCAACGGCGAAGAAGCGCTGACCCCTTGCACCCCGCTCGGCAGCCTGATGCTGCTGAAAGATACATTGGGCGACCTGACCGGCCTCGACGCTGTCGTGGTCGGCCGCTCGATTCTGGTCGGCAAGCCGATGGCGCAGCTGCTGCTCGCTGAAAATTGTACCGTTACCATGGCCCATAGCCGGACCCGGGATCTTCCCGACGTCGTCCGCCGCGCCGATATAGTGGTTGCAGCCGTTGGCCGCGCCGAGATGGTCAAGGGTGACTGGTTGAAACCGGGCGCCGTGGTCATCGATGTCGGTATCAACCGGCTGGAAGCCGAGCCGGGGCAGAATAAGGGTCGTCTGGTAGGCGATGTCGCCACAGCCGAAGCGCTCGATCATGTTCGCGCTATTACGCCGGTTCCAGGAGGGGTTGGCCCGATGACCATTGCGGTGCTATTGCGCAATACGCTGGTCGCGGCATCTGCACGCGCCGGGCTGGAGAAACCGGAGAATCTGTAATGCGCTTATTTGCGGCAATCGGAATCACGCTGACCCTGGCAGCTTGTGTCAGCGGCGGCGGGCGTATGGACGACCGCGAACGCTACAATCGCGCTGCTGGCAAGCCGGTTGCCAATCCCAGCGCCGTGGTGAAAGCGGAACTGTCGTTCGCCCGGCTGGCGCAGGAAAAGGGACAATGGACCGCGTTTCGGGAAACAGCGGCGGATGATGCCGTGATGTTTGTCCCTGGTATCTCCAACGCAAAACAATGGCTGAACGGCAAAGTCGATCCTGAATCGGCGGTCGAGTGGCAGCCGCATAAAATATCCATGTCCTGCGACGGCAGCCTCGCGGTTTCAACCGGAGCGTGGCAAGCCGCCAACGGCAGCACCGGGTCCTTTGTCACAATCTGGCGGCTGGAAAATTTTGACGAACGCCATCGCGGCAAGGATCAGGACTGGAAGTGGGTATTTGATCACGGCACACCGCTGGACGCGCCATTGCCTGCCCCCGATTTTATTGAAACGGAAGTCGCAACCTGCACCGGTAAACCGCCAGCGAACGCAAACCGGATCACCATCGAAAAAGCTATGGATAAGCGGAGCGGCGGATCGCCGGACGGTACTCTGGTCTGGGATGCCGTGCAATATTCCGACGGCAAGCCGTCGATTACGATGTCGGCCTGGGACGGCGAAAAGATGCAACGCATCGGAAATGCTCTTAAGGAAGACCAACCGCAGTGATCGAACTCTTCATATCATCCTTCATCACCTTTTTCGTGGTGATAGACCCTCCCGGCTGCGCGCCAATTTATGCCAGTCTGACCAAAAGTGTGCCGGAACGTGATCGCCGAATCATGGCCATTCGCGCTATTTTCGTCGCCGCGATCATTTTGCTGGTCTTTGCCCTGTTCGGTGAACAGATGCTCGGCGCGCTGGGCATCAGTCTCGACAGTTTCCGTATAGCCGGCGGCATCATGCTGTTCCTGATCGCTCTGGAAATGGTGTTTGAAAAACGCACCGAACGACGCGAAGACCGGGCGCAAGAGATTATCGAGCAGCCCGAAATCGAGGATGTATCGATTTTTCCTATGGCAATGCCGATGATCGCCGGACCGGGTTCGATTGCTGCCGTCATGCTTTTGACGTCGCAGAATGACGGTATCGACAATGCCATGATCATTCTTGGCGCTCTGGGAGCGGTGCTGTTGCTCACGCTGGTCGGATTGCTTGCTGCCGGACCGATGATGCGGATTTTGGGGAACAAGGTCGAAGCGGTCATCACCCGGGTGCTCGGCGTGCTGCTGGGCGCGCTTGCGGTACAATTTGTGGTTGATGGGCTAAACGCCAGCTTCTGATCTACCTCTTGTCGTTCATTTGACGATTACACCGGTGACAGAGAGCAGCAGGAAGGCGCGATTGGCCAGCAACGGATTGAGGATCAGGCGGTCGAGCAATTGTTTCGGGCTTTCTTCGGTCTCGCTTCCATAAGCTGCAACGAGCCGGTCCCAAGCGGCGTGAGATTCCTTGATCCGGCCGTTTTTGGCATAAACCATCGCCATCGCAATGTCATAATATGGACCCACACCGGCGCTCGACGGCATGATTTTTTCGGCAATATCCAGCGCCTCCTTGTCCTTGCCTTCTGCCAGCAGGGTAAACACCAATGCGGTCTCGGCGACGATCGAACCCCGCGGATCCAGCGCGATCGCGCGGCGCAGATATTTATTGGCTGAAGGATCATTGCAGGCGAAAAGAAACGCGCCGGCCTCGGCATGAATTGTTGCTTCATACGGATCCAGTTCAGTGGCCTTTTCGGCAAATTCTTTGCCAAGAGTACAATTGCCATTGAAAAAGCTGGCTCGTGCGAGAGCGAAGTTCGCTGATGCGTCCTCCCGGCCCCGAACCATGGCCTCGCGCGCAAATTCCATTCCCGCCTCCGGGTCCGGCTTTCTGCCGGTTTCCTCTGTCTGCAAATAAGCCAGAAACGAAGCGGCGGCTAGGATCTGGCTATCCAGAGGGTCTGCTGCCAGAGATTTTTTTATGCAGGAGTCCACCACCGGCAAAAGATCAGGATCACGGTTGGCACGGAAGCTCTCGAACCGAAGCAGGCAGCCATAGCCAGTCATTGCATCCCCGGGCAGGTGCTTGCGCTGGTCAGTGGCGATCACACCGTAAATGCCAGCGACGCGACTGACTATCGGGCCCAGCTTTTCCGGATAATCTGCAGGCGTTTCCGGCGTTGATATGGTCGTCGACCAGATTGTTTCGTTGCGCCTCAGCGAGGTTAGGGAAAATATGACTTCGGGACCGTTCGCGCCGGCGATTGCACGGCTTTCGAAGCGATAGGCGTTCTGGTCCTTGTCCGTGGTGTCGTCTGAAAGTTCGGCTGCCGCCAGCCGCACTTGCGAGGAGCGGGCCAAGGCATTTTCCAGAAACTGATCGATTTCTGCAACCCGGCCACTGTCTGCATCCGGGCCACTTTCTCGCGAGGATGACAAATAGACAATCGGTGCCGAGCTATAATCTTGCGATACAGTTTCCGTGCCCGGCATGTCCGGCTCGGCAGAGTTCAATACCAGAGTCAGGAGGATTCCGATGACGAGGAGGAACCCGGCCAGTCCGAGCGTCGTCTGGCGGTTGCTGAACCACCGGTCGGAGGCGATCTCGGGCGGCGTAGCAGCAGAAAGACCTTTATCGCCAGTCTCTGCGCCGTTCGGTTTTTCTCCGGTTTCTGCATCATCGAGCTGCATCTCGACGGCATAGTGACCGATCGGGATACGCAACCGTTCTGCACAGCCACGTGCCGCATAATGGGCAGCGAGCATCTTGCGGAGCCGACCCACCTGGACGCGGGGATAGCTGTCGGCCTGAACGTCGAAGTCTTCGGAGCGGCCGAGCCCGTCGACGGCCACTTGATAGGCCTTGGGCGGGTTATCCGGATCGGCAATCGCCGCTTCAACCAGATAATTCAAAAGCTGTGACATCACCGGGGAGCGGATAAAATCCGGCGATTGTAGCAGCGTTCTGGTTTCCGAGCGGAGCATGACAACCCGCTCTCCATCTTTTAGCGACGAGGACATTATGCAATATCCGCAGGTAAATTGGGCTCGTCGACGAGGCGGAAGTTCGCCGTGTGCAAAGCCGTCATTCGAATTCCGCCCAGTCACGAAGACTGATCCAGCCTTCACTGCCAACGATGATATGATCGTGAATCGTCAAGTCGATTTCTTTGGCGGCTTTGACGAGTCTCTGCGTGGCCTCGATATCGACTTCGCTCGGTTTTGGATCTCCCGACGGATGGTTATGCGCGATGATCAGGGCGGTCGCATCGAGGACGAGGGACCGTTTCAATATTTCACGAGGGTAGATGGGGGCCGAGGAGATCGTACCTCTACTGACGACTTCATCGCTGATCAGGCGGTTCTTGCTGTCCAGAAACAACACGCGCACCTCTTCTATCGGCAAGCGCGCCATGGCGATGACGAGATATTCGATTACGTCAGAGGCTTTGGAAAGGCATTTCCGATCGAGCATCCTTTCGCGGGAGGAGACAAGCATTGCCTCTCGCAGCAAGGACAGAATCGCGCGGGCGGGATCCTGTTCATTTGACCGGGAGTCGGCGTTCAATATCGCCCCGATAGAACCAAATTCGGCGATCAGTCCCGCGGCTACGGCTGGTGCGTCATCGATTTTCGAGAGGATGAAAAGTCGCTCCAGGATTTGTCGACCCCGAATTGCCGAAGGCGTTGCCGATGGCGGTAGGTGCCGATCGCCAATGTCAGCAGCATCGGATAAACCCAGATCGCTATTACTATATAATAAGCTTGGGGAAGCAGTTCGGGGATTATCATTTTGGGGATATGGGATAGAACCTGAACCACTTGCATTGCGCATATCCATAATGTCCAATATCTTTCTGCACTGAGCGCGAGCATCACAAAAGCGAGCAAAATCACCATATCAATGACCAAGATGCCAATTTCCAGTTGCGCATACCTATCGGCTGATAAAGGGGTTGCAATGAAGGTCGTCCCGACTCCGATGATGAAAATCATCACGGCCCATCTTTCGGGCGTGCCTCCTTTGACAGCCGAATAGATGCAAACGACCGTCATGAGCGAGAAGAACAATTCTATAGGCAGCATGGGTTGACCGGACCAAATAAGTGCGGCCCGGTCAACCCTTGCCTAATGCATTAAGCGCTTTCTACCACCCGGAGAGGGCTTGATTTCTCATCCGCAGCGCTTGCCTGGTTTGGCGGGCACTTGCCCACATCACCAAGGCCAACGGTCCGCAATCCGGCGTCATCCCGGTCTTCGACCAGATGCGCATGGGCTTCAACAACTTCGCGATATGAGCGCGCTGTTCTGGCAGCTGCGGCGATCAGTTTTTCCGATGCGTCCATACCTGCGGTCAGCGAAAAGCGCGTTCCCGGTGCAAGGCGGGCAGCGCCAATGCTGCTCATCAGTTCGCCCATCTGAACCAGTGTCAAGTTGAGCGATTTTTCGACTTCACTGATTTTTTTTGCGATGGGGCGGCCAGCTTCGATACGTTGATTCAACATGTGTCTCTCCAGACGCCGGATGACACCGACGTCGACTATTGGTCAAAAATTGCAGAGATTAGTTTGGGTTGATCAACTGGCTCACAAGCATTGCTGCGAGACAGACAAAGGCGAATGCAAAGGCGAGCTTGACCGAAAGGTCGGCGATCGCCCAAATTCGTGCCCCTTTGCTCAGATCATTACCCGTTTCTCCCTGCCTGCGGAACGGTGCCGACAGGAGCGGGCTCGAGGAAGTGGCATAAGACTGATAAGTCATCTGCATTTCCCTAACCCTGTCCCGGTCTGGTGCCGTTGCCTGATGTCCAGGCAAGGGGTAAACTGCGTCGGATCTGGGCTTTTGGACAATGCCAATATTCTTGGGCACAATAAATTTGGGAGCGATACCTTCATGGTCAGCGAGCATGCGCGCCGCCGCTTTGCTGCTCGTGACCTGCAATTTCTGCCGGGCGGAACGCAGCCGCTCGTTGATGATATTAGGTGTAACGCCGATTTCGTGAGCAGCGGTTTTTGCATCATGACCCTGCAAAAGCAGGTGCAGTGCCGCTTTTTCGTTTGCGTTCAGTTCGTTGCAAAGCGCTGTGGTCATGGCTGGATCATAAATGAGGGAGCTCCGTTTGGCAAAAAGGATCGGTTGGAGAAGTTGGAATTCTGCGCCCGTTCGGCTGCCAAGAAACATTTTTCGGCCCTATATGATAGGGTTAAACCAAATGTTACCGCTAAAATAAGTTAACAAAACTCCTGCAAATCCTTTCTACATCGGCTGGTTTTCGATATGTATCATATTGTAACGTTAACTTATTACCCCCGTTCAGGCAAGTGACACGGGTTGAAACTCGAGAACTCCAGTTGATTGGCCCATATACAATGGCGTTCGATTGGAAATCCTTGGCAATGGCTAGTTCGAAATGGTGGCATGATGGTTCCGGTCCCCCTGGATTCAGGCCAGCCTTGGTGAACGGTCGTTGTCGTGCGGAACGGAATATACTGGTCAATATTCTCCCGTCGAGATGGATTTTCAGGTCGGCCTAAATGGAGCAACCAATGCCGAATTGCTCTTTTAGACAATCAGATCCGGGTCGATCGACTCTCTCCCAGACTGGGGTCGACCCGGAAATGAATTCAGCAGGTGAAGCAGGCTCGTCAGACATCGAAACTTCATTCCGCCATTTCACCTGGCGTCGTGACATTGCTTGTGGGTGACGGGAATTAAATACCCGGGCCAGACGGGATCGAATGGAATAGGAATGGAACGAATAAAGATGAAAAGTCGCAAAAAAGTTCTGAACCGCAGAGATAAGGAATTGCTTCTGGGCAATCTGGTGACCTGGGGATCTCTTATTACCGCCATAACCCTGGCGATTTCGCTGTAACGGGCTGGGCCAGCATTTCCGCGGCGCGAAAGCGACAGCCGAGTTCACAATGGAATTATAATAGACGCGCCTCTTCGACCAGCATGACCGGGATGCCATCGCGTATCGGATAGGCCAGACCAGCCTTTTCGCTGATCAGTTCCTGTGCTTCGTCATCATGGATAAGCGCTCCCCGGCTTATCGGGCAGACCAAGATCGCCAGCAGATCGGGATCGATTGTCTTCTTCCCTTGGTTCATTGGTCGATCGCCCATTCCCGGCCACTCGCTGCATCACTCACTGCAAGGTGACTCGGTCGTCGTCACCATCTTGTCGACCGAAAAATTGCAGCAGCTGGATGATCAGTTCGGCGCGGTTGGCAAGGCCGTCTACCTCCAGCAAAGCCTGCTTCGATGCCGCATCAAAGGGCGCGATTTGCGCAATGCCGTTGACAAAGGCAGTGTCGTCGAGCCGACCGATACTGTCCCAGTCGACCTGATAGCCCTGCAGATCGGCAAATTTGCGCGATTCAATCTCCAGCGCAGCCCGCTCGGCGCTGGCCAGTACCTCGTCTTTTTCCTGATCGGCTTCAATTTCTGCTCGGACCTGCCGAAAGGCGGTCGATGCATCGATTTCCTCGATGATCCGGAAGCGCGCAACGCCTTCCAGCACGACATTGAAACGGCCGTCATCCAACGCCTCGATATCGATGATCTTGCCGAGGCACCCGACGTCGAACAGTGCAGGGTGATTGCCCTCTTCCTTGGGCTGGACCATGCCGATATGCCGGTCGCGCGCCATCGCATCGTTGATCAACGCCCTGTAGCGCCCTTCGAACACGTGCAGGGGAAGGTGCATGCCGGGGAATAGCAACGCTCCGGCCAGCGGGAAGATCGAGAGTCGTTTTGCTTCGCTCATCCGAACAGCACGGCGCTGAGCTTGCGGCGGGTGGCCGAAACCCATTCGTCTTCGAGGCCGACCATTTCGAACAGCGAGAGCAATTTCTGTCGTGCCGCGCCGTCGTTCCATTCCTTGTCGGCAGCAATGATCGACAGCAGATGTTCGGCCGCTCCGTCATGGTTGCCGGTGGCGATCAGCGCACTTGCAAGGTCGAATCGGGCCTGGTGATTCTTTCCGTCGGCTGCAACAGCAGCTTCTAGCGCAGCGAGCGCAGCCGGGTCGGGCTTGTCCTTCGCCAGTTGCAAAGTTGTCTGCGCGCGTTCGATCGCGGGGTCGCTGCGCATTTCTTCTGGCAACGAGCCGAGCGCCGTTTCCGCCTGATCGAGATGGTCGGCTGCGACCATCGCCCGAATCAGTCCGCCGACCGCAGCAACATTATCCGGGTCCATTTCGGCAATCTGCCCAAAAATACCCGCGGCCTGCTCGGCATCGCCTTCCGCGAGCAGTTGTTCGCCCATGGCGAGCAGCGGCGCTACGTCCTGTTGCGGCGCAGCGCCTGCGCCTACCGGCAGCTTCTCGAGCAGCTGGTCGAGCATGGCCGACAACTGGCTTTCGGTGCGGGCACTGGTCAGGTCGGCAACCGGCTTACCCTGGAAAATCGCATAGACAGTCGGGATCGACTGTACCTGGAATTGCGCGGCGATAAATTTGTCTTCGTCGACATTGAGTTTCGCCAATATAACGCCGCGATCGGCATATTGCGCCGCGACCTTCTCCAGCACCGGGGTCAGCGCCTTGCACGGCCCGCACCATTCTGCCCAGAAATCGAGGATGACGAGCTTGTCCATACTTGGTCCGACGACCGCCTGTTGAAAGGCTTCGACCGATTTCTGTTCTTCGACTGTCAATCCTGCTGTTGCCACTTGATGCTCCTGTTTCGGGGCGGCGGCCAAAGCCTTGGCCCGCGCCCAAATCGTTTAACTTACAGGCTTTATGTGGGGAGCGGCCCGTCAATGCCAAGGATATTTTTGCATTTGCGAGCAACAAGAGGTTGATTGGGGCTTGCGGGGTCGAAAAACCCATGCTAACCGCGCGCCTCAACTGCTGCTGACGAAGTGATTACCCAAGTGTCGCAGCAACGCCGAGCGGGCGTAGCTCAGGGGTAGAGCACAACCTTGCCAAGGTTGGGGTCGAGAGTTCGAATCTCTTCGCCCGCTCCAGTTTTTCGGAAAAAATGACAATCCGGCGGATTGTCATCCGAAAAACTCCCGACCGCAAGGGAGGGTGGCTTGCCCAAATATCCCGCAGTACCATCATCCTGCGAGTTTCCCATTCCGAAGCAATGACAATCCGGCGCATGTCTGCCCGAAAAACTTCCGGTCGCGAGCTCACTTGTGTTCTCGCATCGCGCGAGATAATTGCAGTCCATGACGGAATGGTACCGCAACACGGACTGGAACGACGATATTGAGCGGATGTTTTTCGCAAAACTAGGACGAGCCCGTTCGCAGCGCGATCAATATCTCGTCCTGCAGGCGCACCATCTCTCTCAAAGCCATCCCGACGTTTCTCTGCGATTGATCGACCATTATTTCGAAACCAGGACCAATGATTTCGACGATGGCAGAGCACGCCGGGTCGCCGCAGCCGCGCAGTTTGCCTCCGGTGGCTACGTAGAAGCGCTCGACAACTATATGCTGGTCCTAAAAGGCCAGGAGGCCAGTCAGGACCTTTACGTTGGCTCACCACTGGAGTTCGCATTTCTTACCGCACGTTTCCGTTCTGTCACGCACTATGAGGCGGCTCAGGCACAGCTCACCAGCGTCGATTTGCCAGCAGATGAACAATTTGAACCGCGCTTTCGCTATTGCGCAGCGAGCGCCTTGCTGCACGCGGCAACTGGGCGCGACCCGGCCCGCGCCTTGGCCATGGCTCAGATTGCACTGGGGCTGCCGCAGCCTGTACTTGATAGCTTTCCAGATGTGGTCTGGCGGCTGCGGGGCATCACGCGCAGCTGAGGGCTTCTGTTTCTTGGCCATCCGCCAATAGATCATTCTTGCATCGTCGATAATGTCAGCAACCGGGTCGTTTCCAGTCAAGCCGCTTTGCGTCTCCAGTGTCTTCTTTCGCCCCACAGCGGACACATTGATCGGGCATTACGCAACCGGTGCAATAGCTTGCCTATGGGCCTGTTTTCCCCGGCCTAACCTTCCCGCCGCTCCAATATTCCGGTCACCAGTTCCAGATCATCCGGCTTGTCCACATCGATCGCGGCTTCGGCAATCGGCAATATGATTGGCTCGGCCCGCAGCGCCATGCGTTCGCCTGCCTGTGCCATCGCCTGCTTGAAGCCGATCGTGCGGGTGAGCGCGCGAAGCAATAGCCAGGGGCCGAAATGGGCGAAGATTTTCCAGCCTTTCTTGCGATCCTTCTCTACCGCAGACCAGAATGCGACCGCCGGTTTGGCCGCTGCATTGTGCAGGGCGAACAGATTGGCGCCGCTATAGGCTCCACCGCGAAATTTCAGCCAGGTACGCCGGGCATCGGGATACGCCGCCAGCATGGTCTGACGCTCGACCACAGCAACCGCGACATCCTGCCCATTGTGCGCCTGAAAGAAACAATCGAGGATTTCTCCGGTCAGCAGCGCATTGTCCGCTGTCGTCACCAGCACCGGCCAGGGCGCGATAGCGGTGCCGATGACATTGTGGATGCTGGTCGCGATACCGTTGTTTGATGCAACAAAGGCGATGCCGTCTTGCGTCGCCAGATCGGGGCTCAGACCCGACTTCAGCTCCTCGGGCGACTGGGCCATGATAACGATCTTGCCGACATCGGGAGAGGCGATCAGGGCGCGCGCGACCCGCTCCAACATGGTCTGTCCGTTGATCGGGATCAGCGCTTTATAGGTGACGTTGCAATAAGCGGCCATCGGGTCGCCTTCGGGACGCTGGCCAGCCAATATGATCGCTGTCCACAGCGGTGTTTTTGCGGGGTGCAGATCACCGGCAGACGAGTCGGGGTTATGAACAGGGGGCACAGGCGTCCTTATGTTATTCCATCGCTTCCCGCGAAAAGCGGGAGCATAGACAACTTGTTAGCCACCACGCCCGCTTTTGCAAGGCGGGCCTTGGAAACAGCCTGTCGCGCCCTGTCGGGAGCAATGCTCTGACCGAGACGCCGTAGACTTTCCCGCAAAACCTGTCCAAGGACAAGGGGTGGCAAACTGGTACCGCCAATGGCTTGAGCGCAAATTGAGGTCGGACATCCGATGGAAATGAAATGAAGTCCGGTTCATCGATCGATCCGCAGCGCATCGGCTTTCTGTTCAATCATGACGAATTGCATCAGGTCGCCCATACCGCGCCGATCATCTCCGCTTTGCAGCGGCAGGCTCCGTCCGCGCGGGTCGAAGTCATCACGTCCAGCGACCGGCAGGCCGAGGCGGTCAGGCAGTTTCTTGATCCTGCCTTGCCGATGCCGGCTTTCTGGTCGATTCGGCCCAATCGCTGGAGCCGGCTGGCCGAGAAGATGATGGGGCAGATGGTCCCGCTCAACCGGCTGAGCAGCCTCAAGCGGAGCACTGAATTATTTCGTCATTTCGACGCGCTGGTTGTGCCGGAGACGACGACGACCTTTCTCAAGAAAAACAGCAAGTCGGAGCGGCCGAAGCTGATCTTCTTTCCCCATGGGGCTGGCGATCGTTCGATTGGATTCTCGCCGGAAATCCGGCTGTTTGACTATGTCCTTCTGCCTGGCGAGAAAACCCGCGACCGGATGCTGGACGCCGGGGTGATCCACCCCGACAATCACCGGATCGTCGGCTATCCCAAGTTCGAGGCCTTTGCCGCGCGACCGCCGGTCAAGATGTTCGACGATGACAAGCCGGTCGTGCTCTATAACCCGCATTTCGATCCCTTGCTCTCGTCCTGGTTCCGCTTCGGCGAGCAGATTCTCGATTATTTCGCGGGCCAAAATGATTTCAATCTGATCTTCGCGCCCCATGTCATGCTGTTCCAGCGCAAGCTTCTGGCCTCGGTCGAGCATCGTATGTTGCGCTTTCGCCAGCAGATCGACCCGCGATTTGCCGCGCTCGATCATATCCATATCGACACCGGCAGCAGCCGCAGCGTCGACATGACCTATACCGGCGCGGCCGATATCTACCTCGGCGATGTCAGCAGCCAGATTTACGAATTTATTCAAAAGCCGCGTCCGGCGATCTTCCTCAATTCTCACGGTGCCGAGTGGCAGGGCAATGCCAATTACGAACATTGGACCTTCGGTCCCGTGATAGATGATCTTTCCGGTCTCGGGGCGACGCTGGACGCGGTCTCGCCACTGTCGGACGCCTATCGGCAGGCGCAGAGCCGGGCCTTTGCTTATTCTTTCGATATGGATGACCGTCAATCTCCGGCAAAGCGCGCGGCCACCGCGATCGCTGAATTCATGGAAATTCCTCAGTAACCGCTACGGGCCGCGTTAAAAGTCGACCGCAATACCTTTGCGTTCCCAGTCGCCATAGCGGGTCGGGCCTTTTTCCGCAGTAATTTCCGCCGCTTTGTCCAGCGGATCGGGCTGCGGCACCGGCTTGTTCGGGGAAAGATGGGCGGGTGCCTTCACATGGGCTGGTCGCTCACCGGCTTTTCTATCGCTTTCGGTCATAATTTCACTTGTCCGCTCATTTGATTCATCCCGCCTCAAACCCTATATTGAGACAAAGACGACCATAATCAAGCGAGTGCAGACGATGAACTTCATGAAGACAACCATGCTATTGGCGGCGCTGACCGCATTGTTCATGGCCTTGGGCTATTCGCTCGGCGGCAGCGGCGGTGCAATTATCGCCTTGGTGGTCGCGGCGGGCATGAACCTGTTCACTTACTGGAACGCCGACAAGATCGTGCTCAAGATGCACAATGCGGTGGAGGTGGACGCCTCCAGCCATCCTGAATTCTACAATATGGTCAAAAATCTCGCGCAACGTGCCCAGCTGCCGATGCCGAAAGTCTATATTGTCGATCAGGCGCAACCGAACGCTTTTGCAACCGGGCGCGATCCCGAACATTCGGCGGTTGCGGCAACCACCGGTCTGCTCAACATGCTTAGCCACGACGAGATCGAAGGCGTAATGGCGCACGAACTTGGCCATGTGAAAAATCGTGATACGCTGATCATGACGATGGTTGCTACGATTGCCGGCGCGGTGTCGATGCTCGCCAATTTTGGCATGTTCTTCCGCAGCAATCGCGGCATCGCCGGTATCATGGCGGTGCTGATCGCGCCCTTTGCCGCGATGATCGTGCAAATGGCGATCAGCCGGACCCGCGAATTTGGCGCCGATGCTGCAGCCGCGCAGATCAGCGGCAAGCCTCTGTCGCTGGCCTCTGCGCTTGGCAAGATTTCCGGTGAAGCCGCCCGCATCCCCAACCCGGTTGCCGAACGCAATCCGGCGGCCGCGCAGCTCTATATTGTGCCTGCCGGCGTCCGCGAGATGTTCTCTACCCATCCAGCAACCGAAGACCGGATCGCGGCCTTGCAGGACATTGCGCGCGGCGGTGGCTCGGGCGGCTGGTCGAGCCGACCCGACGAACTTGGCGACATGACCCGTCTGCGCAAACCGAGCGCGCTGGATCCGACACGTCAGGGTTAATCCAGCGGCTACTCGCTCTAGTTGATAAGCATCCGGAATTTGAGGGTGAAGCTTGGGTTGCTGGAATGAACGCGCATGACGCCCTTGGGGTTGACGCAAATATAAGTGATATTCGGATCATAGCCGATGGTGGGCGTATAGTTGCAGTCGCCAAAATTCACCGGTGGCGCTGCAGCATCGGAATATCTCACATCTCTGGCATAATCAAAGTCCAGAGACGTACCGGTCTGCTGAAAAACCAGCGGATCAACGGTTTCAGCCCCCGAACCGTCAAAATCATCATGAAAGAAAGTGAGATTTTCAGGAAGCTGATCAAAAATGATCACGCTGTCGATATCCATACCCTCACCGCCGGTATTAATGACCTGCACGCTATATTCCATATCTTCGCCGGGAATGGAAAAGCCGCTGGAACCGGCGCGGTCAAAAACTGTCGAGCTTTTATTGACCGAGAAATTCGGGCGAGCAATGTCGAAGCCAAAGTCGTTGTTGGTAGAGTTGCTGCTGCTGGTCAGATTGACCGGCAAGACTGCTGCGGTACCGGGCACACTGCTTGATGGAAGATCAGGATCGTCGATGGTCAACCTGAGTTCGTAATCGGCATTTGGCGGCACATTTATAAACGCGAAACTACCGTCAGCGGTGCTGTCGGTTTGACCGACATAAATGTCATTGGCGGGATCGCTGTCGCCCTGGGTATCATAAAGCGCAACGCCAATAGACGCCAGGCCGGCTTCGCGCGCTGCCTGATAGACATTGTCCCGGTCCACGTCAGAATAGATGTTGCCGCTTATGTCGCTTCCCGAAATAGAGCAGAACTTCATTTCGACATTATCCAGATAGAAATCTCGTCCGCTTGGGCCGGTTTCCAGCGACCTGAGGCCGATTAAAATGGTCGTTCGATTCCCGGAATTGAAAACAAACGAATATTTCTTCCATTCAAGCGCCGACGAAAAGGCCAAAAGCGGGCCAGTATTGAGAGACACAATCCCGTCGATCTCGAAATTGATATCATTTGGAGCACCATTGGGTTCGCTGTTCGCGGCCCAGAAAGAAAGCTCGTAATTCTGGTTCGGACTTACATCCAGCGCGGTGAAGTTGATTACCGGTGTGTCGGTGTTGGGATCGGACGCGAAAAAGCGGCCGGTAGCACCATAAACGGGATCCGTTATATTGGAGTGTTGATACGCATTTCTCGGGTTAACCGGATTGGCAATATAACCATAAGCACCATGGAAAAAGCTGTAGAAATTCGCGAAAACCCCGGCTTCGATCTGACCGGGATAAGGATTGGAGCTCGGAGACTGGTCTGCTGCTCCGTTTTCCGTCCCGAAAGTACCATTGTCAAAATCCGTCAATATATTGCCGCCAACCAGCGCTCCGCTCTGGGCGGAACAAGATGTCGAGCTGGTTGTGTTGATTGTCTGTGCAGCTTGAGCGGTTTGCGAGAACAATGCCCAGAATCCCAAAGCCAGCAGCACCGTTTTCACGGTCAATCTGGCTTTCCGCAAAATTGTTTGGGCGGCGGAATTCAAATGCTGCATGCCTTAATTAACGTCAACTTGCCTCCCTGATTAAGAGAGCAACGCTGATGAGTGAAATAGAGGCTGGACCATGGAGACGGCTAAGCTGTTGATCAAATGCAACTAGATTCATTTTGGGTGTAATAACTGTCCGATCCACCACTAATTGGCCGTGAATCGCGCTCCAGGCGATGGGCGGGATCACCACCGGCTTGCCGATGACGTCCAGGCGTGAGGACAGTCTAACTGCCTTCCTACGGCTGCGATCGAGTATTTCCACACTGAAAGGACCCGAGCCGGCCTACAGAATTGGCACTCCGCACTCCACGCCGAGCGCACAAAAAAAGGGCTGGATCAACTCCAGCCCGATTCTATTTCTCATTGCGGCACAGCAAAAAATATTCGCTGCCGTGCCTGTCTGTTTGCTTGCGCTGGATTACCCGGCAGCGAGCATCTCGTCATAGACAGCGCAAGCTTCGGTCATTCCAAAGCTTCCGTCAGCAGCACCCTTCTGCATCTTCTCCTGAACTTCCTGCATCTTGCTGGTCATTTCCTGCATCGCTTTTGGGTCGCTGGCCAAGCCTTGCATCTTTTCGCCAAGCGCCGTTGCTTTGGCCATCATGGCATCTTGAGTACATGGCTCCGCAGTCGCAGCCTCTGCAGCTTCTTCAGTAGCAGCGGTTTCCGATGTCTCATTGCTGGTACCGCAAGCACTGAGCGCGAAGGCGCTGGCAAAAACTGTCAAGGTTGCAATCGATTTTTTCATAGTTGATTCCCGTTATTTTTATTGAATGCCGCCTTTGCTGGCAATGCGCCATCATCCGGCAGCGGACGTAGTCTTTTCACCGATCATGCACCGGCGAAATCCCGGATTGATCCATCAATAATCCTTGCCGATAGCTTTCTCGCGTCACGATTACGGCGACGAACAGAGCAGTAGTGTGAGGCGAGATAGGCATCGTTGAAGGACCTTTGATCAATCCAGATTTCCACCTAGCGTAACTGTCGAACGCACGAGTGATGTAAATCACAACACCGCGGGCAAGGGTTATTACGGGGTGCCGTAACGGATCGAATCGATCGCGGCGAATGCTGACCGCTAGCCTCCATATCCACGATTGCGGTTTTTTACCCCGACCCGTCTCCATCCAAAAGCTTGATTGAAACGCGGGAGGGTCTATGCGGTTGGGCAGAGCGAACCATCCGGGTTCTCCAAGCCAAATCATCGCGGAATCAAAATGAACCAACCCAACAACGCTATTCCCGGCCTTGCTACGCGCCAGTCCGCCATACGCCTGCTCGACGCGGTTTGCCGGCGCGGCGAGACGCTGGATCAGGCGATGTCCGCTGCAACCGGCAAATTGTCCAATCCGTCGGACAAGTCGCTGGCCCACAATATTGCTGCCAATGTCCTGCGCTGGATGACCGCGCTCGATGCGATGATCGACAGCGCGACCCGTAACCGGCTCGCCGATGATGCC
>NZ_JBALUT010000026.1:0-36244 GCF_036963705.1 Parasphingorhabdus sp. | reverse complement strand
ATGTCGTAGATCCGCTCGGCCTGATCGACCAATATGGTGCCGATGCATTGCGCTTTTTCATGGCGGCAATGGAAAGCCAGGGCCGCGACATCAAAATGGATGACAAAAGAGTCGAAGGTTATCGTAATTTCGCGACCAAGCTATGGAATGCGTCGCGCTTCTGTGAAGTGAACGGCATTGGCGCGAGCAAGACGCTCGCCGCGCCGGAAGCCACTCTGCCCGTCAATCGCTGGATCATCAGCGAAGTGGTCGAAACGCAGCGCGCGCTCGACAAGGCGCTGGCCGACCTGCGCTTCGATGCGGCGGCGAACACCATCTACCACTTCACTTGGGACCGGTTCTGCGACTGGTATCTCGAACTGATCAAACCGGTTTTGCAGGGTGAGGATGCTAATTCGGCAGACGAAACCCGTATCGTCGCCGGCTGGGTTCTCGACCAGATCATCGTCATGCTCCACCCGTTCATGCCGTTCATTACCGAAGAGCTCTGGCATAGCATGGGCGACAGAGAATATGATCTGATCGTAGCCAAATGGCCCGAACCGAAAGCGGAAACCGACAAGGATGCGAAGGCAGAAGTCGACTGGCTCATTCGCCTTATCTCGGCCACCCGCACAGCAAAAGTCGAACTGAACATTCCGCCCGGAACGAAAATGTCAGCCCATGTTCGCGATGGCGATGATGCTCTGGCAGAGCGTATCAAACGGCAAAGCTCCGCGCTGGATCGCGTAGGCAGGCTGGAAAGCTTTTCCTTTGACGCCGCACCCGAAGGCGCGACTGCCCAAATCGTCGTGGACGGTGCAACCTATGTGCTGCCGCTGGCAGGTGCTGTCGATTTCGAAGCAGAAAAATCACGACTGACAAAAGCGCTGGAGGCTTCTCAGAAAGAAGCCAAATCACTGTCCGGTCGTCTTTCAAACCCCAATTTTGTCGAGAAAGCCAAACCGGAGGCGGTCGACAAGGCCCGAGCCGATCTGGCGGAGAAAGAGGCGGAAGCAGAACGGCTGCAGGCGGCTATCGATCGCTTGGGATAAGTCTATTGGCATTTTGGCATCAATCGGAACCTGAATTCCGATTGATGCCAGCTATCGCATGAACGGCGCAGTAGAGCGAACTTAACGCCCCTGTGCTCTCCAGCGTTTGATGACCCGCTGGATAATTTCTTCTTCGCCGCCATGTTCGCACCACAATTCGGAGAACACCGGATCTTCCGAAGCCGGACGACGTTCTTCGGCCAGCGTATCCAGCGAGACACGGATCGGGATCGCAACACCTTCACCGCAGCAAATCACTTCGCGATTGCGCAGCGCCGGGATGGAGTCGAGAAACCCTCGTGCACCCTCGGGCATGGCAGCTTTCACGAAGGCTTGATCTCGGTCATTGTTGAGACGCATCGACAGGATTGTACCGCATTGCGAGAGCACACCTTCGGCCAGATCAGATGGCCGCTGTGTGATCAGGCCCAGCGAAACACCATATTTTCGGCCTTCTTTTGCAATCCGGCTGAGAATATCGCGCACACTGCTTTCCTCCGCGACATCATCATTGGGAATATAACGGTGGGCTTCCTCACAGACCAGAAGCATTGGCCTGGACGGTTCGTTGCGTGACCAGATCGCATAATCGAACACCAGACGACTGAGCACGGAAACCACTGTGGGCGTGATTTCCGATGGCATTGCCGAGACATCGATAATCGAAATCGGCTTGCCCTCGGACGGCAGTCTGAAAATCTTAGAAAGAAATGCGGCCATCGTGTCACCGACAAGCATGCCGGAAAACATGAAGCTGTAGCGCGGATCGGCCTTGATCTCGTCGATCTTGGTTTTTAGTCGCTGATAGGGCGCGCTGTTGGTCGACTTGTCGAGCTTACCCATTTCGTTCTGCAGTATCCCGGTAAGGTCAGACAGCAAGTAAGGTACCGGCGAATCCACCGTCAGCTTCGCGACGTTCGCGGATGCCTGATTTTTTGCTTTTGCGGCCAGTAGACATTTGGCGAGAATATCGCAGTCCATCTGTTTGGCATCGCCTCTGGACTGGACAAACACTTCGCAATGCTCGCGAAAATTCATCAGCCAATAAGGAAGGTTGAGGTTGTTCACATCAAACAATTTACCATTTTCCTTGAAGGCGGCTGAATATTCGCCGTGCGGATCGATCATTATGATATGACCTTCGGGCGCCAGATCACAGATTTTATGGAGAATGAGAGCGGCCGAAGTCGATTTACCTGTACCGGTGGATCCCAGTAGCGCGAAATGCTTGCCGAGCATGGCGTCGACATAAAGCGCGCCACGAATATCATCGGTGGGATAGACCGTCCCGATTTCGACGTTGGCGCGGCCATCCGAAGCATAGACCTGTTTCAAATCTGCGGTGGTCACAGCATAAACGGCCGAGGCTGGTGTCGGATAACGGGTCACACCGCGACGGAAATTATATATATGTCCAGTCAGTTTTTCTTCATCACCTTCACCAAGAAAATCTATCTCGGCAACCACCAGCCCCGCTTGTCCTTGATAGAGACGCTGGGTACGGATATTGGCGAGCAACCATGTCTGGCCGACACGGATCTTGACCTGGCTACCCACTTGACCCGCCATTTTAACGGTAGGATCGGGATGATCGAGCAATTTCGTCAGAATGGCGCTATCCATGACAACTTTCGAACCCGAGCCCGCAATTTCGATAACTTCGCCAATTTGATGGCCTTCGCTCCGCTTCGGAGCGACGGCGGGGTCTGCATGGCCTTGGGTTTCATTTTCTGAAACCGGGAGAGGCCTTGCGGCGGGGAAATGATGGGAACCCATGTCGGACATAGCCGTTTTTCCTGTTTTTACTGGTCTGAAAAACTGGACTAGAGGATCATGGTTAAAGAAGATTTACCGGACCAGCAGAAATGCAAATCCTCGAATCCAAGCGTCGGCAGGCATCACATCTTGCGGAACAGATATCCGGCAGACCATCCCAGAAAAACCGAAATGAACACAGCTATAAGGCCATAGAGAAAGCCATATTCCTGGGAGAGATTGGTGATGAAACGCCCCATTCCAATCTTTTCAATGGTCACTTCTTTGACTTCTGCCGCCGCTACCCGGCCGTCGAGGATGAGGAATGTTTCGGCGGTATAATCGCCCACCGGGACGCTGGCTGGTAGATTGATTCGCGCCTGATACAGCACGCTATTGGTAATTTTGACGCTATTCGGCAGGTTTTTGAATAGCTTTCCGCGGGAATTGAGGTCGACCAACCCGACAACGAATCGGTCCAGTTCCCGGCTATCAATCGCACCGGCTGGAGAAAGCTGCAAATGATCCAGTCCCAGTTCGTATATATCTGCCGTCTTGTCATCGACAATCTGCTCGATCGGCTTGGAGGAAGCGACCGCATAATAGCCGGGAGCTGACCGAAATTCGCTGCTGGCGGCGTTGATCCAGATACCTGCTATCTGCTGTTTTTCGCGCACAACGATTGATTCAACCGGCCCTTTTAGGACAACCACAATATCAGCCTGATCAGTATTGCGGGTCCCTGCCGGATAGGTGATGGCTCCGAAAAGCAACAATTGCGCACCATTGAAATCGCCCCTGATACTGATGCGATCCTGCGACACCTCGGGTACCAGAACCGGTGCGTTTGCCGTGATCAACATGGCGATCCCGAATAACGATACCACCCGAAGCAAAAGAAATTGCATCTGCTTCACAGGAGCTGCACCGTGTAAATCTCATCAGGTTGGAACCCTAATCCCAGCGCCATCCGTATTGCAACGAGCAACACCATGGACGCGAGTGCCAGCCGGAGATATTCTGGTCGCATCCGTTGAGCAAATTTTGCGCCCAGTTGCGCGCCGGTTACACTGCCCAATAGCAGCAGCGATGCCAAAACGATATCGACAGCCCGCGTCGTCATGCTGTGCATCATCGTTGACGCTATCGTGACGAACAAAATCTGGAACAATGAGGTTCCGACCACCACCTGCGCACCCATACCGAGCAGATAGAGCATGGCTGGCACCATGATAAAGCCACCGCCAACGCCGAGCAACATAGTCAGGATACCAGTCAAAAGACCGAGCACAAAAGGAGCGATAGGCGAAATATAGAGGCCGGACCGGTAAAAGCGCCATCGGAAAGGCAGGTTGGCAACCAGTGGGTGGTGACGCCTCTTCCGCGCGGGCAGCGGCTTGCCGGCGCGCAGCGCCCTGACGCTTTGCAAGGATTCCTTGAACATCAGGCCGCCGATACTGGACAGCATCAAGACATATAGAACATTGATGACAGTATCAATCTGACCCCATCGTTGCAGAATCTGGAACAGTCCGGTCCCGATCAACGTGCCAATCATACCGCCGGCCACCAATATTCCGCCCATCCGAAAATCGACACCTTTGCGGCGCATATGGGCCGCAACGCCCGAAATACTGGCACCAGTAACCTGGGTAGATGCAGATGCGGCAGCAACCGTCGGCGGTATGCCATAGAAAATTAGCAATGGAGTAGTGAGAAAGCCGCCGCCGACGCCAAACATACCTGACAAGATCCCCACCAGTCCGCCAAGCAGGACGATGACAAACGCATTGACCGAAAGATTGGCGATTGGGAGGTATATGTCCATATTGCTATGGGACTAATCTCTTTTTGTTGTGGGATAAAGGGCGTTGCGATGTGGAAGGTGAGAAATCAATCCGTTTGTCCAAGTGGAAGCAGAATCCGCCAGCTCAAAAGCTAGTTGAAAGTGTTATCGCCATTCCACTTCTCGGCCGGGCATCGCCAGCAACCCGGACCCGCCAGTCGACCGCAATACGCGCAGATTTCTTCCCCAGCGGGATTCTGAAATCGGCTCGCGGACCGAGGTCCAGTCGGGCAATATTGCGTTGACCACCGACCCAGGCTCCGGTTCCGACGGACAGTTTCTTGCGATCAGATTCCAAGATCGGCCGCTGCAAAGTTGCAAAACCGTCAAAAAAATAGGTTTCGTCGTCACCCAGCACATATCCCGCCTGAGCATAAGTCTCGAGTGCTAGCTTTTCGACGATCCGATCCGGTCCCGTTCCGCCGGTCGCGTAAAAGGCGGTACCGCGATCACTTCCCGAATCTGCCCTTAACCTTTTCTCGGCATGGATAGAAATCGGGAGGTCATCGAAAGGCTGGATCCTGACACCGAAGGCGAGTTCCTCTTGGGCCAGTGGCGTCAACGCGGCACCGAGCCGCCCGTAAACCAGCATATCGGGATCGGGTTTAGTAAGAATCGGATAAGACAAGATAGCGCCGATCTGGCTACCACCATATTGCCCGTTTGAAATTGTAGCTCCGGTGCCTGTCGCGCCCGAGCTGTCGGCTTGGGATGTGTGCCTAGTAAAAATCCAAAAATAACCCTTCAATCCCTGCCCGCTTCGCTTGTCGGGTATAGTTTGCATTGCCGAAAAGCTCGAACCCGCTCTGCGAACAAGCCCTCCTGCTGGCACCGGAGAAGTATCGGGTGTAAGCCTGTATGCGATGGGTTGGGGGCGCAGCGTCAACAACGAGAGACTTTGCTTTGAGGCGGGCAAGCGAACAGGATTCGGATCAATCAATCTGAGCGCGGGATAGGAGATAATCACCGAGGCATGTTTTTTGTCTACGATGTCGCTACGCACGAAAGGCATCCGGGTTTCGATAGTAGCGGGGCTTATCGTTCCATAACCCTGCATTTTCCGAATGTCACGAGTTGCCGCTTGACCACGCAAAGGGTCCATCAGGCCCATATCAATTTTTTCGGTAATATTCCACGATATGACCCGCGCCAATACCCATATGACGGCCAAAGTTCCGAAAGCCCGAAGCGGCGCGCCGGAAGCTTTGCGACCCAAGGCATCAGCTCCTTTCGCCGACAGAAAGATTTGGCCTAAGCTTCTGAACATCATCGGCATCGGGATAAAAGTGAGCAGTTTTTTCCCAGTTCACCGGATGACCGACAAGTTGGTTGATATAATGACCAACGGCGCGCCAGGCCGCCAAGATATTGATCAGATTGGCAACGATCGTCCTGGGCATCGACAGGAGCGCCTCGCGAAGGCCGTATAATGCAAAGACAAAGCAGCTTTTCAACAACTGCCGCCACATCAGGGATCCAGCGTTGATGAGAAGCAATGTCTTCAAAAATTCGGAAACCGGCTGCAATCTGTAAACACCCAGCATTTCTGCAAGCAGTAATATAGCTGTCAAAATGACAGAGACATAAGCGACGGCCAAGACAATAGCAGCCATGGCGGCCTTACGATCACGCAATCGCATCCAGTTTTCTCGCCAGTCGTTGTTCCACCCCAACCGATCCCATCCAGATAAGGAAATGCCCGCTATCCAGCGGCTTTTCTGACGGATGGCATCTCCCAATTTTTCCGGAAAGAACTCCTGTGTCGCGACCAATTGCCCGTGCCGATCGCGCAGTCGCGCAAATATTCCACGAGAATCACCCTCTGTCAGTTTGAGACCCAATTCATAATCTTCGGTCATGCTTCGCGCATCAAAGGGTTTGCCTTTGGTTTTGACAGACAGTTTTAGCAACGCGTCCCGCGCGAATGCGCAGCCCACGCCAGCCGACGGTATGGAAGCACCAAGGGCCTCGCGCATCACCATTTGCTTGCCGTGCAATTCGGCAAATTCATCCCCATAGTGACCGGCCACCCATCGCGATCTTGTGGCACGGCGCGGAATTACCGGCAATTGAACCAAGGCCGCCCGCCCAATTAAATGTTCGAGAAGTCTCAGCTCTTGGGGATGAACAAGATCCTCTGCATCGTGAAGGACAACCGCGGTGTAATTGGACTTTTCTTCGATTTCATCCTGGCAAAGCGCATCCCACAGATGGTTGAGGCAATCCGCCTTGGTGGTCGGCCCGTTCTGCCGACAAATGACAAGCCGGAGTTTTCCCGAACCGGATGCCGCAGCCGCGACCGCTGCGATGGTCGCTCGATCATTGGGATAGCAGCCGACATATATCCGATAAGCGCTCGTTTTCCATTGCCGCAAACACCTGTCCAGCATGGCACCGATAACCGGGGCCTCGTTCCACGCCGGCACGAATATCGCCATCCGCCCATCGGGCGCGGGATCACCGAGGGTTTCCACGGTTGCCCGTTTATAACGAGAATAGACGAACAATTTGCGTTTCAACCGGTAGAAAATCCACAAACCGTCAAAAACCAGGTCGTCGACCGTACCAATCAGAAAGCACAGGCTGGCAAAAAGCAGCAATTCCTTTTGGAGGAAATCTAGAAACAGCAAAATATCATCGCTTGCCATGGCAACACTCCGGGAATTCGCAGAAGCGGTGCCACTGCGGAAATTGAAGACAATGGTCAGGAACTAAAAGAACAAATCGGCGCGGCGCGCTAACGGCGATCGGTTTCTTGGTTTTCTAGCAATGGCGCGTGCTCATAGGATCCGATCGCCAGTGCCAGCAGCATCGGATAAGCCCAGAATGCCGCCCCGGTCGCAAACGCCCAAGGCGTTATCTGCGGCGCTACCAACATTGCCGTATGAATAGACACCGCCAGCAGGTGAAATGCGGTTGCCCATATCGGCCAGAAACGATCCGATTTTAGAGCCAGATGGATCAATGCAATCAGGGCAACGATGTCGACAACAAATATGCCGCCTTCCACGCCTGTCCAGGAATTTTCTACCATTCTGCCGATCACCAAGGTGGCTAGCGATCCCACGACCATGATCGCTGCCCCGAGATATTCAGCCCGGTTGCCGTGGAAAATCGCATATCCACAGCAGACGAAGAGAAATACATAATAGAGATAAGCCCAACCCGTATTAAAAATCACAACCCTATGACCTTTGCTCTATCGACTGCGGCATCGCCCCCACAGAAATACTCACCGGTAGCTAGGCAGCATGGTCGATCAACCTGACTAGTTCCCCATCCTGCTTTTTTGCCTGAACAGGCGGCTTCATGTCGTCGCTTCCCATGGCCATGGCTCGCAATCCAATCTGATCGCGGGTGTCTGCCAATCGGTTGTGGGTCGCAACCAGATGTCCTCTTGCACCGACCAATGCCGACAATGTTTCAGCCGCCCGTGATATCGCATCCTGCCCAACGACGGCCGACAAATTGGCATCCATCCTCGCGGTAGGCATATATCCCGCCAAGTCCGCCATTTTGCGAATTGCCTCGTCCACGGCTTTTTCAGTCGCGAATAACCTACTCGCCAAATTCTCGGCTGCATTCCGTCGTTGCTTTAGCATATTGTCTCCTTTCGCGAGAATTGACATCTCGGCATGCTCCAGATTACCAAATCGGGGAGAGAATACGCAGGCCCGGAAAGGTGTTTATCACCCTTTAAGCCGGGAAAGCGCCTCCAATCCCGCTATAAGTCCACCGAAAGACAAAGCCGAACCAATCACTATCGCCAATATCCAACCCATCCGCTCGACGGTGCCAAGATAATTTTTCTCGCCTCGATACCGCGGGATAGGAAGACGTTGGCTCCTGATTTGAGATGTTTCAAAAGTCGCCTCGGCACCATTGCCTTCACTTTTTAAAACACCCTCGATCAATGCGATCTCGTCGCGTCCGCCCTCTCCGATTAACGCTTCCAGTCTCCCGCTTTCCTCTGGCGGCTCAACATCCGACATTTGATATATCAACGGTTGATATCCGCCCTCGACATCAATCGCGGCAAACTCCCGCGCGGCCTCAAAACGAGATTGCACGTTCAAAATGCGCATAGCGGTACGCAATCGTTGATCGACGGTGTGCGGAGATACTCCCAATTGCCGTGCAATTTCTTTAGAATTGTGATGCGCAAGCACCAGTCGCAAACAATCGCGCTGCCCGTCATTCAATCTGTCTGCTGCCGCAATACTCATGCGAAGTGAAACCACCCGAATCGCTCCGACGGAGGTTGAAATAGCCGATATCTAGCGACCAATTTGAAGTAAAAATCTGCGATTATTTGCAAAAAACGTGGTCGTTGCGACATGTTTCCCCCTTTATTGCAATGGCCTGACTCTTTGATACAATCCGTTACAATAACAGAAATCAGCCATTTCGTGAAATTTTTCCATTTTGTACGCTGATCGCGCGACCGACTCGCACCTCGAGCCTAAGCTGTTCAAAGTCCACTGGACTTGTCCGCGCGTTCAGGCCATCAACCAAAGAAAAAGGAGAGAGCATGAACGCAACTCAAGCAGGACCCGTAACCAACACCGGACTGGCATATCGATCCGGCGGGTATCGGAACTATGTAATAATTTCGCTGATGCTTCTCTACACATTGAACTTCATTGATCGGATATTGATCGGCGTAGTCGCCCAACCGATCATCGAAGAGTTCAAGCTGCAGGACTGGCAATTCGGCCTGTTGTCCGGTTTCGGTTTTGCCCTGATGTATACGGTCATGGGCATCCCGATTGCCCGGCTCGCCGAACACATGAACCGCGTCAAGATCATCGCCGTCAGTGTCATATTGTGGTCGCTTATGACTGCGTTGTGCGGAATAGCCGGCAGTTTTATCGCATTACTCGTCTTCCGTATCGGCGTCGGCATAGGGGAAGCCGGCCTCACGCCAGCAGCCAATTCAATCATCTCGGACTATTTTCCGCCGCGCAGCCGCGCCCGGGCAATCGCCATCTATACCATGGGCATCACGCTGGGCGGCGTCCTCGCCAATGCCTTTGGCGGGCCTATCACCCAAGCATTTTCATGGCGCGAGGCATTTCTAGCGCTGGGCATACCCGGAGTGATTTTCGGTCTGATCTTCCTGTTCACCGTCGAGGAGCCGCCCCGCGGCTATGCTGACCCTCCTACTGCAATCAAGCCGAAGAAAATGGGAATAGCAGATACGGTTAGGGAATTGTCAGCCAAACGCAGCTTCTGGATCAACATGATCGCCGCCGCTCTGGTCGCCTTTGTCGGCTATGGCGTCACCAATTTTCAAGTCGCCTTTTTCCAGCGCGTTCACGAACTGTCGATCTCGGAAGTAACGCTACAGATCGCCGTACCGCTCGGGCTCGCCGCATCGGTCGGTGCGTTTCTCACCGGTTATCTGACCGAGAAAATGAGCGGTCGCTATCCCAATGTGGTTGCCTGGCTGCCTGGCGTCATGCTGATCATGTGCGTGCCACTCTACTGGGTTGGCTTCACCACCGACAGCGTACCGCTCGCCCTGACGGTCTTGCTTTTCGCTGCAGCTCTGCACTACGGCTATCTCGGCGCCCAATATACGATCTGCCAAGGCGTTGCGAGCCCGCAGTCGCGGGCGACCGCCGTTGCCCTGTTCCTGTTCATCGTCAATCTCATCGGCTATGGTTGCGGCCCTCTCGTTATGGGCATTGCCAGTGACATGCTGATGAGCGCCAATCTTGCCAGCTCCCAGTTTGCTGCCGAGCTGACCGGCCAGATCTGCAAAGGCAGTCCGGAAGACCTGATAGCAGCCCTCGGCGCGGCCAAGGCCGAAGCCTGCCTGACAGCAAGTGCAGAAGGTCTACGTTGGGCGATCATCTATATCGTCAGCATATTCTTTGTTGCCGGCGGCATGTATATTTATGCCTGCAAGACGCTGCAAGAAGACCTTGTAGCGAAAATGAGCTGAGGCAATATGTCCCGTCCTGAAGCGTGGCAGCTGGTTGCTGAAAACTATCCCGTGTCTGTTGTCATGCAGACAAGGTTTCAGGATATCGATCCGAACCGGCATCTCAACAATGTCGCCTTTGCGTCATTGTTCGAGAACGCCCGGGTCAGACTGAACCGCGAACTGCGGCCGTGGAATGACCGGCCAAAGAACGAGCGCAGCATGGTTGCGGCGGTTACAATCAACTATCTTCACGAAGGCCAATATCCCGATGACGTCGAGGTCAGTTCGGGCGTCAGCAAGATCGGTACATCCAGCTATGTAATTGCGCAGGCCATGTTTCAAAATGGCCTGTGCATTGCCACCTGCGATTCGGTGATCGTATGCCGGACCGATGGCGAGGGCAAGCCGCTACGCGCACCTGTGGTGGCCGCGCTCGAAAAGATGCGGACCACCGCTTAGCCGCTTTCCGTCAAAGGAGCGTTCGCACCGCGCCTGTAGAAGTCCGGTACAATCTCGAAACGTCCTTCGACAAGCTCAGGACGAACGTCATTCCACAGCAGCCTTCTGCTCAGTCGGTAAATTTGGCGGCGCGTTTCTGCATGAATGCCATCACCGCTTCGACCTGATTTGGCGTGCGGCTAACCTTGTCCTGACCGGCAGATTCCATCATCAATATCTCGTCTTCATTCATATCCGGCAGCTTGTTGATCAGATCTTTGGAGATCTGCACCGCCTGGGGGTGCTTACTGGCGATCTCGGTCGCAATTTCCATGGCCTTGGCACGCGGATCGTCGGACAAATGGCTAACAAATCCAAGTTCCTTGCCCTCTTCACCGGTAAAAATGCGGTTGGTATAGGTAAGCTCGCGCAAGATATCATCGCGTACAAAACTGCGCCAGGTGGTGAAGCTACCCATATCAGGGATCAGGCCCCAGCGCATTTCCATGATCGACATTTTGGCATCCGGCGCGACCACACGGATGTCGGCGGCGCTTGCCAATTGCAGGCCGCCACCGATGCACGGACCGTGGACCGCAGCAATCACCGGCGCTTTGAGATTCCGCCATAACAATACAATATGCTGATATTTATTGGCATTGCCGAAACTGCGCTCGGAAAGCGTGCTGGCGAGCGGCGAACTCTCCCCACCCTTTTTTTCTTCAACTGCCGCGGCAGCGGATGCGGCAAAGCTGCCCATATCGAGGCCAGCACAGAAGGCCTTGCCCTCACCGGACAGGACGATGGCTCTTATGCCTTCCATAGCCGCCAGCTTCTCGCCTGCTTCGACGATCGCATCAATTTGCGCGGCATCCAGCGCATTCATCTTGTCCGGCCGGTTGAACCGGACATCGGCGATATGATCTTTGACGGAAATGGTGACGCGTTCTGACATGACAAGGCTCCGGTTTACTGGATTCGAAGGAAAGCTGTTACGCCTGTTTAATCGCCCAATTAACCAGCGGCAACTGGTCATTGCCGAAATACATTCTTTCACCATCGCCAAAGGGTACGAAAATACTCGGCGAACCATAAGACCCGCGAGCAATTGCCTCTTCGGTATTGGCGCGTAACCGGTCCTTGATCTCTTGTTCCTGCGTCCGCGCCGCCAGCACCTCTCCGTCCATGCCAAGCTCGTTTGCGATGGCGATCAGCACTGCCGGATCATCAAGATTGCGCTGCTCGCCATAATATGCGTTGAAAGCAGCGGTCGCGAACTGGTGCAGCGCTTCCTGATCGTCTTCCAGTGCGCAGCAGAGCCGCATCGCATGCACCGACTTTACCGGATGATGTTCGCTGGGGAAATTCATTGGCACTCCGGCCAGCTTCGCCCAGTCCTTGAGCACCCGGAAACTGTGGACGAATTTGCGATTGTCGGGATTTTCCCGCGCTGCATAGACGTCCTGATTCACCGCATTGAATACGCCGCCGACCAGAAATGGCTTCCAGATGATCTTGGCGCTGTTGTCTTCGATAATCGGCTGGATATTGTGGAACGCGAGATGGGTCCATGGCGAGGAGAGGTCGAAATAAAATTCTACGGTCTTCATGTATCAAGTCCCTTTATCAATCTTGTGTTCCGCTCCGATGCGGAACTCTGGCGGCTTGCGCTTAGTCGCTACATCTCCGCATCAGGTGCGGAGCCCATAGCTCCAGCCTATTCGTTCAAGCCAAACAACGTCTTGCGCACCTGCGCATCGTCCTGCGGATTGCGATTGATCCGTTCGCGACCCACGGCCATCCCCCGTCGCAGACCTTCGCGCTGTTTCAGCACCTCGTACCAGCGTTTCAAATGGGCAAACTCATCGAGATCGATTTCCTGCCTTTTATAGGTCTGCACCCAGGGAAAGCAGGACATGTCGGCTATGCTGTAATCTTCGCCGGCGAGATAATCATTGTCCGCCAGTCGCCGGTCCATCACTCCGAATAGCCGCAGCACTTCTTTGCGATATCGCTCGGTGGCATATTCGATCCGCTCCGGAGCATAAAGCTTGAAATGGCCATGCTGGCCCATCATCGGCCCCAGGCCGCCCATCTGCCACATCAGCCATTCGGTCGCCGCAATCTGTCCGCGCAAATCGTCCGGCAGGAACTGCTCGGCCTTGTCGGCGAGATAGAGCAGGATCGCCCCGGTCTCGAAAACACTGACCGGCTCGACGCCTTCTGCCGGATCATGGTCGACAATCGCCGGAATCCGGTTGTTCGGACTGATCGCCAGAAACTCCGGCGCGAATTGCTCTCCCGTACCGATATTCACCCAATGGATATTATAGTCGAGCCCGCACTCCTCGAGCATGACGGAAATTTTCCAGCCGTTGGGCGTCGGAGCAAAATAAAGATCAATCATATGTGTAAATCATCCCAGCCGAATTTTACGAACTTTACAGTGTTAAGAAAAAGATTCGATCGCGCCGAAAATGGCCACTCCTAGCAACTGCAATATCATCGATCGAGTTCATCATCATCACTGCACAGCGTGGCATGAAAGCATGTCGGTAGGACAGCAAAATATTACACCAACTGCTGTTGGGCTCGAATATTATTGGAAGTGCTAGGCGAAAATTGTGAGGCTTAAAGGCGCTCGCTATTCTGGCGTATTTGGCAACACCTGATAATCGATCGGCTTGAAAGTTCCGCCATTGGATGCGTAAGCCGAACAGGCGGTCAAACCGATGACAAGATCCATTTCCGCCTGCAGCCTGATGACGTCGCCAGTCTGGCTGGTGGGTGGGAGGACCTCGATCTTTCCGGCTTGGTCGACCGGAACATTCATGAAAACATTGAACGCGCACGGGATCGCGTCCGGCTCTACTCCGAAGGGCGCGAGCGCTTCTGCAAGATTGCCGAAACATCCACGATGCACCGGCTTGTCGGGATAGAAATGTTTGAACGTATCTTCGCTGCAGGGTGTCAAAAGAAAGTCATGCGATCCCACCGTATCGTGCACTATCCTGAGCATCGGGTTCGAGCGGTTCGACCAAAGCTGGTTGCCTTCGCTCAGTCGAATGGTTTCCTCATAATCAAAGGTCCGGCCGTTTGATAAAACTTCCCTGACATCATCGGCATTATAGGCAAGTAGGTCGGAGACCTGTCCGCCGTCCGGGTCGATCACCTCAAGGAACTGGCCCTTCAGCAAACGAAATGCAGCGCCTGATCTCGGTGGGATGCGGGTCATGTTCATGTCGTGCGCCGATCCTGGAACGGACATTGCCAATCATCATCGACTTGCCGCCCGCTATATTGGCGGGCTTCGCTCGACTCGCCATGTTTTGCCAGCATCGGATTAATGTCCCCGGCCAGTTTCTTGTCCCGATCAAGGATCGTATCGCGCATCTTTTCATAGCGACCTTGTTCCCGCAACCGCTCGAACTGGTCGTGGAGATTGAAGATCAGCGTCGGCTGTGAAAAGCGGCGGGCCGGACGGGAGGAGTTGGGGTGCAAGCCGATCACGAAAAAGGCTTCGCCACCAAAACTGAGCGAGAAATGCGGGTCTTTTGGATCAGCGCTAACGCGCTTGTCGTAGGACTGGCCAAGCCACGCGTCCTTGTCTGCTATCGACTGGATTCTTTCCCACATCATTTTTTCGAACTCAACTTCCGACAGATCTTCAGGGCCTTCGAATATAACTGCCAAACTGCGAAACCCGTCGTCGCACTTGCGATATTCACGGGCCCAGGCGAGCAATTCACGATGGATGGTCAAATCGTCCCAACTGCTGTCGAGCCGGTGGGCAACGACGGTCTTGAGATTGTCACGGGCCAAGGCTGATTTCGCGCCGACACAGGGGAATTGCGGCTGCAAAATCATCGCACCAATAGTGTCCTGGAGCTCTTCCAGGCGCCTGATCTTATAGTCTTTGTCTAGCAGGTTTGAATGGTTCATGCCGATCCTTACGCTCAAAAAACAGAAGCGTTCCGTCCGATCACCATAGCAGCAAAAGACGCTGCGTCCGTTTCCTTTCAGACTAGCGCGATTATCTACCGACAGAATATTGAGCGCTGGGCGATCGCTTTAACAACATAGCTTCCCCAAGGTTTAAAAGCCCGCTAATGGGCGCGGATGACCGCAGAAAAACCAAAGCTCATCATCCGCATGGCGGAACTGGAAGATGCCAGAAAAATCTCTACCTTGTCCCGCAAGGTTTACGGCAAGGGAGAAGGCTATACGGCCGAGGAAGTCCGTGGCCAGATCAATAATTTCGCCGATGGCCAGCTGGTCGCGGAATATGAAGGCAAGATTGTCGGCCATTGCGCGACGTTCCAGATCTCCGAGAAGACCGCCCGCGCTGCGCATAGCTGGGCGGAAATCACTGGCGGCGGCTTTGCCGCACGGCATGATCCGGCAGGTGAAATATTATATGGCATGGAAGTCAGTGTCGATCCCGATTATCGGCGCCTGCGTATCGGGCTTCGCTTCTACAAGGTCCGCCGCGAGCTCTGCCAGCATCTCGGGCTGAAAGGCATTATTTTTGGCGGCAGATTGCCCGGTTATGAGCGGCGCAAGCGCAAATTCCCTGATCCAGCGGATTATCTGGCGGCGGTTCTGGACAAGCAATTCCGCGACCCGGTGATCAATTTTCAGCTCAACCAGGGCTTTGTCCCGCTAGGCATTTTGAAAGACTATATGCCGACCGACAAGCCGTCCGGCGGTAACGCAGTGCATATGTTCTGGGAAAACCCGCTGGCGGTCGAAGCGAAGCTTGTAACTCAATCCCCGCATGACCGCCTGCCGCAGTCGGTGCGCGTCGCGACGGTTCAGTTCCAGATGCGCAAGATTGCCTCGCAGACCGAATTTGAAGAACAGGTTGAATATTTTGTCGACGTTGCGGCAGATTATGGTGCGGATTTCGTAACATTCCCGGAATTGTTCACGCTGCAATTGCTGTCTCTGGAAGGCGAAAAGCTGGACCCGGCGCAAGCGATTGAAAAAATCGCCGAATATACCGAGCGGTTCAAGGAAGTGATGGAGAAGCTGGCCGTTTCCTATCATATCAACATCATCGGTGGCTCCCATCCAACGCGGATGGAAAATGGCGACATCCGCAACATATCGTACGTCTTCCTGCGCAGCGGCGCGATTTATACGCAGGACAAGCTGCACCCGACACCGAGCGAAGTCCGCTGGTGGAATATCAAGGGCGGCTTTGGCGCAGAAGCCATTCCGACAGATTGCGGGCCGATCGGCGTGATGATTTGCTATGATAGCGAATTCCCCGAGATGGCGCGGCATCTTGTCGATCAGGGCGCGATGATATTGTTCGTTCCCTTCTGCACCGATGAACGGCGCGGCTATTTGCGGGTGCGCTATTGCTGTCAGGCCCGCGCGGTGGAAAACCAGTGCTATGTCGTAATGTCAGGCGTGGTCGGTAACCTACCGAACGTCGAGAATATGGACATTCACTATGCCGAAAGTGCGATCCTGACGCCATCCGATTTCCCGTTCGCTCGGGACGGCGTCGCGGCGGACACGGCACCCAACACCGAAACGATAGCGATTGCCGATCTATCGATGACAAGCCTGCTCACCAGCCGGCAATCCGGCGCTGTGCAGAATTTGAAAGACCGCCGCTTCGATCTCTATCGAGTGCTCTGGAAAGGCTAGGCATCACGCTGAATGGCGTCTGATCGGACGCCATTCAGCGTACGCAAACCCGTCAGCCCTTGCTCAGGAACTTCTTGATGCTCCGCGCTGCCTGACGGATGCGCTGTTCATTTTCGACCAGTGCCAGCCGGATAAAGCCCTCGCCTTCGTCACCAAAGCCGGTGCCGGGCGCCACGGCTACACCAGCCTCCGCAATCAGTCGTTTGGAAAATTCCATCGAGCCGAGATGCTTGAACTGCTCGGGAATCGGAGCCCAGGCGAACATGCTCGCTTCAGGCGGCGGAATGTCCCAGCCGGCACGGCCGAAGCTTTCGACCATGATATCCCGACGCTTCTTATAAAGCGCACGATTTTCGGCAATGATGTCCTGCGGGCCGTTAAGCGCCGCCGTTGCAGCAACCTGGATCGGGGTGAAGGCACCATAATCGAGATAGGATTTTACCCGCGTCAGGGCGCCGATCAGCTTTTGATTACCTACCGCAAAACCCATACGCCAGCCGGGCATGGAGTATGTTTTGGACATGCTGGTAAATTCGACCACGCAATCCTTCGCGCCTTTGATCTGGAGCATAGATGGCGTCGGCGTGTCACCGAAATAAATTTCGGCATAAGCCAGATCGCTGATCACCCAGAGCTTGTGCTCGCGCGCGAAATCGACGACTTTCTGGTAAAAATCGAGATCGGCAACATAAGCGGTCGGATTGCTCGGATAGCCCATTACCAGCACTGAAGGTTTCGGCACGGTATAGCTCATCGCATATTCCAGCCGGGTGAAGAAATCCGGTCCCGGCGCGGCGGGGATCGAGCGGATGGCTGCGCCTGCGATAATGAAACCGAACGTATGGATCGGATAAGACGGATTGGGCGCGAGTACGACATCGCCCGGCGCGGTAATCGCCTGCGCGAGATTCGCCAGCCCTTCCTTGGAGCCGAGTGTCACAATGACTTCGCTTTCAGGATCAAGGTCGACGTCAAAGCGGCGTTTGTAATATTTCGCCTGCGCCAGCCGCAGCCCCTTGATGCCCTTCGAAGCCGAGTAACGATGCGCGGTCGGATCATTGGCGGTTTCGCAAAGCTTGTCGATAACATGCTTGGCCGGCATCCCATCGGGATTGCCCATGCCGAGATCGATAATATCCTCGCCCCGCGCTCGCGCCTCGGCCTTCATCGCGTTGACTTCAGCGAAGACATAAGGCGGCAGGCGTTTGATGCGGTAAAATTCTTCGGACATTATCGGTCGTTTCTAGCTTTTAGTTATAGGGAACCGCCGCTTTGCGTAATTTTGATACGAATGTCGAGCGTTTGAAAGCGGTTCGAGCAATTTGTTCACCGCAGATGATGCAGGGCACTGAAAACAATTCGCAATGTGCAGCGCCAGCTCCGCTTCACTTGCGCGGCACTCAGCCCTGAAGCCGGTTGGTGCCCCGCAAGACGGTCTGGCTTTTGCTACCCATCATCGCAATCGACTTGGCCCGGATCGTATCCAGAAAATGCCATGTCGAAGTCGCTCTCTCGGGCGTCAGCGTGACCGTCATATAGCCGCGATGGGCGGTGTCAGTCCATCGCAACTGGGGGTTGGTTTCGGTCAGTGCCGTCGCGGCGACGTCAGGATTGGCTCCAGTCAAATAGGATTCGATCCCCGGTGAGGTCACACTATGTCCGCCAAATTCGACACCGACAGCGCCATTGCTCGTGACAAGATCAAACGCCCAGGCGTTGTGGCTGTCGCCGGACAGTACGATCAGATCTGCATCCGCTTGTTGGGCAACCGAGAGCGCCCGTTCGCGCGCCTGGGGATAGCCATCCCAGCTGTCAAAGTTAATTGGCAGGCCGATTTTCGCCGCCATCGCCCCCACGGCAAGGCGCTGTTTCGCAAAAGCCGGCGCATCGTCGGCAACCCAGTTTATTGCTTCCTGCGGCAGCTTCAGCTCACCCATTACGCATTGCTGTGACCAGACCTGCCAATTTGTCCCTGATGCCTTTGACCTTTGCATCGCAGACGCCAGCCAGGCCTCCTGCTCGCGGCCGATCATTTCGCGCTCGGGGTCTTGCCAGACGTCATCGCGGAAAGTTTCGAGCGCTTTCTGTATGTCTTGCTGTCCTCGCAACGCCGCCACCAGATCGACCGGTTCGTTGCGGGCTCCGATCCGGCTCTCTGTCATAAAAATTGTCGCCAGATCGCCGATCTGATATTCGCTCCAGCGCGGATTGCCATATTCCATGTCGCTGACCGGCATCCATTCGCGGTAGACCCGCTCGGCAACCCGTTTGCGCGTTTCCCAGTCACCCTCACTGCTATCGTGATTTTCCGCGCCATCCTTATAGGCATCATTGGCAAATTCATGATCATCCCACATCGCGATCATCGGCAGGACCTGATGGATGCGCTGGAGGTCGGGGTCGCTGCGATAGGCTGCGTAGCGCAGACGATAGTCAGCCAGCTGGACTATTTCAGAGACCGGATTCAATGTCCGTCCGGCCAGCGCCTCTTCCTTGGATGGGTAGGTCCCGGCCGGATATTCATAGAGATAGTCGCCGGTATGGACCATCAGGTCGAGTTCCGCATTTTGCGCGGCATGGGCATAAGCGTTGAAATAGCCGAAGGGCAGATTGGAACAGCCGACCACACCGATTGTAAATTTCGGGGTAGCTCCCTCTGGCAAGGTCCGGGTTCGACCCACCGCGGATTTCGAGCCATCGGGGGCAATGAAGCGGTAAAAATACCAGTGGTTTGGATCGAGACCCTGAACCGTGATTTTCGCGATATGGTCGCGATCAACCAGCGCCTCGACCTCTCCCGCAATACTGGCGCCTGCGAAATCCGGGCTGTCGGAGATTTCCGCCGTGAGTTTGACATTCCCGCTTCCGACATAGCGGGTCCACAGCAGCACCGAGTCTTGAGAAGGCTCCCCACTTGCTATCCCGTGGGTAAAGCCTTTAGCGCCGATGAGCGACGCCGAAGCCGGCATACTAAGCGCGCCAAGGCCGAATGTTCCCAATGCCATCAACTGGCGACGATCAATATTCATGGTCATGATTTTATCCCAAAACACCCAGAGCGAGCAAAATAGCGAAAAACAAAGACAGGCTGATGACGGTAAATACCAATAGCGCAATCAACCGGAAAACGGTTTCTATCCTGGTGAGACCATAAGCATGCCGCAGCTGTCGATACATGTGAAATAATGGATAGAATATTATTAGCGATAACCATATCGTCTCGGGCACTCCGACCGCCGCCAAAAGCGCGCAAGTGATGAATAGCAGCGACATGAAGCTGAGCGAATAAGTGGCAAAAACCGCATGATCGTAAAAATGAAAGCCGCGCCGACCGATCAAGGTCAACCACACGAGAGGCAACGAGATCGGAATCAGCAACCATGCAAATTTATAGCCATTGGCTTTGAGCTTATACATCAGAAGATCGGGATTGGCCTTGATCTCTTCAAATGCGTTACGCAGCCATTTGTCGGTCGCTGACGATCCGGTGCTGACGCTGCTCCCCTCGGCGAGCGCTTTACCTTCCTTGATATCCTCGATCCCTGTTTCAAACTGGTCGAGATTATCTGCAGTAATATTGCCTATCTCGGCGGCTCCGTCGCTCAAACTCACATCTGGATATGGCGTGTCCTCACCGGTCAGGTTAGACATCATGTTACGACCCTTTTTAAGGTCAAGAATTTCCTGCTCGAGCTTAGCCCTATCTTCTGCCTTAGCTTGCGACAGTTGCGCGGTTTTGGCCTTTATCTCCTCATCCAGCCGACCGGCCTGTGTAAGAACTTCTGCACTGCCTTCGTCATTCGTAACGACGATATCATCACCGGAAAACGGATCACCAAGAAACGAAAAGACCGCAAACATCATGAAAACCGAGAAAAGGAATAGCGCGATTGGCGAGATGAATTTCACACGCTCGCCATGAACATAGCGCCGGGTCAGGTCTCCGGGCTTCCAGACCAATAGAGGCAGCGTGCGCCAGAACTTGCCTTCAAAATGCAAAACGCCGTGCAGAATATCGTGCCAGAACGCGCCTATGGAGCGGTGGACATGCAGTGGCTGACCGCAATTGGGGCAAAAGCTGCTGGTCACAACGACACCGCAATTGAGGCACTCGCCGCCTTTGCCCCCCGGTGTGCCGCCGCCCGTTTCTTCCGATGATGTGCCGACGAGAGCCGCTTTCACAGCGGTTCCCGTTGCCTCCAGTTCCTCTGACATAGACCATATGTTTGGCCTATCCGGTCAGGAAGGCAAGCGGCTTTTTGTAATTCACTCGCGATTGCGTTGTATGCTATATCATATCAATTATTGGGAGAGATTGAATGCGTAGCAAGAAAATGCATTTTCGCCAGAATATAGCTGCCGCCGGAGCGGACAAACCATTTTCGGAACTCAACATAACGCCGCTGATTGATGTGTTGCTGGTGCTTCTGGTTATGTTGATGCTCTCTGTGCCGGCGGTAACCCACAAGGTCCCTGTTGACCTGCCAACCGGCGGGTCCGGGTCAATGTGAATGGATGTTTCATCCCGGATTTTGAAGACAATGTTATGGAACCATATTCTTTCTAACATCTATCTGCGCAAATATCCGAAACCAACGATGGATATAGGCGCTGAGTGGTTTGCTGGGATTAATCTGCAATTACCCAAGCCATTGACACCGAAAGTCTGTATCAAGCCAGTCATGTCAAATTCAAACGCACTTTTGATAGCTTTGCGCCAGATTAACCGGGCGATAGATTTGCAGTCCAAAAAACTGGAGAGAGACACCGGTCAGACAACGCCGCAACTGCTCCTGTTGAAGGAGCTGGAAAAGGAGGGCCGGGCGAAGCCGTCGGTCATCGCCAAATCGGTACATCTGTCGCATGCCACGGTGACGTCGATTGTCGATCGGCTAGAAAAGTCAGCAATGGTTACCCGCGAAAAAAGTGCTGATGACGGGCGTTCAGTGGATATAGTCTTGACCAAGAAAGGAAGAGATTGTGTCCGGAATGCTCCCGAGATGTTGCAGGAGGATTTTCTGATTTCATTATCGAAACTGGAAACGTGGGAGCAGAATCTGCTCATCTCTTCTGTTCAGCGTATCGCGGTAATGATGGATGCGAACCGGCTCGATTCCGCCCCCATTCTCGAGGTCGGCGAAATCCAGCCCTAACCAGATTTAGGATGCGACTTCGGTCATAACCTCGTCGGCCGGCAAATCCCAAGTCAGGTGCCGGTCATCGAGTACGACCATATTTTTGTCGGTAATCAGCGTGCCGAGCGTTTTGTAGCCGAGCAACTGCATCGCCGACATGGTCGGGTTGCGGGCCAGAGCCATGGTTTCATCTGAAGAAAAATTTGTCAGGCCTCTGGCCAGTTCGTCGCCGGACTCACCGTAAATATGGATGACGTCGCCTTTGACGTAGGGTCCTTGAATAGAGAGCACATCCTCGCGACCGATATTCCGCCGACCGGATTTGAAAGATTCGGCAGTCACCTCGGTTACCACGATGCTCCCCGCCATCTGCAAACGATCCGACAGCCAGTTGGCCCAGGCGGATTCAGGACGTTCATTGGCAAGAATTCTGGTATGCCGTCTCTCGTCATTCAGGACGGACGTCACTGGCTGTTCAAATTCGCCATGTGCGATGCGCGTATCGCACCCGGCGTTTTGCGCCATATGCGCCGCCTGTATCTTTGTCAGCATCCCGCCGCTGCCCAGACTACTCACGCCTTCGGTCACCGCGAGATAGGGAGATACATCGGTCACTTCCTCGACCAATTGGGCTCCGGGTTCCGAGGGGTCCTTATCGAACAGCCCGTCAACTTGCGTGAGAATGATCAGCTCGTCCGCTTGCAGCATTTGCGCAATCTTCGCAGACAGCCGGTCATTGTCGCCAACCCGGATTTCTTCGGTGGTGATCGTGTCATTTTCATTGATGATCGGCATGATATTGGCATCGAGCAGCCGATCGACAGTGTTCTTCGTGTTGAGGAACCGCTTACGGTCCTCGAGATCACGCAAGGTCACCAAAACCTGCGCTATCTCGAAACTATATTCGTGGGCGACTTGCTTATAAGCATTGAGCAACAAAGGCATCCCGCATGCCGCAGCGGCCTGTTTGTCGCGCAGACCTGCCGTCTCGGGCCGCTGGCCGATCATATTCATACCCAGCGCGACTGACCCGGACGAACACAAGATAACTTTTGCGCCACCTTCCCGCAGGCGGGCAATGTCTTCCAACAAATTATGCATGAAAGCCCAGCGCGGTGTTAACCGTTCTTCATTGGCAAGCAGGCTGGAGCCAACTTTCACAACTATTGTTTTGCCTTGTACCATTTGATGCGATGCCCTTGTTATAATGCTATAGAGGTAGGGATTGAACCGGACAGGCGCAATAATTTAGTGATCAAAATATATAGTTTTCCAAGAAAGACATTAAGATAGGCATTTGTTGACATGCCTGCTTTGAATACTAAGGACATTGAGAAACCTCATTATCACAAACAGCAAGAGATTAGTTTGAAAAAAATATTACTCCTCGGATGCGGAAACATGGGCGGCGCGCTGCTCAAGGCGTGGGCCGCTAACACCGGCCATAAATATACCGTAGCAGATCCGGCCAAACCTGATCTGCCGGAAGGCGTATCGCAAGTCGGGTCGGTCGAGGAACTGGGGGACGAGATATTCGACTATCTTATCGTCGCGCTCAAGCCGCAGCTTATCGATCAGGTGCTTCCCGCCTATTTGCCCAGACTAAGCCCTGACGGCGTGATCAGTTCGATCGCAGCCGGCTATTCCGCCGAAAAGCTTGCAAGTCATGCACCGGGACGATCTGTGGTCCGGATCATGCCCAACCTCCCGGCGTTGATCCGCAAGGGTGTGAGCGGTCTCTATGCGCACGGTAAGGTTACCGAAACCGCATCGCGCGAGATAGAGGAACTCGCTTTATGTTCCGGCACCATCGTTTGGGTGGACAGCGAGGATATGCTCGATCGCCTGACCGCCGTAGCCGGAAGCGGTCCCGGATATGTTTTCGAGATGCTTCGCGCCTATGTCGAGGCCGCCGAAGAACTGGGCTTTAGCGAAGAGGACGCCAAGACGCTGGTCTTGGGAACGTTCCGCGGGACATTGGAACTGGCGCAAGAATCCGACCTACCTCTTGAAGATTTACGCAAGAACGTAACCAGCAAAGGCGGGACCACCGCCGCTGGGCTCGACGCGCTAAATGGAACAGGCAAATTTTCTGCCCTGATCAACGAAACGCTTCTGGCCGCGTATGAACGGGCGGTCGAACTCAGATAAACAGCGCTGTCTGAAAAGAAACGGTAGGCGCGGAAACGTTAAGTCAGCCGTCGAGTCGATCCCCCAACCTTGATAAAACCTTCATCGCAGACAGGAAGATCGGAACTGTTTGCCCTGCGTTGCGTAAGTGAGTGACATCAAACGCACCGCTGCATCTGCCGGTGCGACACTATGGAGAAGATCATGAAATATTTCTGGAGAACACTCACTGCTGCTGCGGTTTCGGTTGCGGTCCGCACGGTTATGAAAAAATTGCAGGACCGGTCAGAGAAAAATCAAGCTGGTACCGATGAAGTCAACGGCCCCGTCACCGCCGATTATTCTTGATCATTCATCTTATAAATAAAGAGGCATAGCCCATGTTCAGCGCGGATATGCAGGTCGACATCTTCCTGCGCTCGCTTTTTCTGGCGCCACTCGCGCTGCTCTGGGTCATGCTCAATGTAAGGATCGTCGGACTGCGATCTTTCTCCAAGATGACCGCATTTGATTTTGTTGTGACCGTGGCCACTGGGTCGCTTCTGGCAGGCGCTGTCACGGTCGAAAATTGGTCGGCTTTTATCCAGAATATTGGCGGAATCACGATGCTCCTTGCCTCTCAGTTTGCTATCGCCAAGATGAGGATAGCTGATCTGCGGATAGTCGATATGGCTACAAATGACCCGGTCTGGTTGATGAAGGACGGAAAATTTATCGACGACAACCTCAAAACCACGCGGGTAACCCGCGATGACGTTTATGCCAAATTACGGGAGGCGAATGCCTTGCAGCTGTCAGAGGTCAGAGCAGTCATATTGGAAACCACTGGCGACATCTCTGTTCTCCACGGCATTACACCTGACCGCGAGTTACTGCCCGCAAGCGGGCAATAGCGATATCAGTTCTTGATCGACATTAACCAGAGGGCAACGACCAGAGACCCGCTAGCTACGCCAAACATCAAAGTGATAAGCTGTATCCTCATACCGCCTACGGGCTCGGAGGAGTGAGAGTCTAGTCGATCATAGACGCGGCAGGCTGTTTTTTGCGCGGCGTAGAATATCACTATCCCTATCAGAATGAATATTGTCGCAATCGCACGGGGAAGCCACCAAGGATCAAGAGTTCCGAATAATGCGTTGAACCCCAATCCTATACCAACCGCGGCCAATCCCGTACGGATCCAGCCGGCGAACGTCCTCTCGTTGGCCATCAACGTTCGGTCCTCGGCCAGCTCCGTGCGCTCTTCCGCTCGTTCCGTCCTGTCTTCCGCGAGACTGGTACGGTCTTCGGCGGGGACCTCGGCCTGTTGATCAGCGGTGTGCTCGTTCGACATGTTTCTTCAACGAGCTAACGAACCGATGGTTCCCGATCGTCGACAATGGGGGTCGCCAATCAAGGCACCAAGCCGTCTGAGTGGGCTGATATCCAGATGAAAAACAAGGAGCACAAACGCCAGGGAACCTTTTCCACTCTGAGTGCGTTGGCCATTTGAAACGTTTAACGAGCGTCAGGAGAATATAATGAACATCTACCAGAGAATCGTACAGGATCATGACAAGCACCGCGAACTGGCTTCCAGGATCATGAAGACCGAAGGCAATAGTGACGAGCGCAACGAACTTTGGGCGCAATTCAAGCCAGAAGCCACCGCGCATGCCAATGCCGAAGAGCAGACATTATATGCGGAACTTCTCGAGGCCCAGAAAAGCCAGGAGCAGGCGCGACATAGCGTCCACGAACATAAAGAGGCCGTCGACCTGATCAAGGAACTGGACGAGATGGACATGTCATCAAGCGGCTGGATCCAGAAATTCGAAAAACTAAAGGAAGATCTCGAGCATCATATGAAAGAAGAAGAAGAAGATGTGTTCGAAATCGCTAAAAAGGTGATCAGCAACGATCTGGCCAATGATCTCGTCGACAAATTCGAGAAACGCAAAAAATCTGAAATTAGCGAAATTGCTTAAAGATTGACCTTTGCGCCAGATGGGCGGCAATAGCGCGACGTTGGTTCGATAGGAGACGATTGGCCTTGTTTCTGGCTAGCTATATATATGAAGAAAATTTTCGATGAATCCCGGAATTGCTGGAAAATAGATAAAGCGGCCAAAGCTTCTGTCATCATCGATGCCGAAAATTATTTCCGCTATCTGCGGCGGGCGATGGCCAAGGCGAAGCATCGTATAATTTTGCTCGGCTGGGATTTTGATGCCCGGGTCGAAATGCACGATACCGAACAGAAAATCGTCGGTCCGCTGGAAATCGGAAAATATGTCGACTGGCTGGTGAAGAAAAATCCCGACCTTCATATCTATATTTTGCGCTGGGATACCGGTGCGATCAAAACGCTGTTTCGCGGTAGAACATTGCTCACCCTTATCCGCTGGCGCCTGCACCCGCGCATTCATCTCAAGCTTGATGGCCGGCATCCGGTCGGCGCGGCCCAGCACCAGAAGGTAGTGGTCGTTGATGAAGATACCGCGTTTTGCGGGGGCATCGACATCACCGACGACCGCTGGGACACCCGATCACATGATGAAGAACAGCCCTATCGCTCCCCACCCAATGACAAGGACGGCGGCCCGTGGCACGATGCGGCGATGGCTGTGCAAGGGCCAGTAGCCAAGCATTTATCCGAATTCGCAGTCGCCCGATGGGCGGTTGCTGGCGGCACCAAAATGGTCGATGCGAAAACCAATGATTGCTGGCCGGACCAGTTAAAAGCCGATTTCGAGAATGTTGACGTCGCGATCGCGCGGACCCAGCCGGAATGCGACGACAGGCCGGCCGTCTCCGAAATCGAGAAGCTTTATGTGGATCTGATCGCCAGCGCGAAACATCACATATATGCAGAAAGCCAATATTTTGCGTCTCGCACAATCGCCATTGCCATTGCGAAACGGCTCAAGGAAACCGACGGTCCGGAAATCGTCATCGTCAACCCAGTCACTGCAGAGGGCTGGCTGGAACCGGCGGTTATGGATAGCAAACGGGCGCGGCTGATCCAGGCGCTTATCGACATTGATCATCAGAACAGATTCCGTGTTTTCCATGCGCTGAATGGAGCAGGCAGTCCGATTTATATTCACGCGAAATTGATGATTATCGACGACCGGATCATCCGCGTAGGATCATCGAACATGAACAACCGGTCGCTAGGCTTTGATACCGAATGTGATTTGGCTCTCGACGCTGGTGAATTCGAGAACGACCAAGTTCGCGAGCAAATCGCAACCGTACGGAACGACCTGCTGGCCGAGCATCTGGGGACAACTGTCGACCGGATTGCAGAAGTCTTCGAGGAAACCGGATCCCTGATAGAAACCATCCAGCTGTGCCGTTCTAGCGGGACGACCTTGCGCGATTATCAGCTTCCGGACCTGAGTGACGTTGAAACGTTTCTCGCCGAGAATGATATTTTGGATCCGCACAGTGCTGACGATAATTTCGCAGCTCTGAGCAGAAAATCCAGCCGTATCTCGCAAATGATCAAGCGGGTGAAATCGCGCCGCCCTTGATGAATTGCCAAAATGTTAAGACGACTTCAGTTGCTAAGAGATCAGTCGCGAACAAATTGGCCCGCTTATTTTTCGACGTTTGCCATAGACGGACCGAAGAGCGGCTCCCCAAGCAAATAGCCGATAATATTGGGTGTCCCGGTGTGATTGAGCAATATTCGAAATATCACCACCAGCGGAACGGACAGTAAGGCTCCGACCAATCCCCAAATCCAGGAGAAAAAACTGACCGCAATTATGATGATAACCGGATTGATCGACAGTCTCTCGCCCAGAACAGCAGGTGTTATGAGATTGGCTTCGATCGTCTGAAGCCCCAGATAGGCCGCGGCCGGAAGGAGCCCGGCAACCAACGCACCTTCATCCAAGACGCCGGTGATTCCCAACAGAACCGCCAATACTAAAGGCCCAACATAAGGTATGAAGTTAAGTATAGCGGCTAATCCGCCCCACATAAGCGGTGATTCCAAGCCAAATAGCCATGCCCCAAGTGTGACAACCAGTCCGACGCAGGAATTGATGACGATCACTGTCCCTAGATAATGGGAAACGCTTCTGGAAATCTCCCGAACAGCCAGCCCGGCTTTGCGTGTCGCGCTTATGGTGACGCGGTCGCGGATCAGGGTTTCGTGAAATTTCACCCTCGATACCAGCATAAGATAGCTGATCAGAAGCGCGAGCAGGATCTGAGCGATCACAAACGGAGTCGCAAAGGCTACGGCCTGAAACATCGACGAAGTCTGGTCCATGACCTCTTTCTCTGCAGAGGTTCGTAATGCGTCGGAAAGACCGGCGCTTATCGTCGACAGCGGAACCGCCAGCGATCCCGGTTCGGCCAGTTTCTGGGTAACGAAGTTGATGATCACCGGCAGTTGTTCAAACAAATCCAGCGCCGGCTGGAAAATCATGAAGATGGCCAGGGTCAACAGCCCGGCAAAAAGCAAAATTGCGATGAATGACGCAATGATGTTGGGAATTCTCAGTTTCTCCAAGATGTTGGCTACAGGCGCGAGAACAATGGTGATGACCACAGCCGCCACAACCGGCAGGAAAAAATCTTGCCCTGCTGACAGCACAAACGGAAGCGCCAGCAAAAGCCCGCACGATAGCAGCAATATGATTGCCGAGCTTCTACGCTGGCTGATGACCATTGGTAGACCATCGCTATCGGCGTCCCTGTCAGTCAGAATTTTTCTCCCATCTCATGTAAATGCCATGCTGTACGTCGGATATGAAAACCCCCGACAGCCATGGGGGATGGCTATCAGGGGTCAACCGTTTCCGAACATCTAATTATCTAGACTGCCTGCACGGAACCCTTGGGTCCGGCAAAATACCAGATAATCAGTCCAATGACCGGCAGAATGACTATGAGCGCGGTCCACAGGAGTTTGGAACCAACCGATGCGCTACTTCCCCAGACACCGAGCAATGCCCAAATATCCAGTGCCAAAATTACGAGTCCTAAAATTCCATATTCCATGTTTCATTCCCTTCTTTGTGATTAGGTGTAAAAATTTAAACGGAGGCTTCGAGATGATCGATCAACCGACCGTCAGCGCGCAACTCGCCATTGAAACCGCTCAACAAAGTTTTTGCCGTCGCTGCGAGCTCATCATTGGCAAGCGCGTCGCTGACTTTGTTCCGTAGATATTCTTCACCGTCTTCCACAGCTTCGACTGCAGCTTCATCATTGCCCTCCAAGGCAGAGCTGATCGAGAGGAACATCCTGTGCGCTTTCGCCAGAATTGTTCCCTCTTCAGCTGGCTCGCCTCCAAGGTGGCGAATTTCGGCTTGGGACTTGGCGATCATGGCGTTTCGCGCTGCTGCACGGCGTGTGAAAAACTGTTTGAATACTTCGCGATCCGCAACCTCGGCTGCCTTCTGGTAACCGTCTCTCGAATCTACCAAAGTTTCCAGCACATCGTTAAGAATGCTAATAGATTTATCGTTTGTCATATCGTCCTCGTTCATTTGTAAATGTAATCAACCAACTGGTGGTCTCGGCAACAGTTCCAAAAAAATTGGCGGCAATCTCTTCAGATTCGTTTCAACGGGACGGAACCCCCAGATTTCTGGTAAAAATTTTTTGGATTTCCATCATGAGGTCACGGCTGGTTTGGAACAAATTTGCGCTGACCGTGGCGACCGGGAGCAGGAATTTTTGCCCGAGCAGCGGTACCACATTGCGTCTGGTCAGGCGCCGCGAAAGTGGATAAGCTCTCTTTTACATTTAGATAGACAGTAGAACTGGAGAGGGTTGCTACAGCATGCCAGATGGCCTGATAACATCAGTCAGCTATATCAGCACTGCGAGGTCCGATCTAGAAATTTCAGATTTTCAGGACATTCTGGATAGCGCAAACCTGCGAAACGAGGAGCTGGGCTTAACCGGCTTGCTCGCTTTCAACGGATTGAACTTCATGCAAATACTGGAAGGTGCGCGCAACGATGTGAATTCTTGTATCCGCCTGATCGAAGGCGATAAGCGCCATGAAGGGATGGTCATATTTGACCGGCGCGATGTTCCGCGTCGAGAATTTCCGGACTGGAAAATGGCTGGCGTCCTTCTGAACCAGGCGGAAGCCGATTTCGAGCTGGCCATAGACGAACTATTATCCAGCGAGTGGGTTAATCCGGAGACGAGAAAACATTTCGAAAGCTTCCAATCTTTCGGTTCGCCGGCCGAATAGTCATGAAAACCCCCACACCCGCTATTTATCAGTCCTTGGCAGATTTGCCTTGAGCTGCTGCCCGTCGCGCGCGTTCGAGTTCGCCAGCCTCGTCACCATCTAGCGCAGCCGCCGCCTCTTTAGCTTTTTTCGGTACGTCCGCATTTTCCGCAAACTTGTGCTGGGCTTCCTGATAGCGTCTTGAACCCTCACGACTGCCCTCACCTTCCATTTTCAGATTTGAAACATCTTTTCCCTGCTCAACTGTCATCATTCCATCCTTCAATTGGCTGTTCAGATGTTCGCTCAACGAAGCGATAGCACTTTTGTTCCCGGTCAATTGGACTTTTGGGACATAAAATATTATGGAACCTTTTCTCCTCCGCCGTGTTTTTTGTCATGAAGTTAGAGCATATGAGGCCATCCATTGCCCAATCAGGAAGAAACCAAAGATGACGATCAGGATCAAAAATCCGCGTCGCCAGACCAGAACGCTACCAAAGCATTCGCAGGCGATGACGGCATGACATTTGAAACACAGCAAGCGCAAGACAGACTCGGTCTCGGCCTCAAGAACATGTATCAGAACGTGCTCGATGAACCCCTGCCTGACAATATGATGGCGTTGCTTGATCAACTTGGCGAACTTGATGGTGAGACTGGATCGGATTCAAACTCTGATGAGTGAGGGCGCGCCGCTTTCGGATCTGGATTTCAAAAAAGAATTGGCTGAGACTCTGCCGCATCTTCGTGCATTTGGTCGTAGTCTTTCGGGGAACCCCGATACCGCCGATGATTTGGTGCAAGACACGTTGCTCAAAGCCTGGGCCGCGCGAGACCGATTTGTTGCGGGCAGCTCAATGCGGGCTTGGACCTTCGTGATTCTGCGGAACACGTATTTTTCACAGATGCGTCAGAACAAGTTCAAGGGAAATTATGACGAACTGGTTGCGGAGCGGATATTGTCCACGCCGGCACCACAACAGGATCCTTTGCATCTAGCAGACCTGCAACGCGCTTTGATGGAATTGTCCGATGACCAGCGCGAAGCGATAATATTGGTCGGCGCTGGCGGTCATTCCTATCAGGACGCTGCCGATATTGCCGGAACGACACTTGGCACGATGAAAAGCCGAGTATCGCGAGCACGCGCAACATTACACGGAATATTGGACGACGGCCGGTTCACCGAAGCCTCTGAAGGCTCTAACAATTCCACCGACTCTGCGCTGGAAAAGATACTCGAAGCGGTCGACGCCGCTACACTCTAGCAATGACAACAACAAAAAATCGCGCGCAGATGAAATCTGCGCGCGATTTTTTGTTGAAACTGCCAGAACCCTCACCGGACCCCGTTATCTTCCGCTACGACCGCGCGCTTCTCGCCCGGTCCTCCGTCAATCGATATTCCTACGCATCCTGCCGTGCCGGGGTGAAAAACAGCGCCTGGCTGATCGCAGCACGGATGGCGTTGGGCTGAAACGGCTTGGTTATCAAAAATGTTGGCTCGGGCCGCTCGCCGGTTAGCAACCTTTCGGGAAACGCGGTGATGAATATGACCGGAACCGTAAACTGCGACAAAATGTCTTTTACCGCATCGATACCCGAGCTGCCATCAGCCAGTTGGATATCGGCCAGCACCAGATTTGGCTTCGCTTTTGCCACTGCCGCCAGAGCGCCCTTATGAGTCGTCGCAGTACCGCAAACCTTGTGACCTAGGCCAGTAACAATCTGCTCCAGCTCCATCGAGATCAAGGCTTCATCCTCGATAATTAAAACATCTGATCTCAGCTCGTTATCGATTTCCAGTATCGCATCTTCAAGCAACCCGTTGATCGAGTTTGCGCCGACGTCCAGAATTTCTGCCACTTCGTCGGTAGCAAAGCCTTCGAGCGAGGTCAGCAGCAATATCTGCCGACTGATCGGTGGAATTTTGCGAAGATGATGCTGTACCGTATCGCCTTCGTCCCGCTCGACTTCCAGATTGGCACTTTCCCAGATTTTACAGAAAGCCTTGTACAATTGAACCCGCAGGTTATCGCCGCCGGAAATTGTCCCGGGGTCGGCGATAATCGCTTCCAAAGTAGCGCTGACAAATGAATCGCCGCTATTCTGGCTTCCGCTGACAGCCCGTGCATATCGACGAAGACTAGGCAGATGTGGGCGAAGTTTATCCGCTAATGACATAATAAAACCCTCCAATTTTGATCAATATACGCCATCCGATCCAATTGGTTCCAACAAAATCGAAAATTCCCGATTCAAAATTTTTTCCCGAAAATTTTAAGGCAAGAGAGGCTGGAACCGATATATGGTTTGATGGTAGTCTATTGGTAATCTTAGAGAATCAGGAACCGCAATGGCATTGACGAAAGCTGACGAGTTGCCCTCAGACATGACCTCTCCCGGATCCGATCCACTCGAACCTGAACGTCTGGCGACCCTCAACAGCTACGATATCATGGACAGCGAGCCTGAGATCGTATTTGATCGACTGACCCATCTCGCGGCAAATATATTCAAGGTTCCTATCGCCTCCATTTCATTGATTGACGACAAGCGCCAATGGTTCAAATCGGTGGTTGGGCTCAATCTGAAGCATACTGCGCGCAACATCTCATTCTGTCGTTATATCGTCGAGAGCCGGGAAGCGTTAATTGTGGGAGATGCAATGGAGGACGAGCGGTTTCGCAAAAACCCTTTCGTACTCGATGACCCCCATATCCGCTTTTACGCCGGTGCGCCCCTGGTCGCCGAAAATGGCCTGGTGATAGGAACATTGTGGATCGGTGACACGCATGCTCGAACCGATTTCAACCCGTCCGAAGCCGAGCAGCTGAAAACGATGGCCGACATAGTGATGAGCGAGCTGGAATTGCGTCGCGAAATCAGTGCACGGAGACAGGCGCAAAGACAGGCCGCAGAAGACCGCGCAAATCTCGAGCTGACGCTAGCGCTAAGCAATACTGCCAGTTTCGTGTTGGATTTGGTGGAAGGCAAACTTACTTGGGGCGGGGATTATTCGGAGGTCTGGGGCGAAGATGCTGCGGAAAATCTGATCACCGAAGAAGCCGCATTCGAGAGAATTCACCCGACCGATAGGGCCGCTGTACGGGAAGCCATGGCGGCGGCGGGTCTACCGGGACAGAGCTATGATGCCACGTTTCGGATCGTTCTTCCTTCGGGACAGACGAAATGGATCCATGGTTACGGAGATTATGTCGAACGGAATGGGTCTCCTTTCCTGACCGGGCTCAACGTCGACATAACCAAATCAATCGCGCAGCAGGAACAGCTAAAGCTTCACACGCGGGAATTGCACCACCGGATGCGCAATCTATTCGCAACGCTGCAGTCGATCATGTCCCTGACAAAGAAATCGGCGACCTCGATCGATGACTATATCGAGAGGATTCAGGGACGGCTGAGAGCCTTGAACCGGGCTCAGCAAATATTACTCGATACCAATTTTGTTACCGGGTCATTGACCGCCCTCGTTCAGGATTTGACGCAATCCTATCCTCGGATATTTTTTGACGGCCCGGAAATCACAATCCCGGAAAATGCGATGGTATCAATATCTCTGGTGTTGAACGAACTGGCTACAAATGCGTCGAAATACGGGGCGCTTTCCTCCAACAAGGGCAGAATCAGGATTCAGTGGACCATAGAAACCGACGGCGAGGCAGAGCAAATCATCCTTGTCTGGTCCGAAAAGGGTACTTCAGAGCCGCTTGACGCAGCCCCCAGCTCGGGTTTCGGATCATCGCTCATCGATCACAGCGTCAAGGGCAACTTGCAAGGCGAGATAGTGCGCGATTGGCGAGCAGAGGGCCTGGAGTGTACGATCCGCTTTCCAGTCCCGGAACTGGCCAATTAGGCAGAATATGTCGCGCACAAAAATTTTTATGATAAAATGGAACCATGTTTGCAGCGAATAGTAGATGGTTAGAACCAAATGGAGGACGATCAAAATGAACAAGCTTTCAATTGCAGCAGTCGCAGTAGCGGCTTTGTCGCTCACCGCATGTGAAGCAAAAGTCACCGACGAGGGCGAAATGCCATCAGTTGACGTAGATGTAGCCGGCGACGCCGGGGAACTGCCGGAAATCGACATTGAAACTGCTGACGTGGAAGTGGGCACGGAAGAAGTGACCGTCGACGTTCCCGATGTTGACGTAAAGATGCCTTCGGAACAATAACCTCAAAAAACCGAAGAACTGGGGCTGGGTCTTTGTGACCTGGCCCTTTTTTATGCGTGTTTACACACGTATATCTATTTGTTCGAATTCGCACGCTTGGATTGAAATGTCGGGAAACCCGATAGCGCGGATTGGGAGGGTAATGGGCGCAAGTCAGATTTCCCGACGAAATGCAGTCAAGAACGGGGATACGTTATTCAGCTGCATTCGAAACTTTAACTCACCACTGCCATATTGGTTCCAAACAGTTTTGCTCGACCATCCAGGGATTTGTGTCGAGCCGTCCGGCTCTGGTTCGGTAAAGCACTTGCCTCTCAATCCGGAAGGCTAGGCGGTAGGAAATATCTTTCGATTTTTGGCGCAATAAAGCGCTTCATCGGCGGTGGCGAACAACGTTCGGGGATTATATTTGCCGTCCTTGCCAGCGAAAGCGAAGCCCACCGAGACTTTCAGCGTCAACAAATAACCGTTCCACTGCATTGGCCGAAGAAGACTGGCAATAAGTGCCTGCAATTCAACCTTCGTTTGGGTGCGCGATACCGAAGATGGCAGCAATACAGCAAATTCATCGCCGCCAATCCGAGACACCAAATGGGCGTTGACGAAAAACTTGCGAAGACGTTCCGCAAGATTGACAAGACATGCGTCACCAGCAGCGTGCCCCCAGCGATCGTTGATCAGCTTGAAATCATCAATGTCAAAAAGGATTAACGTGCCAACGTCATCCAATGCAGGCCCATTACCCGGCTGATCCAAAAAGCGTTGAAAGCGAGTCCTGTTGGCAACGCCCGTGAGCGGGTCGCATTCAGCTTGCGCCCGGAGAAGTTCCCATCGCATCCGATCGTCCGTTATATCTTGTTTCATTCCAAAAAGCGTTTCGGTTCGCCCGTTCGAACCTCGCGTGGCTGCCGTAATTCGTATCCAGCGATCGATCCCGTCAGGGCGCACGATTCTCGCGTCTAGTGTGAAACCATCACGATTCTCTATCGCCTGCGATCGTTTCTGCTCGAGCAATTCACGCGATTCTTCGCTATAAAGTTCGATTGTGGCTTCGCGATCCAGGGCTTCGTCAGTAGGCAGACCGAACATGTCAAAAACGCCATCGGTCCAGCTCAGCTGTTCACTTGCAAGATCGCATGACCATGCGCCAATGGGAACCAGTGGCGCCGCTTGGTCATAAAGGTCCAAAAACCCCAGCCGTTTATCCAAAATTTCCGATGCTGCTTCATCAAAATTCTTTGAATTTATATGGTTCATTGGCTCCGCCATTAACTGTGGTCTGAAGCTGAATTTCAGCACGACAAGCGTTGTTGCTTAGCGCTGTCATGTGAAGATTGTGTTTAACACCGTACAAGAACTTCAATCAGGCAGGACTGAATCGAAACGAGATATGGTGTCAGACCTGCGACTTCTAGTGTGTTTTCCGGATTGGGTATCGAAGCAGTTGAAGCGATAAATTCTCGCACGGCCCAGCTCAAAAGCACCACACACGCGGTACCAAGTTGTGGCGAGCTCGGGATTTAGAATCTTCCTAAGGAAAGAGCTTTGGCTCAATAATTCTGCGAAAAGTGACCTGCATTATGCCTGCGGAGGGCATGAAACTAGCGATCGGTTATGCCCGGAAATGATTCGGAAGCCGACTGCCCAGTTTAAAGTAGTTAAGCTCGAAAGCGGCAAAGGGGGGCATCGGGCGAGCCTATGCCAGCACTCAGCCAAGAGCCCTCCATTCCTAGTCAGGGATATCCGGTCTGAATTCCGCGGTTGACTCATCCCGGCCCTACATGATGGTGGCGAAGATTTACCATGTAGCAATGCTTGAACTTATCGCCCAATCAGGCGATTAGATGTCGGGGAGCAAATGATGCAGCCGAAAAATTGGGATTTCAGGTCGATAGATGAAGAAGTTCTTGAGACCGTC
>NZ_JBALUT010000025.1:0-38187 GCF_036963705.1 Parasphingorhabdus sp. | reverse complement strand
GGTCAAGACGGACACGCTTGAATGTGGACTTTATATGGCCGCCCTCAATCTCTGAAATGCCGAGAATCGCAGAAAATATGTCCAACATTTCATCTGCCTGCACGATAGCAGCTTCAACGGCGCTTCGTTGTTCGACAGGTCCAAGCTTTTCCGACAGGCTTGTTTCCAAATTCTGACGCAAGCGGTTGAGCGGACTGCGCAGATCATGGGCAATATCTCCCGACACCTGACGCAAATTGTCCATTAGGTCGCTAATGCGATCAAGCATGGCATTGAGCGTCTGGGACAGGCGATCAAACTCGCCGCGCGATCCGTCGAGCGATATTCTCTGGCTCAGATCACCGCCAATAATCGCTGATGCCGTCTCGTTTATCCCACTGAGCCTTCGCCGCAGCAACCGCGTCAGAACGAAGCTTCCGCCGACACCGATTAAAAATATTGCAACAAAAGCGATCAGAAATTGCTGCATCAAGACTTCACCAATTTCTTCTATTGCTTCCTGATCGGCAATCACTACCAAACGGCCGCCATTGCTAAGAGCGATTGTGTAGGCACGCGCCTGATCAGTTCCTTCATCTTCATCGATAAAATTGATAATCGACCAGCCAACCTTGGGCGTGGTCGCCTGCATCTGGCCTGCTAGGCGTTTCCCTCCATTGTCGGTCAGAATATAGCCCATCTGGGTAATCCCGCCTTGTTCCTCGTGTCGCATGATCTCCTCTGACAATGCCGCCATCCCATCGGATTCATACACATTCAAAAGATCATTTGTCTCAGCCCTGATTCGACTGTCCAACTGCTGCTGGAGCGCATCCCGTGTAGAGGAATAAACTGCAAAACCGAGAATGGCAGTCGCGATCATGAAACAAACTGAATATAGTAAAGCCAGTTCGCGCATCGAACGCGGCTTGAAGATGCGCGGAAAATTACTCATCGGTGGTAATCATGTAACCGGCACCCCGAACGGTAACGATCGCGTCTTCTTCATATCCCTCGTTCAATTTAGAGCGCAGGCGGCTGATATGTGTTTCGACAATATTGGTTTTAGGATCAAAATGGAAGTTCCAGACCCGTTCCAATAACATTGTTCGCGTTACAACCTTTCCGGAATTGCGGAGCAATTCTTCGAGCAGTGAAAATTCGCGGGGCTGCAATACGACGGGATGGCCCCCTCGCCGAACCAGACGCTTTAACCTGTCCAGTTCTATTCCGTTCGCTGACAAAGTTGGTTCTGCCGATTCGGGTCGGTGCCGACGCACCAAAGCATTAAGTCGCGCGTGAAGTTCGGAGAACGCAAAGGGTTTGACCAGGTAATCATCTGCTCCGGCATCGAGCCCGTCCACTCGGTCTTCCAACCCGGCTCTGGCAGTCAGCATCAATATCGGAACTGTCCCGCCTGCGCTTCTTACTGCGGCAATTATTGCAATACCGTCCAACCCCGGGAGCATCCGGTCTAGAATTATGACATCAAAATTTCCGTCAGTTGCATGGAAAAGCCCATCATGGCCATTGTCCGATGCTGTGACAAGATGGCCGGCCTGCTCAAAACCTTGCGCGATATAATCGCTCGTGCTTTTGTCATCTTCAACTAACAGAATTTTCATGCGTTATTTCCCAATGCACGAGGTTGAACAGACAAAGTGCGCCATTGCAAGGGGGGAGAATTTTGCAATGGCGCACAAGGTGAGGACCAAAATCTGATCCACAGCGGAAAGACGTCTAGCTCAGGTCGGATTCAGCTTCTTCCATATCTTCGTCGTCTGTTCCTTCTCCTTCATCCTCATCGCCATCGTCGATCTTATTTTCGAGGATGGCACCAGTATTGGCATCTACTTCTACTTCCCGAATGCCGTCGCCTTGCTGTATTTCAAACTCGTAGATCATTACACCATCGTCGTTTTCAAGTTCAGAATCGAGGATTTCACCCGGTGCTGCCACCAAAGCAATACGGGCAGCTTCTTGTTCGCTCAGAGAAACGTCGGCTGCTTCAGATTCTCCCGCGATAGCGGGAACAACGAAAGCCACGCCGACTCCTGCGCCGGCAATCCCAATAAAAGCTGTGGCGGCGATGATCTTTGATTTACGCGTCATACTATTTACTCCTCTTATGGTGGGTCCGGCTGGTGCGACCCTAAGGGTTCCAGCCGGACCCTGAGCCTGTCTCTAGCCACCCTCAGATTGCCTCCAAATTACCGCAAATATACAGTTTCCCAATGTTCGCTGTTCTTGATTGCAGCCTTGAATTTCACGCCATATCGACTGCGAAATCTTCCCGAACAGAAGGGTAATTTCGTGCAGGCGTTTCGATGAATATTTCGCTGGTTCTTCAAGCCTTCTTGCTATCGATCATTGCGGTGCTGGCCACCAGCATATTGCATTATGAGTCGGTCCACCGGCTTGATTTGCTTGCACGCCGTCCGGCCAGCCGGAGGCATTTTCTCATGCTTCTGATTATCTGCGGGATCATTGCCGTGCATCTTGCCGACATCTTTTTCTATTCGCTGATCTATCGTTTCGCCATCGACGTTTTGCACATTGGCTCGATCAGCAGTGCCACCATCACCAGCCCAATGGAAATGTTCTATTTCGCGGCGGAAACCTATTCCTCACTGGGACAGGGTGATCTGCTTCCAACAGGAGCCATTCGAATAATATCGAGCATAAGCTCACTCAATGGTCTTCTGCTTCTCGCATGGTCGGGTTCATTTCTCTACGCGCTGGCCCACCGGCCGCTAGCATCGGATGAACAGTGAAATGAGTTCGAACCCGATCCTACTGACGGCGATCCACGATGTCAGTCCGCGTTTCGCCAATGAAGTGGACATATTGTTCGACCGGCTCGCTCCATCTGCAGGATCGGACCATATCGCGATGCTGGTGGTCCCTGATTTTTGGGGTATCGCACCACTATCCAAGTCGCCGTCTTTCCGTCGCAGCTTGCAGAACTGGTCGGATCAGGGCGTCGAGATTTTTCTGCATGGATGGCACCATCGTGCCGATCAGGTCCCCCAATCACGATTTGACCGATTTCGCGGTAATTTTCTAACGGCAGGGGAAGGCGAGTTTCTGGCGATGGACCGAGCGCGTGCTGCCAAGAAAATGCGGGACGGGCGAAAGCTGATCGAGGACATTACCGGAAGCCCGGTCAGCGGATTTATTGCCCCAGCATGGCTCTACGGGGCGGGTGCGCACGAAGCTTTGGCCGAAGTCGGGTTTGTTCTGGCTGAAGATCATATGCATGTCTGGAATCCAGTTTCCGGAGAAACGCTAGCGACGGGTCCGGTCGTGACCTGGGCCAGTCGCAGCGCGATGCGCACTGCCTCTTCGCTAGCCTTTGCAAGTGTCGCCCCTGCCATTTTATCGCGCTCTTCGGTCGCGCGGATCGCCGTTCACCCCGGGGATGTATCAAAACCGTCAATCCTCTCCAGCATAGATCACTGTATATCCCGGCTGGGCCGTCAGGGCCGCTTGCATGCTCGATACTCTGATCTGTTGCCGGTGACGCAAGGTCTGGTGGCATGAAGATCCTGACATTCCTGCACAGCTTTGAACCGGGAGGCGTTGAACGTGTTGCCTTGCGCCTTGCCGCTTGTTGGCAAAAGCAGGGGCTTGACGCTCCCGTCTTCATGGGCCGCGCAGATGGGGCCGGTCGAATTGCCGAAGCAAAACGACTGCGTCTGATCTATCCGGCGAAACCTGCAATCAGTCCGGCATTGATTGAAACAATCTGGATGATCGCCACATTGCCGAGAGCAATACGCCGCGAACAACCGGATGTGTTGTTTTGTGCAGGCAATAGCTATTCGGTTGTGGCGGTGGCGATGAAATTGCTGCTCGGCAACGATTGTCCGCCTATCGTAGCGAAGATCAGCAATGATCTGGAACGCCGTGATTTACCCCTTCCGGCGCGCTGGCTCTATCATATCTGGCTTCGAATCCAGGCCATGTTTCTCGATCAGGTTGTTGCCATGGAAGCGTCCATGAAACCCGAAATTGCTCGATGCATGGGGATATCTGACGACCGGACCATGATCATTCCAGATCCCGCTATAAGCCAAGCTGACATCCATCGTCTCGCACGGCTCCGCAAAAACAATGTGAAGGAGGTGGCTGGCCGCCGCTTCGTGGCGGTGGGACGGCTCACCAGACAAAAGAATATTGCCATGATGTTGCGTGCATTTGCCAAGGGATCGGTCAGCGGCGACACATTGGTAATAGTGGGTGACGGTTCACTGCGGAAATCACTGGAAGCGCAAAGCCGTTCACTGGGATTGGCAGAATGTGTCCATTTTGCCGGTCATGTTGATGACATCGCCCCATGGCTAGCGAAGTCCGACTTTTACCTCATGTCTTCCAACTACGAGGGTGTTCCGGCGGTTATCATTGAAGCTCTGGCTACTGGGCTCCCGATCATCACCACAAATTGCAGCAATGCGATCTCGGCGATGCTCGATGGGGGCAGACTTGGCCGTATCGTTGCGGCCGGTGACGAAAAGGATATGGCGCGCGCGATCAAATTTTCTGCTCCTGATTTCCATTTGATTGCGGGCCGCATCGATATGGCCGGGCAATTCACCCTCGAAAATTCTGGTCGACTCTACGCAGGTTTGTTCGCCGCATTGACGGATCGGCGGCGCAAGGAACAGGGTTTTTTGCAAATCAGGAGCTTAAAACCATGAGCAATGGTGAGTCCGTATATGGACCATATCTTCCCAATGTTGGCAGTCATCGCGGTTTGAGCGAAACTATACCCGAAAATTTGGTTCCGCTGATCACAAAAGGAGTCAACTGGACCCAGTGGATCGGACCTTTGGTTGCACTCGGATTTCTCGGTGTGGTTTTTTTCGAAGTCCGCAACCTCGATTTTGCCCAGTTCCTTGCAAAAATACCTAGTCTACCGTCGTTCTGGCTACTGTTTTTCGCTTATTATTTCTCGGGGCCGGTGTCGGAATGGTTTATATACCGCCGGCTCTGGAACATACCGCTCTCGGGACTGGTAGCTTTGGTCCGGAAATTCATCAGCAATGAGATTTTGCTCGGCTATCTGGGCGAGGTTTATTTTTATGCTTGGGCGAGACGCAGTGCCGACATCCATGCATCGCCTTATGGCGCGATCAAGGACGTTACGATCCTCTCCGCGCTGATTGGCAACGGTTTCACGCTGCTGATCCTGGCCCTGCTCTATCCGCTGTTCCATACACTCGATTTTGGAGGCGTTGCCAATACTGCCTATTATTCGATCGGCTTTGTGCTGCTGACTTCGCTCGTGATTATGGTTCTGCGAAACCGGTTATTCAGCCTCGCTGGATCGGAATTGCGATTCATCTCCTACATTCACGCCGTTCGGATCATCTTCACAACGGCAGCAATCGCGCTGATGTGGCATCTGTTGCTACCCGATGTCGATTTTCGCTGGTGGCTTTTGCTGGCGGCAGGAAGGCTCCTGATTTCACGCCTCCCCTTTCTCCCGAACAAAGACATCATGTTCGCCGCGCTCGCGATCACCATCATCGGCCATGACAGCGAAATCGCTGAATTAATCGCGCTCATCACCTCGCTGCTGCTGATGACCCATCTCGTCATGGCTACAATTCTCTCAGTTCCAGAAATTATTCGCAAGCGGAGCAAGGAAAGCAGATTATGAAATTATTGTATCTGACAGCGGCGATCACAGCCCCGTTATTGCTGGCCGCGCAGTATATTCCTTCCTCCCCGGATCTGGGAAAGGATGAAGGTCGCTGCCGCGGCGGTGAAGCCGGCCCTGCAATACAGGTTGCGGTGACAGGACTGAAGGACCGCAAGGGAAAACTGAAGCTCGAAGTCTATCCGTCCAATGACATTGATTTTCTGGAGGATGACAACAAATTGCTAATGGCAGGCAAGACCTTCAGGCGGGTCGAAGTGTCTGTTCCCAGTTCCGGAACCCCGCAGCTATGCATCCGGGTTCCGTCGGCTGGTAGTTACTCGCTCTCCTTGCTCCACGACCGCGACGCAAACCGCAAATTCGGACTGTCGGTGGATGGAATCGGTTTTTCTTCAAATCCGAAGCTTGGCTGGTCGAAACCCAAATCCGCAGCGACCCGCATATCGGCAACGTCCGGAATCACAAATACCACGATCATCATGAATTATCGCCGAGGGCTTACCAGTTTTCGCCCCTTGAAGCGTTGAGCAAAGGAACGATCTGATGAAGATTGTCGATGTCTGTGCATTTTATTCTCCTGAGGGTGGAGGCGTAAAAACCTATGTCCGGCAAAAACTAGCAATCGGGCCGAATCTCGGACATGAGATCGTTATCATCGTTCCCGGCTCTGGGCACAGCGTGGAATATTTTGGTCCCGCGGCTCGGATTGTCACGATCCCGGGCAAGAGATTCCCGTTCGATGGTCGCTATCATTATTTTGATGATGCAGATGAAGTCCACACTGCCCTAACCCGTGAGCGACCTGATTTTGTCGAGGCTTCATCCCCCTGGAACAGCGCGTCCATCGTAGCCGATTGGCCGGGTGCAGCGCCACGTGCATTGATCATGCATGCCGACCCTTTATCTGCATATGCTTATCGCTGGTTCGGAAAAATTTTCGGACGGTCAACGATTGACCGGCAGTTCGATTGGTTTTGGCGGCATTTGCGGAGGCTGGATTCCCGATACGATCACGTCATTTGTGCTGGCAACAGTTTGGGCGACAGGCTTCGCGAAGGTGGTCTGGAACACGTCCGAACAGTGCCGATGGGCATCGAGCGTAATATTTTTTCTGCATCATTGCGCAATAATGAACTGCGTAATGCGATGCTTGCACGCTGTTCGCTCGGCTCCGATGCGACACTATTAATGGCAGTAGGCCGACATGCAGCAGAGAAAAGATGGCCACTGGTCATTTCCGCGACCGCTGCTGCAGGAACTCAGAGAGCCGTCGGGTTGATCCAAATAGGAGGTGGCGGGGAAACGTCGCGATTACGGCGTGAGGCGCGTGCTAATCCGCATATCCAGTTTCTACCGCCAACGGATGACCGTGCTGCTCTTGCGGCGATGTTGGCGAGTGCCGATGGTCTCATTCACGGATGCGAGGCGGAAACTTACTGCATGGTGGCGGCCGAAGCACGCGCCTGTGGTTTGCCGATCATCGCGCCGGATCAAGGCGGCGCTGCTGATCAAGTCAAGGCCGGTGCTGGATTGGCCTATCTGTCGGGAGATCCTCGCTCGGCCGCAAGGGCAATAGTCCGCTTTGCAGACAATAGAGCCGGTCTCCGAAGGAAAGCGCAGGAAAAATCAGGGAGCGTCCAAAATATGGAGCATCACTTCCGGGACCTTTTTGCGCTCTACGCGACTGGATTGGAGAAATCCCGTGCTGCATGACAAGATCGAATGTGCGGAATCCTTCAAAGTGGAGCGCGCCGAGCCGAAAATACCTGCTTTCCGGACTCCAGCGTCAACAAATGGATTGGTTCATGTCCCGCATGACAATGGGAAAGAAGGCTGCAGCTGTCTTGCCGGATTTGGGCGGCTATTGATCTGGGCGACACGCAACAATGGCCATTGAAAACCGTTCCCAGGTTCATCTGCCGATCACAAAACGACATCGGAAATCCAGAATATACAGATTGCCATGTATCGCCATGTCAACTCTACTTCTCATGGGCATGTCGCCAACAAAGGCGGAAGAAAATAATATTCAGGTTTTAAGTTCGTCGCAAATCGAGGACGCCAGTTTTACAGAACGGCGTGAATTGATGGCCTTGGAAATCGAGAAGCAGGTCCGAAAATCAGGTTATAGAAACAAACGCAGGCTGCGGCCGATCATTGACGCCATCCGCTCTGCTCCGCGACATCTTTTCGTCCCGGAAGATATAAAGGCCAAGGCCTATGACAATCGCCCTTTGCCCATTGGCTATGGTCAGACAATATCCGATCCCTATATTGTCGCGATTATGACCTATGTGCTGGATCTGGAGCCAGGAGACAAGGTTCTCGAAATTGGCACTGGTTCGGGTTATCAGGCGGCTATTCTCAGCCCGTTGGTGAACAAGGTTTTTACGATCGAGATCGTCGAACCCCTGGCCGAACGCTCCAGCAAATTGCTCCAGTCTCTAGACTATGAGAATGTCGTGGTCCGTTCCGGCGACGGCTATCAAGGCTGGCCTGCGGAAGCTCCATTTGACGCCATCATCGTCACGGCAGGAGCCTCTTATGTTCCGCCTGCATTGCTGGACCAGCTAAAACCCGGCGGCAAAATGGTCATCCCCGTGGGCGAAAAATTCTGGAAAGAAAATCTGACTCTAATAGAGAAAAAGAAGAACGGACAGATCGTAAGCAAGCAACTCGGTTGGGTTATGTTCGTTGATTTTACGGGCGAGATTACCAAACAAAAGTGGCCCCGAGGCAATCGTTGAAACCAGTAATTAGGATAACGGAAGAAAAATTGCGATTAAGTATCATTTCGAGCGAGCGAGCCGAACAACGGATTCCACTCTAGGATTGTAAGTTCATCGATAAGGCCTTCGATCGCAAAAGGGTCCTGTTCGATCAAGCTACGAGCCTGATCGGCATCAGCAACCGTCATGATGATGAAACCAGCGCGTTTGCCAAGCCCCGTAACTGGCCCGGATGCCCGTTTCTGACCGGTATCGATTAGCCACTTAAGAAACGCTATATGTGCGGTGACGTGCTTACCCCACCCGTTGATCCACAAAAGAGCGCGTCAGATTGCCCCGATTGGTCGAAACTAGAATGGCAGCTTCTGGGGCGCGAACAGTTCTTGCTATAAATTCCCGAACTAACGGCGAAGATTGTCGATCAGAGAGCATCCCCGATAATCCAATGTCCCAAGACGACCATAACCACAGTCCAGACTACGATGACAACTGTCGCTGCTGCATAACTCATTGGGCGATCTGATATGAGCAATGCTTCTGTTCGAAACTCCGCCATCAACTGAGCAGGAATAAGACGCACAACAAGAGCAATTCCCAAGGGTATGATGATAAGATCGTCAAGGTAGCCAATTATTGGAATGAAATCGGGAATAAGATCGATAGGGCTGAAAGCATATGCTGCAACACTCCCGGCTATTAGCTTGGCGATCCAAGGCGTGCGGGCGCTGCGCGCGGCAATCCAGAGAGCAAACACGTCTCGTTTTAGGGCCTTAGCCCATATTTTAAGTTCCTTGATTCGCCATACCATCTGATTATCTAGCCTGCTTCAGATGATGTCCGCAACGTGTTTGCCGCGAAAATACATTGAAGCCCAGGAACGAAACGGCATTTATTTCCGCGCGGATGCGTAGCGTTCTCCTCGATATGCCTGCCCGAAAAACTCAATAAATTTGCAAATACAGGCTGATCCGTTAAACAAAATTTATTTGATTTTGCTATAAACTATCGACGCGATACTTGCACAAAACCATGCTTTGCCACACAGTTGGAAGCACTGCACATCTGCAAAAGTTAGGGGTTTGCCAATTGTGAAATTTGATCATTAACCTCAAAAATGTAGCTTCGTTGGGCGCGGGGACGGATGCTATTTACTGCCCTGGTCCGCATTGCTTATGTCCATTAAACGTGAATTCGAAGCCTGCAATTAGGCCTTTGACCAAGTAGCAGGCGTTGAAAAGGCCCCGCGGGAACTGAAATAAAATGACAAATTTTGATGACATTAATTCCACAAATGGCGATGAAGACACCAATGTCGGCAAGAACCGGTCCGCTTTGCGCAAACTTTTTGACGATACCCGAAAACGCCTTGTCGAGACCGGCACGCGCAACCGGCTGGTCCATGTCAATCGTGCCAATGCACGCGGTAATGTAATCAACATCATCAATGAGCGCTCGGATGCAGTATTTGAATTTCTATCTTCCAAAAAGATGCGCTTCCTCGCCATCAGCAAGGACAAGGACGATACCAGCACCGAACTGCAATTGGTTAACGCCGGTGATGAGGGGTTTGATGACGGACGCTTTGGCGACAATCAGCTTGAAGTAAAGCTGGGGCCAGACGCGCTGCAAAAACGCCTGCTTAAAATCGCGCGCGAGGCGAAGACGGCGGAGGAAGAGCAGGGGATCAACATTCTTTACCTCGCACTTGGCTTCATGACATGGTTTGAAGACAAAAATTCGGCGGTTTCGCGAGAGGCTCCGCTAATTCTGTTGCCAGTGGAGTTGAAACGCAACGAGCGGACATCAACTTATGATGTGCAGATCAGGGGCGATGATATTGTCACTAATTTGCCGCTTGCCCAGCGAATGAAGGATGATTTTGGCATTGAGCTTCCCGATTTGGAAGTGGGCGACAATTGGCAGCCATCCGATTATTTTGATCTGGTGGAAGAGACTGTTTCCGAACGTGCACGCTGGAAAATTGACCGCGACGGCATTCAACTTGGATTTTTCTCATTTGCCAAACTGCTGATGTATCTCGATCTTGACCCTGACCGCTGGCCAGATGGCTCGCTGGAGGAGCATGGTCTGGTCAAGGGATTGTTGCACGAAGGGTTTGAAGGCGAAGAACCGGCAATCAGCGATCAGGACCGGCTCGACGAAATTTTATCCCCTAGCGAGATTTTCCATGTCGTTGATGCCGATAGCTCGCAGACCAAGGTTATTGAGGAGGTCCGGCGTGGCCGTAATCTGGTTGTGCAGGGTCCGCCCGGAACGGGCAAGTCACAGACGATCACCAACATTATCGCTACCGCCGCGCGCGAAGGTAAAACTGTGCTGTTTGTTGCCGAGAAAATGGCGGCGTTATCGGTGGTGCATGACCGTCTGGTTAAAACTGGGCTGGCCGATATTTGTCTCGAGCTGCATTCCAAGGCATCGAACAAGAAAGCTGTGCTCGCTGAGCTGGGGCGGACGCTGACTGCGGCAGGTGCCATCCCAAATGTGCCGGGACCGCCTGACAGCCTTCGGGCAGCCCGAGACAGGTTGAACGGAATCGCCGAGGCTTTGCACGGCACAATCGGGCATACGGGCGAAACGCCGTTTGCAATGCTTGCTCGCCAAGCGCGCTATCTGGGTATGGGTGCAAAGCCGCCGACGCTGGATTCTTCAGAAATTGGCAAAATGTCGCGTCAGGAGGAAGACGAACTTGTTGAAGCGATAGAGCAAATAGGGGAATTGATTTCGGATTTGGGGTCAGCTGAAACCCACCCCTTTAATGGAATTCAAAAACTGGACCTGCAACCGGTTGACCTGGAACGCTTGAGCCAAAAACTTGTGCTGGCGCAGCAAAGCCTGACCGCTTTGCAGGAGGTCTATGACGACATTGCGGGTGCGTTGGGACTCAAAACACCATGCACATTTGATGCCATAGTTCCCGTATTGGATGTGCTTTCGCGGCTGGAAAGCATGCCTGATGAGGCGCAGGCCCTTATTCAGACAATTTTGCAGGCAGGCGACCAGAATCGCCTTTTGGAAACACTGGCTGAAGGAGATGCTTGGCGGGAGCGCTATGATGCGCTGCAACCTTATTTTGTCGAAGCGGCGTTCGCATCGCCAGCAGCCCATATGCGCGGACCGATTGTTGCTGGAGAAAGCTCGTTTTTTACACGCCTTGGTTCAGCCTATCGTAATTCGTCCAAAGAACTGGCTGGCCTGCTAGTCGACAAATTGCCGAAGAAAGCTTCGGAACGCCTGACATTGCTTGATGATCTTCTTGAGGTGCAGGCAAGCCACACTCGGTGGAACGAAGATGAGAGTTATTGCGCCAATATTCTGGGCGATGAGTGGCGCGGATCGCGCACTAACTTTGCGCAGCTGGCTAATATTACAAAATGGGCAATACGATTGAGTGAGGCTGATATTCAACCACCCGCAACTGCGGCAATCGCCGTCGCATCAAACGCGGATAATCTTAAACAATGGCAAAGGGGGTTGGCGGAAAACGCGGAAGTAGCACAAGCCGATGCTGAGGCTGCATTTTCGATCATCGATTTGAACCACTCTGTTTTTGGAGAGGATGGAATGGGCGGTGCGCCTACACCGCTTGTATCCGCTCGTCTCGCTGCAATGGACACGTCTATCCCTGACTATAAGAAATGGGCGCAATATAGCCAATTGTCAGAAACACTCAATGAAGCCAATTTGAGCGAATTGGCGGTTCGAATGGATACGAAAGTTCTATCTAGCGAAGACGCCGTGACCGAATTGCGCTTCGCTCGCTCAGAGCATTTGTGGAAGAGGGCGCTGGACGAAAACAGCGCCTTAGGGGACCTGCGCGATTTTGACAGGCATAAGCTTGCTGGTGAATATAGGACATTTGAGAAAGATCAGTTTAGGGCCAATGTTACTACCATATTGGCGCAGCATCTTTCTCAGGTTCCTAAAGGCGCTCAGGGTGAAATGGGCGTCGTTCGCGGTGAGCTAGGTAAGAAACGGGCGCATATCGCGCTGCGCAAACTATTCACTAAAGCGCCAACGGCAATTCGTCGGATTAAACCGATATTGCTCATGAGCCCGATTTCCGTGGCTCAGTTCCTCGAACCGGGCCTGCATGAGTTTGATCTGCTGGTTATCGATGAGGCCAGTCAGGTCCGGCCAGAGGACGCGCTGGGCGCAATTGCCCGCGCCAAACAAATTGTTGTGGTCGGCGATCAAAAGCAGCTTCCCCCCACGTCATTTTTTGACCGTTTGCTTGGCGATTCCGAAGACGATGAGGATGATGAGGAAGACGGTGAAGACCTGCTAGGCGGGGCGGCAAAACTTGGTCAATTGGAGAGCGTGCTCAGTCTTTGCGAAGCTCGCGGACTTGGTTCGCGCATGCTCGAATGGCATTACCGCTCGCGTGATCCTTCGTTGATCAAGGTGTCAAACCGGGAATTCTATAAGAACGGCCTCATTTTGCCACCGTCGCCGTTGCAGGACGACCCCAATTACGGTCTTTGCTTTACCAAGGTAGACGGCGCGTATGATCGTGGCGGTAAACGGGATAATCGCAAGGAAGGCGAGGCGATAGTTGCTAAAATTAGCGAACACGCGCGGCAAACTCCGAAGCTATCACTAGGCGTCGTCACTTTTTCTTCTGCCCAGCGCAACCTTATCACTGAATTGCTGGAGCTTGCACGCAGACAAGACGGTATTTTGGATGAATTTCTGCGTGAAGGAAAGTCAGAGGACTTTTTCGTTAAAAATATCGAGAATGTTCAAGGCGACGAACGTGATGTGATTCTGGTCAGTGTTGGCTACGGGCCAACTTCACCGGGCGGGCCATTGACGAGCATGTCTTTTGGTCCGGTGAATGGAGATGGTGGCGAACGCCGTCTGAATGTTTTATTCACACGCGCACGGCTTCGGTGCCAAATTTTCGCTTCTTTCGATCCTTCGGCCATGGATACAAGTCGTGTGTCACGAGAGGGGCCAAAGATATTAAAGAGATTTCTAGAATTTGCACAATCCGGACTAATGCCCGATGCAGAAATTACCGGTGAAGACGCGGACTCTCCCTTCGAGGAGGATGTGGCCGACGAAATTCGGAAATTAGGCTGTATTGCAGATAATCAAGTGGGATCTGCGGGGTTCAAGATCGATTTAGGAGTGCGTGACCCTGAGCATCCCGGTCGATATATTCTGGCAGTAGAATGCGACGGAGCAACCTATCATTCGGCGCTTTGGGCGCGTGAGCGGGACCGATTGCGCCAAGATGTGCTGGAACATCTCGGTTGGCGCTTCCACCGTATTTGGAGCACTGACTGGTTTTATAATCGCGCCGCAGAAATCGAACGATTGGAAGTGGCTTTGGAAATGGCCAAAACGGCGAGCGAGAATGGAATTGAAGTTCCCGGATCAAATAATTTTTCGCTAACGTCCGCGCCGTCGGCAACTGTTGACACGATTCAAATCCCAGATGTTGTTGAACGTCAAATGCCTCCTTATCAACGGGCAATCCTCTCCGCTTCAAAGTTTCATGAACCGCATGAAGTGCATTCTGATGTTTTAGCGGAACTTGTGGAGCGAATTGTTGAACTTGAAGGACCGATTCATCAGGAAGAAGTGGCTCGCCGTGTAGCGGACGCTTTTGGGAAGGAACGTGCTGGCGCAAGAATCAACAAAATTACAGTCAAAGCATTGCGCAAGGCGCGCCAGTATTCACAAGTGCTCCGAGATGGTGATGAATTCTGGTTTACGCTTGAACAACAAAAAAGCCCCCCAGTGCGTAATCGCTCTTCCGAGCAAGGCCCGATTTTAAAAGCCCGCAATATTTCTTTGATCGAAATACGCAGCGCATTGGAAATAGCGCGCCAAGACAATGCAGGTGGATATAATGATGACCTTATCCGTTCAGCAGCTCAGCTACTAGGATTTAAGCGAGTTGGCCCAGACTTGAAGGCACGGCTCGAAACGGGTCTCGAGCAGATTTTTTGAATGAATTAAAACTCCGGTGTAACTCCGGTGTAATTGCATCAAATTCATGATTTGATCTGGGTTTGTTCGGTATAATTTTAGCATTGCAACCGCGGTTTTCTGCTATATGCGTCATTAGGCGCTACCCTCCGAAGGCAGAGGTCACAGATTCGAATTCTGTCGGGTGCACCATTATTTCTGTTAGAAACTCCAGGCAAATCAAAGGCTTGTATAGGTTGGCCCCTAGGTCACTTCTCTATGCAGACTGCCTTTTGAACGCTGTCACCCAATCGGGACACAGCGAGTTCTAAGATGGCTACAATTACCAAGAAAAAGGCCGCAGGTTCGCTCAAGTGCGTCGTAGGGCGCACGAGACTCTCTACAATATCTTAAATGCGAAGGGCGATGCTCAGGTATGGGCTAGAGAGCAAGAGGCAGTTATAGACAGCCGGGCAAGCGGTCATAATCAGGCTGCGAAGCGAACAATAAGGTTCCCGCTTCGTCGCTTACGCGCATGCTAGTCGATGAAACTTCAAAAACCGGGCCGATTGCCCATTGTTTCGCCGAGACGTACCAATCTCTCCGGTGCCCAGTCTGCAGAAAAATCGACGGTGTGCTCCCGGAACAGCATGACGACCGTAGAGCCGAGCAGGAATCGTCCCATCTCCTCGCCCTTTTCGAGCGCGATGTTCTGGTCGGTATAAGTCCACTGCCTAATCTTTTTGGCGGGCTTTGGTTTGACTACGCCGTGCCAGACAGTTGCCATGCTGCCGACGATGGTGGCGCCGACCAGGACCATCGCGAACGTGCCGTGCTCCGGTGATTCAAACACACATATTACCCGCTCGTTTCGCGCGAAAAGATTGGGCACACCGCGCGCTGTGGTGGGATTGACCGAAAACAGCGAGCCTGGCACGTAGATCATATTTGTCAGCCTGCCGTCACAGGGCATATGCAAGCGATGATAATCCTTTGGTGACAGATACAGATTGGCGAAGCTCCCGTTCCGAAACTTTGCTGCTAATGCTGTATCGCCGCCGAGCAACTCCGTCGTCGTAAACGAATGGCCCTTGGCCTGAAGGATGTGATGGTCATCAATAGCGCCAAGCTGACTGATCGCACCATCCACCGGGCAGGCAAAATCTGCGTTCGTTATAGGTCGCGCGCCGTCTTTGAGCGGACGGGTGAAGAAGGCGTTGAAGCTGTTATAGCTGGAGATATCCGGGTTTCGAGCCTCGCTCATATCCACCGCATATTTGGCAACGAACCAGCGTATCAGCCGGGTCGTCAGCTTGCCTTGCTTCGCCTCGGCAACGCGGCCAGCAAAGGCGGTAAGGCCCCGCTTTGGCAGGATATACTGAGACGCGACTTTCAAACGTTCTAACAATTTTTCACTCGCATCAATTGATCAACCAACTCTTGAATCGCAAGCCCTGCTGGAACGCCCCTTGGGAGTGTTGCGGATACAGGATGTGCGCGGGCGATTTTTCCAATCCTAGCATAGCGAAGATGTTCCCTGTTTCGCAAATGCCAATTACCGGCATAGATATCATGGTGCCCACCATGTTTGCCGATCATCAGAAAGTTCTGAACGCGATACGGGAAATCCGGGAAGGCGGTTCGCCGATCAGCCCGATCATCGCCCGACTGGTATTTAGAGAATTGCAGCCGCCGACCGCGCCCGTCGAGCAAATGGCAGAAGCTCTGTCCAACCGGGAACTGGAGACACTCAATCTTTTGTCGCGCGGGTTTTCCTATTCTGAATCTGCCGAAATCATGAATATTTCAGCGCATACGGTGGCGAGCTACGTCAAACATATTTACCGCAAGCTTGAGGTGAATTCTCGCGCCGAAGCGGTATTTGAAGCATCAAGCCGCGGAATATTGGGGGCCTAGCGGCTTGTTGGCTCGCCTTTCATGGTTGTTCTTGCTCATGTTTTTTTTGGCAGCGTCGTGACCGCGCTCGCCGTTGCGCGTAAACGCAATGACCCCGCATCGACCATCACAACCCTTCAAAAAGCGATTGGGGACCTCAAGATAACGGTGGATTCTCTCGCACCGATTGAAGGCGATGTGATCACGCTTCTTGCCAATCTGCGCCACCGGATGGAACAAGAGTTGCCGCATTTATCTTCCATCTGATCAGATCTAATTACTGAAACTGGGTGGGTAGCAGTCTTTCGACGGACTGAATTCAGACGTCAGCTCCTGAGCCGATTGCGGACTGTCCGGTTCTGGGTAGCCGGCCCAACTAGCGGACATTGAACGCGGAGCAATTGTAATGTCAGCTCCCGCCCCAAAAACGGTCGTCCCACCGCCAATCAAACACAGATAAAATCGGACAGTAAATATCAACCAACCAGATGGAGACAATTATCAGTCGAATTACGGAGCCTTCGGTACCAATAGTTATGACGGCCGATTGAAAAAGCGACTCAAACAATAAGCGGGGCAGTTGCCGAGCGAGAAACCGAAAAATATATTATAAATTAGGGGTTTATCGGTTGCAGGACTAGGGTTGCCTCGTGCAGTTCTTGCAACAAGGGTGATTGCGACCCGGCCTTCGTTATGTGTTTGCTTTCAAAAGAGCAGGTAATGCTTCCTCAAGATAAACCCCGCACACCATATTCGGTTTGTAAATTATATAATCGCCGCGATTTGAACCCCCAAAGAGTATCAAACTGATGGTCGGATCGCAGCGTAGACTTGCTGTCGAGCCATAATCAAATTTTTCTTGGGAGACACCAATGCGCTATATGTTAGTATTTTCCGCCTTGCTTCTATCTAGCGCGTCATCCGCGGCATGGGCGGACGTTGATCCGGCATTGGTTGCTGCGGCAAAGACTGACATCAAGACAGCCCCATCATGGGCTATTATCGACAGTGCCAAAGTATCCGCTGCTGCAAATGGGGATGCCGACGCACAGTCGGCTGTCGGTTCATTTTATTCCAATACAGAAAGAGAAGCCATTGCCATAAAGTGGTTCCGATTGGCTGCTGATCAAGGAAATGCTGAGTCACAATTCAAACTCGCAATGGCCTATGATCAAGGCCGCGGCACTTCGGCAAATAAAATCGAGGCTATAAGGCTTTATAGGCTTGCCGTTGCGCAAGGTTATTCTGACGCGCAACTCATATTTGCCAGTAAGTACGCTCAAGGTAAGGATGTTGAACAAGACTTCGCCCAAGCAGCAAAATTATACCAGCTTGCAGCCGACCAGGGCGATGTTTTCGCGATAAACGAGCTAGGAAAAATGTACGCAACCGGACAGGGTGTAGCTAAGAGCACCGACCAGGCAATTCAATTGTATAAGGTTGCCGCTCAGCACGACTTTCATCCATCACAAATTGCTCTCGCTTTTCTTTATGACGAAAAACATAGCAACGGTGACGTTTCAGCCGACTACCTATTGAAAGCCTATGCATGGCTTCGACTTGCGATCTCGACAGAGCCGGGAAACGAAAATGAGTCAGATAAAAAGTTTGCTCAAATCACCGACCGAATGACAGCGACACAGCTCAGCGCGGGCCAAGCGATGGTCGCCCATTGTTTTCCAGATCCAGAGAACAAGGTTTATCAATTTAAGTGCACCCAAGATCAACCATTTTGAAGAGCATATATTTATAGAGGAATTGCAATGCTGATTGACAGAAAAAATCTTCGACAAAAGGGGTTCGCCGCAAGCCTTTTTCTTTCCACTGCGCTGGTTACGATGGCTGCGAGCTCCCCGGCTGTTGCTCAAGTTTCTGAGCAACAGGCCATTGATGCCTTTTCCGCATCTCAATATCATTATTGTGATGCGAAGCTTATGGCCGATTTTTGGGGTGAGAGTATTTGGCAAGCTAAGGCTGGAATTGGCGCGCGAATCCTTCTCGGGTCGGGTGACTATATTCCCGGAAAACTCCAAGCTTCAAGGGACAACGGGAATCAATGCAACTGGAGCGAAACCGGGTTCGGGTATGAAGATGCCGAAAATATCGCAAGTTTGTGGGGCCTATCAAGTGTCGAAGAGGCCAAATCAAAAATGGCTTGGCTGGCTACTATGGGTGATACCGGCGATATTAATCAGGTGCTTGGCTACTAGAATAACAGTCTCCGCGGGGGCAACAAAACGCATTATCCAGGATCGGACGAAACGCCTCAAAGTCAACAATCCGACCCAGTTCCTCCAGAGGATTGCCGTTCGCCGACAGCGGCTTCAAATGATCCGTTGATCCAGATAAACCTGCCTGCTTCATCACCGCGTCCTCATCACAATAATGAATCAGAACAAGCGCTGAAATGTGAGAGTTTTTTGGAGAAGACCGGATAATCTGTAGGATTCAATCTATCAATTTGTAAAAGTATATTCGTTGACTTTATTTTTGCAATATGCCATATTTAAATGAGGGGAGAATATAATGACATCAAGGCATACTATTGGCTGGCCTACAATTATTGGTGTAGCTGCTATATTACTTCTTCTTTACTTTATAAATGCTGATCCGGTGAGGGCAAACGCTGCCTTCGCGGGGCAGACTGGCCAGACCTGCGCAACCTGTCATCATATGAGTGGAGCTCCCAGCGCGGGAAATTTGACTTCTACGGGTCAGCAATTTGTCCGTTGCGGATATATATTGAATTGTGGACCGGGCAATTTATCTCCCGGCATTTCTGCTCCCCAGCCACCAAACTATCAGGGTTCTACCGGAAATTTTGCGGGTTCCGCAACAGGTGCGGGCTTTCAGCCAGGCAAGGTCTGGATCGTCCAGCTTCGTGAAACCAGCGGTCGGTTTGCAGACATGATTTGGACCAAGCGCGGCAATTCGAACAGCTTCGATGTTCTATGGCATCTGGAAGGCACTCGCTTTGCAGATGTCATGAATTACGAAGGTTACCGCAATGGGCAGGTCAGTTTTTACAGTGCGGAACTCAACACCAGATTTACCGGTACGCCCTCCCCCAACGGAAACTATATATTCAATGGCAGGATTGTGGGCGGAGACTCGGGGCCAAATGACAGCTGGACGGCATCTATTTTCTAATTGTCCGCCACCACAAGACATGGGGGTGACAATTCGATCAAACGTAAATTACTGGAGGAAAGCTTGAACAAAGTCAAAATGGCGTCGGTTGCCGCCGTCACAGGATCCTTGGCCGCACTGGCGATCGCGTCATCTTTCATTGCGCCGGATCGGGTAGAGGCAAATGTCGGCTTTGCCAGAAAAACGGGCTTATCCTGTGCCAGCTGTCATTCCGATGCAGCCGATCCTCGCAAGGAAGCTTTGACAAGTGTGGGAAACAGCTATCGTACATGCCTGTACAATCCAACTGCGAGCAGCATTGACTGCAATGTCCAAGCGCAGAATCAGACCAGAGCTGCTGTTCTGACGCCTGCGCCGTCTTCGGTTTACAACAACACACCGGGCTTTAACAATCCACCGGTCTACAGTTCAAATCCCGGCACCAATAGCACTGGCGGTTTTGGCGGGTCCAAGGGCGCCACGTCGACATATAATGCTGCGCCTGCTCCTCCGCCAGTCCAGCAAAGCAAGAGCAACGGCGTTCGCGACTTCCTTTTGGGACTGCTGGGCGCGTCGGTAGGCAACAATGCAAATCCGGGCAACAACGGGTCGAGAAATCCCGGCTATGTTCAACCCACAGGCAACAATCCGTTGGACCGGATATTCATTCCGCCGCAGAATTTTGATATCGGTCAACAGTGGGCTGTTTCGGAACAATTGGGGGGCGGCAGAAAGCTGGACAGCGTCTGGGCCAAGAGAACCGGCTCCAATATATTTGATGCTGTATATATTGATAGCCAGACGAACGCACAGACGAACGACATCGTCACATATAACGGTATCCGCAACGGTCAGGTTTCCTTTCGGCGGCAAAGCACCGGTACAATCTACACGGGAAAAATGACCACGGATGGCCGGATGGTGCTGGGCGGAACGACCAACCAGCGCGCGGGCAATCTGACGTGGTCAGGATCGAATGTAAGTCAATTCAGCGGTGTAGCATCGGCACCGACGGGTGGCCCGCTTCTTGTCCCTGCAGGTCGATCGGGAGGCATGGACTTTCTGCTTTTCGACGTAGCGAGTGATCGTACGGACCCCGGCTTCCCGAAAGCCGTCGATTCCAACAGCTTTCCCGGAGTGTGGCCGCAAGGAGCGACTGCGGTTTATAATGGCGGTAACGACAAGGCCTATTTCTTCCGGGGCAATGAGTATATTCGATATGATATCAACGCGGATCGAGCCGACCCCGGCTACCCGCAAACGATCAACAACCAGACTTGGCCGGGACTTTGGACCAACGGAATCGATGCTGCCGTTAACGGCGGCGGCGGCAAGGTCTTTTTCTTCAGAAGCGGTCAGTTCATGCGCTATGATATTGCTGCTGATCGCGTCGACCCCGGTTATCCGCAACCCGTCGACAACCGTACCTGGCCAGGATTGCAGGCACTCGGACGGATAGAATCGGCGGTCAATGCGGGCAATGGAAAAATCTATTTCTTCTCGGGCAATCGCTATTTGCGCTATGATGTTGCTGCGAACCGTGCGGATCCTGGATATCCGCAGCTGATCAACGCACAAACATGGCCCGGCGTTTGGCCGAATAATATCACTATGGCGGCATCGGGTCCGGGTAAACTTTTGTTGTTCCGGTCGCGATAGTTTCAATCGCGCGCGAACGAACGAACGATCTGGACAGTATGTTTGCCGACCATATCGGTTTATAGTCATTGTTGACTGATCGAGGGATCCCGGGCGCGCTGACATGCGCTCACAATTTATGTTATCTTAACAGGCGTAAGAGAATAAGGACTGGTCAAATCGACCTAACCCTTGACCCGACCATCGCTAGGCAATCGAATGTCTCAGGCGACCGGATCTATCAATATAGTCTAGCGACCTCGCGTTTGCTGGAGCAGATCAGAATAGCCATCGGTCGTTGTAATTGCGATGGTCCATTTTGTTTCTGAGAGGCTGCCGATATGCAGGCACGAGCCAATGCCAGTGCATCATCATAGCTTTCGCCCGTGTCACCCCACTCGCATTTCTTGAGCGCTGTGCGGCTTTCTTTGAGCAGCAACGGGATATCGCTGCCAATGCCGTTCAGGATTTTCTGGCCGATCGTAGCCTTGCCACCGACCACATCTTTATTCCACAGCAAACCCACAGTTTTGGCGTCGCAATAATTATATCACGATGCGGCATAGGCATAAAACGCCTGATCAATCGAATATTGCCGTGAAAGCGGGAGAATTTACAGCGACGGTTGAGAGCGCTGTCGTCAGAAAAAGCCCAGTTGCTTAGTGTTTAACCCCCAAATTCTTGTTCCCGGTCGACATCTTAAATCTCTCCAATGAACAATCATTATATCGATAATATTTACCAGATATCCTTGGTTGTGGTTATTCTACTTTTTATAGCAATCTTTCGTTGCCAGTGCTTTTTCATCGTCCGGGTAACTGGCGCACTGTCCAGCAACAGGCTTAAACTGCTCGGAATGCTCGCCGGGCTCGTCGTTGGATCAATGCACCAGTCAAGCAATCCTTCGAAAAGCGCGGCGGCTTCGACTATTTTTGTGCTGTCCATCATGGATGGCAATATCCGGACTTCGAAAGTGTGTTTCAGATCGTTCCCCGTCGCGATATTGAGCAAATTGAAATCACAATATTTTGAAAGCGATAGCTTGCTAAGCTCTTGTCTGGCTTCGGGCCAGTCGAGGGATTGAAATTTTTCACTACTAGTCAACTCGCTTAGTGATTCCGGCCATGCACCCAGGCGAACGCAACGCCCGTTTACTTCGACGAGCCGTTTCAGATCCTCGCCGAATTTCTCGAATACAAAGACGAGCTTTGCGATGCAAATTGCAGAGCAAAGGGTAGTAGCATCAAAATGGATGTGGGTTGCACCTTCGTTCGGGATGGTAAACCCCTGCGCATTGGCTTCGTCGAGTAGTTGCGAAAGCTTTTCGCAATGGCCTGAACTGATCGGAGCGGTCACTATTTCACATGGCCTTTCGCGTTCCCCAGGCAGAGGGGCACAAATAGCAACCGAAACGCCGCGATCATCGACAACTCTGAACATCCCTGAATCATGGGACAGTAATTTGGTGCCAAAGAGATCTGCAATGGGCTCAAGCACGTTGTCGATGGACGACGCCGGATCACAATGCCTGATCACCAATCGCAGGAGACGGGCTTCATCGGCAATAATACGGTACCAGCCCGGCTGTGATGGGGTCTGCTTGTCAAAGTCCGCCTGGAGCGTGAGATCATCGACAAAGCTGGCGACCCATTGACCGGAGGAATCGAAGAGTTGAAATCCTGGGGTCAAATTTTCAAATGTTGGTCGGCCAGGGACCTTGCTGGGTTCCGATTGAGAGTGGAAAATCCGTTGAACGGTTCCGCCGGATTGCAGAGCCAGAACATCCGCCAAATCCTTTCTCGTCCTGCCGCGAGGCGCGGCCAGTTCGATTTCAAACCCGGTTTTCCATTTTATTTCTGCTGTCATGGAAACTTGCCGGAGAGCAAGAAACCGACCACTGTCCTACTGTATGAACCGGGCGACGACATAATCACTTAAGCCATGATCGCATATTGCGATTGCCCATCACCGCGACACATTTGTTTGGATACCCGCGTTTCCTCTCCATCAATGATAATCACGTCGGTTATGCTCAGACATTTCCGGCCAGTAGGTTGAGTATTCAAAGCGGTTACCGTGGAGGACCCAGTGACACCACCACGGGTCGGGCTCTGCCATCTACTGACCGCCCCGACCCGTTCTTGCGCGACTACAGCAAACGTCGCCTCAGAAGCCTTCTTCTGTTCGTCTTCGCTCAATTTACATGCAATCTCACCAATCAGTACCGCACCTGCGGCGGCAGCCAGCAACGTTTCTGTACCATCTAGCCCAGCCGCTGCGCCGACTATACCAGCAAAAATGCCGCCCAACAATTGGCCGCGTCCTCGTGACTTTTTACAGGATTTGTCTTTTGATTTTGCGCTCGATCCTGCAAGATCAACCGCTCGGCCTTCTTTACCCGGAATATTCATAAATCCGTAGTTATAAGGCACGGGATATCCTCCGCAGCCGGTGTTGTAGCAATAGCGGTCGCTCAAGTAATCGCGATCCAATTGGTAGAGTTGAACAGCGCCTCGATAGACCGCCATATGCTTTCCGTCCTGATCCGAGGCCGCATGTTCCTGTCTGATTTTATTGAAGAAATTTTTTCTGGTGGTTGCTGAATATTCCATTCTTCCTGCTACATTTTCGGTGAAAATCTTGGAAATTTCATCCTGATAATGATTCATTCGCCTACGATAGTCTTTCAACACATTTTCATAATAAGCATCAAGAAGTGAAGTGCAGCGGTTAATGTCCTTGGCTTTGTCCAACGGGTCCGGAAGTTGCTGATGGTTTTCTCTGCAATCGGGATAGTCCCGTTGCAACAATACAGGAGTCGGGGGCAAGGCCGGCAGCGGGGGTTCAGCTTTCAGTGGTGGTCTATAGGCTTGGTCCAGGGCAGCTTCACCGGAGTGACCCGGCGAGGCGTCGACGCCCGCTTTTTCGTGCGGAATTTGTGGAGGCTCCGCCGACGATTGGGCAAAAGCTGGGGAGCTGGGGTAGGTTGTATCATTCGCATTTTGAAAAGATTTGTCGCCCGCGGCAGGATCGGAAATGGGCGGGTTGGTGTCGGGCTGAGACGCGTTGTAGGCAGAGTTGACTGGTGCAGCGAATGCCGGATTTGAGATGGCTCCCGTCTGGTGCTGATTTTGCGCTTCGACATTGCAATCGGTCTGGTTTGGAGCAGGGTTGTAAAGGCATGCACGATAGGCGGCGCCAAGGGCGGTCAACGCACCTGCTCCAGGATCAGAAGAATTGGAATGACACTCCGAACAGGAAAGGCCTGTGTTTCTTGCGAAACCAATATTTGCATCCACAGGTCTGGCAAAAATAAACATCAAAACGATAGTGACCATCGCCGTTGTTGCGACAGTCCCAAAAGCCAGAGCCGCTTGAACCCTTCCCAAAATTCCCTCCCGTTATTAATTCCAGATCTATCGAAATTTGTTTGATAGCCGATTTCAGTATGGTGTGCGAGGTGAGTGTCGATGTAATTAACCTACTTGGCTTGAAACAATCACGTAGCGGAAGGGGTCGTACGACTTCAGCCGGATGAACCGCACTATCAGTGCATGGGCCCGCAACAGGTGAACCCCTAATTTATAATATATTATTCCGGCTTACCGCTCGAAATCCGACGGTCAGCAAACTACCCAGTTACGGACATTATGGTTTGACCGCATTGAGGTCAGGCAATGGCAGCTTTCAGGAACGTGCGCCTGGCTTGGGAATGACCGAAACTGGGTGGTTTTCGGGCAGTCCGCTTTTGAATAAAATACGGTGGTACTGAGCTTGAAATTCAGGTGCGTGCATTTGACGTTGACAAGTTTGGCCAAATCCCAACTTGAATTCTGCGGAATAGCGGCAAACGAACTCAATTTGTTCACTTCCGGAAACAGAACCTTGATGTGGTCCAAAGTCTATCTATAGGCTTAGTTTAGAACGCATTGGATCGATTATTATGACATCTCCGCCGGTACCGCACAAATTTCGCTTCAGTATCGGCGTCACTGGACACCGGGCTGCACATAAAAGCTTCGCAGCCAATAGTGACCAGATTAAATCGGTAATCGAGAAAATTTTTGACCATATCGATCATGCCATAGACGGCGCAGCCTCGCCGCTTGGACCAGAAATGCTGGCGCCGACCCGATTGCATACTCTGATGGTCGATGGCACGGATCAGACCGCGGCGGAAATGGCGCTGGCGCGTGATTGGGAATTGATAAGCCCGCTGCCCTTTGGTGCGCGACTAAATGCAGCTATTAATGCAATGCCAACCGACGGCGGTGATGCCCGTGCATTGCTATCAGGCAACCAACCCGCTGATGCTGAGACCCGGAAAAGAGCTGAGGCAATCCTCACCCTTACAGGCAAAGCAAAAACTTTTGAACTCGCCGATCAGGATGATGCGATTACGGAGCTTTATCTAACGAAACTTGACGCGCCGGAAGATTTTGCGAAGGCTCAGGCTTTTGCGCTTGAAAGCGCCACACGTGCCGCGCTTGCTGGACGGATTTTAATTGAACAATCTGACCTGATTATTGGTGTATGGGATGGCAAATCCACTGCCAGTTTAGGCGGAACCGGCCACACAATAGCGACCGCCCTGGACCTGGGAGCGCCAGTGATATGGATTGATCCAACGGAGCCTGAAAGCTGGAGAATTTTACATACACCGGAATCATTGGCGGTCATGCAAGGCAATCCGCCGACCCGAGACCGCGAGACTCAAATTCAGACGATAGTCCGCGATGTTATCTATCCGCGAGATAAACCAATTGATCATAGTTCTGCTCATCACGGTCTCGCTGCACTTCAAAATGGTCGCTGGTATGATCGCAGCGCGCGGCTCACGCATGGCTATCGGCGCATCGAAGCTTTGTTTGGCGGGGGTACGCCATTTAGATCTATTGTGCAGACCTACGAAAAGCCCGAAGACATCGGCAAGGGTAGTGGTGCAGAAATATTAAACGCTGCCCGCGCTTTGCCTGGCGCCGACCCATTGTTGGCTGGCAAAATTGAGCAAAAGGCGATGCAGAATTTTGCTTGGGCTGACGGCATATCCGCGCGGCTTTCTGATCATTATCGCGGCGGTATGGTGGTAAATTTCGTGCTATCCAGTCTCGCTATTGTTGGCGGCATCGCATATTTGCCGCTAGTCCCTGCTGACCAGAAATGGGGTTTTGCTTTATTTGAATTTTTGCTTCTAATCGCGATTGTCGTCATCACATGGCGCGGTCAGAAGTACCGTTGGCATGGTCGCTGGTTTGAAACGCGCCGTGTGGCTGAATATTTTCGTCACAGTCCTTTGTTGTTGATGATGGGCGTGGCACGTGCACCTGGGCGCTGGCCAAAGGGGACGGACACCAGTTGGCCGGAATGGTATGTTCGTCATGCTCTTAGAGATATCGGACTGCCCAATGCAAAAATAAGCGACGGGTATCTTCGGTCTTGTCTTTCCACTCTGCTGGATGGCCATGTGGTGCCGCAACGCGACTATCATTTTGGCAAGGCACAGCGCCTGAAGACCGTCCATCACAATCTCGACCGATTTTCCGAACTTCTGTTCAAGCTCGCGATTATTTCTGTGGCAGCCTATCTGGTGTTGAAGGGCGGGTCTGCCTTGCATTTGCTCGATGCCGGTGTGTTAGCAAAGCTGTCCAAAACATTTACTTTACTAGGCGTGATGTTTCCGACTTTCGGTGGCGCGATTGCCGGTATCCGCTTTTTTGGAGATTTTGAACGTTTCGCGGCGATTTCGGAGGTGACGGCAGAAAGGCTCGATGCCATTGCCGGGCGCATCAAGTTGTTGCAAACCGCTCCTGATTACACGCTGAGCTACGACCGGGTAGCCGTGCTAGTGCACGCAACCGACGAAGTCGTTATAGCGGAAATTGAAAACTGGCAGGCCGTATTCAGCGGCAAGCATATTACAGTGCCGGTTTAGCTATAATCCAATCAATTGGTTTCAGGAGTCCAGATGCGCTCCATGGTTAGATATGTGACGGATGCTCTCCACGCTATTAGCAGCAGACCTGTCAAAGCTTCTATACCCACTAAGACTCGAATTGGACCTTCGGGCGTAATATCGCCGATGCCTAAAGTAGTATAGGATGCGATTGAAAAATAGAAGAAATCAGCGACGGTGGACGTGTGCGCGCCCGAGAGACTACCGGCACCGATACGCGCCATACCCCAGATCGCAATTGCGAAGATTATGATCTCCAACAAGTGCGTTAGAAATATCATCCTCATCACTAACAGCATTTGCCGACGAACACTTGCTCCCAGTTTTGAAATCGTCAGCGCACCGTTTCTCAGAGCTTTGAAATGCAAATAAAGGCAAGCGGCAATAAGCGATGCTGAAACGGAAAATGCGACGATCAATTCTTCCATAGCTCCCGCTCCGCTTTGGCACCGAAGTCAATCAAGCTGACCAAACTCCACAAACTTGACAGCTATGCTGTTGTTTGGGACTGTGTAAATCACTGTAAAGGCAAATCAATGATATTTCAGAAGTTCATTGCCTTCGTTATCATAGCATTTCTGGCAACCCCGGCCGATGCTGCAACTACGCGCGGCCTATTTGTCGGTATCGATGATTACCAGTTTTCCAAGGACAATGGTGGTGACAACGACTTCAGAAACCTGAGAGGAGCTGTCAACGACACCATCAGCATTAAAAACGCTTTGCGACCACTTTACCGCGTCGCTCTCGACAAAACAGCGCCAGATGCATGCCCTTCGGAAACCGCTGGCGATATCGTGTCCATCACATTGTTCAATACATGCGCGACCCGTGAGAATATCCTAAAGTCACTTGATCAGCTAATCACAATTTCAAAACCGGGTGATACGATCCTGTTCTACTTTGCTGGGCATGGCGCTCAATATTCAGCCGTTGTGCGCGCCGACCAGTCTTCCGGATATAGCGGAACGATCCTCCCGTATGATGCTCGCGATCCCAATTCGGCTGAAGTTAAAGAAATTTTCGACTATGAACTAAAAGAATATAAGCTACGCGCGGTGGCGAAGGGCATTTATTTTGTTTCGATTTTTGATTCCTGTAATTCGGGGACAGCTACCCGAAGTGGAGCCATCGGCGGTTCACGTAGTGCGCCACCCCTAATTCTTCGATCCGGCCAGACTTTACCGAATTCCGATGCAATCAGCAGCCAAGGGGAAGGTGGGTCCAATGGAGGATATTGGGTGCACATGGCCGCCGCGCAGGATGGACAGGTTGCCAAGGAACTGCCAGATGGCGGCATAGGAGGGGTTCGCAAAGGCGTATTCACCACCGCACTCATCGACACTTTAAATGCTATTCCCAAGGGAAGTTTTGGTGACATCATGAGCCACGTCCAGGCACAAGTGGGGGCAGTCAATGTCAATCAAACTCCTTCAGTTGAAGGCGACGGCATTCTATCGTCTTTTGGTAGCAGATCTTCGAGCGTTGTTTTGTTTAAGGCGTCGATTGCCGGCTTGACATTGATGCTTCCCGATGTTGGCCGGACTTCAGGAATAACCGAGGGATCGGTTTTCTCATTGTTCCCGGATGAAACAACAGCTCGTGAAGCTGATGCCACACCAGTTGCCACAGCCTTTGTTTCACAGGTTGGCCCAGACCAAACCAAGCTGACTCTTCAACAGCCCGATATGGGTACCAAGTTGACGAATATGCCGACGTTGACCGCCCGCAAAACAAGTCACGCCTTTACACGGGATATATTGAAAATTGGCAACCGGATCCCGCCCGGATCAGATCATGATACAGTCGACAGATTGTTGGATTCATTCGAATTTATCAAACAAGCGGAAGCAGGAGAGCTAAATATTGCGAAGATCGAAGCGACTTCAGATCAATTGGAGCTGCTCCGCACAGACGGCACGGCGGTAACAAATTTGGGAAGTATGCAAGATTCGGGATTTAAAAAAAATCTTGAGGGGAAATTGAAAAAGGCGGCCCGTGTCAACGAAATGATCAGCTTACTAACGCCCGTCAGTGAGGCTGGGATCGGCTTTTGTATTGATGATAGCAAATATAGTGTCCTGACTTGTCCAAAATCCGAGCGCAGAAATATGCGGCTTATCAAAGTTGATGAGAAAGCTCAGGTCACGATCACCAACAGAAGCGAAAAGTCTCGGTATTTTTACGTTTTCGGCATTGACCCCAGTTTCGGTGTAGCAGTCATTATGCCGCCGCCGGGTGCCAAGGATTCTGCTCTGTCAGAAGGGCGCGCCTATCGCAATGCCGGTGACTCAAACGATGATCCCGTCGTCATGCGAACGCCAGGTACATACAGGTTTCTTACAATCGCATCCGAAAAACCAATTAATCCGCTAGCATTGGAACAAACAGGAATAGCCGCGCGTGGCGCCGACATCTGTCAGAGTGCGCTCGAAAAATTGCTCTGCAATGCCAATGAAGGACAGAGGGGCGATCCGGTACCGCGCATCGGAGAATGGACTGCGACAATGGAGACCGTCATTGTAGAATGAATAGAAAGGGGCATCGATGAAAAAGATTCCAGTAATTTTGAGCTTCGGTATGCTGACGGCCGCTGCACAGCCGGCTGATCCGGTTACAGAAGTTGATCCCTTTGCGCCTCAGGAAATCGAGCAGAATGTGCCCGATACTGCGCAATCCGAAGAGAATGCAGAGGAGGAAGAGGATGATGGTGGCCGGATAATCGGTGGCAAGAAAGCTCGGCCCGGTTCTGCTCCCTGGCAAGTTCAGCTTTTTTCGCCAACTATCTATACGGACGCACAGCGCAAAGCAGACGCAAAACTTCCCAGAACCGACAGCCGGAAAAAGTTTCTCAACGAGCGTGCTAGCTATGATATCTCTCATCGCTGTGGGGCGTCTTATATCGGCGATGGATGGATCATCACGGCGGCACATTGTGTCAACGATCAAGCGATCACTTACCGTAGAGTTCGAATCGGGACCCAGAATGTCGCCAGCGGCGGGAAAACCTATCGGATAGACACAGTTGTATTGCACAAAGGATATCAGAGTGAAAACATACACGATATCGCACTAATTCACATCAACACCAAAAACAGACCGTTGCCGAGCGGTGTCGAGAAAATCACTCTCCAAAGTCCCGCCGATCCCGCTATGCGAAATGGTGAGACATTGCGAGCCACCGGATGGGGTATGACCGGTGCAAAAATGCCCGGCACCAAATTGCGGCTGGATCATTCGGGTGGAATCCAGTTTAGACCACCCAACCTCCTTCAGGTCGATCTGGCTTATTTTTCGCCTGCAAGGTGCAAAGTATTTTTTCAATTTAGAGGAAAAGTGCATCCAACAATCCTGTGCGCAGGATCATCGGATGGCCGCGATACCTGTGTCGGTGATAGCGGTGGACCGCTGGTCAGATATCAGGAAAAGTGGGTGCTAGTTGGCATTGTTTCGTGGGGTGTAGGATGCGGTATAGAAGGCCTTCCCGGTATTTACACACGGGTATCTCAATATTCGAACTGGATAAAGAGAGCGAAAACCATGCCCAGAGGCACATATAAAATCTTTTAGGGCAGGCATATCCGTGAAACGTTCAAATATTTAAATTACCGAGAGAAGCGCATGCTCAAAGCAAAGTCGATAGCCATGTTTTCGTTATATTTCATGCTTACCGGGGCGATGCAGCCTGACTCATCTCAATCGGAAAGCGGGCTGGAGGAAACTGTCGCGTTTCCTGAAGATGAAGGCGATGAATATCCCGTAAAACCAACGCCGGGCGATGGCACGCCGATCATCAGGGGATCTCAGGCGCCGCCAGGTCACGCACCTTGGCAGGTGCAAATCTATTCAACGCAATCTTACACCGAGGCAGAAATTGCACATGATGCCGGATTATCTTCAATCGCGTCCCAAAATCCTGGCGGAGAACGGAAGAAATTTCTCCAAGAGCGCGGCGAATACGGACGCATGCATCGATGCGGCGGAGCCTATCTGGGCGAGCTTTGGATAATCACTGCGGCACATTGCGTCTATGTAGACGGCAGCGCAAAGAATGTTCGCGCCTTGCGCCGTGTGAGATTGGGTACTCAAAATCTGACAAATGGCGGGGCTACTTATCCAATAGATGCCGTCGTGATCCATCGGAACTATGCAACCGGGAAGCACAAAGCGGATGTAGCCTTGCTCCGCATTTCGACGCGGGGAAAAGTCGGAAGCATAGTATCAGGCCGACTAAAATCCATCAGGCTTCACAGCGTACCCAGCGGCCATTTACCCATCGCAGACGGAAACTTGTTGGAGGTATCTGGTTGGGGACTAACTGGACCACAGAACGCTGATGCTGAAAATATTCGGTTGGACAAAGACGGGAAGGTGCAGCGATCACCAGCCCAACTTCTATATGTCCCCGTGAAGCATGTTTCGCGAAGATCCTGCAAAAAATATCCTACTTTCAAGAAAGGTCTGACGAAAGGCATGGTCTGCGCCTTGGGTTGGGCAAAATCGAGGGCTGATGATGTGATCGGCGATTCATGTGTCGGTGATAGCGGTGGGCCGCTAGTTCGCCGTGAGCGCAACGGTATCGTGCGCTTGGTAGGTCTAGTTTCTTGGGGCAAGGGGTGCGGAATTGCCAACATGCCGGGCGTCTACACCGACATATCCTATTACTCAATCTGGATTGAAACGGCAAAACAGAATGTTGAATCAGGCGTTTGGAAAAGATAATTTAGATTGAAAACAGGTCAGAGAACTAAGAGTAGATCGCCAACCCTTCTTGCCCAGATTATCTTTCAGTCTCACCGCGTTCAGTTTCACCGCGCTCAGTTTCACCCCGTTCAGTCTCGCCCCGTTCGGTCTCGCCCCGTTCAGTCTCACCCCGTTCGGTCTCGCCCCGTTCAGTTTCACCGCGCTCCGTCTCACCACGCTCCGTCTCACCGCGTTCGGTCTCGCCGCGCTCCGTCTTCTCTGCAGAACAAGCCTGCAGTGCGATCGGTGATGCCGAAACAAGCAATATCATTAATAATTTTCGCATTATGTCATCCCCTCTTTTATGTTTTTACAACTTATTCTAAACGAAACCTATCTTCTTTAGCAAACCGGAAAATTCAGGCATTTCGCGAACTGGGTCGAGCGCCGGGTCGACAAACATATTTACCATTCCCGCATCGCCCGTCGCATAAGCTTGTTGCAACGCATTTATGGCCTTCTCCCGATCATTCCATTGCGCAAAGACCTGCGCCTGCTGGTAAAGGCTGTTCTCTCCATGATCGTTAGAAAATTCTGTAAGCGCTGCTTGTGCTGCTGCGTCATTTCCGCGCCGCTTTTCGATAATGGCGATGCCGGGCAATCCAAAAAGATTATTCTGTTCCTTCGAGAAAAATTCAAATGCTTTGTCTTCGTTCCCCAGCATCAATTGGGCTGATCCCATATTGGCATTCGCGCCGCTCAGTTTTGGATTAAGCTTCAGCGCGCGCTCATATGGTTTAATCGCGTCTTCAAATCGCCGCGCCCGATAGCTGATGTCGCCAATGGAACGGAAAGTTCTGGAATTAAGTGGGTCCAATGCAGATGATCGCTTGATAATCGTTTCGGCAAGATCAAATTCGGCAAAGCGAGCGAGGGCCATTGCATAACGACTAAGGACGTCCGCATCTCCGGCGCCCAGCGCATAGGACTTATCATAAGGTTCGCGAGCGGCGCGCATATCAAGCTGGCCATGTCCAAGAGCGAAACCTAGCGATGAATGCGCTTCGGCAAATGCGGGAGCGGCTGCGACGGCTTCTCTGGCCGCAATGACAGCTTCGGAATATAGCTTCCTACGTTCAGTTCCATCGGCGAATTGGTTGGCCAATACCGCAAGTGAGCGAGAACGAGCAGCGTAGGCCGCAGCATATTTGCCATCCGCCGCAATCGCCTCTTCAAATTTAGCCAAAGCCTGACGGTCGGTTTCTTCACTGACACCTGCTTCGTATAGATCCCTGCCCCGCAAATAGGCATCAAATGCTGCCACGCTATCGGTGCCGCCAATTTGTTTTTCTTTGCTGGAACCAACATCATCCATTTGCGCAGAAAGTGCGGTGGCAACGGCAGCAGCGATTTCCTGTTGAACCGCAAATATATTGGTCAGCGGCTTTTCAAAAATTTTTGACCATCGGTTAAAACCAGTAGCCCCTTCGATAAGTTCTGCGGATATTCGAATCCGATCACTCGCTTGCCTCACATTTCCCGCCAGAAGAAATGACACCCCTAATTTGGCAGCAACCTCTGCGGCATCTTCCAACTGCTCGCGGAAGTTGTTCGACGACGTCTGGCCAACCACCTGCAATAATTTGTTGCGCGAAAGTTCCGCCCTGATTTCTGCGGCAAGGCCATCAGAAAAATAATTTTGTGACGGATCACCCCCGATATTGGCAAAGGGAAGCACAGCGATGCTGCTTTGCTCTGCACCGCCACTCAAAATTCCGCCGGTCCATGCAGCAACCGCGCCGCCAACTAGCACGGCCGATGTGCCGCCGATGATCATATTGCGACGGCTGACCAGGGGTGATGTCTGTACGAGCGCCTGTTCAGGCAAATCGGAAATATTATGTAAAGTTGCGACGGCATGCAGCACTTTCTGCATTTCCGGCGACCCTGGCCGGTTTTTTTTACCGGAAATATCGATAAACTGGAATTGGCCGAAACCCAGTGGCGGCTCGTGACCATCAATGGAAACTGGGACCAAGCATTCGCGATCCCGACCGCGTGTAGCTTCATCCTGAACCCAGTGAGATGCTGCAGAACTTGCAGACCAGAGGACGACAACCGCCCTCGCCCTTTCCAGCACTTCAGCGGTTTCCTTTGCGGCATGCACACCGCCCTTGATAAGGCCGTCCCACCAAACGCTAAAACCAACGTCTTCAAGTGCCTTGATGATGGGAAGCGCACGGTCGCGATCAGCATGGGAGTAGCTTAAGAAAACTGTGTGTTCCGCTTTCCCATACATTTGCTCACCATCAGTCATCAGCTGATTTTCCCTGCTGTAAAGATTTACGAGGACCGAGCATCGACTGTAACCCTAACTTAAACCGTTGTAAAATGATACAGATTCACTGTCGGTTATCGCCTTCCGTATCCCACCCTTCAAGCTGTTCACGCAGAGCGATGAAGCTGGGCCTGCTATTGAAGTCGAACAGCACGGGTTGCTGAATTTTTTGTTTCCTTGTCGCTGTCCGTCCCGGAAAAAAGAAACTACTACCATTGCTTCGATCAGCGCCACCCAGCCCTGAAAGACGTTTGTCGGTAGCGAGTTCCGGCAGTCGTTTGACTGCGTATGAAAGCCATTTGTCCAGCAATATTCTGCCCTTCTCATCGCGCTCTGCATGGCCGGATTCTGCGGTAATTCCGCCGCCGTCATCCCCTGCTAAAGCGTAGGTCAATAGACCATGACTGAGAGAGGCATCTTCCAGCGCAACGTCGCTGGCCTGCGCCGCCGTCAATATCCTGATCCCTTTGTCGAAAGCGAGTTGGCCAAGCCCACGGTCGCCCATAGGACCAGGTTTAAAATCTCCGCTATCCACGCTGGCTCCCGAATGGCAGGCATCGATGATCAGGCTAATATCCGCCGCTTGCGTTGCCCGGAGCAAATAGGTGATGTCCGTGGTCGACAACAAGGTTGATGCATCCGGCAAATTTTGGGCATCAGGCCATTTTCCGTCCGAGGGTAGCAGATAGAAATCGCCATCCTTGTCCGCCCAGCCATGTCCCGAAAAGGAAATGATCACAATATCATCGGCGGTGGAAGCTTCAAGCATTCGTGCGTCGACCTCGGCCGTGCGGAGCCGGGTAAGATATTTGCCGCGATCCCGTTCAGACATCACCAATGCAAGGGCGCTCTGTATCATGAGTTTATCTGTCGGTTTTGGCCAGCCATCCGCCGAACCGTTTCCGGCCAGAACCAGTTGCCGCACCTCATATCCCGAGATAGTTTTCAGGCGATCGGCAATCAGATGCGCATCCGGCTCTGCATAATTCAGATCCAGACGATCCTCATTATAGTCGTTAATCCCAATCGAAATAACATAGGCTCTGGGTTTGCGAGGGATTGGTTCTATTTTCCGCTGATAGACGAATGTCGCCGTATCACTTTTGATCCGGCTTTCGTTAAACGCATAGGCCGAAAAATTCAGCTGTTCCGTGCCCGATCCGGTTGGCAACTGAACCGTCAGGCCGTAGCGATACACGCCGTCAGCGTCGGACTTGATCTTGACCCGGTTTTTCTCCTGCCATTGATCAAGTGTTTCGTTGGCGTTACTGACATCGGCACCAACAACATAGGGTTCATTGGGATATTGACCGATCAGGCGGTTGTTCAGGAATAATCTGGGACTGAAAAGCCCCGACCTGGTTCCACCATTGGCCGCGATCTTGTCGACGCCTTCTGTTGCCTCGAAACTGACCGTGGCCTGCCTACCGTCTTTGCTTTCGCTTACGTCCACAATTTTGACCCGCGGCAAAACCCGAGTCAAATCGGCGAAGGAAGGCAGCAACTTAAACTGGGTTGCGCAATCACCGGCAGCCCTGCATTCCAGCAGTTTCCGATATAATCCCGGCTCATAAAAATCACGCATGAATGTCTGCGGAGCGAGGCTTTGCCATGGTGCATCAGGCACTATCCAGCGGACCATGTCGGTGTCCGGCGAGAGATTGGTATCATACCGCCCTTCGGGTGTAACGGCAAAAAAGCGATTATCCGGGAACGTGTAGAAAGTGAGCAATTTGGTGAAATTCTCGCTATCCCAGAACTCAATAGCGCCGTCCTCGGTCGCGGCCCAAAATAATTTCGCCTGCTCGATAGGGCCGCCCTTAGTTAGTGCAACGTTACCGGCGATACTGGCGACGACTTCCCCTTTTCCGACGTTAATTATTTTCCGTTTGTAGAGATCAACCACATGGTCGTTGCTGATCGGGATAATGTCGGTAGAAGTGTCTGGAACCCTTATAAAATCTGTATTACCAGAGCTGTCAACTACGACCAGATCTGACTCCTGATAGTGAGCGGAAATGGACTGTGTAAACAGAATTTTGTTTCCGTCGGGAGTGAAATACATATTTTCAATGGTGCTGTCGTTATCGAAAGATATTCCGCCCTCGCGGATAATTTGTGCAAAACGGTCCTCTCTTCTCATGCCTTCAGGCGTATCGAATAAAAGATTCTCGATAGTGGCGGACAAAGGATGGACGAATTTTGCTATCTCTCGCGGCGGAGAGACCAGAGTTTCGCCTGAGATGTCAAACAGCCACACCCGAAGCAATTGTTGTGAATCCGGGTTGGATAGATCATCGTCCCGCTCCCTGGTTGCCACTGCAAGCTGCTTGTAATTGGGCGAAAGCTTGATCGCTGTTATGGTCTGTCGGTCCCAGTCCGGCTGTTTCACCAACTGCCATTTCCTAGCAGATGAATATATCGACACGCTGGCGGCTAATGGTAAATGCGTTGCACTCCCGTTGCTACTCATCTCCTCGAATTCGACCAGGCACTCATGACGTAGACCCGATTTAAAACAGCCAGAAAGACTGCCTACACCCAGAAACTGGTTGTCAACACTCAGTGCTTGCATATCGCCATAGCTTTCAACGGCCGAGCAACTATCATCTTTCGCACAATCCTGATCTACAATGAGTGCAGGCGGAAAACCTTCCAATGCTTTAGGCATATCGTTGGTGGCGACGTACCCATTACTAAATAACGTGTAGCGGCCTTCACTCAGCCAGCGCACATCGTGATAGGGTCGGCCGGGAAGAAAGCCATTCGTCTCGGTGCTGCTGTAGAGATCTAACGTCTCGATCCGTGATTCTGTGTCGTTTTTCAGGCTTTCAATCTTGACCAAATGGCGGCCATCTGCGGTCACATCCACATCCGTCAAGTAGCTTCGCGGACTGCCAGTCAAAGCAATGATTTGCTGATCTTCGTCCTTTGGCACCAGATTGACGCCGTAGCGACAGCGGTCGCGGGAGGTACAAGTTGAATCGTTGAAAGCGTAATGTTCATCGTTCGGATCAATAAGACCGTGTATACCATTGTCATGATTGGGTCTGGGCCGAAGTAGCCCATCGGGAGATAGAGGAAAAGGTTCCTCATCACCGGCACCTTGGATATCATCTGGAATGATTACCGTCTGATCACCTATAATTTCGCGCGTTTCCAAGTTGAGCGAAAAACTGCACCAAAAACCGCCTCGATTTGCTGCTAAAGGACAGAAATCTGGTTCGGTTACCCGATTTTTGCCATCTTCGGTGAAGATCAGAGCAGCGGTTTTACCATCCCTGCCCACATCAAAGTTGTAATAGTATAGTCGTCTCGAATTCTGCTCATTTACCCATGTGCCCGGAACTTGCACCCTGTCGAGTATTATCCCGCTTTTTGCATCCCAGAATACAATCGAGCCATCTTCAGCCAGCGAAACCAAATGCTTGCCGCCATTGACCCACCGCACCGCGCTCACCGGTGCCTGATGTCCCAGTTGCAAAATAATTTCAGGTTTGAGTTGTCCTTGATTAGCGGTCTGAGCAGAAGCCTGCGCCGCAATGCCGAAGGACAACAACAGCACGGCTGCATAGCAAAATATCTGCCATATGCTACATTTCGTGCTTGAACATAGCAATATGAGGTCCTTTCCCCAGATATAATTTATACATTTCAGACTGCAAAGAGCAAAGATAAGTAGCACATGTTAAGGTGCATCAAAAGTTTCTACGATGCCGGCCTAATTGGGTTTGTATCAGAAAATTGGAGAGCAGGGTTTGGTTTTCTTGAAAGGGACAAGATAGCCGCATCTTGGATCAAAGTTGTAGGTAACTTTGTTTCCGCTGCGGCTCTGAACGCAAGCCAGCGAGCAACGCCAATTGAAGCGCTCCCAGTATGCAAAAACCCGTTCTGCTTAAAAAGGCTGCAGTGAGACACTAAAGTTCTTGAATTCACCTATCGCGACGCGGAAGCCTTAACATAGCAGCTACGCCCGTTTACCGGAAGTTCGAGTCGTTTCGGAACGGCCGAAATTGGGGCGTTAGCGGGCATTGACATGTTCCACCCAGAGTGCGAGTTTGAAGTGTGAAGTACTTCAGCTCATTCTTTGCGCTTGCCACGACGTTAGCGTTGACTGGGTACGCCCATGCGCGTCAGCCCAACTGCCCCGCTCAGGTAAATGCCAGGGCCGAGATCGACCGGACCATCCATGATTTCTTCGATGCGCTTCGCAAGGATGACGAGGCGTCCTTCAAACGCC
>NZ_JBALUT010000024.1:0-38462 GCF_036963705.1 Parasphingorhabdus sp. | reverse complement strand
ATGCCGGGATGGCTGGGCTATGTAGCGGTTGTCCTATTGTCGCTCTATCTCGCCGTGTTCCCGGCGTTGGCCGCTCTTGTCGCATGGTCGCTTGGCAGAAAAAGGCCGTGGGCGTTTATTCTCGGCTTGGCTGGAGCATGGATTATCACCGAGTGGCTGCGGAGCTGGGTCTTCAGCGGCTTTATCTGGAATCCTCTGGGCTCTATATTGGTGCCAACATTATTGGCGCAATATGCGGTCACTATAGGAACATATGGGCTGGCGGCAATTGTCATCATGATTGCTGGTATCATCGTGATGGCTGTCCGATATCTTTCCGATGCAGTTTGGAAATGGCCAGCTTCCGGCAGTTGGATCGGGATTGTTTTTGCCGCGATATTTGTTTTCCCGGTTCTGCTCGTCACGGCATTCCCCACGTTGCTGTCACCGACGCCATTCGAGGCCGGTAATCCGCTGATTCCGATCACCGTCGTCCAGCCGAATATTGGTCAGCAGGACAAATGGAAGGCCGGTTACGAACAGCAAAACCTCGCCAAACTGGCTGAATTGACGGTTCGCAAAGACGACGAACCCCGGATTATCTTCTGGCCGGAAGCAGCGATCCCCGATTATCTCGAAACCGGCTATCCGGCGCGCTATTATTATGGCCGCCCGCCGGAATTTGTCCGCCAGCAGCTTGGTGGATTGATGAAAGCCGGTGACGTACTCGTGCTTGGTGCGCTGAAGCTCGAATTTGACGAAGCAGAAGGGCGCGCAATTGGTGCCAGGAACAGTGTGTTTGCCATGGATTCTGAGCATGAGTTGATCGGACGATACGACAAGGCCCATCTGGTGCCTTATGGCGAATATCTACCGATGCGACCGCTCTTGTCGGCCATCGGCCTGTCCCGTCTGGCGCCGGGAGATTTTGATTTCTGGCCGGGCCCCGGGGCCCGTTCGCTCGATCTCGGCAAATTTGGCAAGGCCGGTCTGCAGGTCTGTTACGAGATCATCTTCTCCGGACAGGTTGTCGATCCCGATGATCGCCCGGATTTCATTTTCAATCCGTCCAACGACGCCTGGTTTGGCGCATGGGGCCCACCGCAACACCTGGCGCAGGCGCGGTTGCGGGCGATTGAGGAAGGCTTGCCGGTCATCCGTTCGACTCCGACCGGTATTTCAGCGTTGATCGATGCCGATGGCGGAATCGTGGCGAGTGTGCCGATGGGGCAGGCGGGCAGGATCGATGCGAACCTGCCGCGGCCCAAGTCACCGACGGTTTTTGCGCGTTATGGGCAAATATTGCCGCTGGGTCTGGCGATCATTTTGCTATTGTCTGCCATTGCCATAAGGGTTCGCGCTCGCTAAAGCACATATAAACTTTTCCTTATGTCCCATCGGCCGGCCCCATTTCCGGCCATAATTCAGGATTTTGCCATGCGTTCAGAATTTATCTTCACCTCCGAATCGGTCTCTGAAGGCCATCCTGACAAAGTGTCTGACCAGATTTCCGATACCGTCGTTGATCTGTTCCTTTCCAAGGACCCCGAAGCCCGGGTCGCTTGTGAAACCCTGACCACCACCGACCGGGTGATTCTAGCCGGTGAAGTTCGCGGTAACGGCATGATCGATACCGACGGGAATTGGGCGCCGGGCGCATTGGAAGAAATCGAGAATGCCGTCCGTCAAACCGTGAAGAAAATCGGTTACGAGCAAGACGGCTTCCACTGGCAGAACCTGATTTTCGAAAACCATTTGCACCCGCAATCGGCACATATCGCGCAGGGCGTGGACGAAAGCGGCAACAAGGACGAAGGCGCCGGGGACCAGGGGATCATGTTCGGCTATGCCAGCGATGAAACGCCGGACCTGATGCCAGCAACATTGCAATATTCGCACCAGATACTCAAGCAGATGGCCAATGATCGCCACAGCGGCAAAGCGCCTTTTCTGGAGCCGGACAGCAAGAGCCAGGTAACCCTGCGCTATGTCAATGAAGTGCCAGTAGAGGCGGTTGCTCTGGTCGTTTCGACCCAGCATGCTCCGGGCTATTACAAGGACAGCGACAATCCTGCACTATATAAGGAATTGCGCGACTATGTGATGGGTGTGTTCCACTCGGTATTGCCCGAGGGCTTCATCACCGACAAGACCGTGATCCATGTCAATCCAACCGGTCGCTTTGAAATTGGCGGGCCCGACGGCGACGCCGGCCTCACCGGTCGCAAGATCATCGTCGATACTTACGGCGGTGCAAGCCCGCATGGAGGCGGCGCTTTCTCCGGCAAGGATCCGACCAAGGTCGATCGCTCTGCAGCCTATATCACACGATATATGGCGAAAAATATCGTCGCGGCCGGTCTCGCAAAACGCTGCGCGATCCAGCTTTCCTATGCGATCGGGGTTGCCGAACCGCTGTCGATCAATGTCGATCTGCACGGCACCGGCACGGTCAGCGAAGAGAAGCTTGAGGAAATATTGCCGACTCTCGTTCGCCTCACTCCCAAGGGTATTCGCACCCATCTCGGTCTGAACAAACCAATCTATGGTCCGACCGCCGCTTATGGTCATTTCGGCCGCAAGGCAGAGGGTGATTTGTTCACCTGGGAACGGACCGATCTGGTGGACGCGCTGAAAGCAGCCGTCTGAAGGCGCATATGCCAGCAGAACTTCCAGGATGATGAACGCGAAAAACGAAGGTGATCCGACCACCATCCGCCAGCTCTACGGCCGTCGTCAGGGCCATGCGCTGCGCGACCAGCAGGTCGAGCTGATCGAGAAACTGCTGCCGCAAATTGCGGTCCCGGTCGAAGGTCCGGTGTCCTCCGCGACTTTGTTCGACGGCGATCGTCCGCTGCATTTTGAAATCGGTTTTGGTGCCGGGGAGCATCTCGCTACCCGCGCCGACATGCTACCCGACCACGGCTTTATCGGCTGCGAGCCCTACCTCAACGGTGTGGTGGGCGCGCTGCAGCATATCCGTGATCGCCGCTTGCCCAATGTCCGCCTGCATATGGGCAATGCGCTGGATGTGCTCGAGCGGATTCCGGATGAATCGCTCAGTTTTGTCTATCTGTTGCATCCCGACCCATGGCCCAAGGCGCGCCATGCCAAGCGGCGTTTCATGAATCATGGGCCGATGGAAATGATCGCCGCAAAGCTGAAGCCCGGCGGGGAATTCCGTTTCGGAACCGATCATCCGGTCTATCTTGAATGGGCCTGCATGATCATGAACCAGCGCGATGAATTTGACTGGCTGTGCGACAGTCCGGAAAGCTGGACGACCCGCCCGGGTGGCTGGCCGGAGACGCGCTACGAAGCCAAGGCGCGTCGTCAGGGCCATGATGTCTGGTATTTCCGCTACCGGCGCAAATAAACCAAAGGGTTTCAATTCGCATTTTATCAGATGCCTCGAATTCTGCCATTTTCGTCTGTCGTAACCAATATTAAATCATATTTGTTAAGCATCCTGCGATGCCGAACCTTAACCTTCCTTGTCTATTAAACGCTTAACCAGAACCATCGGTTGGGTCGCTACCAATCAAGACGAGAGGTTTATAAAAACATGGACAGAGTTCCATCGACCACCGAATCAACGACCGAAACCGCACGCCCCCATCCAAATACCCTCCGCAAAAGCGCGACGCCGGCAGATCTTCATATTCAATGTCGCAATCGGCATTTTGCCAGCGCGGCGTTAGAACGGCGCCGCTGGATCGGTGGCGACCCATATGCATCCGCGTTTTTCAACTGCCTGTCGGCTATTTTCCCCAAGGGAGAGGCGTTTTTTATCGAGTCGCTGAAGAAATTTCGCGATCGTACGCCAGCCAAATTGCAGGGCGAGATCCGTTCCTTCATCCAGCAGGAAGCAACCCACAGCCGCGAGCATCATTTTTTCAACCAGCATCTGGCAAGTTGCGATCTTGATATCTCGCGGCTCGAACAGTCGATTTCCGATGTTGTGTCATACGTCCGCGCGCAGCCCGAGATAATGCATCTCGTCGCGACCATGTGTATCGAGCATATCACTGCAATTCTTGCTGCCGAGATAATTTCCAATCCCCGGCATTTGGAACATGCCGACGAGGAACAGCGCAAGCTCTGGTTGTGGCATTCCTCGGAAGAGGTCGAGCATAAGGGCGTTGCTTATGACACCTGGCTACATATGACCAGAGACTGGAACCCGCTGAAACGCTGGTATGTACGCAGCGCGTTCATGGCCAAAATTTCCCTTGGCTTCACCATAAACCGGACCAAGGGCGTTATCGACCTGCTCCGGCAAGATGGGATCACCGGTGTTCGCGCATGGACCGGGCTGGCCCATTATGCGCTGGTCGGTGCGGCGCCACTGCGGCGGACGATTTGGCCGTGGGTGCAGTTTTTCAAACCCGGCTTCCATCCCTGGGATATTGATGACCGCCACCTTATTCAGCTCGCCGAGAGCGAATATGAAGCGGCGATTATGGATCCACAGGCGGTCCCGGTCGCGTCTTTGGTGCAAAAAAATCCGCCACCGAAGGAACGTTTCAAAAAGGTCGCCTGATCGGCTTTATGTCGCCGTCATGCTGCCATCGGTCGCATGACGTCGCTATCCTCGGCCAATTGCAGCTTGAACTGGACCGCATCGACTTTCTCGCCGCGGCCTTTGGAATAACGCGGTGCAATGTGGCCGGTTGGTCTGAAACCCAGCTTCTTCAACACTTTGCCAGATCCGGGATTGTCGACAAAATGCTCCGCCAGCATTTCGCGATGACCCACGGTCCTGGCAATATCCAGCACCGCACGGGCCGCTTCGGTGGCATAGCCGCGGCCCCAATGGTCGCGGGCGATCCAATAGCCGATTTCAAGATCGCCACTGCCCATGTCGCCGAAGCCGATCGAGCCGACCAGTTGCGGTGATTCCGAAGAGCGCCGGAAAATCAGGAAATTTGGATGGAGCACCGGCCTTTCCAGGGAAAGGAACTGATCGGCATCTTCGCGCCGATAGGGCCAAGGTGCAGATCCCAGGTTGCGGACGATCGCCTGATCGTTGATCGCTTCGTAAACGGCGGGCGCATCTTCCGGCCAGCCTGGTCTCAATAATAATCTTTCGGTCCGTGCAAACATTTCGACTCTCCACAGTCTGCTATCGTTTGCCCCATGTTGTGACCGGCCATTAAGCGGGAACGGTTACAACATCGAGACATCGTGACAGGGAGAGACAAAAAAAGGGAGAGGATGACCCTCTCCCTGAAATTGGTGGTTCGTTGGAACCTGCCGGGTCATCCTGCTAGTGGACAACCCTTTATCGATTGTCCGGTTATTCTGCGGCTTCTGCCATGAGGTCCACGGACACATATTTGCGACCGAGTTTGCCTTTATGGAATTCCACTTTGCCGTCGACGAGCGCGAACAAGGTATGATCCTTGCCCATGCCGACATTACGACCCGCATGGGTCTGCGTGCCGCGCTGGCGGATAATGATGTTACCGGCGACAACAGCTTCGCTGCCGAATTTTTTGACGCCCAGACGACGACCTGCTGAGTCGCGTCCGTTGCGGGATGAACCACCTGCTTTTTTATGTGCCATGGTTTAGTCCTCTTTCTTCGCAGCCGGCTTTTTGGCTGCTGGCTTCTTCGCTGGAGCCTTCTTGGCAGCAGCTGGTTTTGTTTCGGTTTTCGCAGCAGCTTTTTTTGCTGGTGCTTTTTCGGCCGGAGCCTTCTCAGCTGGAGCAGCCTTGGCTTTCGCGGCCGGCTTGTCTTCAGCTGGAGCAGCTTCCTTCTTCGGAGCAGCCTTGGCCGGAGCTTTTTCAGATCCGATCGCGCTGATCTTCAGCACTGTGTGCTGCTGGCGATGGCCATTTTTGCGACGGTAATTATGCCGACGGCGCTTCTTGAAGATGATGACCTTCTCGCCCTTTTCCTGGGCGATAATTTCAGCCGCAACGGTGAGGCCTTTAAGGTCTTTCATTTCGCCACCGTCACCGGCCAGCAAAACGTCATCCAAGGTTATCGAATCACCAGCTTCTCCAGCTAGTTTTTCGACTGCGATAATATCTCCTGCGGCAACCCGATATTGTTTGCCGCCGGTGCGCACAATTGCGAACATGGCTTTTTTCCGTTTCAAATTTGTGGTTCCAGCGCACAAGCCCGTTAACGCGAGTCTTTCGGCCCACGCTGGAAAGAGTGGGCAGCTAACCGATGAAGGTGGCGCTGTCAACCGGCTTAAGGCGATTATGGCTATTCAACAGACCCGGCAATGCTCCGCTTGTTCCTCGGATATTCGCCGTTGCAGAGGGGATAAGCCTAACCTAAAGACAGAGCAATGAAAAAACTCCCCGCTTTGATGACGATTATCACCGTTACACTGTCCGGTTGCGCGATGAGCGAAGGCGATTTTCCGTCGCTTCTCAAGCGCCCCTATGAAGACGAATCCGTCATGGCTGATTCGGAGGCACTCCCCGCCACCAATCTCGCTCTGCCGGCTGATCTGCAAAGCGATCTGAGCGCCGCAGTAGCGCGAAGCGGGGCCGCTCACAGTCAGTTTCAAGCCAGACTTCCAACTGTCAAACGGCGAGTCGATACCGCGCGCAATGCTGCAGTATCAAGCGAATCGTGGGTCGCTGCCCACATGGAACTCGCTGCGCTGGAAGGCGAACGAAGCCCGTCTGTCGAGGCTTTGGCGGATATAGACGCGCTTTATCGGGCGCAGCTCGAACGGGAGACGGTTGAAGGCGAATCGGGTGGAACGACGATCATCGCCCGGCAGCGCGATGCGGTACAAGCGCAAGTCGACCGTCAGCAGACGGAAATCGACGCGATGATAAACCGGCTGCGCTGATTCGGGACTGATTCGGACCGAATCAGGTCAGAGATTACAGGCCGTCGAGGGCCGCCTTGTGGGCCTTGGCATTTTCGACATAATGAGCGACGCCCATGCGCATGCCGGCAATCGCCGGCTCGGTCAGGTCGCGCATATATTTGGCTGGCGAACCGGCCCATAGCTGCCCCGAAGAGATGCGCTTGTTGGGGGTCAGGGTCGCACCGGCGGCGAGCATCGCGTCGCCCTCGATCACGCAGCCGTCCATGACCGTGGTACTCAGGCCGACAAAGGCCCGGTCTTCGAGAGTCGCACCGTGCAACATCACCATATGACCGACCAATACGTCATCGCCGATGATCGTCGGATTGCCATTGGGGGTCGCGGGTGTGGCGCTGTCGCAATGGATGACGGTGCCGTCCTGGACATTGCTGCGCGCGCCGATCCGGATAAAATTCACGTCGGCGCGAATCACGCAATTGTACCAGACGCTTGATTCGGGACCAATTTCGACATCGCCGATGATCGTGCAGCCCGGCGCGATAAACGCGCTGGGGTGGATTTTGGGAGTTTTGCCGTTGAACGGCAGGATTAAAGGTTTCGTCATGCTTTCGAGTTCCAGACATCAGCTTCTATTTTGTAAACAATTGTCGGATTCAGATCTTCGCTATAATTGGGATCATGAAAATCAAGCTCGGGATAATGGCGCATGCCGAGCCGTTTCATCAGGCCCCAGCTTGGCTCATTGCCGGCTACGGTCAGTGCCACAACATAGGGTGCGTTCCATCGGTCAAAGGCTGCGTCCATGCAGGCCGTCGCCGCTTCCTTGGCATAGCCTTTGCCCCAGGCGTCTTCGCGCAAGCGCCAGCCGATCTCGTGGGCGCCGGTCAATTTGGGTTGCGGCGCATTGACCCGCTTCAGCCCGCAAAATCCAAGAATTTCGCCATCGGACTTGCGCTCGACAATCCAGAAAGTGTGGCCGAAGTCCCGGTCATAGCCTTCCAGTCGTTTCATTGCCGCATCGAATGTTTCCCGGTCTTGCACGCCGCCCAACCAGCGCATCACATTGCGGGTATTGAGATGTTCCATAAACGGTTCGATATCGCTCTTGCGCCATTTTCGCAGGAGCAGCCGCTCGGTTTCCAGAACAATATCGGTTGCGTTATCAGCCATTGAGCAAGCGCGCGGCGTCGGCCGCAAAATAGGTGAGGATCCCGGAGCATCCGGCGCGTTTGAAGGCGATCAACTTCTCCATCATCAACGCGTCGTGGTCACCGACTCCGGCGGCAGCGCCGACTTTGACCAGCGCATATTCGCCGGACACTTGATAAGCGTAGACCGGTATGTTGAATTCTGATTTGGCGCGATAGATGATGTCGAGATAGGCAAGACCCGGTTTGACCATTACGCTATCGGCGCCCTCGGCAATATCAAAGGCGATCTCGCGGATCGCTTCGTCGCTGTTGCCCGGATCCATCTGGTAGGTTTTCTTGTCGCCTTTCAGCAACCCGCTGGAACCTACGGCATCGCGGAACGGTCCGTAAAAGGCGCTCGCATATTTAGCGGAATAAGCCATGATCTGGACATTGTGATGATGGGCGAGTTCCAGCACGTCGCGGATCGCGCCGACCCGGCCGTCCATCATATCCGACGGCGCAATGATATCGGCCCCGGCATTGGCCTGGTTCAGCGCCTGTTTGGTCAGGATGTCGAGTGTGCGGTCATTCTCGACATAGCCCTTGTCGTCGATCAACCCGTCCTGGCCATGGCTGGTATAGGGATCGAGCGCGACATCGGTCAAAATGCCGATATCGTCGCCGAGCGCGTCTTTCACCGCCTTGGTGGCGCGACACATCAGATTGTCGGGATTGAGCGCTTCTTTTCCGTCCTCGCTACGCTTGTCTGCGGGCGTATTGGGGAACAGGGCGAGGCAGGGGATGCCAAGATCGCGAGCCTCGCGGGCGCGTTCGACGATGCCGTCGACCGACCAGCGCGAAACACCGGGCAAGGCAGCAATCGGTTCTTCGACGCCTTTGCCTTCGGTGATGAACAAGGGCCAGATCAGATCGGATGGCGACAGATGCGTCTCCCGGACCATAGAGCGGCTCCAGCCATGGGTGCGCGAGCGGCGCAATCGGCTGTGCGGGAAAGAAGCTTGCTGTGACATGGGCGATGCTTAGCTTAGCAGGCAGCGCCGCTCAACTCTTCTGTGAAACTGTTTGGAAGCCGGAGGCTGACTCTAGCTGGTGAGCGGCTTGTTGAGCCGGTTGATTTCGCGTTCGGGCTCTGCTTGTGCCGAAACATTTTTCAAACTGCCCAATGCTGCGCCCGGCACCACAAGTTTCAATTTCTGCAGCTCGCCCTTGAAGCGGCGCAATTCCTGTCCGCCCAATTGAGCCCGTTCGACAAATTTCACCGAACTGGGGTTGATCGTCCGTCCGCCGCGATAGAGTTCATAATGGAGATGCGGTCCGGTCGACAGGCCGGTTGATCCGATATAGCCGATAATCTGGCCCTTGCGCACGCGCCGTCCGTTGCTCACCGCGATCCGGCTCATATGGCCATAGCCGGAAGCCAGGCCGCCGCTGTGCTGCAATCTGACATAGTTGCCAAAGCCGCCCTTGCGTCCGGCATGGACCACGGTCCCGTCGGTAACCGCATAAATAGGTGAGCCATAGCCGCCGCCGAAATCCATTCCGCTGTGCATGCGCTTGTAGCGCAGGATTGGATGGCGGCGCATGCCATAGCTGGATGTGATCCGTCCGTTGGTTGGCCGCGCCAGTTCGCCATTGGATTGGCCGACGCCCGACGCCTCAAACCAGTTTGTCCGGCCACCGCTTTGCCATTTCAGCATTTGCGCGGCCGGCTTGCTGCCACGGTCGAGACCGGCATAGATCAGGTCACCCACCTCGAATTCGCCGGTTTCTGCGCGGCGATAAGAGAGGATGATATCAAATTCGTCGGTAGCACGGATATCGCGGGACACGGACATTTTCGAGCCGATGACCTGGAGATATTTCTGGACCGCATCTGCGGGTGCACCGGCAGCGCGCGCCGAGCGATAGAGGCTCGATCCGACCGTCCCCTTGATCCGCAGCGGTGTATCGTCGACCAGGATCGGCTTGCGGTTTAATTTCAGCCGGGCGTTATCGCGGAGTATTTCGAGATTGAGGTCAAAGCGCGCCCGAAAAGCCAGTTGGTCGAGCGGGCGAGCCTGATTTTTCGCGGGACGACGACCGAGAACGATGTCGATCTTGGTGCCGGGCTTGATATCGCCGAGCGAAACGGCCCCGCTGATCAGATCATTGACCTGCGCCGCTTCATCGCTGGCTACACCGGCGCGTTGCAGCACCCGGCGCAAGCTGTCGCCGCGGCCCAAAGTCGCGACCAGTTCGATTGATGGTCGTTCGGGGCTCTCCGCCAGCGGGCGCACTGCGTCGGTTGCGGCCATTCTGATGCCGGTGTCGGAACCATAAGCCAGCGGCGCGATCATTTGCGAACGCGCCTGGTCGGCGCGAAATCCGCTCAGCGGATCGGCGCGATGTCCGGCGATCGGACCAAAATCGGGAAGAGCGCTGATCGCAAAGCCGCTCAAGGCGACCAAAGTGACCAGACCGCGGAACCATGACGGGCTGCCGATATCCACGCCAAGATCGGGGACCCAGTCGATTTCGGCAAAATATTCACGCCCTTCGGCGAGTTTTTCCTTGAAAGACGGAAATTGGGGGAGCGACGACCGAAGGGGATCTGCCGCGATGGTTGCGGATCCCTGAACTTGCATGTCGATATCGTCGATTTTCTTGAACAAACGAACCCCTTGGCGATACAATATAGCCTTGCATCATATATATGAGCAACCTCTGTGCAGGAACTTGGTTAAAGTCAAATTAACCCGCCGTGCGGGCCGTTTACATGCGGCGAAACGTGTAAAATGACGGTTATCCGGTCCCCTGTCCCGAAATTTTATACCAAGGCGCTTGCAACTCTGCGCCTCATCGTCTGTTGTGCAGTCAATGTCCCGGTTATCCCAGTCGTCCCTTGTCGCCGTCCTTGGCCCGACCAATACCGGCAAAACCCATCTTGCCATCGAACGCATGTGTGCCCATTCGAGTGGAATGATCGGATTTCCGCTGCGCTTGCTGGCGCGCGAAGTCTATGACCGTGTGGTTGCGCTCAAGGGGGTCAACCGAGTGGCGCTGGTCACCGGTGAAGAAAAGATCATCCCGAAACAGGCGCAATGGTATCTGTGCACAGCCGAGGCCATGCCGATGGACCGCGAATTTGCCTTTGTCGCGATTGACGAGGCGCAGATCGGGATCGACCCCGAGCGCGGCCATATATTTACCGACCGGATGCTCCATGCTCGCGGCCGCGAGGAAACCATGATCCTAGGATCGGAAAGCTTGCGCCCGCTGATCGAAGCCTTGCTGCCTGATGCAGAGATCATCACCCGGCCGCGCTTCTCCACCCTGAGCTATGCCGGACCACGCAAGCTTTCCCGGCTGCCGCGCCGCTCGGCGATCGTCGCTTTCTCGCTCGAGGATGTCTACGCCATCGCCGAAATGCTCCGCCGCCAACATGGCGGAGCGGCGATTGTGATGGGATCGCTGTCGCCACAAACCCGCAACGCGCAAGTCAAATTATATCAGGATGGCGAGGTTGATTATCTGGTCGCGACCGATGCCATCGGCATGGGGCTCAACCTCGACGTCACCCATGTCGCCTTTGCCGCGCTTCGCAAGTTTGATGGTCGCCGCAGGCGCCGGCTGACCCTGGCGGAGATCGGACAGATTGCCGGGCGCGCCGGACGCCACCAGAAGGACGGAAGCTTTGGCGTATTGTCCGGGCTGGACTCCTCCGACGAATTGCAGGCCGAAGATATCGAACGTCTCGAAGAGCATCGCTTCCCCAAGCTGGAGTGGCTCTACTGGCGCAACCCCGAACCCGATTTCGGTTCGCTCGACAGCTTGATCGGCTCGCTTGAAGAAAAACCGCAACGTCAGCGACTGCATCCCGCACCGGAGGCTGTCGACCTGGCGGTGTTGAAAAAGCTCGCCCAGGATCCCGTAGTGTCCCAGTTTGTCAATTCGCCAAACATGGTGCGACTACTCTGGGAAGCGGCCTGTATCCCGGACTTCCGCAAAGTCGGTGCTGACCATCAGGCGCGTTTCGTAGCTTCGCTCTGGCCCCATCTCGCCGGCGGCTCCGGCAGGATACCCCATGCTCGCATGGCCCAGGAAATTGCGCGGCTGGAAAATGTCCAGGGTGACATCGCTACGCTGGGCGCGCGCATCGCGGCGGCCCGCAGCTGGAGCTACATCGCGCAGAAAACCCGTTGGGTGGAGCAGCCCGAGGTGATGATCGAGCGCACCCGGGCGCTGGAATCGCGCTTGAGCGATGCTATGCACAGCCAGTTGACCCAGCGCTTTGTCGACAAAAGGACACGGATTCTGATGCGCGGCTTGCTCAAAGATACGCTGTCACAGGATGTCAGCATCGATGACGACGGCATGGTGCTGGTCGAGGGACAGGAAATAGGAACACTCAAGGGCTTCCAATTTGTCGTGCCTTCCGATAGCCGGAGCGAAGACCGCAAGATGCTGCTTGCGGCAGCAGAAAGATATTTGGGACGTATTATGACGCAAAACGCAGATGCTCTGGCTAAGGCACCCGACAGTGTATTGACCTTGGAACCCGACGCAACCGGAACGCCAGCGATTCTCTGGGGTGAATCCCGGCTCGCGATGCTGACCAAGGGCAAGTCTCTCTTGCAACCCGAGATTAAATTCGACCATTCGATCAAGGATATGGCCCCTGAAGACGGTCAGAAAGTCATGGATCGAGTCAAGCTCTGGGTCGACGCAATGAAGGCCAAGCATCTCGAAGGACTGGTCAAAATTGACGCGCTGGCCAATCAGCCGGAAACCCCGGCGGCAGTGCGCGCCCTGTTCGCACAGATTGTTGATGCAGGCGGCATATTGTCGCGGCGCGAGATCGATCAGGCGATACGCGCACTCGACAATGATATGCGCGGCCATGCGCGCCGCGCCGGCCTGGTATTCGGGGCGCTCGATATTTTCCATCACGCGCTGATGAAGCCTGGTGCCGTGCTCTGGCGGACGGCCCTGTTCGCCGCCTTTGACGCGCAGCCGATGATCGAGCGGACACCGGATAATGCGGTGCATCTCAAGCAGGACGCCTTTGCCGAGGCCGACAATGCATCGCGGCTTGGCTTTCGCAAGATTGCCGGTGAATATATCCGCGTCGACATGGTCGAACGGCTGATCAAACAGGCCCATGAATCCCGGCAGAAAGGCGCGATATTCGCCGTTGATCCTGCGCTGGCAACATCATTGGGGCTGTCGCAAAGCTGCCACGAAGCGTTGCTCGATCTGGCAGGTTTCGTAAAAACCAATGACAAGCCAACGCCGATTGAACCAGCGGTTATCGAAAATAGCTCTCCGCCGCCGGCCGGTGCTGACCAGGCGGAAAAAGCTGGCGAAGAGGCTATAGAGCCGGATGCCGAACCGACGGCGGAATCATCACTAGCGTCAGAAGCTGCGCCGGACGTGGTGGTGGAAACGGCTGAAGCAACCGCAGACAGCAGTCCGGTAGCGGAAGAGCCAGCCGCTACTATCCAATATTGGCGCTGGAAAGGCATGGCGCGCAAAAACAACCGCGATCAGGGCAAGGCTCGCGGGAAACCGCAAAAACACGCCAAGGGTGCGCCGGCCAAGCGCAAAGTCGAACCGGTTCTTGCGACCGCCGGTGGTGCCTTTGCCGAACTGGCTGCGCTCAGGGACAGTATGAAGAAATAGGATGGCGGCCTCGATGGCAACGCTATGCTGGTACAATCCCGTTATGAAATATCGCAGACTGACAATCGAATCAGCGGTCAAACCAACTGTTGACGTGTCAGAAATTGCACAATAGCTAGGGTCAGATAGACGACCTCAAATAGCGGACTGGTATAGGGGAGTTCACGACCAGATGACTTATGTTGTTACCGAAGCCTGCATTAAATGCAAATATATGGACTGTGTCGAAGTTTGCCCCGTGGATTGCTTCTACGAAGGCGATAACATGCTGGTCATCAACCCCAGTGAATGCATTGACTGCGGTGTCTGTGAGCCCGAATGCCCGGCCGAGGCGATTCTTCCTGACACCGAAGACGGTTTGGAAAAATGGCTTGAGGTTAACACCAAATATTCCGAAGAATGGCCAAATATCACGGTCTGCCGCGAACCACCTGCCAACGCCGACGAGTTCAAGGGCATGGAAGGCAAATTCGAAGCTTTCTTCTCCGAAAAACCTGGCCAGGGCGACTAAGTTCGCATCTGATAGCACGGGCCCGATGGCCCGCTTGGGCCAGTCGATACGCCCTGCCGAAGCCATGAAATCTTGAAGACCGGGCGCCATTGATTGGCGGTCCCGGCCAAGATAGGTTGTGCACTGCAACGAAAAATTGCTTTTTCGTTCCGAATCTGCTACACAATAGCTGTAATCGACTGAACACCTGAGCGTGCGGGTGGTGTTCGGTCGTTAAATATATGTACGAAAGGGTTATTTCGTCAGGCTATTTCGAAATTCGAACGTGACCAGCGTTCTTTTCCATTGATTCAAGAAAGGCTTTTTATGGCTGCTAATGTGCTGTCCTTTGATGTGGGCGATTATGTCGTTTATCCGAAACATGGTGTTGGCCGGGTTGTTGAACTGCAAAATGAAGAAATTGCAGGCATGCAGCTCGAGCTTTATGTGTTGCGCTTTGAAAAAGAACGGATGACCTTGCGGGTTCCGACCAACAAGGCAGAAGGCGTCGGAATGCGCAAATTGTCTTCGGACAAGACGCTCCGCGAAGCCTTGGAAACTTTGAAAGCCAAGCCGAAGGTCAAGCGGTCGATGTGGTCGCGCCGGGCCCAGGAATATGAAGCGAAGATCAACTCTGGCGATCTGGTATCGATTGCCGAGGTTACCCGCGATCTTTTCCGCGCCGATGACCAGCCGGAACAAAGCTATTCCGAACGGCAGATTTTCGAAGCGGCATCGAGCCGCCTTGCCCGCGAACTGGCGGCCATGGAAGAAACCGACGAGCCGACGGCTCTGACGAAGATTCTCGAGATTCTCAATATCGCTGCACCGCAATATTATGAAGTCAAAGAAGACTGATCGATAGATCGACGCTCTTCGTCGAAACAGGGAAGGGGTTGTCACAGCGATGTGGCAGCCCCTTTTTTCATGTCCCGAAGCGGCGAAAATTTTGGTTGATCTCTGTTGGATGAAAGCGTATTAGTGCATTAATACACCAATGGAGGTTTGGATGAAAAATATCATGTTTTTGGCGCCGCTACTGGCTCTTGCGGCCTGTGAAGGGTCGATCGTCGACGCTGTCGGCGAGGCTGCGACCGGAGCCAGCAGTTTTTCAGACGGCACTGCCATTGGCACCAGCGCCAGCAACCCCGGCGCGTTCGAGGGCGTAACCCTTGCTGGTCCGGATAATATTATATTCACCACCGGAGCAGAATTTTCGATCCGGGCCGAAGGGGATGCCGAGGCGATCGAGCAATTGCGGTACAGCATATCCGGTGACCAGATCAAAATCGGACGGGAAAGCAAAGGCATGTCGTGGAACGACAGCGGCAAGGCTACGATATATGTCAGCGCTCCCGCCCTCAAAAGTGCCAAGCTTGCCGGTTCGGGCGATATGGAAATCGACGCGATGACCACCGACTCGACAAAGCTCAGCATCGCCGGATCCGGCAATATCCGGGTTGCCAATATCGATACCGAGTCTCTTGATTCCAAAATAGCCGGATCGGGTAGTCTGAATCTCGCGGGCACAGCCGAATCGGTCGACATATCGATTGCCGGTTCGGGTGATATCAGCGGCAAGGATCTCAAGGCCGCTAGCGCGAGCATATCGGTAGCAGGGAGCGGCGACGTCGAGCTGTCATCCGACGGATCGGTCGATGCCAAGGTGATGGGTTCCGGCGATGTCCGCATCCATGGCGCTGCCAAGTGCAAGTCACGGGCGATGGGATCTGGCGACATTACCTGCGGCTGATTGCCAAACCAACTTGCTGAAATCGCTTGGCGAACTGCCCCTGCTGTGGCAGATTCGCCAGTGATGGCAAATCTCTGGGAAAAATACGCGGTTCCGAAACTGATCCGCACAGCATGTTCACAGCCTGCGGTGATGAAAGATCGCAGCAAAATCGTGCCAAAGGCCGATGGCGATGTGCTCGAACTCGGCTGCGGTGGCGGGATCAATCTGCAATTTTACGACCGGTCGAAGGTTACCAAGCTGACCGGGCTCGATCCGTCGGCGGAATTGCTCGACTATACCCGCAAGGAAGCAAGCGAGCGCGGTTTCGAGATGGAAATCCATGATGGTATTGGCGAAGCCATGCCTTATGCCAATGACAGTTTTGACACGGTGCTGACCACCTTCACGCTCTGCTCGGTGCAGGATGGCAAGCAAGTGCTTTCGGAAATGCGCCGGGTGCTCAAGCCGGGCGGGAAAATATTGTTTCTCGAACATGGTCGGGCACCCGACCAGGGCCCGGAAAAATGGCAACGGCGGATTGAACCGGTCTGGAAACATATTGCCGGTGGTTGCCACCTTCATCGACCAGTTTCGAAGCTAATTGAAGCAAACGGGTATGAATTGGTCGAAAATGGGGGCCATTATGCACCCAAGACACCGCGTTGGCTCGGCTGGATGGAGTTTGGCGAGGCGCGACCGATATGAGAAATTTTTTCATCTTTCTGATGTCCGGCATCCTGCTGCTTTCATCAGCCGCCCAGGCTGCCGAACGCAAATTTTCCTTATTCGGTTTCGAGGACATTCGGATAGGCAACGGTGTCGATGTCGTGCTGACTTCTGGCAAGGGTCCTTCAGCCCGGGCAGAAGGGGAAACGCGCGAACTATTGGATCGGGTTTCGCTGAGGAAAAACGGCAAACAGTTGATCGTCTCGGTCCAGCAGAAATCGCAAGGCGGCGATGATTATGATGCGGACCGGCCGGTCACTCTTTACCTCAGCAGCTATGCGATCACCAACATCTCCCACTTGGGCTCCGGCTTGGTAAAGCTGGATAAATTATCCGGCCGCACCCCGCGCGTGCGGCTCGGCGGCTTTGGTACGCTTCGGATTGACGCGGTCGATGCAGATCGGCTTGATGTCGCGATGGCAGGCGGTGGCCAGGTGGTCATCTCCGGAAAGGCGCGCGATGCCCGCGTCGAGCTGCAAGGAGCGAGTATTTTTGAAAGCCCGGGTCTCACCGTGGAGAAACTTACGCTGGTCCAGCGCGGTCCGGCGCGCAGTCAATTGATGGTCAAACGGGAAGCGGCAATCACCAACTACGGAGCCGGCCAGATCGATATTGCCGGCAAGCCCAATTGTATGGTGCGAACCGATGGCGCTGCCAATATTGTCTGTAACCCTGACCGCTAGATCAGTGCACCGTTCCAATCGATTGATCGATCGACAGCAATACGCATAGCCGTTCCACTTGCCGCCATTTGCAATAATGGAGATGGTTGCCGAGTGAGCGACTCTTGTCCGCTCGATTGGCGGCTTCCAGGCCAGCTTCTTCGCCGTAGCTGGAAATCAACAACTCGGCGTCATTATAATGGGTGGAGTCTATAAATACGGGTAATTGCATCATAAGGCTCCTATGTCAGGAAGCGACCCTGCCTCCAATCTGAACGCCAATCAGTACAATCGACCGGTGGAAATTTCTTCAAAAGCTTAGGTTAACCGCGAGTTGACCATATGTCGGATGGTTATCTCTGGTCATGCGATGCATCCTCGTTTAGGGCATTTCTGATGAACTCTGAAACACCAAAACATGCCTCCAACTCTTCCAGTGACGGATCCGAAAACCGTCTGGGCGGCGGCGTTTTCATCGCTATCGGCGCAATCGTCGGCGTGTTCGCCGGTGGCTTTCTGGGTCAGCCGTCCGCTGGACTATTAGCCGGATTGGCGCTGGGGACAGCGGCTGCGCTAATCGTCTGGCTCAAAGGCCGCTGAACCTTTCAGACCGCGCTTGTCAGGACCTTTGACGCCATCTATTATCGCGTCATGTTGAAACATATCAGAAATGTCGCGATTCTGCTGATCGTCCTTGGCGTCGGTGCAGGATATTATTTCACCCGTGGAGATACCGCTCGCTTGCCGTTGGAGGCAACCACTGGGGTTGAACCGACGCTGACCGATGTCCGCTCGGAAAGTTTTCCGACGATCAATATCGCGAAAGCAGAACCCTGGGGCGAAGGCGAAGGGCCGGTCGCCGCTGAGGGGTTTGTGGTGGAACGCTTTGCCGAGGGGCTGGATCATCCGCGGAGCATGTTCCGCTTGCCCAATGGTGATCTACTAGTCGCCGAAACCAATAGTCCTCCACGGACCAATAAAGGTATCGAAGGCTGGGTCATGCGGAATCTGATGAGCAAGGCCGGCGCGGGCACCGAATCAGCGAACCGCATCGTTCTGCTGCGCGATAGCGACAAAGACGGTCAGGTCGACGAGCGTTTCCCGTTTCTCGAAAATCTCAACTCGCCTTTCGGCATAGAGCTGATCGAGGGCACACTCTACGTCGCCAATACCGATGCGGTCTATGCCTATCCCTATGTAGAGGGTGAAACCAAAGTCACGGCTGAAGGCCGCAAGGTCGCCAATCTTAACGCGAAAGAACCGAACAACCACTGGACGCGCGGTCTGCTCGCCAGCCAGGATGGAAAATTTCTCTACATCTCGGTTGGTTCTAACAGCAATATCGGCGAAAATGGCATGGAGACGGAAAAGCAGCGTGCCTCGATTCTGCAGGTCGAACTCGCGACCAACAAGAAGGCAATTTATGCTGCTGGGATGCGCAATCCGGTCGGCATGGCCTATCTTCCCGGCACTGACAAATTCTACACCGTGGTCAACGAGCGCGATATGCTCGGCAGCGACATGGTCCCCGACTATCTTACCGAAGTCCGTTGGGGTGCGCATTATGGCTGGCCTTGGCATTTCTGGGGCGGCTATGTCGATCCCCGGGTCGAGAAAAACCTCGATCACCGCCAATATGAGCGACGTCCGGACTATGGTCTCGGTGCGCATGTTGCCCCTCTTGGTCTCGCTTTTTCTCATGGCCAGGCGCTTGGCAAGCCATTTGCCTCCGGTGCGGTCATAGCGCGCCATGGCTCGTGGAACCGCCAGCCTTTGTCCGGCTATGATGTGGTCTATGTCAATTTCAACCTGCGCGGCGAGCCAGAAGGCAAGCCGGTCACGATCCTGAGCGGCTTTACCGATGAGGAAGAACTGGCACGCGGACGTCCTGCGATGGTCGCGTTTGACCAGACCGGTGCTTTGCTGGTCAGCGATGATGTCGGCGGGATCATTTGGCGGGTGTCCCGCAAGGATGCCGCCAAAGCCGGTGCGGCAGTGGCGAAATAGTCTAAGCTAGGGGTTTTCCGGTTCGCCCGGCTAGTTCGACAATATACTGCCACGCCACCCGGCCAGACCGGCTCCCGCGTTTTTTTGCCCATAGCAGCGCATCTTCGCGCTCGAAGATCAGGCCATGGGCCGCGGCATATCGGGTGATGATCGCCAGATAGTCATCCTGTGAAGCGGCATGAAAGCCGAGCCGCAAGCCGAAACGGTCGGACAGCGCAAGTTGGTCGTCGACCGCGTCGCGCGGATTGATCGGGTCATCCTGCTCGCTCATCTGGCGTGGAACGATGTGGCGGCGGTTTGAGGTGACATAAAGGCGGACATTGCCGGGCCGCTGGCTTGCGCCGCCTTCCAGCATCGAACGCAGCATGCGCGGTTCGCTGCTGCCCTCGGCAAATCCGATGTCGTCGATGAACAATATGAAACGGCGTTTTTCGCGCGCTAAAAGGTCAAATAGCGCGGGCAACTTTGCGAGCTGGTCTGACGCGGTCTCGACCAGAGCAATGTCTTGCCCCTGTATTTGCAAGGCTCTGACTACGGACTTGGACAATGCCGACTTCCCCATGCCCCGCGAGCCCCAGAGCAGCACATCGTGGGCGGCGTGGCCGCTGGCGTGGCGACTGCTATTGTCGAGCAGGCGAGCCTTTTGGGTATCGATGCCGGTGAGCAGATCAATGTCGATTGAATCGAATGGTTCGATCACTTTGGCGCCGGCGTCATCCCAGAAAAATGCATCACCGGCCCCCAGATCAACTGGCTGGGCAGGTGGCGGGGCAAGCCGTTCCAGCGCATCGGCGATGCGCATCAAAACCCGATTCTTGCCTTCGTCCGCCATGATCAGCCGGCCAGTTCGGCGCTGCTGAGACGATAGAGAATATCCGCTCCGCCCATTGCAGCGGCCTTGAGGCCCATGGCCTCCGGGACAATATGATCGAGATAATAGCGGGTCGTCACCAGCTTGGCGTTGAGGAATGGATCATCGCCTCCGGCGAGTTCAGCCGCCGCAATACGGTGTTGTTTCTTCATCAGCATCCCGCAAGTCGCGGTCGCCAGCATGGTCATGAATGCATAGCTGCCGGCCAGACGGTCGTCGATGGATGCATCGCCGCTGGCCATCCATCGCATGACATCGTCGCAGGCGTTAGCCAGCGCCAACAGGCTTTCGTCTTCTTTGGCCTCCGACCGGATATCGGCAATCAGCGTGGCCATCGCCTCGCCGCCATCGAGACCCAATTTGCGCCCCACCAGATCGGCTGCCTGAATACCATTGGTGCCTTCGTAAATTGGCGCGATACGGGCGTCGCGGAAATGCTGGCCTGCTCCGGTTTCCTCGATAAAACCCATGCCGCCATGGACCTGCACGCCGAGCGAGGCGACTTCGTTGCCAATGTCGGTGCCGTAACCCTTGATTAGTGGCGTGAGGATTTCGGCGCGAGACTTGGCGCCTTCGATGCCCAAGGTCGCGCGATCGACGCTCGAGGTGGCATAATAGAGCAAGGCGCGGGCGGCTTGTGTCAGGGCCTTTGACCGGAGCAGCATGCGCCGCACATCCGGATGTTCGATTATCGCTACCGGTGTCTTGTCCCCGCTGCCGGAGCGGGCGGACTGGACCCGTTCTGTGGCGAAACGGCTGGCCTGCTGGGTTGCCCGTTCGGCGATTTGCACGCCTTGCGAGCCGACGTTGATACGGGCGTTGTTCATCATCGTGAACATCGCTTTCATGCCGCCATATTCGCCGCCGATCATCTCGCCGATACACTCATTCTGTTCGCCATAAGCCATAACGCAGGTCGGCGAAGCGTGGATGCCGATCTTATGTTCGATTGATACGCAGGTTACATCATTGGGTGCGCCGGGATTGCCGTCGGCGTCGAGATGGAATTTTGGCACGATGAAAAGCGAAATTCCGCGGGTGCCTTCCGGCGCGTCCGGCGTCCGGGCGAGCACCAGATGGATGATATTGTCAGTCAGATCATGTTCGCCAAAAGTGATGTAGATCTTCTGTCCCTTGATACGGTACTTTCCGGCATGTTCACCTTCGGTGACCGGTTCGGCGGTAGCGCGCAGCGCCCCGACATCGGAACCGGCTTGCGGTTCGGTCAGATTCATTGTTCCGGTCCATGCACCTGAAATCAGATTGGGCAGATATTGCGCTTTCTGTTGGTCAGAGCCGTGGACGTGTATCGCCTCGATCGCGCCAAAACTGAGCATCGGGCAGAGAGTGAAGGCGAAATTGGCCGCGCCGCAGGTCTCGAGAATCAGCGCCGACAGTGAATAAGGCAGGCCCTGACCGCCAAATTCTTCCGGTCCGTCAATCGATGCCCAGCCGCCTTCGATAAATTGCGCATAGGCCTGTTTGAACCCTTCGGGCATCGTGACCTTTCCGTCATTCCATTTTGCACCGACGGTGTCGCCAACCCGGTTGATGGGCGCGAACTCGCCTGCGGCAAACTGGCCGATACCTTCGACAATGGCCTCGACCATATCGTCGCTCGCTCCGGAAAAGCGATCATGCTCAGCCAGTTCGCCGATGTCGGCGATATGTTTGAGGACAAAATTCTGTTCGCGACCGGGGGCTGTAAAACTCATGAAATTGCTATCCGTTGTTGCCTGATTTTCCGCAGCGCTATAGCGCAGGGTCATGTCCGGCTCAAATGATCATATTGGCGAGCAAGCGCGCCGCTACGGCACTGCAACGATTGCCGACGCTGTGGCGCGGTTGCGCGAAGGTGGGCTGGTAGCTGTGCCGACCGAAACCGTCTATGGGCTGGCCGCCGATTCGACCAATGCCTCCGCTGTGGCGGAAATATACCGGACCAAGGGCCGCCCCGACTTCAATCCACTGATCGTCCATGTTCCGGATCTGGAAACAGCCAGGAAACTCGGGGAATTTGGTGATCTTGCGGTCGGGTTCGCCGAGACCCTTTGGCCGGGACCGTTGACGCTGGTCGTACACAAGACCGATAATTGTCCGGTCGCAGCTGCGGTAACCGCCGGCCTTGATACGATAGCGTTGCGCTGCCCCGCTCATCCGGTGATGCGCGAATTGCTGATAGAGTCAGGTCTGTTTCTCGCCGCTCCATCCGCCAATCGCAGCGGTGGGATCAGTCCGACCACTGCTGTTCATGTCGCGCGCAGTCTCGGAGACGGTGCGCCCATGATCCTGGACGGTGGTCCGTGCGAAAAGGGTATTGAGTCCACGATTGTTGCGGTTGGTGACGAAGATTACCGGATATTGCGACCGGGTCCGGTGACACAGGCCCAACTGGAGCGAATTGCCGGTGAACCACCGACTATCGCCAATACCGGAAAAATCGAAGCACCGGGACAATTGGCGTCGCATTACGCGCCTTCGAAACCGCTTCGTCTCAATGCACGAACGGCCGATGCCAACGAATATCATATCGGTTTCGGACTAGTGGCTGGGGACTGCAACCTGTCACCGCGTTCGGATTTGGCTGAAGCCGCCAGTCTCCTATTCGCCGCGCTTCACGATGGCGATGCGAGCGGTAAGCACAAAATTGCCGTAGCTCCCGTTCCTGAAACCGGAATTGGGGTCGCTCTGAATGATCGTCTCCGTCGTGCAGCAACGCCCGAATAGCAGGCCGTTTACATAGTATTACAGGTCATCGTCTTGGAGACGCTGCCGGATTGCAGTATAGTCAAAACGATCAGCGCTGAAGGTCGCTGCAAAAACCTACGGGGCGGGAGGATTATTATGACAACGGTGCAAAAATCTTTGGCTGAATTTCTTGGAACATTCTGGCTTGTCTTTGGCGGATGTGGCAGTGCGGTGATATCTGCAGCCTTCCCCGAAGTCGGAATTGGTCTTTTGGGAGTTTCTCTGGCTTTTGGTCTGACTGTTGTCACCATGGCTTATGCCATTGGCCATATCAGCGGATGCCATCTTAACCCAGCAGTGACCATCGGTCTTTGGATCGGCGGACGATTCCCGGCTGATGAAATCCCGGTCTATATCATTGCGCAAGTCATGGGTGCGATTGCCGCGTCCGTCGCGCTCTATCTGATTGTCTCAGGCAATGCGGATTATGATATTGCTGTGAACGGTCTGGCCTCTAATGGGGTTGGAGAGCATTCTCCCGGCGGTTATGCATTGGTTTCCGGCATCGCGATTGAAATATTGCTGACTTTCTTTTTTCTGATGATCATATTGGGTGCGACAGATGGTCGGGCACCAGCCGGTTTTGCGCCCTTGGCAATTGGCTTGGGGCTGACGCTGATCCATCTTATCAGCATCCCGGTAACCAACACCTCGGTCAATCCAGCTAGAAGCACCGGACCCGCCTTGATCGAAGGCGGCATTGCCTTGTCGCAGCTTTGGGTTTTCTGGGTGGCGCCTGTTGCGGGGGCGATGTTGGCAGGAATAGTCTACAAGATCATGGGTGGTTCCGGCCAAGAGATCGTCGGCACGGAAAGCTGATACTGGCTCTATAATATCACAACTGAAGGGCCGGGTTTCACAATCCGGCCCTTTTTGTTTTCATTTCGCAATTTTCTATTGGTCCAGCCCGGATAGCCACCTAAGAAGAGACTATTAGGGGTGGTAGTTCGCAATATGGCGCTTGGCAGGACAATAATATCGATTTTTATCGGTCTGGTTTCATTGACCGGATGCAGCCTCAGCGAAGAGGCGGAAAAGCCTCAATCAAATGGCCCGATTCCGGCAGCGGTTACCACGGTCCAGCCGGCTAGCGAAAATGAACTGATTGTTGCTGCCGGCACCGTCCGCTTGCGCCGCGAAACATCGCTGGGTTTTACCACTGCGGGCAAAGTCGCTTCGGTCCGGTTCGAAGAAGGTGACCGGGTGAAACGCGGCGCAGTTCTCGCCGCTCTCGACAATAGCAATGTCGCAGCAGACCTCGGTGCAGCGCGGGCCGAGCGTGATCGTGCAGAATCCGAATTCGGCCGTATCGAAACACTGTTCAAGGACGGCTGGGTGACCAAAGCCCGGCTCGAGCAGTCCGAAGCAGCCGCGCGGGCGGCCCGGGCGCGAATCCAGTCAACAGAATTTGCCAGCCGCACCTCATCTATTGTTGCTCCGGGCAATGGAATAATCCTCGCCCGCAATATCGATGCGGGGCAAATCGTCGCAGCGGGCACGCCCGCATTGGTACTCGGAGAGATCGACAAAGGCTTTGTCCTGCGCGTCCCGATGACCGATGCCGACGCCGCTCGGGTGCGCGTCGGCATGCCTGCCAAGGTCTTGATTTCCGCCATTTCGGATCTGCCGATTGACGCGGTGGTAAGCGAAAAGGACGCGCGTGCGGACGAGCGCACCGGGACCTTCGAAGTCAGCTTCTTGCTCCCCGGCAACGACCGCCTGCGTTCGGGGCAACTCGGCAAGGTCGAAGTCGAAGTGTCGCGCGCATCTTCGGAGACCTTTGCCATTCCGGCCAATGCGATATTCGGCGTTCGCACCGGCGAAGGCTTGGTATTTGTGGTCGATGCCAAAAATCGGGTGAAACAACGTAATGTCAGCATCGGCAAGCTGACCGACAAAAATCTCGAAGTCCTGAGTGGCTTGGTGGAAGGCGACGTCATCGTGACCCGCGGCGTGGAGAAGTTGCGGGACGGAGACCTGATAAAACCGATTCGGGCCGTGAAATGATCGCCGTGAAATATCAGAAGGATCCTCCGGTCTGATATGCTTGCCCAGTTCGTCATCTCCCGCTGGCAACTCAGCCTCGTGCTTTTCATCCTGCTCGTCGTGCTGGGCATCAGTGCACTGGTCAATATTCCCAAGGCGGTCGACGCCCATTTCCCGATACCTGCGGTCAACATCATTGCAATCCAGCCTGGAGCGGATGCCCAGGAGATGGAAGAAACGGTCGCCAAGCCGATTGAAGAAGTCGTCCAGGGCCTCGATGATATCGTCGAAGTACAATCTACAAGTACCGATGGCGGAACCGTCATCAATGTTGAATTCAGCGAATGGTCGGGCGACGTTGACGGCTATTTCGATGACGTGGTCCGCGCGGTATCCGCGATCCGCGACCAGCTTCCTGAAGACTTGCAGAGGCTCGAATATCGCAAGATCCGGACCACCGAAGCGGCCGTCATGCAGGTCGCTCTGATCAGTGATACCGCTTCGTGGCGGCGGATGGAAAAATATGCCGATGATATGGTCGATGTCTTCACCCGCAATCCCGGCACGCGGGAAGCCCGGATTTTCGGGCTTCCACGACCCGAGGTCAGCGTCGCGGTCGACACTGATCGTCTGTCCGAACTGCGGGTTCCGGCCAGTGCGATTGCCGATGTGGTCCGCCAGGGCGGAGCGGACCTGCCGGGTGGTGCGGTGCAGAGCGGAGAGCGCAGGCTGAACGTCGAAGCCGGTGGTGCCTTTCGAGATCTCGATACCATTCGCGGATTGCCGCTGCGGGCATCCGACGGTTCGCTTTTGACGGTTGGCGATGTCGCGGAGGTTGGCTGGGGGGCCGAGGAACAGATTTACCGAACCCGTCATAATGGCAAGCGCGCGGTGTTTCTTACAGTGACCCAGAAAGACGGTGTCGATGTCACGCGCCTGAAAGAAGAGCTCGATGTCGAACTGGAACGGCAGCGGTCGATCCTGCCGCCGGACATCAAGCTGGTCATGCAATTCGATCAGAGCCGCGACGTAAAGCGGCGATTGAGCGAACTGGCTCGCGACTTCACGATTGCCATCGCGCTGGTCATCTTCACGCTGCTTCCGCTTGGTTTTCGATCCTCTGCGATCGTCATGATCTCGATCCCGCTGTCGCTCGCCTCGGGCCTGCTGGTCCTTTACGCGATGGGATATAATCTTAGCCAGCTCTCGATTGCAGGTTTCATTGTTTCGCTGGGGTTGCTGGTCGACGACAGCATCGTGGTGACCGAAAATATTGCCCGACATTTGCGAATGGGCAAGACGCGAACCCAGGCAGCGATCGAAGCCAGTCTCGAAATCCGGGCGGCGGTCATTGGCTCTACGGCGGTTCTGGTGCTGGCATTTGTGCCCTTGCTGTTTCTGCCCGGTGGTGCCGGTTCCTACACCAGATCCTTCTTCATCGCGATTATCGCGACAGTGCTGGCCTCGTTGCTGATTTCGCTGTCGGTCATTCCGTTTCTCGCCAGTCGCATATTGCGGCGCGATGAAAATCCGGAAGGCAATCCGGCGCTGCGTTGGGTGAACGACAAGATCCAGCGATTTTACCGGCCGTTTCTGCACATTGCTTTGGGTGCGCCGGTCAAGACGGTGGTGCTGGCAATGGCTTTGTGCCTGTCGGCTTTCGCGCTGGTCCCGGTTCTTGGCTTTTCGCTTTTTCCTTTTGCTGACGCGCCCTATTTCCGGGTCTCGGTCGAAGCGGAACAAGGCAGTAGCCTCGATCGCACCGATAAGATCGTAGCCGAGGTGACCAAAGTTCTGGAAACCGAACCGAGCATTAAAGTACGCGCGGAAAATATCGGCAACGGCAATCCGCAGGTTTTTTACAATGTCGGTCCCCGCGCCGAGCGCACCAACTATGGCGAAGTGCTCGCGGTGATGGACGAGTGGGACACGCGCAAAGGTCCGGAGATGATCGACAGGTTGCGCAAACAGCTTGATCAGATTGCCGGTGCGCGGGTGAAGATCGAACTGTTCCAGAACGGCACCCCGGTGGAAGCGCCGATCGTCATCCGAGTAGCCGGGCCTGAACTGGACAAGCTCAAGGAATTGTCCGGCAAAGTGGCTGATGTGTTGCGCCAGACGCCTGGCGCTCGCGATATCGTAAATCCGGTCGATACCGACAAGATCGATCTGGATATCGGTCTTGATGAACAGAAAGCGGCGCTGCTCAATATTCCCTCGGGCGCACCGCGCCGCGCGATCAGGTTGGCGATCAGCGGTGAACGGGCGGCATTTTTCCGGGATCAGGAAGGGGACAATTATCCGGTGATCGTCCGCTATCCGTTTGTGGACAATCTTCCGATATCGGTACTCGACAAGGTCTATGTCGCTACCCGCTCCGGCGATCCCGTGCCGCTGTCGCAAATAACCGATCCCAAGCTGACCAATGTGACGCCCCAAATCCAGCGCTACCAGCTGCAAAGAACGGTATTGGTCACCGCCCAAGTCGATTTTGGTGAAATACCGTCAACGATTAACGATCGCGCGGTCGAGAAGCTCGAGCAGATCGATTTCCCGGAAGGATATAAATGGTCGATTGGCGGAGAATCGGAAGCCATTGGTGAAACCTTCGGTAATTTTGGTCCGCTGATCATCACCGCAATCATGCTGATTTTTGCGATTCTTGTGGCCGAGTTTCGGCGGTTCCGCGAGACGATCGTGGTAGCGGGCGTCATTCCTCTCGGCACATTTGGCGGCATACTCGCCCTGTTCATCACCGGCAATTCGCTAAGTGTCATGGCGATTATCGGGTTCATCGCACTGATCGGGATTGAAATCAAAAACTCGATATTGCTGGTCGATTTTACCGCCCAATTGCGGGCCCAGGGCATGGATCTTCGGGAAGCCATCGAGAAGGCTGGCGAGGTCCGTTTCCTGCCTGTACTGCTGACTTCGATAACCGCAATCGGCGGCCTTACCCCGCTCGCATTCTGGGGTGGAGCGCTATATGCGCCGCTGGCGGTCATCATCATCGGGGGCCTGATCAGTTCGACCCTCTTGTCTCGCGTGGTTACACCCGCCATGTATCTGTTGGTCGCTATGCGCGATGAAAAGAACAAAGACATCAATAGCGGGGGCGTCGTCGCCTCTGCGTAAAAGGAGTTTACATGGCACAGCAGGAAGCCATTTTTGCCGGAGGTTGTTTTTGGTGCACCGAGGCGGTGTTCAACGATATCGCCGGGGTTAGTTCGGTCGAAAGCGGCTATATTGGCGGCGAGAACCCCGATCCGACTTATCGCGAGGTTTGTTCGGGTACGACCGGCCATGCCGAAGCGATCAAGGTCAGATTTGACGATGCGGTGGTCAGCTATTCTCTCCTCCTCGACATCTTCTTCGCAACCCACGATCCGACCCAGCTCAATCGCCAGGGCAATGACGTCGGCACCCAATATCGTTCGGCCATTTTTCCGCTGGACGACGAACAGCGCGCCGAGGCGGAAAATGCTATGATGCGTGCCGGAGAGGGGCGTTCCGAAACGATCGTGACCACGATCGAAGGACCGGCTCCATGGTATGTCGCGGAAGATTATCATCAACAATATTGGGCGGACGAAGGGCGTAGCAACCCTTATTGTGTGGCGACCATCCCGCCGAAATTGCAGAAATTGCGGACCAGCTTCGCGGACAAGCTCAAGGACTAGACCAGACCGATGAAACCGATCAGAAAAGCCGTTTTTCCCGTTGCGGGCATGGGAACCCGCTTCCTGCCAGCGACCAAGGTGATGCCCAAGGAACTTTTCCCGATCGTAGATCGGCCGCTGCTCCAATATGCTGTCGATGAAGCACTCGAAGCTGGAATCGAGCAGATGATCTTCGTCACCGGGCGCGGCAAGGGCATGATCGAGGATCATTTCGACATGGCCTACGAACTGGAGCACACGATGGCGGATCGATCGAAAGACCGGTCGGTTCTTGAAGGAACCCGTCTCCGCCCGGGCGACTGCGTTTTCGTTCGGCAACAGGAACCGCTTGGCCTCGGCCACGCTATCTGGTGCGCGCGGGACATCATCGGCGACGAGCCGTTCGCGATTTTCCTGCCAGATGAATTCATGGTCGGTTCTCCCGGCTGCATGACCCAGATGGTCAGCGCTTACGAAAAGCTTGGCGGCAATATCGTTTGCGCGCTGGAGATTCCGTTCGAGGACACACCTTCTTATGGTGTGATCGATCCCGGCAAACGCGACGGGCCGATAACCGAGGTCAAAGGTCTGGTGGAGAAGCCCCCTGCAGGCACCGCGCCATCCAATCTGATCCTGCCGGGCCGCTATATCCTGCAGCCCGAAGTGATGCGGATATTGGAAACCCAGGCAGCGGGGGCTGGCGGGGAAATCCAGCTGACCGATGCTATGGCGCAGATGATCGGCCAGCAACCGTTTCATGGCATGACCTTTGACGGCAAGCGCTATGACTGCGGGTCGAAGCAGGGCTATGTCGAAGCCAATCTGGCGCTGGCGCTGGCTCATCCCGAAATTGGCTCAGAAATCCGGACGATGGCCGAGAGGTTGCTCGCCGAATGATGCACCACTCCTTCATTCATCCGGACTTCAGCATATTGGCTGTACATGAAATCTGAGGAGTTTTGCATGCGCGTATATTCCATCCTTTCTCTTGTTCTGGTCCCTTCGCTATTGTCTGGCTGCGTCGCCAGCAAGATTGTCACGGCGCCGTTTCGGGCGGCTGGTACGGTGGTCGAGACGGCGGTCGACGCTACCACCCAGACCCAGTCCGAACGGGAAGAGGACCTGGGCAGACAGGTTCTCGCCGAGCGGAAAAAGCAGCGGGACCTTTGCCTGGACGAAGCGCAAAACAAGCAAGAACGTCGCAATTGCAAGGACGCTTACAAACGGGACGATTGAGTCAGTCTTGTCCGGTCAGCAGCGGCGGTGCAAGCTTGCCATCGACCGGAACAGCCGCGCCCATTTGCGCTATTTCCTCTTCGAATAATTGCACCCGTTTCTTCCAGCGATAATGGGTAGAGGCAGAGAAAATCCCTTTGCCATGCTCCATGCCGTAACGGGTCCAGAAGCGGATCGCGGCCTGTGGATCATAGCCGGCATTGGTCATCAGCCAGACCGATAGCCGGTCCGCCTCGATCTCTGCGGCCTTGATCTGGCCAGCACTCTCGCCGAACTGTCCAAAAAATCCGCGATTGACGTTTTTTGCGTCAAGTTCGTCGCGGTGTTTCAGTAGATTATGGGCCAGTTCGTGCGCAACAACGGCGGCAAATTCGTCGTCAGTCAGAAAATATTCTGCGAGCCGCGAGGAAACGCTTACCAGCTTGCCATCGGCGCTGGCACTCCTGTCAGCGCTGACCCGGATCTGGAATTGACTTGGACATGTCATAGCTGCAGCGACCGGAATAGTCTGGTTCATACCGCCTCGCGATATGGTCAATTCGACATTGCGCTGCGCTAGCGCCTGTTCAATCATCTGATTGATTGCCGCGACCCTGCGATAGGGGGGAGGCTCGTTGGCCAGATCGGGACCATCGACCGCAATTTCCTCGACGGCCATGGTGTTGATTGCCAGCAAGGTGTCCCCTGGTGACAATTTTGCGCTTTCGGCCGGACTGTCGGGAGCGACAGCAGTGATCCCAATGGGACCGCTGAATCCGAGCGCGAAACGGGCGGTTTCCTGATCGACATATTGGGCAACATCATTCAGCAGCAGGCCGGTTCGGGCGGCTTTCTGATCGCAATAAGGTGCATTGGCATCGACCAGCCGATAACCGATGGCGTTCAGCCGGTGGTCAAGCAGCTGCAGGTTCTTTAGCGCCAGAATCATCTCGGCCTTGAATCCGGCATCAGGTTCCTCCTGTGCGGACAGCGGCGCTGCCAAGGTCAGGGCCAGCAGGGTGAACCAGATTCTAGTCATGATTTCCATCTAGCCTATCGCTCCTGTCGGCAAGTTGAACGCGGTCTGCACGGCACCGTCGGAGAGATTCCACCAGGCCAATATCAGCGCTGCACCGGTTAACACGATTGCGGCAATCTTTTGAAAAATGATTTGTGCCTGATCGGCATTGCCGAAACTGCGCGCTCTGGACGCCAGCGCGGCGTAAAAGGTGAGGCCGGACGTTTCCGTGAAAATGGTCAATATCGCCAATATCAGGAATTGCAGCATCAGATTTCCCGAGGGGTCGATAAACGGGGGAATGATGGCGGTGTAGAATAGCAAAGCCTTGGGGTTGGACATGTGCACTGCCAAGCCGTTGAGAAATCCTTTTTTGAAGCTGGCGCTCCTGGCCGATTGATTGGCAAGTCTGCTGGTCCCGCCCCTGAGCATCTGAAATCCCATCCAGAGGAGATAGGCGACGCCGATCCAGCGGAGGACTGCATAAGCGGTCGGTACGGCCTGTATCAGCGCGACAAGCCCGAAAGCGGTCAGCGCATACCAAATAAAATTCCCGACATTCACGCCCATGATCGGCCCGAGCGCGCCGCGCATTCCTCCTCTGGGCCCCAGTGGCAATGCATGGCTGACGGTGACCATGGTGGCTGGCCCCGGAGTGAAGCAAAACATCAGGTCAGTGATCAGAAACAGAAATATGGTTTCGAGCGGCATTAATATTCGGACCTGTTTTGCTGACGAACTTTACAGACTTTACAGTGTTAGAGAAAAAATTCCGGTCCTTCGATTTTAGCCAGAAACTCGCCGTCCCAACCACCCTGAATGTTCCTCGGGAAGAAGTCTATCGCTATTGATTCTGATCAAAATCTCATTGGACATCCATGAAAGATACAAAATCCCGGCAGTGTAGGACAGGGAAATGGCGGCATCAATGCTCCACCTGTACTCAGCTAGCGCAAATTCTCTTTGAGAAAGTCCACCAGTGCATCGACGCGGGCCGGACGCAAGCGGGATGGGGGCATGACGATATTGAGAGCGATATCACCCATGTGCCAGTCCGGCAGAATGTTGCTCAGGTCGCCCGCATCCAGTGCCTTTTGACACAGAAAGTCAGGCAAATATCCGATGCCCCGGCCAGCGACGAGTGCAGGCAGCATGACATCGCCGTTGTTGCTCTGGAACCGGCACTTGGGGCGAACGTTCGTCGTCTGGCCTTTTTCGTCCGTGACGAGCCAGACTTCGGGTGTGAGGGTGTTGGAATATATGAAGCAATCGTGATCGCTCAGGTCAGCCGGTATTTTCGGTCGGCCCCTGCGTTCGAGATAGCTTGGGGCCGCGATGAAATAACCCTCCATTTTACGAAGCTTGATTGCCCTCAGGCTGCTGTCGGGAAGCGCGCCGATGCGGATGGCGCAATCAAACCCGTCCTCGATAAGATCGACTCGCGCATCGTTCAATTGGAGATCGACGGTGATCTCCGGAAATGCGCACATGAAATCCGCGATCACCGGCGCGAGGTGCGAAAGTCCATAGCTTAGAGGCGCAGCCAGGCGGACTCGACCGTTGAGCAGATGTGTGGTGTCGCGCGCAGCCTCCATCGCCGCTTCGCCGTCTAGTGCAATTTGCTGGGCGTGTTGCAATAGCGATTTGCCAGCGGTCGACAGGGAAATTTTGCGCGACGTGCGGTGGAACAAAACCGTGCCGAGGGACTGTTCCAACCGCGAGATCGCTTTCGAGATGGTCGGTTTGGAGAGAGCCAGTTCATGAGCGGCAGCAGTGAAGCTCCCCAGTCGGGCTACCTCGGCAAAAATTGCCCATGCTTCATAATCAGGTAAGGCCATAGGCGATCATTAGATAATATTTGGAAACAATCAAATTCCAAATTGTCTATTTTGGAAACACATAAGCCATTCTATCTCCATCTCAAGCAGAGCGGAAGCAACACCGCTTGAGATGGAGAAAGACAATGATCGAGAAACGCACATTCAACGACCTGGCCCATGTTGATCATCACTGGTTGCAGGCCCGCCATCATTTTTCCTTTGGCAAATATTGGGACCCCGCCCGCATGGGCTTTGGTCCGATCCGGGTATGGAATGATGACGAGATCAAACCGAAAACCGGATTTCCGATGCACGGCCATCAGGACATGGAAATCATCACCTATGTCCGTGAAGGGGCCATTACCCATCGCGACAATATGGGCAACGAGGGTCGCACCGAGGCTGGCGACGTTCAGGTGATGAGCGCCGGCACCGGCGTGATGCACAGCGAATATAATCTGGAGGACGAGCGGACCCGCTTGTTCCAGATCTGGATTGAGCCGCGTGCTGCCGGTGGCGCTCCTCGCTGGGACGCGAAAGCTTTCCCCAAGGGCGATCGTGCCGGCCAGCTGGAAATACTCGCCAGCGGCTTTGACGAAGACATCAACAATGGTGCGTTGATGATCAGAGCGGACGCGCGACTTTATGGCGCTACGCTGACCGCTGGAACCACAGTCGAGCATCAGATTGCCGATGGTACCCATGTCTATCTGGTCGGTTCTGCCGGTCAGGTGAGGGTAAATGGCGAACTGGTTAGCACACGGGATTCTCTGGCGATCAGGGATATAACGACGCTGCAAATCGAAGCTGTCGACGATGCCGAATTTGTCTTTGTCGAAGCATGGGAGTCGCAGAACTGACACCCGCTAGCGAAGGGACGCTCGCCTCTCCCTTTAGAGCGAGCGTTCCTTCAATCCCTCTCACCAATCCCAGATCATAGGAAAAACTAATGACCGATACAAAAAACATCCTCCGCATCGATGCGAGCGCCCGCAAAGCCGGTTCATCATCTCGCGCCTTGACCGATGCTCTCATTCAACGGCTTGCGCCGGATGATATTGTGATCCGCGATCTCGCCGTAGCCTTACCCTTTGTGACGGAAACTTGGGTTGGCGCCAACTTTATCGACGAAGCTGAGCGGGACGACGCACAAAAAGCGGAACTCGCCGTGTCCGATACGCTGGTGGCAGAGCTGTTTGCTGCCGATATATTGGTGATCGGCACGCCGATCTATAATTTTGGTATTCCTGCGGCGCTGAAGGCGTGGATTGATATGGTGGCCCGGGCTCGCAAGACTTTCCAATATACCGGCAACGGTCCGGAAGGGCTGCTGACGGGCAAGAAAGCCTATATCCTGGTGGCTTCGGGCGGTACTGCAATCGGGAGCGATCTAGACTTCGCCACGGGTTATTTGCGCCATGTGCTCGGATTTATCGGGATCACCGACGTCACCTTCATCGCTGCAGACCAGCAGATGATGAAGGGAGAGGCGGCGGTTGAATCGGCCTTGCAGGAAATAGCGGCAGCCTAGGATATTCCCACAATCTGCGCATGAAATGCCCGCCGGAACAACGCGGCGGGCATTTCCTATTTGGGTTATTGACCTGTTATAGGAACACATAAGGCGCAGCGGCAGTAGGCCGCTCAGCAGGGCGTCAACGGCCAGAACGTGACGCGGGCCAATTTCGATGATGGTTCTTATCGGAAAACCGGCCACGGTCACTGGGCCGAGTATAACAAAAATGGCGCCGGGAACCCTAACCTCACCGAAACCGGGCGCGACAAATGGTCGGCCTATCTCGACGACCGGTCCGATCTCTACCGGATTAACTCGTTTTCGCGGCAGCAAGTACGGTCACCGGTGCCCCGGCCATCGCCGCGTCCTCCACCTCGTCCAGCGAGCGATAAGCGCAATATCAATGCCGGACCGATTTGGAACCAGCGGGATGCGAAAACCAAATCGGTCCGGCCATGGCCGCCTCTGAAAGGGGCAATGGACCGGCCAGTGGCGGACCACGGTGCAGGGCAGAATGTCGGTCTGCGAAATGGAATTCTGGAAGAAAGAAGCATTGGTAACCGTCCTCTGAAGCACAAACAAAAAGCCCCGCTGGATCATCTCCAGCGGGGCTTTTTTTAAGCCGTTTCAGACGGAGAAGCTTATGCTTCCTTGTCTTCGTCGGACTGAGCCGCTTCGGTGTCGCTTTCTTCGATGCCTTCACCCATGGTTTTTGCCATATGTGAATCGCCCGTTGCAGCTTCTTCACCTTGCGCCAGTTCGGCAGCATGCTGTTCTTCGGCGCTATCCGCAGCAATCAAGGCTTCGGTTACCGCTGCTTCGGACTCTTCGATCGGTGCTTCGGTAGCCGCTACTTCGGCTTCCGCAGCTGGAGCAGAGAAGACGTCATCGGCGCTTGGCTCGGCTGCAACCGGAGCAGCAGCTTTCGCTACTTCTGCCGCTTTCAGCTCTGCTGCTGCCTGGATCGCGTCGAGCATTTTCTGCTGTTGCGCCCGCAAGGCCGCATCGCGACTGGTTGCGGCGATACGCGCACGGTTCATGCCCGCTCCGGTACCTGCCGGGATCAAACGACCAACGATCACATTCTCTTTGAGACCGATCAGCTGATCCTTCTTGCCCTCGACAGCCGCCTGGGTAAGCACCCTGGTGGTTTCCTGGAAAGAGGCAGCAGAGATGAAGCTACGGGTCTGCAAGCTCGCCTTGGTGATACCGAGGAGAACGGGCTTACCGGCAGCAGGTTCCTGCTTTTTGGTCAGCTTGGCGTTATATTCCAGCATCTCTTCGAGATCGAGCTGCTCGCCTGGAAGAAGCGTGGTGTCGCCGCCATTGGTGATTTCAACTTTCTGCAGCATCTGACGAACGATCGTCTCGATATGCTTATCGTTGATTTTCACGCCCTGCAGACGATAGACTTCCTGAATTTCCGAAACGAGATATTCGGCCAGAGCTTCAACCCCGAGAACTTCAAGAATGTCATGCGGATCCGGAGAACCGGAGACCAGATTGTCGCCCTTCTTGACGAAATCGCCTTCCTGAACGTCGATGACTTTCGTCTTCGGCACCAGATATTCGACTGGTTCTCCCTCTTCGGGAACAATCGCGATCTTGCGCTTCGCTTTATAGTCGCGAACAAATTCAATCCGGCCATCGATTTTCGCGATGATCGAATTATCCTTTGGAATACGCGCTTCGAACAGTTCGGCCACACGTGGCAGACCACCCGTAATATCGCGAGTTTTCGCAGCTTCGCGAGAGACACGTGCGAGTACGTCACCGGCGACAACCTTCTGACCGTCTTCGACCGACAGCGTAGCGCCGTTGGCCAGCAGATAGCGACCGGTTTCGCCGCTGTTTTCGTCGAGCAAAGTCATGCGTGGACGAAGGTCTTCCTTGTTCGCGCCGCGACCCGAAGCCCGATATTCGGTGATCACACGCTGTGCGATACCGGTGGCTTCATCGGTCTGCTCGGTCATCGTCTTGCCTTCGATGACGTCCTGATATTTGATGACACCCGGTTTCTCGGTGATCATCGGCATCGTGAACGGATCCCATTCGGCCAGACGATCGCCGAGGTGAACCACCGCGCCATCCTTGATCAGCACGCTGGTACCATAAGGCACCTTATCGGCAGAACGTTCGCGACCGTCATTGTCGATCACGGCGATAACACCGCTACGCGCCAAGGACAGGAAGCGGCCATTCTTGTCTTCGATGACCGGCATGTCGCGATATTCGACCTTACCTTCTGCCACCGATTCCAGATTGGACTGCTCGTTGAGCTGCGCCGCGCCGCCGATGTGGAAGGTCCGCATCGTTAGCTGCGTGCCTGGCTCACCGATCGACTGAGCCGCGATAACGCCAACCGCTTCACCGATATTCACCGGTGTACCGCGAGCAAGATCACGACCGTAGCAGGTACCGCATACGCCCATTTTGGATTCGCAAACCAGTGGCGAACGAATACGCGCGGACTGGATGCCGAGCTCTTCGATCACGACGATGGCCGCTTCGTCCAGCAACGTGCCGGACTTGATCACAACGCTGTCGTCTTTGCTGTCGATAATATCTTCAGCCATGGTCCGGCCGAGGATACGTTCGCCAAGCGATGCGATAACCGAACCGCCCTGGACGATGGCTTTCATCTCCAGCGCATTTTCGGTGCCGCAATCATTTTCGACAATCGTACAATCCTGCGAAACGTCAACCAGACGACGCGTCAGATAACCCGAGTTGGCTGTTTTCAACGCCGTATCCGCAAGACCCTTACGAGCCCCGTGGGTGGAGTTGAAATATTCAAGAACCGTCAGGCCTTCTTTAAAGTTCGAGATAATCGGTGTTTCAATAATCTCGCCCGAAGGTTTCGCCATCAGACCGCGCATACCGCCCAGCTGTTTCATCTGTGCTGGCGAACCACGCGCACCGGAGTGGCTCATCATGTAGATCGCGTTAATCTCGCGCTCGCGGCCATGTTCGTCCTCTGGCGTCGCAGCCAGCTCGTCCATCATCGCGTTCGCAACCGTGTCACCACAGCGGGACCAGGCGTCGATCACCTTGTTGTATTTTTCCTGCTGGGTGATCAGACCATCTTGATATTGCTGCTCATAGTCAGCAACCTGCTCGCGGGTAGCGGCGACGGTAGCATCCTTGGAGTCCGGAATGATCATGTCATCCTTACCGAAGGAGATACCGGCACGACAAGCGTGGCGGAAGCCAAGACCCATGATCGCATCGGCGAACAGGACCGTGTCTTTCTGACCGGTGTGACGATAGACTTGGTCAATCACGTCGCCGACTTCTTTCTTGGTCAGCAAGCGGTTGACGATGTCGAACGGCACCAGGTGCGATTTCGGCAGACATTCGGCGATCAGCAGACGGCCAGGTGTGGTGTCGAAACGTTTGAGGATCGGCTTGCCGTCTTCATCGGTTTGCGGAACCCGCGTGGTGATCTTGGAGTGCAAGGTCACGGCGCCAATTTCCAGTGCCTGATGCACTTCGGCCATATCGGCAAGCAACATGCCTTCGCCTGGCTCGCCCTTACGATCCATTGTCAGATAATAGATGCCGAGAACCATATCCTGCGAAGGAACGATGATCGGCTTACCATTTGCTGGCGAGAGGATGTTGTTGGTCGACATCATCAAGACCCGCGCTTCCAGCTGGGCTTCGAGACTCAGTGGAACGTGGACCGCCATTTGGTCGCCGTCAAAGTCGGCGTTAAAGGCGGAACAGACCAGCGGGTGAAGCTGGATAGCCTTGCCCTCGATCAATACCGGTTCAAACGCCTGGATGCCCAAACGGTGAAGCGTTGGTGCGCGGTTCAGCATCACGGGATGCTCGCGGATCACGTCTTCGAGAATATCCCAGACTTCCTTGCGCTCTTTTTCGACCCATTTCTTGGCCTGCTTGAGCGTCATCGAAAGACCCTTGGCATCGAGGCGCGCGTAGATGAATGGCTTGAACAGTTCCAAGGCCATTTTCTTCGGCAGACCACATTGATGCAATTTCAGTTCCGGACCGGTTACGATAACCGAACGACCGGAATAATCGACGCGCTTGCCGAGAAGGTTCTGGCGGAAACGGCCCTGTTTACCCTTGAGCATGTCGGACAAGGATTTCAGCGGGCGTTTGTTCGCACCGGTGATGGTCCGGCCACGACGACCATTGTCAAACAGCGCATCGACCGATTCCTGAAGCATACGCTTCTCGTTGCGGACGATGATGTCCGGAGCGCGCAATTCCATCAGGCGTTTCAAACGGTTGTTCCGGTTGATCACGCGGCGATAGAGATCGTTGAGATCGGAGGTCGCGAAGCGGCCGCCATCCAGAGGCACCAGTGGGCGCAGTTCGGGTGGAATCACAGGAATGATTTCGAGGATCATCCATTCCGGCTTGTTGCCGGAGTCGATGAAGGTT
>NZ_JBALUT010000023.1:0-38602 GCF_036963705.1 Parasphingorhabdus sp. | reverse complement strand
CGCAGAAGCATGAAATCATTGCCTGCCGCAGCCAGATCCTCATCGCTGGCGTATATATAGGTGGCCATCGATACGGTCGAGCCGGGACGGAATTGTTCGGTAACGAAAAATGTCCGTGGCATCGGAGTATCGAGAATCGAGAATAGACTGACCCGGTCAACCGGACGACCGTCGGCTTCCTTGATCCAGACCATAGCTTCGGGGGATTCATTGACCGCGAAGGGCATGCCCTTGGCAATCCGCTGGTCATAATGCGAGACCCATGCCGGAGCCATCGGGTTGACCGATGGCAGGGAGATCGAGTCTTCTGGTGATTTGGCCTCAGGAATCGCGACCTGATAGTCGATATCGGTCGGACGGCGGGTGCTGGTCACGATATCTGCGGCGTTGGTCAACGCGCCGTTCTGGGACAGTTCCACGCGCCAGAATTGGGTCGATGCACCGGCGCGGAGCAATTTGACCGATATTTTGACCTCGCCCGGTCCTACCCCGGTCATGAATATGATTTGTTGCGAAACCAACGGGCCACGACGCTCGGGGAGCATTTCTACTGCTTGCGCCGCAATCGCTGCCACCCATCCACCAAAGGCCATGCCGGTCGGATTGCGATATACATCGCTGGCTTCGATAGTGAACTGGCCGTCGTCCAGCGCGATTAGCGCGGTTTCGCGATCAAATATAAATGTCATGCAATGCCCTGATTATTGGATTTTTTCAATTTTATAGCCGCGTTTAGCGAGCGTTTCCTGCACCGCATCCGGTCCGACGAGATGGGCTGCGCCTACCGCGATCAGCGATGTACCGGGCTTTTGCAGGCGCTTGTCCAACTGCTCCACCCAATCCAGATTGCGCGATACCAGCAGATATTTACGAGTCGTCGGGTCGGCCAGAATACCGGTGTCGGTTAGCGTCACCATTTGTTCGACATTTCCGGTCATCCAGGCGTTGAACAGATTTTCAAAATCTTGTCGTGCATCGGATGAATCTTCAACCACGCTGGTTAACATCTGGCGTTGTTGCTCTTCGGGAAGCTTGTCAAAATAGCCCAATTGCAGTTCGATGGTTTCCAGTGCCTCGATCGGTTTGCCTGCTTTGGTAAATTGGGCCGTGAGTATCTCCTCCACACCGCTGCTGCTGTTCAGTCCGAGCCCCTTGGTTTGCGCGGAAGCCAGCGAAAGCGCGGCGGCCCATGTTTCCATCCGGTTGAGAGAGCGTTCGGGGATATTGGCGGAATCGATGATCCGGTCGAGGTCATCGTGCAAGGACGGCTTGATCCGCCTCTCCAGCTTTTCCTGTCCGGGCGAGATCGCCAGCCGGGAGAATATTTTCGCCGCTCCCTGGGCGTCGTCCAGTCCTAACACTTCGATGACCAGCCGATCCGATTCCAAAATCGCCGCTTCCAGAGCAGGCGTCCGCCATTGGACATCGTCGGGTAGGATATGGATCGTGCCAAACATATAGGCCACGCCTATTTGCCCGGGCTGGGTGCCGCTGATTTTCCAAAGCGCGGGCGTGCCGGTCTTGACCGTGTTCAGGGTCACGGGCTCGGGCGTGTTGTTGCATGCGCCGAGCATCAACGCGGCAAATAGAGTCAGGATGGGGGCCAGGATACGCATGGGACCTATTTGGTGCCTCCGCAGTCAAAAGGAAGCCCGATAGCGAGAATTTTCAATATTCGATCCGATCTACAGTCAGTCCTTTTTGCTCCAGGATAGCCTGAAGGCTGCTTTCTCCGGCAAGATGGCCGGCGCCGACTGCCAGGAAAACCGTTCCCGGCTGCTCCATTCGCTTGCCGACCCAATCGGCCCAGGTGCGGTTGCGATTGACCAGCAACGTGTCGTATAAAATCCTGTCTTCCATGCCGGCATTCATCAGCGCACCCAGCGCATCGATATTGGCATTGGCCCATTCCGCGACCATCTGTTCCATGCCGTCGGCGGCGTCGGCTATGGTGTCGACGGTGAAGTTGAGAAAGCGAATCTGCACCTCTTCGGGCAAATTGTCGAAGAATCCCAATTGCTGCTCCGGGGTTTCCAGTCCGGTGACCGTGATTGCCCGGGCCTTGGCATGCGACAGCAATTCATCCTCGACGCCCTGATCGGCCGCATATCCGTTTTTCATCAGCGGTATCAGCGAGAGATTGACGCTGGCGAACCACGGGTCGAGCGGATCGAACGCGGCGACCGGCAGGTCGAATTTGGTCATGACCGCTTCAAAGTCTGCACGGTCTTCTGCGGTCAATTTGTCTCGCAGCGATACACCGCTTGTATCGATTGCCAGATCGGTAACAATTTTTGCCATCACCGCTGGGTCGGGTTTGATCATTTCGATGACCAGTTCATCCGACGCGTCGAAACTTTCTTTCACCGCTTCGTCGAACCAGGACATTCCTGGCTTCAGAATATGGACGGTGCCGAACAGATAGATGGTCGTGTCATCATCCTTGATCACCCAGAGCGCGGGATCGGGATCATCGGGGATGGCCGCAGGCGCGGCAGGGGCTGCAGGAGCGGCATTGCTGCTCACACTCGCGATATCTTTCTGGGTAGCCGGGCAGGCGGTCAGCGTCAGATACAGGGGGAAGAGTAAAACCGTGGAAAGCCAGCGACGCGCCATGAATAAGTTGCTCCGAGAGAGATTGGAAAGGGCTACATTCAACAATTATCGGCAAATGCCCAGTGAAATTTGAGTGATGGTCCGGTGGTACTGGCACCCGCCTTACAAATCTGTTAACCGGATGATTAAATATAGGAGATCCCCTGATGAGCATGATCCACGCCCGCACCTGTCATATTTGCGAAGCCAATTGCGGCTTGTTGGTGGAGGTCGAGGGGCGCGAAATACTCTCGATCAAGGGCAATCCCGATCATGTGCTGAGCAGGGGGCATATTTGCCCCAAGGCAACCGCGATCGCGGATTTGCAGGATGATCCCGACCGTTTGCACAAGCCGGTGAAGAAAGTGGATGGCCAGTGGCAGGAAATTGGCTGGGAACAGGCTTTTACGGAAATTGCTGCGAAATTTGTCGCGCTTAAGGGGCAAGGCGCCAAACCCGCAATGTATGCAGGCAATCCCGGCGCGCATGATTATGCGCTCTCCACCCAAGTCGGCCAGCTACGCCGGGCCATGGGTCTGAAAAATATCTATTCGGCTTCGACATTGGATCAAATCCCGCATCATGTCGTGCAATATCATATGTACGGCCATGTCAGCCTCGCCGCCGTGCCCGATATCGATCGTTGCCAGTATCTGGTGATCATCGGTGGCAATCCGGTGGCCTCCAATGGCAGCATCTGGACGGTGCCCGACTTCAAAAAACGGGTGAAGGCAATGCAGGCGCGCGATGGTCAGCTGATCGTCGTCGACCCGCGCCGGACCGAAACCGCCAAGATCGCCGACGCGCATCACTTCGTGAAGCCGGGAACCGATACCGCCTTGATCATCGGGATCTTGAAAAGCATTTTCGATGGCGGGCTGGTCGATACGTCCCGCGTCGATGATCTGCTCGATGACAGCTGGAGCGCCATCGAACCGGCGATAGCCGGCTTCGATATGGATCAGCTCGCTGCCCATTGCGGTATATCGGTCGCCACCATGCAGGAAATGGCCGCGCAACTGGCCGCGGACCAGCCTGCTGCGCTCTATGGCCGGATGGGCGTTTCGGTCTGCGAATTCGGGACGCTCAACCAGTGGCTGATCCAGATCATCAATATCGCCTCCGGAAATCTCGACCGGGTCGGTGGCACGATGGTCCCGCAGCCTGCACTCGATACGATCAATCTGGTTGGCAGGGGATCGGTGCGCACCGTCGATACTGTGCGGGGCACGATGCCGTCGATCATGGGGGAGCTTCCGACGATAACCTTTGCCGATGAAATGCTGCGCGACGACGAGGAGCGGATCAGGTCATTGTTCGTGCTGACCGGAAATCCGGTTCTGTCGGCACCGGATGGCGCAAAGCTGGACCGCGCGCTCGAACGTCTCGACCTGATGGTCTCGTTCGACATGTATGTCACCGCGACCAGTCGCCACGCCGACTATATATTGCCGCCTTGCGGGCCGCTGGAGAAGGACCATTATCCGTTTTTCTTCGGGCCGCTCGCGATCCGCAACTATGCCAGCTACTCGCCGGCGATCTTTGATATGCCGGATGGCGAGAAATCGGACTGGGAGATTGTCGCGGAACTGAGTCTGGCGATATTGGCGCAGGACGGGCAGGATATCCCCAATATCCGCATACCGCGCGATGTCCTCGACAATATGTTGCAAAGCTCTCCTGCAGGTTTGACTCTGGCCGAGGTAGAGGCCGCGCCCAACGGTATCGATCTCGGACCGCTGCAACCATGTATGGCCGAACGGCTGCGCACCGAAAATGGCATGATCCAGTGCGCCCATCCCGATTTCCTCGCCGAACTTGAGCATTTCGCCGCTTCGCTCGAAACCGAGCGGCCCGATGTGCTGCGCCTGATCGGTCGCCGCCACGTCCGCCAGAACAACAGCTGGCTGCACAATAGCAAGCGCCTGCTCAAGGGGCCGGATCGCTGTACTTTGATGATCCATCCCGATGACGCCATGGCTCGCGGCCTGATCGATGGCGGCATGGCGACGGTCACCAGCCGGGTTAACAGCATCGATATCCCGGTCGAGGTGAATGACGACGTCATGCCCGGTGTGGTGTCTATCCCGCATGGCTTCGGTCACGGACGAAAGGGCGTCGGTCTGTCGGTGGCGCGGGAGAAGCCGGGGGTTTCAATCAACGATCTGACCGATCCAACAAGCTATGACCGCTTGTCCGGCAATGCGGTACTGAATGCGACTCCGGTTACGGTCGAGCGAGCAGAAGAATTGGTGGCGGCGGAATAGAGTCTGTCGCCTCAGCGTAGGCTGGGGTCTAATCCGCTCGATCGGGGGAGTCGCAAATTTGTTTGGGCCCCAGCCTGCGCTGGGATGACATTTTTATCCCCGCCAGAGGGAACTCCTCCCTTGACCCTAGTGCCCTCCTTCGCCAAAGCAGCGCGTAAATATTGCACTCGCGAAGAAAGTCTTCATCTTGGCCGATACGAAGCCTCTAAGCTTCCAGCAGATCATCCTGAAACTCCATAATTACTGGAGCGATCGGGGCTGCGTGATCCTGCAACCCTATGACATGGAAATGGGGGCAGGGACGTTCCATCCCGCTACAACCCTGCGCGCGTTGGGACCTGATCCGTGGAACGCGGCCTTTGTCCAGGCCTGCCGCCGTCCGACCGATGGCCGCTATGGCGAAAATCCGAACCGGCTTCAGCATTATTATCAATATCAGGTGGTGCTCAAACCATCGCCGCCGGACATCCAGCAACTCTATCTCGACAGTCTGGTCGCGATCGGCATCGATCCGATGCTGCACGATATCCGCTTTGTCGAGGATGACTGGGAAAGCCCGACGCTTGGCGCCTGGGGCCTCGGCTGGGAAGTCTGGTGCGACGGCATGGAAGTTACCCAGTTCACCTATTTCCAGCAAATGGGCGGCTTTGACTGCAAGCCGGTCGCTGGCGAACTGACCTACGGCCTCGAACGGCTGGCCATGTATATCCAGAATGTCGACAGCGTCTACGATCTGGATTTCAACGGCAATGGAGTGTCTTACGGCGATATCTTCCTCGACAACGAGAAGCAGATGTCGGAATGGAATTTCGAGGTCGCCAATACCGAGACCTTGTTCGACCTGTTCAACAAGGCGGTCGGCGAATGCGAGAATTGCCTCGAAGCAAAACTCCCGATCCCGGCCTACGAGCAGGCAATCAAGGCGAGCCACGTATTCAATCTGTTGCAGGCGCGCGGCGTCATCAGCGTTCAGGAACGCGCCAGCTATATGGGCCGCGTCCGGGATTTGGCCAAGGGCAGCTGTGAAGCGCATATGGAAAAGAACGGGTGGACAGCGTGATCATTCTTCTGACACTCGTCACCCCAGCGCAGGCTGGGGTCCAAACCAAGTGCGGTTCTCCCACGCAAGGCGGGTTGGATTCCAGCCTTCGCTGGAATGACGGTTTGCCATCATGACCGATTTCCTCCTCGAACTGCTCTCCGAAGAAATCCCCGCCCGCATGCAGGCAAAAGCGCGCATCGACCTCGAACGGCTGTTCGCCGAACAAATGACCGCAGCGGGCCTCAAGGCCGGCGCGATCACCGTTTATTCGACGCCACGGCGTCTTGCTCTGGTCGCTAAAGACCTGCCCGCGCAAACCGAAGCGGTCAGCGAGGAAGCCAAGGGCCCGCCCGAAGCGGCGCCCGATCAGGCGGTTGACGGTTTCTGCCGCAAGAATGACGTCACCCGGGACCAGCTCGAAGTCCGTGACGTCAAGGGGCGCCCGACCTATTTTGCAGTGATCAACAAGCCGGGCCGTGATACCAAGGACGTATTGGCGGAAGCCATTCCGGCGATCATCAGAGCTTTCCCCTGGCCCAAGGCGATGCGCTGGGGCGATGCGAGCAGCTCGACCGAAAGCCTGCGCTGGGTGCGGCCGCTCAGCGGGATCGTCGCTATATTGGGCGATGAACTGGTCGAATGCGAAATTGACGGCGTGACGTCGGGTTGCCAGACTGTCGGCCACCGCTTTCATCATGACGGCATGATCACCATCGGTAATGCCGGTGATTATGTCGAAAAACTGCGGGCCTGTCACGTATTGGTCAATCACGAAGAGCGCCAGAATATCATTCGCGATGGTGCCGCCAAGGCCGCAGCCGATGCCGGTCTTGACCTGGTCGAAGACGAAGGCCTGGTGATCGAAAACGCCGGTCTGACCGAATGGCCGGTGCCGTTGCTCGGGTCGTTCGATCCTGCGTTTCTCGATGTCCCCGAGGAAGTGATCCAGCTGACCGCCCGGGTGAACCAGAAATATTTCATCTGCCGCGACAAACAGGGCGCTCTCGCCCCGAATTTCGTCTGCACGGCAAATATCGACGCCAGCGATGGCGGCAAGGCAATTACAGCGGGGAATGAAAAAGTCCTCGCCGCGCGGCTCTCCGACGCCAAATTCTTCTGGGAACTTGACCAGAAGACCAAGTTGGAGGATCATGCGAAGAAATTGAGCAACATTGTGTTCCACGAGAAATTGGGAACGGTTGCCGACAAGGTAGAGCGTGTAGCCAAGCTGGCTGAGTGGTTGGCGTCTTTAGAAGGGACTGGGTTACTCCGTGCCGACCCAGAACAGACCAAGCAGGCCGCACGTCTCTGCAAAGCTGATCTCGTCACCGAAATGGTCGGCGAGTTCCCCGAGCTGCAAGGCTTGATGGGCGGCTATTATGCAGAGAAAGAAGGACTTCCGGTAGAAGTCTCACACGCAATCAGAGATCATTACAAGCCGGTCGGGCAGGGCGATGATGTGCCGACCGATCCGGTGACTGTGTTCGTGAGTTTGGCGGACAAGCTTGATACTCTCGGAGCATTCTTCGGTGTCGACTTGCCTCCAACTGGCTCTAAAGATCCCTTTGCCTTGCGGCGTGCTGCCCTTGGGGTGGTGTCGTTAATACAGGAAAACAACCTCCGGATTCCGTTGGAAGTTGCCATCGAAAATGCTCAGAATTGGCTTGTTGAAAGCCCTGCTGGACTGACAATGAGTCGGGGTAAACTTCTCGATTTCTTCGCCGACCGATTAAAAGTGCAGCAACGCGAGGCAGGGGTCCGGCACGATCTGATCGACGCGGTGTTTGCTCTTGGCGGAGAAGACGATCTGGTGCGCTTGCTCGCCCGGGTTAAGGCTTTGCAGGCTTTTGTCGAAACTACGGATGGCGTGAACCTGCTCGCCGGTTACAAGCGAGCTTCGAATATATTGAAGAAGGAAGCGCCGGGCAGCGCGGAGCAGGGTGATGCAAAACCGCTTTCCTACACGCCCGAAATAGCGGAAAAGGCCCTGATCGACGCGCTCGACGCGGCGCAGCCGGAAGTCACCGCTGCGATCGCCGCCGAGCAATTTGAAACCGCGATGACCGCGCTCGCGGCGCTGCGCGGACCGATTGACCAGTTTTTCGAGGATGTGACCGTGAACGACGAAGACGAAGCAAAGCGCGAAGCCCGGCTAGCCCTGCTCGCGCGCTTTCGTAACGCCGTCCACCAAGTTGCTGATTTTTCGAAGATCGAGGGCTAGAAGATATTTGATTCATAACAGTGTAAAGTTTGTAAAGCTCGTCAGCGAGATTTTGCGGTAGACCAGAGCAATTTACCCCTCCCTTTCAATGGAGGGGATCCAGGGGTGGGATATGAGGAAAGTGGCTCGATGCCGCTTTCCGAATCTCTTGGTGGCACGACACCACCCCAACCCCTCCTCTGAAGAGGAGGGGCTAACATATGGAGTTTAGAGCTAGAATGACCCAATATGTATATCGTTTCGGTGGCGGCATGGACGCAGATGGCGCGCCATCTGACAAAACAGAAGCCCGCAACCTGCTCGGCGGCAAAGGGGCCAATCTAGCCGAAATGGCCAATATCGGGTTGCCGGTACCACCGGGGTTCACGATCTCCACGGCAATGTGCACCGAATATATGAACAATGACGGCGCTTATCCCGAAAGTCTCAACGCCGAAGTCGCGCAGGGCGTGGCCCATATTCAGGCGGTGACCGGCAAGACATTTGGCAATGCGGGCGATCCGCTGCTGGTTTCGGTGCGCTCCGGCGCCCGCGCCTCGATGCCCGGCATGATGGACACCGTGCTCAATCTCGGTCTCAATGACGAGACCGTCGAAGGCCTTGCCAAAACCTCCGGCGACGAACGTTTCGCCTGGGACAGCTACCGCCGGTTCATCCAGATGTATTCCGACGTCGTGCTTCAGCTCGACCATGACGCGTTCGAGGAAGCGCTGGAAATCATCAAGGAAGACAACGGCTTCTTTACCGATACCGAGATGGAGTCTAAACATTGGAAGGCTCTGGTTGCGGAATATAAGAGCCTGGTAGAAAAGCTCTGGGGCAAACCATTCCCGCAAGACGTCAATGACCAGCTATGGGGCGCAGTCAGCGCCGTATTCGGCAGTTGGCAGGCGGATCGGGCCAAGGTCTACCGCCGTCTCAACGACATTCCCTCCGAATGGGGCACCGCGGTCAATGTACAGGCGATGGTCTTCGGCAATATGGGCGAAACCAGCGCGACCGGCGTCGCCTTCACCCGCAACCCGTCGACCGGCGACAGCGCTTATTATGGCGAATGGCTGATCAACGCCCAGGGCGAGGATGTCGTCGCCGGTATCCGTACACCGCAATATCTCTCCAAGGCCGCGCGCGAAGAGGCGGGTGCCAAGCCGCTGTCGATGGAAGAGGCGATGCCGGAGACGTACAAGGAATTGACGGACGTTTTCGATCTACTCGAACGCCATTATCGCGACATGCAGGATATCGAATTTACCGTCGAGCGCGGCAAATTGTGGATGCTTCAGACCCGCTCCGGCAAGCGTACCGCCAAGGCGGCATTGAAAATCGCGGTGGATATGGCCCATGATGGCCTGATTACCGAAGAAGAAGCGGTATTGCGCGTCGATCCGATGGCGCTTGACCAGCTGCTCCACCCGACGCTGGATCCAGAAGCCAAGCGCGATGTGCTGACAACCGGCCTGCCGGCTTCTCCCGGCGCGGCTAGCGGCTTCATCGTCTTTGACAGCGACACCGCAGAACGGCGTACCGAAATGGGCGATGATGTCATTCTGGTGCGCACCGAGACTTCGCCTGAAGATATTCACGGAATGCATGCCGCCAAGGGCATTTTGACGGCGCGTGGCGGCATGACGTCACATGCTGCCGTGGTCGCCAGAGGCATGGGAAGACCTTGCGTTTCCGGCGCCGGCACGGTTTCGATCAACAATGAAACCAAGATCATGAAGGTCGGCGACCGCGAGCTCAAGGAAGGCGATATGCTGACCATCGACGGCAGCAATGGTCAGGTCATGGCCGGCCGGGTCGACACAATCCAGCCCGAGCTGGTCGGCGATTTCGGCGTCCTGATGGTCTGGGCCGACAAGGTCCGCCGCCTTGGCGTCCGCACCAATGCGGAAACCCCGCTCGATTGCCAAGTTGCGCGCGATTTCGGTGCCGAGGGAATTGGTCTCTGCCGCACCGAGCATATGTTCTTTGATGCGGCGCGGATTACCTCCGTTCGCCAGATGATCCTGGCACCGGACGAAGCGGGTCGCCGGGTTGCACTAGCGAAACTGCTGCCGGAACAACGCAACGATTTCCGCCAGATTTTCGAGGTTATGGTCGGCCTGCCGGTCACTATCCGCCTGCTCGATCCGCCGCTGCACGAATTTCTGCCGCATCACCAGTCGGAATTTGAAGAAGTCGCGAAAGCCGCCAATGTCGGCGTTGAAACGCTGAAACAGCGGGCCAATGAATTGCACGAGTTCAATCCGATGCTCGGCCACCGCGGTTGCCGTCTCGGCGTCACTTATCCCGAAATCTATGAAATGCAGGCACGGGCGATCTTCGAAGCGGCCTGTGAAGTCGCAGAAGCCAGCGGCGAAGCGCCGATTCCTGAAGTCATGATCCCACTCGTCGCCACCGCGCGCGAGCTGGAATTGATGAAAGATGTGGTCGACCGGATGGCGAAGGAAGTCTTCGCCGAAAAAGGCCGCGAGATAGAATATCTCGTCGGCACGATGATCGAACTGCCGCGCGCCGCCCTGATGGCCGGCGCGATCGCCGAACATGGCCAGTTTTTCAGCTTTGGCACCAATGATCTGACCCAGACCACTTTGGGCGTTTCCCGCGACGATGCCGGGCGCTTCCTGACCCAATATGTCGACAAGGGCATTTTTCCGCGCGATCCGTTCGTCAGTCTCGATATCGAAGGCGTCGGCCAACTGATTGAAATCGCAGCAGAACGGGGCAGGGCAGCCCGCCCCGATATCAAACTCGGGATTTGCGGCGAACATGGCGGTGATCCCGCCTCGATCGCCTTTTGCGAAAAGACCGGCTTGGATTATGTCAGCGCATCGCCCTATCGTGTGCCAATCGCTCGGCTAGCGGCGGCGCAGGCGGCTCTTCGCAAATGATATAGGTTGCTTCGCACCGGATGCGGAGCGCTGAAGGCAAGCGAGTTCTGCCTGACAATGCGCTCGGCATCGGGCTCGAAGAGCAGATGTGACAAGATAGTTCGGATTGTGGGACCAACAAGGCAAATTATGGGTTGCCAGCGGAGAATTCACCCCCTATCTGCACCGTCTGGTTAGCGCCCATAGCTCAGCTGGATAGAGTACTTGACTACGAATCAAGGGGTCGGGAGTTCGAATCTCTCTGGGCGCACCACCTTCCTTTTTGTCAGACCATGCACTTCAAAAGATGCACCAAGGTGCACTTGCGCATGGCTCGCAGCTAGCGTAGTTTATCGGCATTGCACCCGATAAACCGAAGGACCTGTATTGGCCGATTATTCCCATTCCATCGTCGATGCGCTTGCCGAGCGCGAAGCGCAGAAAATTACGGTACCTGATGAAGTCCAAGAAGCGGTGAAGACGCTGCTCCTCTGGGCCGGCGAGGATCCGGAGCGGGAAGGGCTGATCGACACGCCGAAACGCGTGGCGCGGGCGTGGAAGGAATATTGCGAAGGTTATGCGGAGAATCCCGCGATGCACCTCGCCCGTACTTTCGAAGAAGTCGGCGGCTATGACGAGCTGGTGCTGCTCAAGGATATCCCGTTCCACTCGCATTGCGAACATCATATGGCGCCGATCATCGGCAAGGCCAGCATCGCCTATATGCCGCGTGACAAGGTCGTCGGTATTTCCAAGCTCGCCCGCGTGCTCCACGGCTTTGCCCGTCGGCTGCAAGTGCAGGAACGGCTGACCGCTGAAGTCGCGGAATGTATTTGGGAAAACCTGAAACCCGACGGCGTTGCGGTGGTGATCGAAGCCAGCCACAGCTGCATGACCGCGCGCGGGGTCCGTACACCCGGTGTCAAGATGACCACCAGTCGTCTACATGGTTGTTTTATGGAAGATGCACGCAGCCGCAAGGAAGTGATGAGCCTGATGGGCTATTGAGCCAAAACCCGCTCAGCGCATCCACTTCCGCATCAGATTATATTGTATCGCCTGCAGGCGGGTATAATTTGCATGCGACATGTTAAGCCCCTCCAGCGCGGCGACTTCGTTCAGTTCGTATAGCAGGTTGCGGTTGGTAACATCCGGGATTTTGCTCTGGATGAAGGTGATGGCAACCATCCGTTCACCCTCGGTGACAGGTTCAACCTCGTGAAGCGTCGAGGACGGATAGACGATCGCGGTACCCGGAGGCCCCTTGAACCGCATACTGGCCTCGCCCTGTGTCACGTGGAGAGCACCGCCGGTGGAATCCTTCACGTCGCTTAGAAATATCGTGCAGCTCAAGTCGGACCGGAGCGGATCGTCGGGCAATGGAATGATCGCGCTGTCGGCGTGCAATCCGTAGTTCATGCCGGGCTGATACCGCGTGATAAGCGGCGGAGCGACTTTCTCGGGAAAGGCAAAATCGACAAACTCGCGATTGGCCATCAATGCGTCGAGCAGGATCTTCGAGGACTTTTTATAGCCTTCGACATCGTGCAGTTGGAGATTATTCTTCACCTTGCTGTGCGGGTTGCTGATCTTGCCATCGACAAATTGTGCCTTCGCTGCAATTTGTTTCAGTTCGTTGACCTGAGCCTGATCCAGTAAGTTGAGTTGCTTGAACATTATCGTTTCATTTCCGCTGTTGCTATCGCGGCCGCCACTTTGGGATGTTGCCGCGCCAATTGATCGATCCATAGCAGTGTCTGAGTGATATCGTCAGCATGAATTTGCCCTGCCTCGGCCAAAAGCTCTTCGCGCAACGATGCGCTATAATCATATTCGGGGGCCTTGGAATAGCTGGTCATGATCGATCCGGACACGAGGCTTTGGGCCTGATCCAAGGCAAGGCTTGTGCCGAAGTGATCGGCCGCCACTTGCAAATATTCTGCGGGCTGACTCAGGAAATGATCAAAATCCATCCACGCAATTTTCGCATCCGGACAATGGACCTCCGCATCACAGAGCGTGACCATCTCGCACAGCCATCCCAGAGCGGCGGTTTGGGCAAGCGTCAGCGACTCTTTGGTCCCGACAGGTTGCCCACAATGCTGCTCGAGGCGGTTCAGCCTGAGGTCGGCCAGCGCAGTCGCTTCCTGTTTCGACGCATCGCCGGCCAATATGGTCTGCAGATAGCGTTTGCGGGAAGCGAACAGGAAGAGCGCAGTGCCTGAATCAGCTAACAGATGGCGGGCCAGGGGACTGACAAAGCTGCTCGCCTTGATCATCACCCGCTGATTGGCGTGAAACACTCGCGAAAGCCAGTTTTCCACTTGGTCGAGCCGCTTGGCCTGCTCGTCACCGGTCCAGCCGATTCCAGCGGGATTGTTGACATGGACGTCGGCCAGTTGCCGTAATATCGCCGGTTCGCGAAGCGCCAATATGCCATCGAGCTCACCCAGAAGCCGCGAGATCAGAGTCGATCCGACATGGCCGATATGGAAAATATATTGTGGCTTGGAGAGGCGCGCGAGCGGCACGGATGCTACGTCCGCCCAGGACATGACCTGCCGTGCAAGATCGGGGGTAAATATACGTTGGTCGAGGAAGCTGGCCTGGCGGAATGCCGTTTCACTCATTGTCGACAGCAAGACCTGCTCCTTCTGCAGATCAGCCAGATGCGGGAAAAGCGACGCATCTTTTGCAAAAAGGGACTGCCAATCGTTGCTCACTCGAGCCTCCAACGAAAAAACCCGGGTCTGGTGAACCGTCTTGCGACGTTCCGGACCCGGGTTTTCAATATCAAAGTCAGAATAGGACTATTCCTTGGTTTCGGTATCGTCCTGTTCTTCTGTTTCTGTGGTCTCAGCAGATGCTTCCGCAGTGGCTTCTTCGCCAGCTTCTTCAGCATCGTCTTCGCTGTCAGGTGCAAGAGCGTTGGCAGCCAGTTCGGCCTGATCGTCTTCAAACATTTGAGCGATCACGTCGACGCCGTCTTTTTGCATGTCAGCTTCGTCGTCAGAACGGGCGACATTGGCCTGAATGTTGACATTGACTTCCGGGTGGAGACGAACGCGGACATCGAAAACACCGAGGGTCTTGATCGGTTTTTCCAGAATGACCATGCTTTTTTCTACCACGGTGCCCTTGCCGTCAGCGTTCAGCGCTTCGATAATGTCGCGAACCGACACAGAACCGTATAGCTGTCCACTCGCGGACGATGCACGGATCAATACGATCTGCTTGCCATCGATGCTACCGGATGCCGCTTCGGCTTCCTTGCGCTTCGTTTCATTGTCAGCTTCGATTTGCTGGCGGTTGGCTTCAAAGACCTTCTTGTTCGCCGCATTGGCGCGAAGGGCCTTTTTGTTAGGCAGTAGAAAATTGCGAGCATAGCCGTTTTTGACGGTGACGATGTCGCCAATGCTGCCGAGTTTCTCTACGCGTTCAAGCAAAATAATATCCATTGTTTCGCTCCTATTTCACGAGGTAAGGCAGGAGGCCAATGTGGCGAGCGCGTTTGATAGCTTTGGAAAGCTCGCGTTGCTTCTTGGCTGAAACTGCGGTGATACGACTTGGTACGATCTTGCCGCGTTCGGAAATGAATCCCTGCAGCGTCTTCACGTCTTTATAGTCGATTGGTTGGGCGTTTTTGCCGGAAAAGGGGCAGCTTTTGCGGCGACGGAAAAATGGACGTCCCATGTTTTAACTCCTTCTCTGGCTTAATTATTGTCGAAATCGCGACGCGGTTTGCGATCGCGGTCGGGTTTACGCATCATCACGGACGGGCCTTCTTCATGCTCGTCGACGCGGATGGTCAGGAAACGGATAACATCTTCGTTGATCCGGGTCTGGCGTTCGAGTTCCAGAATAACGCTGCCGGGTGCATCGAGACGCAGCATGACGTAATGAGCCTTGCGGTTCTTCTGGATCTTGTAGGCGAGCGTACGCAGGCCCCAGGTTTCGGTCAGTACGACCTTGCCTTCGTTGGATTCAACAATTTTGGTGGCTTCCTGCGCAAGAGCATCAACCTGAGACTGGCTCAGATCCTGTCGCGCAAGGAAGACATGCTCATACATTGGCATGCAATCATTCCTTCATTTACCGCCGATCGCTGACGCCGCACCATGCGAACGCCCCTCCGGCTTTCTTCTTTTTCCAGGTGAGTCGGACAGGCCGGTTCACGCGGAAGCGGGGCCTATGGCGTAATTGGCGAGGGAATGCAAGGGGCCGTCGGGGACACGGAATTATCTTGTCGCAATGGCTGGATATGGCCGCCTGTATCAAAAGGAATGTTGGGCGTAATCTTATCGAATAATAAAGGGCGCTCTCCGTTCGAAGAGCGCCCTTCCAGACGATGCCAGTCTTGCGATCGGGTCGCTATTATCGCAAGTCTTCCACCGAAACCCATCCTTTCGTGCCGTAATTGTCGCTGACCTCGACAAACAGGCCGGCTTTGCTGCCGGTTGGTGTCAATTCGGTATCGGCGCGTAATGCGCGGACCTTGTCGGCGCTTTTGTTGGCGCTGGCGTAAAGGTTCGTGTCGATCGCCACCGTATATGTCGCGCTCGCTTCGGCCGCAGGCGCTGCCACTTGAACAGCCGATAGCGCGCCGGCCTGGGAAACGACGCTATTATAGGCGATGATGAACGCCTCGGTCAGCATCTTGCCATCTTTGGAGTCCGCATAGCCCGCCGTGTTCGCGCCAGCTATCCAGGGCGTGCCACCGGCAAAAGACAGTGTCGATTTTTTCACCTCTCCGGTTCCGGCAACCAGGGTCTGGCCGTTGGCGGGGCTGACAACGCGAATACCCGCTGCGACGACTTTTTTCTTGCCGCCCAGCCCGCCGAACATGCCCATAAGCGCGCCGGCACCCGGTACTCTGCCGAGCATCTGCCCGGCTGCGCCGGAGCGGACGAAGGCATCGGTCGCGAGCCCTTTTGCTGCCTGTACGCCCTGGTCTACCTCTTCCTTGTCACCGGCGATGACATTGACGAGAAAGTCTGCCGGCGCCGCACTTGCGGCGCTATGAACCTCGAAACAGCCGGATTGCTGCGCAATGGCTGTCACCAGTTCGCGCGGGCTGCCCAGTCCGAATTTGCTCCAGCCCTGTGTATCGCCCTCGACCACAGCAATCGTGCCATAGCTTGCATCGCAATGCGTCAGCTCGACCGTTGCTTGCTTTGCCGCCTGTGCCGGCGCGCCGAAAGCGATCATTGCGGCAAAGGCGATGGATGATGTCGAGATAAATTGTGACTTGGTCATGATATTCTAGCTCCCTGTGCAGATATATCCGCTTTTCAAGCGGAGAAACTTGGCTCCCCCGTCGAGGAACCGTGAAACTGTTTATGCGCGAGGAAAAAAGACGGTTCATCATTCAAATGGATGAAAGCCGGGAATATTCATGGTCTTTTGAAAGCAGCAACCCTGTTGCCTGGGTGGGTTCTCGCTAGGTGCAGTTGGCCTAGCTGTCCGGTATCTCGTCGCTTTGACCGAGTGCGATATTGGCAAGCAGTCCGACCAGTTCGGCCTGACGACCACATCCGGTCTTTTCGAGGATGCTGCTCAGTTGCGATCGTACGGTGGTGATCGATACGCTGCCGTCTTCCGCAATTTCCGCCAGCGTCCGGCCTTTTACCAGACCTTTGGCGATGCGGGTTTCGGCCACGGTCATGTCGAACAGGCTTCGCATCAGATCGGTCGACGGTGCCCGCGTCTGGTCCAGCGGGGTGAAGAATAGAAGAGCATAGCTATTGGCAAAAATATCGTGGGCCGCCAGCGTGATGGGCATGACGTGGCCGACGAAAACCGCATTGCCGTCCTGATTGCGGATCGGGAAGGAAAGACTGTCGGTCGAGGCAACGACGTTCAATGTTTTCAATGCGTTAGTTAAAAAGGCCTCCGAACGCCGATCCGAAAAAGCCACGCGGCGACCCGCTTCGTTGAATTTCACATAGTCGGCAACGGATTGGGCCCGGTCATTGGCTTCGACAAATTTGCCCTCGGCGTCGAGAACCAGGGCGGGCAGGCCGAATTTTGCAAGTGTTTCGCTGGCGCCTTGCGCGCGTTGCAGGCCGAGTCTGGTCGAAACAAATGCGCTGCGCAACAGATGCGGACGCAGTTCGTTCAGCCGGTCGACGTGATTGCGTTCGATCGGTCCCTGGTCGAGCTGGCGTTCGATGCTGAAGACAATATTGTCTCCGGTCGGCATTTGCAGAAGCGTCCCCGCCGACCAGCCGAGACCGCGCGGATGAAAGAAATCCCGGTAAAAGGGATTGTTGGCCAGTTCCTCTTCGTTCCAGAAATCCTGTTCGACGAAAAATGTCGGTTGGGATTTGCCCATCATGCAAGTCCGCCGGGGGCATTTCTCGAACCAGCCGTCTTTGACATAAGTGTCGAACGCATCGAACACACTTTCCGAAGCCGTCCAGTTTACCGCTTTGCGGGCGGAAAACAGCATGCCGCCGATCGAATCGGTTATCTGCGCCAGTTCATCCAGCACGTCAGGCCAGAGCTCCGGCACCACGGAACATTCATAAATACGATCAATCAACTGTTCCTGCATCGTCCGAACTACCTGATTTGTTGCAACTATTCGTCTGGATAATGAACGATCAGCCTGATGATGCAACCATGAATTGCTATTTCTTGCGGCCGAGAAACCCGAACATATCGCCGCCGATTTTACGCATCTGGATCTCTTCTGCGCCTTCGGTGATCCGGTAGCGGCGGTGATGCCGGTAGATATGCTCGAACGGCTTGTGGCGGGAATAGCCCATACCGCCGTGGACCTGCATCGCGCGATCAGCGGCATCGCAGCACAGCCGGTTCGCGCGATAGTTGCACATGCTGACCTGGGCGGAAAGATATTTGGCGACGTCGGGTTTCGGCATCGTGTCCATCTTGGCGGCGGTCGCGTAAATCAACTGGCGGAGCATCGCTGCTTCCGTATGGAGCTCGACCAACGGGAACTGGATTCCCTGATTGACCGATAAGGGCTTGCCGAAGGGTTTGCGTTCGCCGGCATATTTCACCGATTCATCGATACAATATTGCGCCGCACCGAGCGAAGAGGCCGCCTGGCGTATGCGGTTTTCGTGGACAAAATGCTGGGCACAAGCGAGGCCCATCTCCAGATCTCCGAGCACCGCATCGGCAGGAATCCAGACATTTTTATAGGAACATTTCGGGTGGTCTGTGGGCATGTTCAATGTCCACATATATTCACCGATTTCAAAGCCTGGTGCATCGACCGGGACGATGAAACAGCCGATTCCCTTGGCATCTCCATCCTTGCCGCTGTGCCTGGCAAAGGTCATGACATGGGAAGCCTTGTGCAGGCCGGTGGTCCACATTTTGTTGCCGTTGATCAGCCAGCCATCAACTCCGTCGTGCGCAACGGGGATGGCGGTCGTATCCATCCATGTCGCATCCGACCCGTGATCTTCTTCGGTCAGTCCGAAGCACCAGCCGATTTTGCCCGCCAGCATCCCCGGGATATAATCGCGCTTCTGCTGCTCTGTGCCAAAGTCGCGCAGCATCAGGGGCTGGACCAGATTGCCGACAATCGAATTTTCATTCTGCAGATCATTGTGCAGGCCAAGGCCCTTGTGGGCGAGATGTTCGCGGATCCGGGCCATGCCGAGATTGGTGCCGTTCTGCCCGCCAAATTCTTCGGGCAAGGCATAGCGAAAATGACCGGCGGCATCCGCAACCTGCCGCATTTCTCCCAAGAGCGCTTCCCATTCTTCAGTCGGCAGTCCCTGATTTTCCCAATTGGTCCGCGCATCTTCGCGCCGGTGATCGAAAAAGCGGATATTGTCGTCGCGCTGTTCGATCGGTTTAATCTCCCGCTCGATGAAGTCATCAAGGACGTCCAGATAATCTTCAATCTCTTGCGGAATTTCGAAACTGGTCATGACGGACTCCATTCGTTTAGCGCGACCTTGAGGCCGGCATATTTGGGTTGATCGATAGACAGGCGTTCAAGAGCGGAAAGTCGCAGATGGTTCCAGATATCCGGAGCGGTGATCTCGATATCCCCGTTTGCGAGGCCAGTGCACAGCTGTTCGTGCTCATAGCCGATCGCAGCGAGCCGGGCTTGCGCGGCATCCCGGAAACCGGGACCCCATGCTGCCTGACGCTGGGCGATACCGAGCGCATTGCCGGCGACCCTGGACTGGAATTTGTCATGGCCCTGCAGGTCGGGCTGGACAGTTCCGCTGTTCCATTCTCCGAGTGCGATGAGAAGCTCATCATAACCGGTCTCGCCGGTCACGGACTTCTTGTCGGGTGTCGACCAGTCGAGCGGCGTGCAAAGCTGATCTGGCAATATTTCTTCAAGCAGCAAGGCGAGGTCGATTTCAACCTCTGACACGCGGCGTCCGATTACGGTGCGCTCGAGCGAGCGGTCGCCGTGGCTGCGCCAGATCTGCCCCATAACCATGCAGGCCACGCCCCACCACAGCGTCGAATAGATGAGCCAGAAGCGAAAGCGATCAGCATCGACATTCTTGCCGCTTGCTTTGGCATATGCCTGCATTAGAGATTCGGCGCTGTCGAAGCCGCCTGCGAGCTTTTCATAATTTCCGAATCGCCAGCTAGGCGTGCACAAATAAGCAAGATCCTGCACCGGATCGCCGAGCCGGATCAGTTCCCAATCGAGCACTGCTGAGAGCCCTTGATGATCGATCATCAAATTGCCCATGCGAAAATCGCCATGGACCAGCATTTTGTCTGATGCATCCGGCGCATTCTGGTTCAGCCAGTGGAAGGCAAATTCATAGATCGGGATCTGGCCGCCGATCTCGTCATATTTGTCCTTCTGGAGCCGAATCAGTTCTGCGGGCGAGAAATATTCCAGTGAAGCGGGTAGGGACTGCACCGGTATCTGATGGATGGCCGCGAGTTCCCGGGCGCATTGCTCCGTCAGATTTTTTTCGGCTTCGGCAAAGTCCGGATTTCCCAGAATCTTGTGGGGCAGGGTTTCACCCTCTGCCTTGGTCATGATGAAGCCTTCGCCCAGGCCATGCTCGGGGCGAAGTCTGCCGCGAACTTGTGGCGCGGTCACTCCCGCCGTGCAGGCCAGTTCGATAATATCAGCCTGAGTCGCAAGCGGAACGCCGCGCAATCCGTCATCATCAGCGGAAAGACCATTGGGTAGACGGCGCAGGACGAGCTGTTCCTCGCCGTAGGAGAAGCCCCAGCTTTCCATACTGGCACCACCCGAAAGCCGCCGCAATTGGCCGAGTTGGCCATCTGCACCGAAAGTTTCGGTGCAATAGGCTGCCAGTTTTTCTTCGAAGTCCTCTCCCCGCATAAACCGAGCTTAATCGGGCAATTAAAAATGCGCAATGACTTTACCTGTCGAGCGCGGCGCTTGCATGACCAATCAATCGTGCCTAATTCGCTCAATCATATTTAGGAATTGGGGATCGACATGCGTGCATTTATTTTTCCGGGACAGGGTAGCCAGGCTGTCGGCATGGGCAAGGCGCTTGCCGAGGCGAGCAGTACCGCGCGGGAAGTATTCGAAGAAGTCGATCATGCGCTCGAACAAAGTCTGTTCAAGCTGATGTGCGACGGGCCTCTGGATGAGCTGACCCTGACCGAGAACGCCCAGCCGGCGATCATGGCTAACGCCATTGCTACCCTCCGGGTCATGGAAAAGGATGGCGGCAAGTCGCTGGGCGATATCTGTGACTATGTTGCTGGCCACAGCCTCGGCGAATATAGCGCCTTGTGCGCAGCCGGAGCCCTCGATCTGACGACCACTGCCGGATTGCTCAAGCTGCGCGGCCAGTCGATGCAGAAAGCGGTGCCGGTGGGCGAGGGCGGCATGGCGGCCTTGCTCGGCGCTGACATTAAAAAGGCATCGGCACTGGCCAACGCGTCTGCCGAAGGCGAAGTCTGTACCGTCGCCAATGATAACGACCCGACCCAGGTGGTGATCTCCGGCCATATCGGCGCGATCGAGCGCGCGATAGCGGCGGCAAAGGATCATGGAATCAAACGCGGCATATTGCTTCCGGTGTCGGCACCGTTTCACTGTTCCTTGATGGAACCCGCAGCCGAAGCGATGGAAGAAGCGCTGGCGGAAGCGAATCTGTTCTCACCTGTTGTTCCGGTCTTTGCCAATGTCACCGCAGCACCGGTCTCGGACGCTGACGAAATTCGCAATCTTCTGGTCCAGCAAGTCACCGGAACCGTGCGCTGGCGGGAATCGGTCGGCAATATGGCGGAAGCCGGCGTCGAGCAATTTGTCGAATTTGGCGGCAAGGTCCTGACCGGAATGGTCGGACGGATAGCTCCCGACGCCGAAACCCACAGCCTCATATCAATGAATGATATCGAGGCTTTTCTGAAGAGCCTCTAGCATTGCTAGCGTGCCATTTCTCTTACCGTGAATTTTTGAAGGAATTTTGAATGTTTGATTTAAGCGGAATGACTGCTCTGGTAACCGGCGCGTCAGGCGGGATCGGTTCGGCGATAGCCAAATCTCTGGCTGCGCAAGGCGCGACTGTAGCGCTTTCCGGTACACGTATGCACGTGCTGATGGAGATGATTCCGGATATGGCTGGTGAGGGCCATATCGTCATGCCATGCGATCTTTCCAAACCGGAAGAGGTCGATGCTCTGGTGCCGGACACTGTAGCGAAGCTCGGCAAGCTCGACATATTGGTCAATAACGCAGGGATTACCCGTGACGGGCTGGTAATGCGGATGTCAGACGATGATTTTTCCGACGTGATCCGGGTCAATCTGGAGTCCGCTTTTCGCTTGATTAGGGCCGCCGCCCGGCCGATGATGAAGGCCCGTCACGGCCGGATCATCTCGATCAGCTCGGTCGTCGGCGCGACTGGCAATCCCGGACAGGCCAATTATGTTGCATCCAAGGCCGGCCTGGTCGGTATGTCCAAGGCTCTGGCGCAGGAACTGGCGTCACGAAATATCACCGTAAATTGCGTCGCTCCCGGGTTCATTGAAACGCCGATGACCGATGCGCTGACCGACGCCCAGAAGGACGAAATCAATCGCAAGATTCCGGCCGGAAAAATGGGCAGCATCGACGATATTGCCGCTGCCGTGGTCTATCTGGCTAGCCAGGAAGCATCTTATGTCACCGGCCAGACGCTGCATGTGAATGGCGGCATGGCGATGCTCAGCTAAGAGCAGGCATCCAGATGTTTTTGGATGTGTTGCTGTTGGCGACGGTTGCAAACCAGCTACCCGCGATGCCGACTCAAGGTCTGCTGACTATTGAAGGCTTGGACTGTATTAGCAGCCAGATCCCGGCCGTCCGGGCGAAGGTGCATTATGCAATGGTCCGCGCAGGCAGAGAGGCAGAAGCCTTTGAAACCGAGCGGGGCCTCGCAGAAGCGTGCCAAGCCGAACATAAATGCTCTGATATTCAAACGCGGGGCGCATTCCGGATCTCGGCGATCGATGGATGGGCGCTGGAAGAAGGGGTGATCGGGAAAATCCGGAATCTGGGCGATTTCAAGCGGTTCCTTGATCAATATTATGTCGATAATGTCAGCACCAGCGGACGGCAGATATTGGCAGACATATTTCAGTCCGGAAAGATGGACCAGAATTTGACTGCAGCCGGCTATCCGGAACAGGCGGAAATGCGCAAATGGGTCTATGATTATTTTGAATGGCGGGGCGCGCTTCGGCTCATCGAGGATGATTTTCGCAGCGGGGAATTGCGCCAATAAATCCACTCGCGTCACAAAGCTGTTCTTGCCCTCTTGCAAGCGGCGCAGCATGCCAGTAGGACAAACGCGAAATTAATAAAACTAAGAAGGAACTCTCATGAGTGAGACTGCAGACCGGGTTAAAAAGATCGTTGTTGAGCATCTGGGTGTTGAAGCTGACAAAGTAACCGAAGAAGCGGCGTTCATCGATGATCTGGGCGCTGACAGCCTCGACATTGTTGAGCTGGTAATGGCGTTTGAAGAAGAATTCAGCGTTGAAATTCCAGACGATGCTGCCGAAAAAATCGGTACTGTCAAAGATGCCATCGATTTTATCGACAAAAACAAGGGTTAATTGATTTTGGGGTGCTGCCATGAAATGGGCGCACCTCGGGCCAATGATCGCTGAAAGACAGCAAAGCGGCTCACCGGCCCGGGGAAGATTTCCTGAACCGGTGGCCGTTTTTTATTTCGGGCAGGCTAAGCCCGCAAGGAGAGGCATGATATGCGTCGTGTAGTTGTAACCGGAATGGGCCTGGTAACGCCGCTGGGTGGAGATGTGGAAACGACCTGGAGCAATATATTGGCTTCCAAGTCGGGTGCAGGAAAAATCACCCGTTTTGATGCTTCCGATCAAAAATGCCATATCGCCTGCGAAGTCAAACCGGCGGACCATGAATATGGCTTCGATCCCAACTTGCGCGTGGATCACAAGGTTCAACGCCAGGTCGATCCGTTCATTATCTACGGTATCGATGCCGCCGGTCAGGCGCTCGAGGATGCCGGTCTCACCGACATGCCCGAGGAAGAACGGCTGCGCGCTGGTTGTTCCATCGGTTCCGGAATTGGCGGATTGCCGGGAATCGAAAAAGAATCCATCGTATTATACGAACGCGGACCGAGCCGGGTCAGCCCGCATTTTGTTCACGGACGTCTCATAAATCTTATTTCCGGTCAGGTTTCGATCAAATATGGTCTGATGGGCCCCAATCACGCGGTTGTGACAGCTTGCTCGACCGGCGCCCATAGTATTGGCGACGCCGCTCGAATGATTGCGCTAGATGATGCCGATGTCATGCTGGCTGGTGGCGCGGAAGCGACCATTTGTCCGATCGGAATCGCCGGTTTTGCTCAGGCAAAGGCGCTTTCGACCAAACGGAACGACGATCCTACCGCTGCATCGCGTCCCTATGACAAGGACCGCGACGGTTTCGTGATGGGCGAGGGCGCAGGCGTTGTTGTTCTGGAAGAATATGAACATGCCAAGGCGCGCGGTGCCAAAATCTATTGCGAAGTTATCGGATATGGCCTGTCCGGAGACGCATATCACGTAACTGCGCCGCATCCTGGCGGTACCGGTGCCTATCGGTCCATGGAAATGGCCCTGAAACGCTCGGGCCTGACAACCGCCGATATCGACTATGTCAATGCGCACGGCACATCGACGATGGCAGACACTATCGAGCTATCCGCAATCAGGCGCTTGTTCGGTGACGACCTCAAGACAATGTCGATGAGTTCGACCAAATCGGCGATCGGCCATTTGCTTGGTGGTGCTGGCGCCGTTGAAGCCATTTTCTGTGGCTTGGCCATTCGCGATCAGATTGTGCCACCCACGCTTAATCTCGATGATCCTGATGAAGGTTGTGAAGGCGTGGATCTGGTTCCGCATTTTGCCAAAAAGCGTAAAGTGAAAGCTGTGCTCAGCAACAGCTTCGGCTTTGGCGGAACCAATGCCAGCATCATCATGAAAGCGATCTAGCAATATGCGCCGCCTTGGTTGCCTGATATTGGTGGCAGCGGCGGTCATTGCAGTCCTGCTGGCTGGGAATTTTCTCTATGGCTGGTCTGCAAGCGGTCCGCTGGAAAGCCAGCGGACGATCATCATCAAACCCGGTTCGAGTCTTGCTATGGCGGCCAGAGCGATGGAATCGGAAGGCGTCATCGAGTCTGCCGACACCTTCCTGAACCGGGCCAAGATTCTCGGCGGGTCTGAACCGATCAAGGCCGGAGAGTTCGAGATTCCAGCGGGTGCAAGCAACTCGCTCATTCTCGAAATATTGCAGGGCGGCAAATCCGTCCAAAGGCTGATCACCGTTCCGGAAGGGACGCCTTCGATCATCGTCTACGAGAAATTGATGGCCGAAAAATTGCTCAAGGGCGATATTCCCGTCCCGGCGGAAGGCTCCATCCTACCCGACAGCTATAGTTTCGAACGCGGCGAGCAACGGGCGGCCGTGTTGCTCAGAATGCAAAAAGCGATGAGCGATACGCTTGCCGAGCTTTGGCCGACGCGGACAAATTCCAGCGTGGTAAAGACACCCGAAGAAGCGATCATACTCGCCGCAATCGTGGAAAAAGAGACGGCCTTGGCGCGCGAGCGTCGGACGGTGGCGGGCGTTTACAGCAACCGTGTCCGCAAGAATATGATGCTGCAAGCTGATCCCACGATCATTTATCCGATCACCAAGGGCAAGCCCCTGGGGCGCCGGATCCGTCAGTCGGAAATTGCGCAGGTCAACGACTATAATACTTATGCGATGGTTGGTCTGCCCAAAGGCCCGATTGCCAATCCAGGTCGCGCGTCGATTGAAGCGGTGCTGAACCCTGCGAAAACCACTGCGCTTTATTTCGTTGCCGACGGCAAGGGCGGGCATATTTTTGCAGAGACACTGAAAGAGCATAACGCCAACGTCGAGAAATGGTTTGCGATACGACGCCAGCGCGGCGAAATGTAGGGACCCGATATGTCAGCAAGGTTGGTTGAAATAATCACTCCTGACGCTGAGATATTGCGAACCAAATCCATTATTCAAAAGCATTGCAGCCGTTTCTGGCAGGAACCGGTGCCTGACGAGCTCGAAAAATTTTCCTGCGTCGTGCCAAGCCGCACGATCGAGCCATTGATCGCCGAGCTGGCCGGAACCTTTAAAGACATTGCCGGATTTTCTGTGCTTGTCCTTCAGGTCGAAGCGGTTCTGCCTGAAATCCCCGAGCTGGAGGAGCTGTCGTCTTCTCCATCTGGCGAGCGCAAGCCGCCCAGCAAATTGGAAGTCTTTTTTACCCGCGACCGGATCAGCACCAACGAGCTTTACGACGATATTGAAGCCAGTCTGGTTCTCCGCCCCAATTATCTGCTGACGGTGGTCCTTTCAGCCCTGATCGCTGCTCTAGGCATGCGCAGCGGTCAAACCGCCGTGGTCATCGGCGCGATGATAATCGCCCCGCTGCTCGGTCCGACCATGGCAATGGCGATGGCTGCTACTCTGGGCGACAGGTCGCTTGGCCGCCGGTCGATGGTCACCCTGACCGTGGGCATTTTGGCCGCTCTCGCATTCACCTTTGCACTGGGAATGTTCATCGAGGTCGATCCTTTGGTCGCGGAACTCAGGAACCGGACGATCGTCCATCCTGCCGATATCGCACTGGCTCTGGCCTGCGGCGCGGCGGGTGTGCTGGCGTTCAGTCAGGGCGCTTCGCTCTCGCTGGTCGGTGTCATGATCGCGGTGGCGCTGGTGCCGCCGATTGCCGCAGCGGGACTGTTCTTTGGCAGCGGAGAGCATATTCTCGGATTCAGAGCGTTATTCCTGCTCGCGACGAACCTGGTCTGCATCAACGTAGCCGGAATCGTGACATTTCTGGTGCAGGGGCTACCGCCGCGAAACTGGCGGATCACCAGTGGCATATTTCTGATATGGCTTGCGATATTGCTATTGTTCATCGGGCTGGTCGGCGGTCGTTTCGCGATCGGCGGGAACAGTCCGCTGTTCAGCAATGTAACCTCGTCAGCAGCCGGGACACCTGCTGCTCGATAACCATAGCGCTTGCGATGTCAGGGCAATAGTTTCCAGTTTATTTCCCGCTGACCCCACCGCTCAACAAGCGCGCTGCATCGCGACTGATATGGTCGATCACGTCCTCGGCCGACGAAATATCGTTGATCAACCCGACATCCTGACCGACGGTTATATGAGCCCGGTCATAATCTTCCTGACCGACACCGCCCAGATAATCTTCAATTGCTGCTTTCGGATTCGCACGAAGTTCCTCAATTCGACCTTCCCATTCTCTGTGTATTTGATTTCTGATAGCGCGAAAGTCGAACTGCTTGGGCCAGTTTTTACTCCGCAATATGTCGAAAATACTGCTTCTGGCGGTTGCATCCCCGTTGGCCTGAAGTGCGCTCGACTTGGCGCGCGCCGGGGCCAGAGACTGGGTGGTGGCCCATAATCTTGAGCCGATCAAGGCGCCATCAGCACCCAGCGTCATTGCCGCTGCGAGCCCGCGACCATCCGCAATCCCGCCAGCGGCCAGCAATATTGTCTGTGGAGAATGTGCTGCAAGCCAATCCGCGATTTCGGGGACGAAGGTGAATGTGCTGCGGCCGTCCAGTTCGTTCATCCCGTGCCCGCCCGCCTCGGTGCCCTGCGCGACGATCACGGTTGCACCGGCATCTATGGCTTGCGGCAGCTGCGCCATCGTCTGGATCTGGCAAATGACCGGTATCTGATGATCGGATAATATTTTGGCAATGGCCGTCGGGTCACCAAATGACAGCATCACCGCTGCGGGTTTGGGCTGCTGGTCCAGCAGCCAGTCCAACGCGCTCTGATCTTCAGCCAGCTTCCACGAGATAAAACCACAGCCCAGTCGCAGCAGGCCTTCTTGATTGCCTTCAAGCCGGTTGATCGCATCGCTATATTCACGCCGGGTCCAGTCAAGGTCGCCATAGCCACCGCCGACGAGGCTGAGCGCTCCCGCACGTGCGCAGGCGGCGGCCAGTTCTCCTCCGGTTGCCAGAGCCATGGGGGCCAAGGCAATCGGGGTCGATAGATTGAAGCGTTCGACGAACCTGTTATTGATCAATGGCTGTTGCATCAGGAATGAGAGCTTTTCAGACTAGAGGCATTTTAACAGCGTTGACAGCCTTCAATAGTTAAACCGCTCTTTCAGACTTTCGCGTGCAGCACGATATTCGGCGGTAAACTGGTCGACCATGTCCTGGACGCTCATGACGTCGTTGATCAGGCCGATGCCCTGGCCGCAGCCCCAGATGTCTTTCCACGCCTTTTTATCGGTATTGCCACCGGAGCCGAAGTTCATGGTCTTATAGTCGCCCTGCGGGAGATTGTCCGGGTCGAGGCCGGCTTGCTCGATCGACTTGCGGAGATAATTGCCCTTAACGCCGGTAAACAGGTCGGAATAGACGATGTCGGACGCTTTGCCTTCGACAATGCCTTCCTTGTAGCCCTGATCAGCATTGGCTTCTTTGGTAGCAATGAAAGCCGAGCCGGCATAGCCGAGGTCAGCGCCCATTGCCTGGGCTGCCAGTATCGACGCGCCATTGCCGATTGAACCGGAGAGCGCCACGGGGCCGTCAAACCACTCGCGGATTTCCTGCATCAATGCGAACGGCGACAAGGTGCCAGCATGGCCACCGGCACCGGCAGCAACCGGAATAAGGCCGGTTGCACCCTTTTCGATCGCCTTGTGAGCGAAGCGGTTGTTGATAATGTCGTGCAGCACGATACCGCCCCAGCCTTTGACGGCGGTGTTGAGATCCTCGATCGCACCAAGCGAGGTGATCACGATCGGCACTTTCCATTTTGCGCAAGTGGCCATGTCCTGATCGAGCCGGTCGTTGGACTTGTGGACGATCTGGTTGACCGCGAACGGTGCCGCAGGCTTGTCAGGATTTTCCCGGTTCCACGTAGCCAGTTCCTCGGTAATCTGATGCAGCCATTCATCGAGCATCGACTGCGGGCGGGCGTTGAGGGCAGGGAAGCTGCCGACGATACCGGCTTTGCACTGGGCGATGACCAGTTCAGGTCCCGACACGATGAACAAGGGTGAGCCGATAAGCGGCAGGCGAAGATTGTCAAAAATGGCTGGTAAAGTCATGAGCACCCCGATTTAAAAGAATATGCCACTGCAATAACCGATGCAGCGGCATATTCTACTGTTATTTTAATTGACCGCTTAAATTCTGTTCACCGCACTGAGCAATGCCTCGACCGAAGCGGTGGCAACATCGCTATTGATGCCGACTCCGTAAAATTCTTTGCCGTCGTCGGTTTTGCATTCGATATAGGCGGCAGCTTGCGCGTCTTTGCCGGAACCCAGCGCATGTTCGCTATAGTCGATGATCTCGAGAGTTACACCGAGAGCGGAAGAAACGGCATCAACCACACTGGATATCAGGCCATTTCCGCGACCACTGACCGATATTTCTCCATCGGGCCCTTTGACCTTGCCGACAAAAATGCGCTCGCCACCGGTTGACCGTTCGTCATAGTCGATCAGGCCGTACTGCCCGCTGCCATCAAGATGATAGCGTTTCTGGAACGCGCCCCAGATATCATCCGACGATAGTTCGCGGCTCGTCTCGTCGGCCAGCTCCTGCACCGTGCGGCTGAAATTGGCTTGCAGCCGCTTGGGCAGTTTCAGCCCGTGGTCCTGTTCCAGGATCCAGGCGATGCCGCCCTTGCCGGACTGGCTGTTGACCCGGATAACGGCTTCATAGTCGCGGCCGAGATCCCGCGGATCGATCGGCAGATAGGGCACGTTCCACAGCTCGTCATTGCGCTGTTCCTGTGCGGTAAAGCCTTTCTTGATCGCGTCCTGATGGGATCCGGAGAAAGCGGTAAAGACGAGTTCGCCCGCATAAGGATGGCGGGCCGGAACCGGCAGTTGATTGCAATATTCCACGGTCTTGACGATTTCATCCATATTGGAAAAATCCAGTTCCGGATCAACACCTTGGGTGTAGAGGTTCAGGCCCAATGTCACCAGATCAACATTGCCGGTGCGTTCGCCGTTGCCGAACAGACAGCCTTCGACGCGGTCCGCGCCCGCCATCAGGCCCAGTTCGGATGCAGCAATGCCGGATCCCCGGTCATTATGCGTGTGCAGGCTGATCACGACATGCTCGCGATTGCTGATATTGTTGCACATCCACTCGACCTGGTCGGCATAGATATTCGGGGTTGCTGCCTCTACAGTTGCGGGCAGGTTGAGGATCAGCGGCTTTTCCGCGGTTGGCTCGATGATTTCCATCACCGCTTCGACCACTTCGAGACTGAAATCCAGTTCGGCGGTGGAGAAAGTCTCTGGCGAATATTCGAAATGCCAGTCGGTGTCGGGATATTTCTCGGCCTGCTCGCGCAATATGGTCGCGCCTTCGCGGGCGATATCCTTCACGCCTTGCTTGTCGAGCCGGAACACGACGTCGCGCCAGGCGGGCGATACCGCATTGTAAAGATGGACAATCGCCGCCCGCGCGCCCTCGAGGCTGGCGAAGCTGGTTTCGATCAGGTCGCGGCGGGACTGGGTCAGCACCTGGACCATGACGTCATCGGGTATCTTGCCCGATTTGACGAGACCGCTGATAAAATCAAAATCGGTGGCACCAGCGGACGGGAAGCCGACCTCGATTTCCTTGATCCCGATTTTCACCAGAAGATCAAAGAAGCGCTGTTTCTTCTGGGCATCCATCGGATCAATCAGAGCCTGGTTGCCGTCGCGCAGATCGGTGGACAGCCAGCGTGGCGCCTTGTCGATGGTGCGGGATGGCCATTGCCGGTTGGGCAGGTCGATCTGCGGAAAAGGGCGGTATTTTTGCGACGGGTTCTTATGCATGGCTTCACTCTTATGCTGCTGGAAGATGCGCGCAAGGCACAAATTCGCGGGTTTGCTTATATTTTCTGGAAAATTGTCCCTTAGACGGGGATCTGCGCCAGTCGGGCAGCAGCATCGGTACGCCTAAGGGCGTATAAGTCGTAGTAGCAGAAGAGCCTGTGACCGTGTCATGACGTCGGTTCTATCGGTGCTGTCGCATAAATCAACCTTCTGACGCATTTTTTTTTAAGCGGGTGAAACCTTTTTGACCAGTGCGACGAAACCTTAATAAGTTTTGCGAAATGATGGCGGGCCATTTCCCGCCGGAAATTCTGGATTTTGAGAAGGATATTGAAATGAAAGCATCCCTTATTGCTATTTCATTTGTGGCTATTGGCGTTACCGCCTGTTCAGCCGAACCGGCCGCAACTGAAGAGATTACCGAAGTTGCCGCGGTCGATCCTGGGTTGATCGCCGATCTCGGTGGTGAACCAGAGGGTCCCATCTATACAAGGAACCAGGGTGAGACGCTTGCGCTATCCGGATATGATGCAGTCAGCTATTTCACTGGAGAAGCACCGGTGAAAGGCAGCGGCGATTTCCGTGTCCGCTACCAAGGTTATGACTATCAGTTTGCAACCGCAGAAAATGTCGCCATGTTTCAATCGGAGCCGGCGAAATATGCGCCGCAATATGGTGGCTATTGCGCCTGGGCCATTGGCGCCAATGATGCGCTCGCGCCGGGTGACCCCGAAGTTTACAAGATTGTCGATGGGAAGCTGTATCTCAACTTCAGCGAAGATGTCGCCAAGAAGTGGCAAGTCGATATTCCGGGCTTCATCGAAAAAGCTGACAAAAACTATCCGACCCACGATGCGAGTGAGCATTACACCAGCTAAAAAAAGGCAGGCCTGGAATTTGTAAAAGTCTGCGGGATTACTCCTGCCGCCTTTTTCACACGAGGTTGCAGTATTTTAAGATTAACGCGTTAAGGTCATGCCAAACAATCAACGGAACAGCGCAAATGTATCGTCTTGTATATATGAGTACGCCCAAGCGTAGCCTCTCAAGCGCAGAGTTGAGTACCATTTTGGCGGCCGCGACAAAGAACAACGATCGCAATGAAATTACCGGTATATTGATCCAGGATCGCAAACGTTTTCTGCAATATCTTGAAGGTGACCAGGACAAGGTCGAGGAAACTTTTGCCCGGATAGCCATGGATCCCCGTCATCACGCAATCTTCCGGCTGAAAAGCGGGCTGATTGGCCGGCGGCAGTTTCCCGGATGGAGCATGGCGTCGAAGACCGTAAACGAATCCCGTAGCCTGACCGATGTGGTCAAGGAGCTTGTAAAAGACTGTGACCGCGAAGTGGCCGAAGAATTGTTGAATTTCGCGGAGGCCCGTGACCGGGCAGTCTGAACTTCAGCTGCCCGATCACATTTTCGTTTAGTTCTTTTCTTTGTCGACCAGCTTATTGGCACCAATCCAGGGCATCATCGCGCGAAGCTGTGCGCCGGTTTCCTCGATCGGGTGCGCTGCTGCTGCCTTGCGGGCGGCTTTCAGTTCCGGTTGTCCGGCGCGGTTGTCGAGAACGAAATTTTTGACGAAACGACCGGATTGAATATCCTCCAAAATCCGCTTCATCTCGGCCTTGGTTTCCGAAGTGATAACCCGCGGGCCGCTGGTAATGTCGCCATATTCTGCGGTATTGGAGATTGAATAGCGCATGTTGGCGATGCCGCCTTCATAGAGCAGGTCGACGATCAGCTTTGTTTCGTGGAGGCACTCGAAATAGGCCATTTCCGGAGCATAGCCGGCTTCGGTCAGAGTTTCGAAACCCGCCTGGATCAGGTGGGTGATGCCGCCGCAGAGAACGGCTTGCTCGCCGAACAGGTCGGTTTCGCATTCCTCGCGGAAATTGGTTTCGATAATGCCGGAGCGTCCGCCACCGACGCCCGAAGCATAAGCAAGCGCAACATCATGGGCATTGCCCGAAACATCGCGGTCAATCGCGATCAGGCAGGGAACGCCGCCGCCGCGCTGATACTCGCTTCGCACCGTGTGGCCGGGGCCTTTGGGAGCAATCATGATCACGTCGAGATCTTCGCGCGGCTCGATCAGTCCGAAATGGACGTTGAGGCCGTGAGCGAAGGCGAGGGCAGCGCCTTCTTTCATATTGGCGTGCAGGTCATCGGCGTAAATCGCGGCCTGATGCTCGTCGGGTGCAAGGACCATAACGATATCGGCCCATTTTGCGGCTTCCGCGTTGGTCATGACCTTGAATCCAGCGCCTTCGGCCTTTTTCGCAGTGGCTGAGCCGGCACGCAAGGCAATGGCGACTTCTTTGACGCCGCTGTCGCGGAGGTTCTGCGCGTGCGCATGGCCCTGGCTGCCGTAACCGACAATAGCGATTTTCTTGCCGGTGATCAGGCCGAGGTCTGCATCGGCGTCATAATAGACTTTCATTTTTCTTCCTTATATTCAGATGATTGTCAAAAGGGTTAGAGAGCTCAGCGCAGCTGGCATAGGCCAGCAATTATGAGCAATATTCAATTCAGCCAGCATTAGGCCCGCGTGACACAGCAACGACACCGGTGCGGCCGACTTCGACCAGTCCGACTTCGCGCATCAGCGCCACAAATGTTTCGATTTTTTCAGGTGCGCCGGTGATTTCAAAGATGAAACTCTCGGTCGAGGCGTCAACAATCCGGGCGCGATAAGCGTCGGCCAGGCGCATGGCCTCAATCCGGTTTTCGCCTTTGCCGGCCACTTTGACCAAGGCAAGCTCGCGCTGAACGTGCGGACCGGACTCGGTCAGGTCGCGGACGCTGTGCACCGGCACCAGCCGGTCTAGCTGGGCAATGATCTGCTCGATGACATGGGGCGGGCCGTTGGTGGCAATGGTGATCCGGCTGATCGCATGGTCTTCGCTGATATCCGCCACTGTCAGGCTCTCGATATTATAGCCGCGCGCGGTGAACATGCCCGCGATGCGCGCCAAAATCCCTGCTTCATTGTCGACCAATACGGCGAGAACATGCCGTTCAACGGCTTCTTCGTGAATATGCATCAGACTAGAGCCTTTGCTTGATCATCCATTGTACCTTTGACGTCTTCGGCCGACAGCAACATCTCGGTATGAGCTGCGCCGGACGGGATCATCGGGTAACAATTGGCCAGTTTGGCAACCCGACAATCGACCATGACCGGACCATCGGTTTCGATCATTTTCTGAATCCCGGCTTCCAGATCAGCAGGATCTTCGATCCGGATACCGGTCCAGTCGTAGCTTTCGGCAAGTTTCACAAAATCTGGCAGACTATCGCTATAACTATTTGAATAACGGCTTTCGTAGGTCAGTTCCTGCCATTGCCGGACCATCCCCATATATTCGTTGTTGAGGATGAATATCTTCACCGGCAGGCGATATTGGGTAGCGGTGCCAAGCTCCTGGATATTCATCTGGATCGACGCTTCGCCGGCAATATCGATGACCAGTGCATCGGGGTTACCCAGCTGCGCGCCAATTGCAGCAGGCAGACCATAGCCCATCGTGCCGAGCCCGCCGCTGGTCAGCCATTTATTCGGCTTTTCGAAATCAAAATGCTGGGCGGCCCACATTTGGTGCTGCCCGACTTCGGTGGTGATGATCGGCTCGCGTTCGTGGGTTGCCTGCCACAATTTGCGAATAGCTTCCTGCGGCATGATCTCCGTCTTGCTTTCGGGATAATCAAGGCAATTGGTCGCCCGCCAGCCGGCTATCCGCGACCACCATTCACCGTGATCAGGCGTGACGAAGCGGCGGCCCTTGAGGACGGCGATCATCTGTTCCATGACCCGGCCGACGTCGCCGACTAGCGGGAGATCGACACGGATGGTCTTGTTGATCGACGAACGGTCGATATCAACATGGATTTTCTTGCTGTTCGGCGAGAATGCGTCGAGCCGGCCCGTGATCCGGTCATCAAACCGGGCGCCGAGGCAAACGACAAGGTCAGCCTTGTTCATCGCCATATTGGCTTCAAACGTACCATGCATGCCGAGCATGCCGAGCCATTTGTCGGATGAAGCCGGGAATGCGCCGAGCCCCATCAGGGTGGACGTCACCGGGCATCCGAGCAATTCGGCCAGTTCTCTCAGAGTTTCACTTGCCTTGGGTCCGCTGTTGATTATCCCGCCGCCGGTGTAGAGAATTGGCGCTTTCGCGTTCATGATCATCTCGACGGCGGTGTTGATTTCCTTGAAATCACCTTCGGTCTGCGGCTGATAGCGGGAAGTATCCACCACCGCGTTACGGCTGAATTCCGCTGCAGCAACCTGGACGTTCTTGGGAATATCGATGACCACCGGGCCGGGGCGGCCCTTGGTGGCTATATGAAAGGCTTCCTGGACGACATGCGCCAGATCCGAAGGCTTTTTCACCAGATAATTATGTTTGGTGCAGTGGCGTGTAATACCTACCGTGTCGGCTTCCTGAAAGGCATCGGTGCCGATCAGGTTAGTCGCGACCTGGCCAGTGATGACGACCATCGGAATGCTGTCCATCAAGGCGTCGGTAATACCGGTGACGGCATTGGTCGCGCCCGGGCCAGAAGTTACCAGCACGACACCCGGCTTCCCGGTCGAGCGGGCATAGCCTTCTGCTGCATGGGTTGCTGCCTGTTCATGGCGAACCAGAATATGCTTGATCTTGGGGTGCTCGTAGAGCGCATCATAGATCGGAAGCACCGCACCGCCGGGATAGCCGAAAACGGTATCCACGCCTAGGTCCATCAAGGTTTCGACCAATATGTCGGCGCCGCTTTTTTCGGCCACATCATGCTCCCATAGCTGTCTGTTTCACGCTGCCCGCCCGCCATGATGCACTGCAACACAATAGGCAAGGCTTAGTTAATTCGGGCTCGCTACATATCTGAATATATTATGTCAAGGCCTAATTACGTAATATAGTTTCAATTATTGGCCCCAAATCATTACTTAATGGCGCCTCGACTCTCGGCCACTCGGGCGGACACTGGTTTCGAAACCAGGTATATTGGCGTTTGGCATATTGCCGTGTTGCCGTTTGCGCCCGCTCTACGGCCATTTCTCTGGTGAGTTCTCCGGATAACCATCCCGCGATGTCGGGAACGCCGATCGCCCGCATCACCGGTTGCTCTGCCGGCAGATTGCGTAACAGGAGATTTTCCACTTCTTCTCTCGCTCCGCCGTCGATCATCTGATGCAAACGCTGATCGCACCGTTGATACAGCCATTCGCGTGGCGGCAGCAGGATTAGCGGATGCAATTTAATCTGATCGCCAATGCCGCCGGTCTTTTGCTGGTGCCAGTGGTTGAGCGGCATTCCGGTGGACCGGATCACTTCCAGGGCGCGTTGAATGCGGGTGGTGTCGGTCGGATTAAGCCTTTCAGCAGACAAAGGGTCCAGCCGCTCAAGCTCTCTATATGCCTCCAATGTTTCCATTTTCCGGATGGCCGTGCGGATATCAGCGTCGATTTCCGGGATCGGCGCGATGCCGTCGAGCAGAACCCGGACATACATCCCGGTGCCACCAACCAATATCGGCAGAATAGCACGCTCATGGGCAGCCGCGATTGCCGTCTTGGCGTCATTGGCCCAGCGCGCCGCGGAGCAGGCCTCGTTGCCGTCGATATAGCCGAACAGCTGATGCTCTATTCCGTCCATTTCCTCATCGCTGGGGCGCGCGCTTAATATCCTGAGGTCCCGGTAAACCTGCGCACTATCCGCATTGATGATCACCGAGGGTTGCTTTTTGGCAATCTCCAATGCCAAGGCGGATTTACCGCTGGCCGTCGGTCCGACGATCAGCGCGACATTCTTGTCCTGTTTCGGAGAAATCATGTTCATCGCGACGCTCATAGCAAAAGAATCTCTCAATGAGAGAGATATTCAATCGGCGCTTGCCTGCCTCGGGTCGGTCGATGCCACAGTCACTCGCCAGTCGGAGATCATCGACGGTCGCGTGGTGGATATTTTCTTCCAAGGGGACCCGGTTGCCGCGCGTGTGCAGCTCGAAAAAATAGAGGGTGATATCGATATTGCGGTGCAACCCGAAGCCAATCGGCTCAAGAAGCTGTTGATCTCCGATATGGATAGCACGATGATCACCGTTGAATGTATCGACGAACTGGCAGATTATGCCGGTATCAAGACGCAGATCGCGGAAATCACCGAAAGGGCGATGCAGGGCGAGCTTGATTTCGAAGAAGCGTTGCGGGGGAGGGTGGCTCTGCTCGAAGGCCTGGAGACTGCAGCAATCCAGCAATGTCTCGATGAGCGGGTAAAGGTCATGCCGGGTGCTGAGACCTTGGTCCGGACGATGGTGCAGCGCGGAGCCAAGACAATATTGGTGTCAGGCGGGTTCACGAAATTTGCCAAGCCCGTCGCGCAAGCCATTGGATTTGAATCTTTCCACGCCAATATATTGGGCGAAGCCGATGGCCTTCTGACCGGAGGCCTCGACGGACCGATTGTCGATTCACGTCGGAAAGTCGAAGTGCTCGAATCGGCCGCAAAGGCAGCCGCCCTGCCGTTGGAACAATGTATAGCGGTCGGCGATGGCGCGAATGACATCCCGATGCTCGAACGTGCAGGCCTGGGGATCGCCTATCACGCGAAGCCAAAAGCGGCGCAGGCGGCCGATGTTGCGATCAAATATAATGATCTGACGGCGCTGCTATATATTCAGGGCATAGCGGCAGATCGGTGGGTCACCGTTTAAGCCGCCATCAGCGCCGCTTCGAAATACAATCATTGCCAGAGGCTTTCACGCTGCTGCACATCGATTCGGCTTGCGCGCGGGTTGCAAAAGGCCCTGCCTGCAATCGGGTGATCCCGCCTGCTCTGACCAGATAGGGCTGCAGACCGGCCAGAGCAGAAACGCTGCCTTCCAGTCTGGTCCACAGGCTCTTGGCTTTTTCCTCTTCGCTAAAGGCGCCCAGCTGTACCCGCCAGTCGCCTGCCGCAGCGGCGCGAACCGGTGCTGCGGTCGCGACTGGTGCCGCTGGTAGCGGAGTGGGTGTCGGTGCGTAAGTGACGCCTGGCGTGATCGGGGCTGGTGTAGGCACAGGATCGGGCATGGCCGGGCGCGAGGGCGGTAATTGCGCAGTTTGTATCGCTCCGGTCGATATCGCAGGCCTTAGACCACCGAGTTGTGCTGTCCTGACGCGTTGCTCGTCTTGTTCCATCTGTCCCGCCAGTTGGATCGCGCGCCTCCGGTCTTCGATCGGAATGAAACGATCCATTTCCGTCAGATTTGCTGTTGCCGCGCTTAGCCCCTGAGCGGATGAACGGGTCATCAGAGCATAAGCTCTGACCCAGTCCTTGCCGACAAAGTCGCCGTTAAAATGGCCGGTTCCCAGAACATATTGTGCCCGCCGCTCGCCCCGATCGGCCGATGCCTGCAGATAAGGCAGGGCTTCGCTGCGGCGGTTGTTCTGGAACAATAGCAGGCCGTAATTGTCATTTGCTTGCAGATGTCCCTGGTCGGCGGCCTTTTTATACCATCTTTCTGCTTGGGCGAAATCCTTGGTGACGCCGTTGCCCAACTTATAGGCTTGTCCCAGATTGAATTGCGCATCGGCATCGCCGGCGTCAGCGGGGCCGCGCCATTCGTTAACAGCCTTCGCATAATCGCCCCGTCCCCAAGCATCAACGCCAGCTTTTACGTCCGCCATGGCAGGTGCCGACACCAGAATGAGTGCCATGCCGAGCAATCGGGTGATGGGACGAGTGGCCTTATTCATGGTTTATTCCTTGGTGATCAAATTACGATAATGACGAAATATTCATCGTTTTCACAGTGCTAAACCGCGGAGACTCTTGAAGTCTAGCAAAAACTGGAAGGCCGGTTAGGCAATTGATGACTGCGCTAATGTAAATTTATTTTTACAAAATCAAATTCGTCGTCAGCTTGTTAACCCTATTTTAGCCCTGCTCTGTCACAAAAGCACCCGAATAGAGGTTTTTGGGCAAATTCTGCCCGTGATGGAATAAGGGGAAGAGCGTGCGAGTTCTAGCAATGGCTTCGCAAAAAGGCGGCTCCGGCAAAACAACTTTGTCGGGTCATCTGGCTGTACAAGCGCAACTGGCCGGGGCAGGCCCCGTCGTATTGATCGATATCGATCCGCAGGGTTCATTGGCCGATTGGTGGAACGAACGGGAAGCCGATTTGCCGGCATTCGCGCAAACCACCGTATCCCGTCTTGCTTCCGATCTGGCGATATTGCGTCAGCAGGGATTCAAGCTGGCTGTCATCGACACTCCGCCTGC
>NZ_JBALUT010000022.1:0-41637 GCF_036963705.1 Parasphingorhabdus sp. | reverse complement strand
GTAACAGGTGAATGATTACGACAAGAAAGATTGATACAATCTTGCTCGAACTCATCTCTTGGTCAGCATAAGCCATTCAGAAATGTAACTCCTTTTTCCCCATCAAGGTCGCATGCCTCATCGCTGAAGCCCTTTACAAAGGCATGAGGCTTGAAAAACCGTCGCGACCTTTGTTGTCCCAATGACAGCTTTTCGTTCGCATGAAAGCCATCTTAAATTTGTTTTAACGTGCTAGTTCCACGCAGGCAATCGCTTTGTTGGTTCATCATCGATTAAGCTGTTAAAGACCCACTATAGGCCTTAAACCAAGCATCTTGAAATCCAGCTCCCGAGAAAATCATGCGCCCATTGACATTTTTAGCCTTCACCTTGCTTTTTAGCGAAATTGCGTTGTTTCCAGCTTTATCCCAAGCGCCGGGCGACACGGATCCGCTGCAATATGCAGACCTCGCCGACCTCAGCGCAGCCGCTCCGATCATCGTTCATGCGACAATTAAGCAAGCGATTAAAGTCGACCCGGAAAGGGCACCAAACGCGCCTCCGGGAACCCAGCGCTTTTATATTATCGCTTCAACCAACGCTTTGATTCGCGGTCAGGGCGGGGTCGGAGAGACGATTCGTTACGTCATTGATTTGCCTCTTGATGCACGGGGACGGGCTCCCAAAATCAAGAAACAGCCATTCATTATATTCGCTCGTCGTCCGTCGAGCGGCGGCGACAATATACAATTAATAGCTGAGGATGGACAGATCGCCTGGTCAGAAGTTCGCGAACAGAGGGTCCGCTCTCTGGTCCGCGAACTGGTCGACCGCGACGCACCGCCCGCCATTTCGCGGATCGCCAGCGCTTTTCACGTGCCGGGCACTATCATTGGCGAAGGTGAAACCCAGATATTCATGGAAACCGAAACCGGGTCCCCCATTTCGATCACTGTGCTGAAACGCGACGGCCAGCAAAAATTCTGGGCCGTGTCCCTTGGCGAGATTGTCGATGAGGCAGCGCGCGCGCCGGTCAGAAACAGCCTGCTGTGGTACCGGTTGGCTTGCTTTCTTCCCGCGCAATTGCCCGCCGCCTCGCTGACCAGCGACATCGCTGCCAACGCCCGGCAGGCGCAAAGCGATTATCGGCTGGTTCTGCGCGACCTTGGCAACTGCCCGAGATCACGACAACCCTGAAGCAGCAGAACTAGTTCTGGCATTCGCTCATGGCGGCGCTAATAAGGCGCCAACAATCTCACTCGCAATTTAAAGAGGCTTATGACCATGACCGCTCCGCTACGCATCGCGCTCGCTGGACTAGGCACCGTAGGAACCGGTGTTATTCGGTTAATCGAAGAAAATGGCGCCATGATCGCACAGCGGGCCGGCCGTCCGATCATTGTATCCGCCATTTCCGCGCGCGACCGGAACCGTGATCGCGGAATCGATCTGGCCGCATATCCCTGGTTCGACCAGCCTGAAGAACTCGCGGCGCTTGACGATATTGATTGCGTTGTCGAAATGATCGGCGGCTCCGACGGCACAGCGCTGGAACTAGCGCGTAAAAGTCTGGCAGCGGGCAAGTCGTTCGTTACTGCCAACAAGGCCATGATCGCCCATCACGGGATGGAGCTGGCCAAGGCGGCCGAAAACGGGAATCTGTCGCTAAGATATGAAGCAGCGGTCGCCGGCGGAATACCTGTGATCAAAGGACTGCGCGACGGTGCTTCGGCCAACAAGATCGAGCGGGTTTACGGTATTCTCAATGGCACATGTAATTATATCCTCACCGAAATGGAAAAACACGGCCGCGCCTTTGACGACGTCCTGAAGGACGCCCAGGAAATCGGCTATGCCGAATCGGATCCAAGTTTTGATATTGATGGCGTAGATGCAGCCCATAAATTGGCGATCTTGGCAGCACTGTCCTTTGGCAAGGCACTCGATTTCGAAGGCGTGGAAATTGACGGGATTCGTCATATCATGGCGGCAGATATCGGCCAGGCAAAGGCGCTGGGCTATCGCATCCGCCTGCTCGGCATGGCCCGGATCGATGACGGGAAATTATTCCAGCGCGTTACCCCCTATCTGGTGCCCGAAGGGCATCCGCTAGCCCATATTGAAGGTTCGACCAATGCGGTGGTTGCCGAAGGCAATTTTTCCGGTCGTCTGATGTTTCAAGGAGCGGGTGCCGGTGAAGGACCGACCGCCTCTGCGGTCGTCGCTGACCTGATTGACATTGCCCGAGGCGATGCCGGCACCGTATTTGCCGCGCCGGCGAGCAAGATGGAACCATGCGAGCGGGCCGAGAGCGGAAACCGGATAGGCAAAAGCTACATTCGGTTCATCGTCGCTGACAAGCCGGGTGTCTTGGCTGAAATCACCGCAGCCATGCGCGACGCCAACGTATCGATCGAGAGCCTCATCCAGACCGAGAAAGCCGCAGAAGGATCGGTGCTGATCTCCATGGTAACGCATGATAGTCGCGAGCGGGACGTCTCATTGGGCCTTGCTGCCCTGTCGAGCTCGACCAGCTTGAAGGCGACTCCGGTCGTGATGCATTTGCTGAGCGATCAGGACTGATCAGTCTCCGGTTAGAACGCCGTCACGAAATTGCTGTTGATAGTCTTTGGTCGGGACATCCGCATTCTCATCCCCGAGGATCTTTTGCAATCCGTCCAGTATGCGACCGCTTTTTCCGTTACCGACAACCGATTTTAGCCGTTCGATAGAGCAGTTTCTATCCTGCAGCGAAACTCCGCAGCTTCCAGAAACGACACGGGACGAATTCGCCGCCGGAATTTCCCCGCGCTGCGGCCCCCGATTTTGATTGGGTCCGGCTAGTTCCGGAAATGGCAGGCGCTGCTCTCGATCGATTTCAGAGGTGCCGCAGACTACAATCTCATCGCTGGTCTGGTGGACAAGGCAGCCGTCGGCATCGACAGCTACCAGTTGCCGAGCGTTTTCCACCAACGCACGAGTCCGGTCATCGGGCAACGGCGCCTGCCCCATCACGGGTGATGGGACCAGTAAAGAGATCAGCAAAACCTGTCTCGACATTGTAATATCGCTCCCCTATCGAGAGTTCAAAATTACCCTATAGAAGGACTACTCCACAATATGCCCGAAGCAAGCCAAATATTGGACCGCGTACTCGTCATGGAAATGGTACGCGTTACCGAAGCGGCGGCCATATCCGCAGCCAACCTGATCGGTCGCGGTGACGAAAAAGCGGCTGATGCCGCCGCTGTAGAAGCGATGCGCGCGGCGCTGAACGAGTTGGATATATGCGGCACGGTAGTTATCGGAGAAGGCGAACGGGACGAGGCTCCGATGCTTTTTATCGGCGAGAAAGTCGGGCGCGGCTGTGAAGGCGAAGCGCCGGCCATCGATATCGCGCTCGATCCGCTGGAAGGCACGACCATCACCGCCAAGGCAGGCGCCAATGCACTGGCCGTCCTCGCTATCGCGGAAAAGGGCAACCTGCTGAACGCTCCTGATGTCTACATGGAAAAACTGGCTGTCGGGCCTGGCTATTCACCCGGTATCATCGATCTTAACAAATCGGTGACCGAAAATGTCGAAGCCGTCGCCAAGGAGAAGGGCGTTGCGCCGGCTGAAATCATCGTCTGCGTTCTCGACCGTCCGCGGCATGACAAGATTATATCAGAATTGCGCGGGATCGGTTGTGGAATCATGCTGATTCCCGATGGCGATGTTGCCGGCGTGATCGCAACGTCCGACGAAGACACGACCGTTGATATGTATATGGGTAGCGGCGGCGCACCGGAAGGCGTGCTCGCGGCAGCTGCGCTGCGCTGTGTTGGTGGCCAGTTCAAAGGACGCCTGTTGTTCCGCAACGACGATGAGCGCCAGCGTGCCTATAAATGGGGCATTGAAGATCTCGACAAAATCTACGACCTGAAGGAATTGGCCAAGGGCGATGTGATCTTTGCCGCCACCGGCGTAACCCACGGTTCGCTGCTGGAAGGCGTCAAGAAACTGCGCGGCGGAAAAATGACGACGGAAAGCGTTGTGATGCGCGCTTCGTCCGGCACCGTACGCTGGGTGAAGAGCGAACATCGCAAGACCTGAAAATGAGAGTTCCAAGCCTGGCGCCGCTAAGGCGATTTGCCAATGGGGCTAGATGGTCAATCCTGGCTCTGCCTTGGTTGATCGCCGGCTGTGTGACGCCGGTAGACTATGGCAAGATACCGCATTCCGCCTATGTAGCGCCAGAACGATGCAATCCACCGGCAACGAGTTCCGCGGGCATTAGTGACAAGCCCTTTTTCTTTGTCACTAGCCGCCTGCCGGACTGCCTCACCGAAAATATCAGCCTGCTCAATCACCGCGGTGACAAAGTACGTTACGGTCGTTTTGCAGATCCTCGAAACGTGGCAGAAGAAGCGGACGAAGCAGAGCGCAAGGTTGCGCTGACATTCACTGACACACAACAGTGGTGGACGGGACTTGCCGAGCAGATGACCGCCGCTGACGGTCGCGTTCTACTTTACGTTCATGGCTACAAAGAGACATTTTACACAAGTTCGCGAGACACGGCCCAGATCGCGCGACTGGCTAACTTTGCAGGGCCCGTCATTCAATACAGCTGGCCTTCGCAAAATGCGTTGCTCAAATATCCCGTCGATGAAACCAATATGTACTGGGACGAACGCAATTTTCGCAAATTCCTGATGCAGTTGGCGCAGCTCAAATCCACCAAGGAAATTGTTCTCGTTTCCCACTCGCTGGGCGCAAGACTGGTTTTGCCCTCGGTGGAATTTGTTGACCGCAATGTGTCCAATAGCGATTCGAGCGTCATTTCGAACATCATTCTCGTCTCGCCGGATGTCGACACGCAAGATTTTGAACGCGACATTGCCGAAGAGATATTGTCGGATCGGCGCGTGCGAAACGACCGGAGAATTACCGTTTACGCATCGATAAATGATCGGGCCCTGTCTCTATCGGATGGCATTCATGGCTACCCCCGCCTCGGTTACCCCAGATGTTTCGATCCATTTGAAGCAGCCGACCTCAAGGCCAAAAACCTGCCCGAACGATGCTATGCAAGACATCCCACATATGCGGAGGCAGTCGACAAGGCGGCTTTGACCATAATCGACACCACCGCGATCAGCCGGGGCCGTAGCGGCCACAGCAACTATCTGGTGAGCGCGCCCGCTTGTCGGGACTTTGCGGCCGCAGTTAACGGCAAAAGAAAGCCTGAAGGGCGCCAGGCAACGCATCTTGCGCATGTCTTTATCCTCCCGCCGATTCCCAAAGGCGAGAAGCCTGATCATCTAGCGATTTGCCGCCGGGCAGAATGACGGCGAGTGGTTCCGATCCACTGACAAATCTGCTCGGTCAGGTCCGTGCCTGTACGATCTGTTCCGGACTGCCCTTGGGACCCAAGCCATTGTTACAAGCGGACAGGGCGGCGCAGATCCTGATCGTTGGACAGGCACCAGGCAGCAAGACTCACGAAAAAGGTCGGCCCTTTGATGATCTTAGCGGCAAGCGGCTGCGGCAATGGCTCGGCGTAACCGAAGACCAGTTCTACGATCCGCGTCTATTCGCGATCATTCCGATGGGTTTCTGCTTTCCCGGAACCGGCAAAGGTGGCGACCTGCCACCCCGACCGGAATGTGCTTCGGCCTGGCGAGAGCCGCTAATGCAGGCATTGCCGAACGTAAAACTCACTCTAATGCTCGGCCAATATGCTCTGGACTGGCATCTTGGGGAGAAAAAATCCAGAACCCTCACTGAAACCGTCCAACGCTGGCAGGAATTCTGGCCCGGCCATTTGCCCCTGCCCCACCCCAGCCCGCGCAATATTCGCTGGTTCAAGGCCAACCCCTGGTTTGAGGCGGATGTGATCCCGGTTTTGCAGGAACGGGTCGGCAAACTGATCTAGAAGACCCCTATGGCCAGTCCGGCCGACAAAGTGGCCCCGGTCTCCGCGCATCGATTGCAATCGACTTGCGGGATGGTCTTTGGCGCCAATATCGCCTCTTCGGTTTGCGCATGGGTGCAGATTATGAGTGTATCAATCACTTTCTTGAGCCGCCAGCCGGTGGCGATACGCTCCAATTGTGCTTTGGCATTCGTCCCGTCGGATCCAGCGCAAATCATCGCCGCATAAGGTCTCCCTTCGATCTTGCCGAGCAAGGGATAATAGCAGCGGTCGAAAAATGCCTTCATCACCCCGGCAATCGCCGCGAGATTTTCCGGGGTCGCGAAGATATAGCCGTCGGCGGACAACATGTCGTCCGGCTGGCAGTCTTCCGCACGAATGACGCATATAGCGGTGCCATCCTCGCCCTGCCCGGCCGTTGCGGCAGCCTCGACCATTTGGGCGGTACCGCCGGTATAGCTATAATAGACGATCAGAAGCTTTTTCATCATCCAGCCTCTAGCAAGCAACAGACCGATTGTCAGCGCCTCAGCTTTCACGCATAGCACCGGCCATGAACGCAGTATTGAATGTCGAAAACTCCCTGTCCGGCCAAAGCTGGCGCTGGCGCAGCACCAGCGCCGACGCGCGCGATCCCGGATTTCAGCCGGATGATCTGGTAACCCAGTTATTGCTTGCGCGGGGCGCTAGTCGCGAAACGCTCGAGGTCAACCGAGACCCGACAATCAGGGGTTTCATGCCCGATCCCTCGGTCTTTCAGGATATGGATGTGGCGGCGGATCGCCTCGCTCTCGCTATCAAAAATCAGGAAAAGGTCACGATCTTCGGCGACTATGATGTCGATGGCGCAACCAGCGCAGCCTTGCTGATCCGGGTGCTGAGAGACCTTGGACTTGAGGCCGGCTATTATATCCCCGACCGCTTGATGGAGGGTTATGGCCCGTCCGGCGAGGCCCTAGTCAGGCTCGGCGAGCAGGGCAGCAATCTGGTGGTCACGGTTGACTGCGGGGCAATGGCCTTTGAAGCGCTCGACATGGCGCATCAGGCCGGTGTCGAAGTGATTGTCGTCGACCATCACAAATGTGCGGTGGAACTCCCCAAGGCGCTGGCACTGGTCAATCCCAACCGGCTGGACGAAAGCGAAGCCGGCGCCGAACATGGCCATCTCGCGGCCGTCGGCATGGCGTTCCTGCTCGGCGCGGCGCTTGTCAGAACGCTTCGCAAGCAGGGTTTCTTCGCCGATCGAGCCGAGCCCAAGTTGCTCGAGCTGCTGGATATTGTTGCCTTGGGCACTGTGGCCGACGTGGCCCAGCTGCGCGGCCTGAATCGCGCGTTTGTCGCGCAGGGTATCAAGGTCCTCGCAGGACGCCAGAATGTCGGCCTTTCGGCTCTGATTGATGCCAGTCGGCTCAAACGCGCACCGATATGCTCCGACCTCGGCTTTGCTTTGGGTCCACGGATCAACGCTGGCGGACGAGTCGGCAAATCCGATCTCGGCGTGCGATTGCTGATCACACAAGATCCCGAGGAAGCGCAGGCCATCGCCGCCGAACTAGACCATCTCAATCAGGAACGCCGCGCGATCGAAGCCCATGTGCTCGAGGAAGCCGACGCCATGTGTTCCTCGCAGCAGAATCAGGCCGTAGCGGTGCTTTCTGCCAAGGGCTGGCATCCCGGGGTCATCGGGATCGTAGCAGGGCGGATCAAGGAAAAGCTGAACCGTCCGGCGATCATCATCGCGCTGGACGAAGAGGGAATCGGTAAAGGCTCCGGCCGTTCGATTTCCGGCATCGATCTCGGCGCTGCGATCATCGCCGCCAAGGACAGTGGCTTGCTCATCGCCGGCGGCGGCCACGCTATGGCAGCGGGCATCACCATAGAGGCGGACAAGGTGGATGCCTTTTCCGAATTTCTCAACGACCGGCTCGCGGACAGCGTCGGCAAGGCTCAGGATGGCAAGGCCCTGTTGGTCGATGCTTTGCTCTCCCCCAAAGGCGTCAACCCGACAATCGTCGAAGCGATGGACGGCGCTGGCCCCTATGGCATGGGTTGGCCTGCTCCGCGCATTGTCACTGGTCCGGTGCGAATCATCAAATGCGATATTGTCGGAACCGACCATGTCCGGATGATCGTCGCCGGCGATGACGGCGCATCGATCAAAACAATCGCATTTCGCGCTGCTGAAAGTGATCTCGGCCAGGCTTTACTCCATGCTCCGCGAGGGCGGAAATTGTGGATAGCAGGCCGCGCCAAGATCGATGACTGGGGCAGCCGCCCGTCGGCGGAAATCCATCTGGAAGATGCCGCCTGGGCCGATTGAAGGGAGGTCCAAAGCAGACCAGGACAACACCCTTATCGCTATCCCGACGCCTATCACCCGTACGCAGAAGACAACGAGCTAGGGTCCTTTGTCACTGCAGCGGGAAATAGGCCGGAAAAACCGGCTAAAAGAGGGTTGACCAAAGTCCAACGCCCCCCTAATGGCCGTTGCTCGCTGACCAGCAATTGGTATGGCCCCTTCGTCTAAGGGTTAGGACGCGGCCCTTTCACGGCTGAAATACGGGTTCGAATCCCGTAGGGGTCACCATTATTTTCATTCTAGTCCTATCACGATCAGGCCTAGCGGCCAGCCTGCTCGGGCTTCCCGCCTGAGAGCAGTGCGGCTAAGAAATGAAGCAGCTTATGCGGCCTTCTCCGTTTTCGCGGTGTTTTCGTTTATGTGACGTCAGTGATCGGCATCATCCGCGCCCAGCGGATGTTGATGAAAGAATTCAATCTGCATTTTCATCGGGCCGACAAGATTGACAAAATGCGGCGACTGCGGAGGAATCGGTGCGGGACTATCGACCGTTACAAGGCGCCTTGATCGCGGATCGATAAACACCAGTTCCACCTCGCCTTCCAGCACGCGCAGCAAGCCCCAGGTACCATCCTTGGTGCTGTGCTTGTTGCGCAGGGAATCAGGTAGACTGAGCTCGTCGAATATCGGTGACGAACCATAAGGAGCGACGGACTTGGATGCGCCGGCCATCAGACCACAGCCCTGATGACGGCGAAGGCACAGGCAAAGACCGCCAGCAATATTGGCACTGTTAGAATCTGTGCGTTGGCGGCGGCGCTGTTCATCCACCCGGTCTGTGTTTCTATCCCGCCAATTCGACCATCCTGTGGCAATGCCTTGCGTTCGGCTGCGGTGACATTGTTCAGAACGGCGGCGGTACCGAAATACATGACGGTATAAGCGATGCTGACCACCAGCGCGAATATGGCGGCGATGCCGTGACCGGTTGCTACAAAAAGAGCAGCAAAAAAGATAGCATAGGATATGAACATCGTGATCCAGACCGAAGCGGGTAGATCGAATGTCCGGGCTTCATGCGATGGCGCGCGATAACCTTCCGGCACATCTTCCATTTCCGCCATGATTTCAGCGGAAATCGCCTGGCCACCTTCCATTTGAAAATCCATCAACATGATCGTGTCTCCTTTTAGCGGGAAATGGCGTCCAGACCGCCGCGTTGGACCTTGATACCGGTAAGCAGGCTGTCGGCGATCCGCCCGGCGGCTTCGCGAAAAACCTGTGCGGCGGAATCATTGGGTGCGACATCGTCGAGGGTCTGGTTCCAAAGCACCAGCCAGCGGTCGAAATGCAAATTGTCGAGGCCGCCGACGGCAATGTGCTTGAGCATGGGATTGCCGCGAAAGCGGCCTGACTCGAGCGTTACCGACGCCCAGAAATCCTTCATCCGCGCGAGATGCGGCGTCCAGTCGGCAACATGGGACAAGAAGATCGGTCCGAGCAGTTCATCGCTGCGAATGGCGCCATAAAAAGTCTCGACGAGATTGGATATCAAAGCATCATCGATGCCAAGCGCATTGGCTTGAGCCATCTTTTTCGCTCTGGCGCGTTCGGCATAGCTGCCTTCGGTCATGATCCCGACTCCGATAATGTGTATTTCATATGCATTATTTATACCGCTTGGCAGCTAATAGCAATATATGATATGCATCTTTTATGAGATTATCCGTACAGACCGATTATGCGTTGCGCACTTTAATGTATCTGGCCGCCAATGACGGTCATCACTCGATCACCGAAATCGCTCGGCAATATGGCATCTCGAAAAATCATATGATGAAGGTTGCCCAACGATTGGTCGCGGAGGGTTTTGTTGACAGCGTCCGGGGTCGCAGCGGCGGATTGCTGCTGAATCAGCCAGCCGACGCAATCAATGTCGGCAAGGTCGTCCGCCGTTTCGAAGATTCCGGAAACTTTGTCGAATGTTTCGACAAGGCCAGCAACAGCTGCGTCATCACCCCGGTTTGTGGTTTGCGGCATATCCTAGCCGACAGCGTCGAGGCCTTCATGCGGCATCTCGACGGATTTACCGTCGCCGATCTGATTGGTGGCAAAGCCAGATTCCAATCCGCCTGGGACTGAGAGGAGCTTGTCCGACACTGCCACGATTGGCCCAGTGGTCGCGGAGATCATGGTGAATAGAACAGGGTCTCGATGCGAAGAGGTTCGTGAGCAGGCACCATAGAAAATCCGTGCATGCCGCTTTCCGGATTCTCCGCTATGATATCCGGATGGAACTACCAATGCTCAGCAAAATCCCGATAATGTTCGAACGGCGATCCCCGGATAGCGCGCGAGGCTATTTTTCTTTCTTCGTCGGTCTTGCGGTCTTTGTCGCAGGGACCTTGGCAACATACATCGCACAGAATGCCGATCGGCCGATCAGCGCCGCCCTGATCTATGTTTCTGCGGTGACCATTATTGGCGCGGTAAACGGACTTCGAGGCGGCTTGCTCGCGGGCATTGGCGCATCATTTTTCTACAATTTCTTTTTCAGCGAGCCTTTGCTCGATTTCGGCGTCACCACATCAGACGAATATATCCCTCTACTCGCCTTCAATCTAAGCGCGCTCTTGTCAGGTGTGCTAGCGGGACGGATCAACGACAGAGCCCGGGCTGCCGAGATTGCACAGCAGAAAATCAACCTGCTACTCGACATCAGCAACCAGCTTCAGACAGCAGTGCATCTGGAAGATATCGACCGGGCAATCGTGGAGACCGGCATATTCGATTCAGCCCAGGAATTTGAAATACATGCTCTCAGCGAAGACGAATGGATCGCGGTAAAAGGCAAGGAACATTGGCTAGCAGAGGCACAACAAGCCATCGAACGAGGAGAATTGCAGCATGTTGAAGATCAGAAAATTGCCTATCTTCTGTCGTCATCGCAGCGCCGCGTAGGGGTGCTGATCTGCAACCAGAATGCACAGAAATCCAAGCGCCTGAGCAAGATAGATTTCGCCGCAGTGTTAAACCTGTTGAGCATGGCAATCGACAGATTTGTGCTGCTCCACCAGAAATCGGAAGCGGAGGCCATGCGTCGGTCCGAAGAGTTCAAGACCGCGCTGCTATCGTCAATTTCCCATGACATGCGGACCCCGCTGGCCGCGATATCCGCGTCCGCTTCCAGCCTGATATCTTACGGCGAAAAACTGCCCGAAGCTTCCCGGAAAGATATGCTGACGATCATCCAGGACCAGTGCGAGAGGCTGAACCGCTATACGACCAACCTGCTCAATCTCGGCAGGCTTCAAGCCGGCATTTCTCCGGACCAGCTGGAAAGCCTGGATTTGGTGGAAATGCTGGGATCGGCGGTGAACACTGTGAAAGTCCATCATGGAGGGCGCGAAATCATCAAATCCCTGCCATTTGACGCCTGCACGGTGCGAGCCAATCCGGTCATGCTCGAGCAATTATTCTACAATATTCTCGAAAATGCTATCCAGTATAGCCCCGATGCTGCGCCGGTATTGATCACCGGTCACAAGCAGGCCGGTCATGTTGAGATCGCCATTTCTGACCAGGGCTGCGGGATACCGGTATCCGAGCTCAGCAGAGTATTTGACCGATTCTACCGTTCGGCAGAAAATGTTCGCAAAGAAGGTCATGGCCTCGGCCTTTCCATCGCATCGGGATTTGCGCAGGCCTTTGGTGGCAATATCTCCGCGCATAGCCCCTTGGAAAAAGGCAAAGGAACCAAAATAATCGTGAAGCTTCCGGCTACGTCAACGACATCAGAAAGCATTGGTAAATGAACGCGAAAATATTGTTGGTCGATGATGAGACCGCCCTTATCCGATCACTGCAGCCTGTATTAACCGCACAAGGCTATAGCGTAGAGTCAGCAGGAACCGCCGCCGAAGCGTTGAAAAAGGCGAAAGACACCGTGTTCGATATCATCTTGCTCGACCTCGGCTTGCCCGATGCCGATGGCAAGGAGATCATCTCGAAACTGCTGAGCTTCAACGCCCTGTCGATCCTCATCCTGTCCGCCCGCCATCAGGAAGCGGAAAAGGTCGCTGCACTGGATCAGGGGGCCGATGACTTTATCAACAAGCCATTCAATATCGAGGAGCTCTTGGCGCGCATCCGGGCTGCAGTCCGGCGCTTGAAAAACGAGGCCGTCAAAAGTCAGGAATTCAGATCCGGTCAATTATCAATCGATTTTCTCAAACGGAAAGTTGTCCTGATGGATCAGGAAATCAAATTTTCGCCCAAGGAGTTTGATCTGCTGGAAACATTGGCGCGTCATGCGGGACAGGTCGTCACCCATCGTCAGCTATTGCTGGCCGGATGGAATGACCCCAATGTCGATACCCAATATTTGCGCAGCTATATGGCCCTCATTCGTCAAAAGCTGGAATATGATTCATCGCAACCGGAATATCTGCTGACCGAACCCGGCGTTGGCTATCGACTGGATATTGAATCTGAACATTGAAGATTGGATGACGCGGGCATCGTCGGGGCAGGCGATTGCCCGCGTCATCGCAGAGGGACTTCTACTTGTTCATAAAGCCCCTGAAGAGGGCCCGCTCTTTCTATGATAAGTCAGCCGCGGCCGTTACAATGGATTTCATATGCGCCTTCGATGTCTAGCGCATATGAAATCCGTAGTAATTGCTGTTGGAAAAAACACCTATGAGGCACGGGTAACAGTAAAAAGGTTGTCCCATGTCCAATTATCCTATTTCGCTAAAACTGCTGTCCATGCCTCTGCTCGTTGCAGCCCTGTCTCTATCTGCCTGTAGCAAGAAAGCGCCGCAAGGCCTGCCGCCTGCGCCCGGAGACAATGCGGATTACAACCAGTCTTCCAGCGGACCGATCAAGGGCAGCCAAGAAGACTTTTTGGCCAATGTTGCCGCAGACCGGATATTTTTCGATACCGACCGGAGCAATGTGGACAGTGCCGATCAGGAAGTTCTGCGCAGCCAGGCCGCTTGGCTGCTTGCCAATCCGAGTGTCCGGATCCGGGTCGAAGGCCATTGCGACGAGCGCGGGACCCGCGAGTATAATCTTGCTCTGGGCGAACGCCGCGCAAATGCTGCGAAAAACTATCTTTCTACCCTGGGCGTGGAACTGTCTAGAGTATCGGTCGTCAGCTATGGCAAGGAACGTCCTGATGCCCTGGCGTCGGATGAACAATCATGGGGCAAGAATCGACGTGCTGTGACGGTAACGGTCCGCTAAATATTGGATTGATCGGAACAAGCGGCCTGCCAGCGCAACCTTCCTTCACCTTGCGAGCAGTGGCAAAGGCGATAGCTGGTGTCCTTTGTCACTGCTTCGCGTCTGCTTCGACATCATGATCTGCAACCATATTCGACTGTGCGCGTTGGAAGCGAATGGATGAACAAGTCGACAAATCGCTGAACACCCTCGAGATACTGATCGCGCAACTCCAATCGATGTGGGAAAGCATAGTCGGCCTGCTACCGAGCCTGGTTATCGCGATCACCTTCCTGATCTTCACCTGGATTGTCGCAAAATTTGCTACCAAAATTTCCGATAAGATAACTGCAAAAACCGCGATGCGCCCTTCATTGCGCGAACTTGTCGATACGCTGGTCAAGATCGCAATCTGGACGGTTGGTTTGCTGGTATCCCTCACAATCCTGTTGCCGGATTTGACCCCGGGCAGTCTGGTTGCCGGCCTTGGTATCGGGACCGTCGCAATCGGCTTTGCCTTTCAGGATATATTCGAGAATTTTCTCGCCGGCATATTGATCATGGCGCGCGAAAAGATGCGGATCGGTGATTATGTCAAATGCGATGGTATCGAGGGAAGAGTCGAACAAATATTGCTGCGCGAAACCCATATTAGGAAGCCGTCCAACGAACTGACGATCGTCCCCAATTCAATCCTTTTCAAAAATCCCGTCGAAATTCTGACTGATCGTCAGCAGCGACGGCACGAAGTCGTCGTCGGCGTTTCCTATGACACTGATCTCGAACAGGCGCGCTCCGTGATTGGCGAAGCCGTGAAATCCGCTGATGTCGTCGATAGCGAGAAACCGATCGATATATTCGCTTGTGAATTTAACTCCAGTTCCGTGGATTTCAAACTGCGCTGGTGGTCCGGTTCAGCCCAGCGCGACATGCACGAAAGCCGCGATCTGGTAATCCGGTCGGTAAAACGAGCACTGGATGACGCGGGCATAGAGATCCCTTTCCCCTACATGACGCACACGTTCAAGGAATCACTCGCAATAGCTTCACCGGGGAATTGATTGATGCTAGTTTTGCAGAAACCGGTCGAATTTGAGGCCAAGCCCGGCTCACGCTCTCGTGAGTATGGAGACATCAAGGATGGATCGATGACCGAGACCGTTTCGTTTCAAAATCAGATACAGTCGGTCGACGTCAAACTCGACAATGGTACCCACGTCTGCCTGCGGCGCGTTCGCCATTCCGACCTCGCCCAGATCGAAAAAGGCATCAGTCAAATGTCCGACCAGAGCCGCTATTTGCGCTTTTTCTCGGGATCTAAGACGATGCCGCCGTCCGTTATCGAAAAATTGGCAAGCGTCGACGGAATCCATCATCTCGCCTGGGGCGTGATCAATATGAGCGAGCAGGATCGCCCCCCCATTGCCGCCGCGCATGTCTTTCGCGAAACTCGAACCGACGACGCCGGCGAGTTTGCGATTACCGTACTGGACCAATATCATGGTCAGGGCGTCGCAAGAATATTGATGCTGACCGTGTTTATCGACTGCTATTGCGAAGGATTGAGGCACTTGCGGGTCGACATCCTTCGCAGCAACAAAAAAGCTTACGGCCTGATGCGGTCGATCGGCGCGAAGCCCTGTTCGCTGGATGGGCCCGTCGCTCAATATGATCTCGTCGTGGCCGACGCGATTGCTGCACTCCGGAAAATGGAAAACCCGACAGTGCTTCCCGAGATTGTGGCCGCTTTTGCAGCTGACTGAATCCCGAGTCCTGGTATGCACATTCCCGAGCAAAAAAATCATTCGCTGTGGAACCAATATAATACCGCCGCGTTTATAACGTTATTCCTTGGGCGATGTCCGATTTCACCTTCGACCCAAAGGTTTGCGCCGGAAAACGGAGCCTTGGTAAATATGCCCCCTATGCATATCATCGCTCACGTTTTCCGGCCCTTCACAAAACAGATATAGCTTCAGATTTCAATATGATCGTGCACATCCGGCGCGCGACATTATTACCGACTCGGTCACGTAAGTGCCTAGGCCGCAAAATATTCCAACCCTCCACCAAAGGAACATTTGATTTAATATCCATCTGCGGTAAGCGATCAGGATATTGAGCAGATGATCAAAGCGATGGATTGGGATAGAATATGGTCAGCATGAAAACGGTAACTGCAATAGCCGCATTGTCAGTTTTGGCTGCAGGCTGCTCAGGTGGTGGCTCGGATACCAATGAACCAGCGCCAAGCGCGACTGAAGCTGTTCCGTCTCCCGTCGAAGCAGGCGGACCAGCCGCTGACGACGTCGCAACACTGGATGGAGTAGAATATGCCAGCCTCACCGGTGATGCAGCATCCGGAAAATCGAGCTTCGCCCAGTGCCGGACCTGCCATGTCGTCGATCCCGGCATGAACCGGGTCGGTCCTTCCCTCGCGAATATAGTCGGCCGTGAAGCCGGTACGGTTGCAGGCTTCCGATATACCGACGCCAACGCACAAAGCGGCATCACCTGGACCGAAGAAAAACTCTTCCAGTTTCTCGAAAAGCCACAGCGGGTGATCCCGAAAACCAAGATGATTTTTGCCGGCATACCGGACGCGCAGAAGCGCGCGGATATGATTGCCTATCTCAAGAACCCGAGCTGATCAGGCTTTCCAGCATCCGGCGAGATGGTCGTCGGTCATCCCGATGGCCTGCATATAGGCATAGATGATCGTACTGCCGACAAAGCTCATGCCGCGTTTCTTGAGTGCTTTGGAGATTATGTCACTGATCGGCGAGGTGCTCGCCATATCGGAAAAATGGCTCGGCCGGTTGACCGGCGGCGCACCACCAAGATGGTTCCAGAGCCAAGTATCGAAACTACCAAATTCTCTCTGGATTTCTAGAAAAACCAGAGCGTTCTTCCTCACAGAATAGATCTTGAGCCGGTTGCGAATGATGCTTGCATCTTCGCGTAGCGCTTCCAGTTCGTCGTCGTCCATCACTGCACAACGCCCGACATCAAATCCGTGAAAGGCGCAGCGATAGCCATCGCGTTTGCGCAGCACCGTTTCCCAACTCAACCCAGCCTGAGCACCTTCGAGGATCAGGTTTTCGAACAATAACTGGTCATCATGAACCGGGACGCCCCATTCTTCGTCATGATATTCGCCGTAAAATTCCTTGCCGGCCTGTCCGCCAAAGCATCGGTGTTTTCCGTCTGAACCAACCACTGTCATGCTCGTTGACTAGCCTCTCCGAACGGCCACGACAATTCTATTCGGCTGGCTGGATGTCCGGTGTGCGACCCTGATCGGGGGTCCACCAGCCGATCCGCCGCTTGATCCAGTTGAGCAACCGCGGGATAGGCGCGTTGCGGTCCATCCATTCGGCATAATCCTTATATTTCGGATCGCCGAGCAGATGTTTTTCTTCGGTCTTGGCGCGCCAATAATAGACCCCGCTGACCAGCGCCATCAGCACCGTATTGCGGACAAAATCAGTGAAGCTGCCCGAGGTCACCAGAAACGGCATACTCGCCAGCCACCAATAAGCATTTTTGGCGACATAGGCAGGATGCTTGGTCCAGCTATAGGGACCGTGGGTCAATATCCCGCGATGGGTGAGATTGGAAAAGCGTAGACCGAAAGCCACTGTAGCCCACGCATAGATCGCGGTGAGAACAACCAGAATGCCGCCCCAGATCGCAAGAATTGTGGGCTGACCGCCTAGCCAATATGACCAGTCGGCGGTGTTGACATGATAGTTGAGCGGTCCGTTATCGCCCATCAAGATAAACGGCGGATAGCACATCAGGGCCGCGACCCAGCCTGCGAGATAAGGGTTTGCGGTGCGTATATGAGAGTCGAGTGATTTCATCGTCAGCAAATAGCCAACCGTCGCAAACTGAACATCGACGACGAACATCGCTATGATCAGCCAGCGTGCAATCGCTACCGGATTGCCCGCAAGTTCATTGATTTCAAGTCGGACGAGATCGCCAAAGCCACCGGGCACGATCGAAATCATGAAGGCGAGGAAGAAACCCTTCACCGCCCAGGCGCGCAGGTGATGATAAATTTGTTCGCGATCAAATTCGTTGTTCCGGCCGGTCAGAAACTGGCCGAAATGCCAGGCACCGTCACGCGGCTCGATAAAATAGCGGTCCATGAACAGGACATAAGGGATCGAAAGCACGAAAAGCCACGGTGCGGCGAACTCCAGCATCTGCATCGAGAATTGATATTGTCCGGTCCAGTACCAGCGCCCGACCGCGTAAATAGAGGCAATAATGCCCCATGTCGCCCAGAGACCAGTCAACTTCACCAGGCTGATGTCGAATATCTCTTTGAGCGATTTCGGATTTTGCCAGTCGATTCCGGTGGACGGACGCAAATGTACCTTGTCCTTGAGCAGCGACCATATCACCATCGGCAATCCACAAGCAAAACAAGCGGTAAGCGCGGAATAGGGCCCGTCCAGACCATATTGACGCGCAATCAAAATCCACGAAGCCAGCCCAATCAACCCCGCTACGCCCACACCATGGGAGACAGCCGACTGGGGCCGCGGATCAGCGCTTCTGGATTTTCGTCCGAACATGCGGCTGCTTTAACCAAAAATGGTAAGCAAGCTGTGAACGACCCTGAAGTAAGGCAAATTTCCTAGGTTTTGCCTAGGAATATTCAGGCGCTTGCCCTATATTCGCTGCTAGTGGTGGATGGGAATGATTTGATGATAAAATACGGGAAACTCATGAGAAATATTGGACTTCCACTCGCAATTTCAATCCTGGCGGTGTCTTGCACCAACGGAGATAACGCACAGGCTAACGGAGGCGCGACAACAGAAGCGCAGGCGCTGGCGGATATTTCTCCCATCGACCGCAAGCCTTTTGAAACAAATGAAATTGCCAGCTTTGATGAACCATGGGCAATGACATTCCTGCCCGACGGCCGGATGCTGGTCAGCGAAAAAGCGGGCAAATTGCAACTGGTCGATGCAAAGGGGCAGAAAACCGAAATCAGCGGCGTTCCCAAGGTCGACTATGGCGGACAGGGCGGCTTCGGCGATATCGTGCTCGCGCCGGATTTTGCGACCAGTCAAATGGTCTATTTGAGCTGGGTGGAAGCGGGAGAAGATGATACCCGCGGTGCCGTGGTCGGTCGTGCAAAGCTTGATCTATCCGGTTCGAAACCGGCATTGAAAAACCTGAAGACGATCTGGACCCAGAAACCGAAAGTAACCGGCGGCGGGCATTATTCGCACCGGATCGCTTTTTCACCGGATGGCCAATATCTGTTCATCGGCTCCGGCGATCGGCAAAAATTCGATCCAGCACAGGATATGGCATCCAATCTTGGCAAGATCGTCAGACTTTATCCCGACGGAACTGTCCCCAAAGACAATCCCTTCGTCGACAAGGAAGGCGCGCTTCCGGAAATCTGGTCGCTCGGCCACCGCAATATTTTGGGCCTCGCCTTTGACAGCAAAGGACGCCTTTGGAACCAGGAAATGGGCCCTCGCGATGGCGATGAACTGAATCTGGTCCAGCGCGGCGCCAATTATGGCTATCCGATCGTATCGGAAGGCAATCATTACGATGGCAAGAAAATCCCCAATCATAGCACCCGCCCGGAATTCGAAGCGCCAAAAGTGGCATGGGTACCAACAATCGCACCAGGCGGACTGATCTTTTATTCCGGCAAGTTATTTCCCGCATGGCAAGGGAGCGCATTCATTGGCGGCCTCGCCAGTCAGTCACTGATCCGTGTCAGTTTCGACGGAGACACGGCCAAGGAAGCCGATCGATTCATCATGAATAACCGTATCCGCGAGGTCGAACAGGGCCCAGATGGCGCGATCTATATTCTCGAAGATGGCGAAAATGGCCGGATGCTCAAGCTGACGCCGACCAAATAACTCTCCGCCGCAAACAGCCTATTCCGATGCTGTGGTCGTGGTTCCTGAAAGGTCGCTGAGAAACCGGCGGACACGCTTCGCGTTAGCCCCGATATCGTGCACGCCGACGCGGCTGACCGAACGCATATCGATGATACTGGCGGCACCATTTTCCGCCGCACGGGCGCGAATAACGACATCATCCTTGAACCGGAACAGCGAGATCGTGTCGGTTGCTTCAAGATGACCCGCTGCGGGATCAATGCTGATGATTTTCCAGCCGCGATCTTCTGCCAGCCGTTGGGCTTTCTCGATCACCACGGCGACCGGTTGATCAATGCGTACCGAGCGGATGTCCGGGTAGGCGTCCTGATGCACCGTCGCCCAGCGCTGGCGCGGGTTCATGCCGCGCATGTCGCTGTCGTCCGCACCCGGAATATTGTCCCAATTATCGGCGCGGAGAGTGAGCGCGCTGAACTGAGGCGGATCGGCAAGATTGGTGGTGATGTCATGAATCGCCGGCAGCGTCAGAATGGCCGAAACATAGGGTATCAGAAATGCCAGGAAACCCAGTGAACCGAGCAAACCCAGCCCCAATAAAGGCCAGCGGGTTTTTTGCCCCTTGCGGCGATTTAGGATGATAAAGACGATCGCAAGAATGAGGGTAAGAACCGCCGTCAACGCAATCCACGGCAGCGCCGCCAGACCAGCTTGCCAGCCCCACAAACCGATACCACCGCCGGCTGCGGCAACGACAAATGCCAGAGGTGCACCAATGCCCAACAGCAAGACAAGCCAGCCCTTGGGGTCGCGGCGGAGCGAAGTTAGCCTGCCCTGCTTCGCTGCTTTCACAGGCTCCGACGCCGGAGGCGCTTCGCCGGTGGATGGTGTGGTTGGTTCATTTTGGTCCGTCACGCGCAAACTCCCTTAACAGATCAATCTTTTAGCTGGCGCTTGCCGATCTGGCAAATGCAACCTATCCGGCTCGACTTTTGCTGCAAAGCGGAGTAGCGCGCGCTTTTCCAGATATATGAGACCAACGATTTGACCAGCATCATTCCTCTCGCCGAAATCGATCCGCAACTGGTCGAATCCCTGCTCGACTCCGCCTTTGGCAACGACCGGCACGAACGCACCGCCTATAAGCTACGCGAAGGCGTGGACATGCTTGAAGGGCTTTCTCTGGCTGCCGTGGATCAGGAAAAGCACGAACTGCTGGGATCGATCCAGTGCTGGCCGATTGCCCTCACCGATGAAGACAGCAAAACGCATCCGATGATCATGGTCGGTCCGGTAGCGGTTTACCCCGATTTCCAGCGCGAGGGCATAGGCCGAATGATGATGGCGGCCCTGCTCAAGGAAATTCACGCCGATGATCCGCTACCTTTGGTGATGATTGGCGATCCGGAATATTACGGACGGTTCTTCGATTTTACCGCCGAGGGGACTGGCGGATGGACCCTGCCGGGACCATGGGAACCGTCACGTCTGCTGGTTCGTGCTAACCCTAAAAACCCGTTGCCTGAAACCGGCGCGCTCGGACCTTGGTCGAGATAGCGAGTCTAAGCCTTTACAGAAATGACGCCGGGCAATAGGCATTTACTATGCCATATACTCCGCCGCCCGAACTAGCCTCGCTCTCCATCGCAGAAATTGCGGAATTGGCCGAAGCGCAGAAGCTGCCCCCGGTAGATCAATGGAATCCCGAGGAGACCGGCGATAGCGAGATGCGTATAGCCGCCGACGGCACTTGGTATCATCAGGGTGATCCGATCAAACGTCCGGCCATGGTTCGCGCCTTTTCCAGCATCTTGCGCCGGGAAGCGGATGACAGCTATGCCTTGGTTACCCCCTATCAAAAGCTGAGCATCATCGTTGATGAGGCGCCCTTCGTCGCGGTGGAACTGGAAAGCGAGGGCAGCGGTCCCGAACGGACGCTCGCTTTCCGGCTCAACACCGATCATCTGGTGGTCGCCAATGCCGAACATCCGCTGCGCTTTGGCGCGGATAAGCCGCAACCCTATTTGCTAGTGCGGAACGGACTCGAGGCAGTGCTAGCGCGGCCGGTCTATTATCAACTCGCCGAACTGGCGCTGGAAGACGCGACCGACCCCATCGGTATCTGGTCCGCTGGCACCTTCTTCCCGATCGCGGCCGACATATGATCCTGCGCGACCGGCTGGAGAAGGCACTTGTCAAAGGCCATGCGAGTGATCTCGATCATCTGCTCTACAATGAACGCGACCATATCGACGATCTGAAAGTCCTGCGCGATGCAGCGGTACTGATCGCGGTGACCGATCGCCCTGATCCGGGAGTGATTTTTGTCCAGCGCCCGCAACATATGCGCAACCATCCCGGGCAGGTGGCCTTTCCCGGTGGTAAAATTGATCCGGGCGACCGGGATGCGATCGATGCGGCCCTGCGCGAAGCGCATGAGGAAGTGGCTCTCGATCGCGGCCATGTCGATATCATCGGAATGACCGACAGTTTCCAGTCGGGAAGCGGTTATAATATTCAGCCCGTGCTGAGCGTCATTCCCCCGGACCTGCCCTTTATCGCCGATCCAAGCGAGGTCGAAAGCTGGTTTGAAGCACCGCTGGATTTCCTGCTCGACCCCAAAAACCGCACGATCCACGAAGGAACCTGGAACGGGCGCAAGCGCCATTATTACGAAATCTACTGGCAAGAATATCGCATCTGGGGAATTACTGCGGGGATTTTGAACAATCTCGGAAAAAGGCTAGGCTGGGGACCATGACATTACCATCGGCAGACTGGATGGAGAGACGGGGCCTCGCTGCGCTGATCGCTGCGCTGGATGGCGGGGCGCGCTTTGTTGGCGGCGCCGTCCGCGACACCTTGCTGGGGCTCGAGGTGAAGGACGTGGATATCGCTACGCCCTTGCTGCCCGAGGACGTGATGGAGCGGCTCACGGCAGCCTCCATCAAGGTTGTGCCTACCGGCATCGCCCATGGCACGGTGACCGCGGTGCTGCCCGACGGACCGGTCGAGATAACCACCCTTCGCCGCGACGTCTCCACCGACGGACGGCGGGCGACGGTGGCGTTCAGCGATGACTGGAAGGAAGATGCGGCGCGCCGGGATTTCACGATCAACGCGCTTTCGGCCGATCCGGATACGCTGGAGATTTTCGACTATTTCGGTGGACTGGAAGACTTGCAGCGACTTCAGATCCGCTTCATCGGTTCTCCTGCAGAACGGATCGCCGAGGATCATCTGCGGATCATGCGCTATTTCCGTTTTCAAGCGCGCTTTGGAAAACAGCAGGTGGATGAGGAGGCATATGCTGCATGCTCCAAAGCGGCCGCGAAACTTGAAACGCTCTCCCGCGAGCGAATTGCCGATGAGCTTCTGAAACTGCTCCAGACCGAAGACCCGCGATCAGCGGTGCTCCAAATGATTGACGCGGGAATTATGTCGCATATTGTCGAGCAAATCGACGAAGATTCCGCGACATTGTTCAGCCGGATCGTCCAGCGCGAGCAGAGACTTCACTTTGCACCAACCGCGATCCGGCGACTGGTGGCGCTGCTGCCGAAGGACGCGGATAAAGCCAGCGAGATTGCCAAAAGCCTCAAGCTATCCAAGAAGCAACAAAAGGCGATTGGCGAGCGGCTTTTGCCGAGCCTGGATGGAGATAACATAGCGCCAGCAGATATCCGCGCCTTTGCCTATCACACCAATGTCGACGCAGCTCGCGATGTCGCGATCTTGTTCGCCAACGACGAAACCTTCCCCGATATGCTCGCACGGCTCCAGGACTGGCAGCCCCCGGTCTTTCCGTTGACCGGCGGCGCCTTGATCGAACAGGGCCTGAAACCCGGTCCGGTTGTCGCCAGGACTTTGGCGAAGATCGAGGCCGCGTGGATTGCGCAAGGATTCCAGGACGAGCAGTGGATCAGAGAATTTGTCGCTGACCTGAAGCTGGCCGGCTAGCCACGAACCGGGAAACCGGTGGTGATGATATTGATATTTGCGACGGAACAACTATTCCGGACAAGCGCAAAAACAGGAGAGACGGAAAATGACGGATGATGCAGTAAAAAAGGATCTGGTCGCGCTGATCACGTCGCCACGCAGCGGTGAATCCACCCATTGCACCGCGGCTGACTATGACCGGCTCTATCAGGAAAGCATCAGCGACCCGGACAGCTTCTGGGCACGTCAGGCCGAACGGCTCGACTGGCAGACCATGCCGACGAAAATTTCCAACGCCTCCTTCGATCCGGTTTCGATCAAATGGTATGAAGATGGCGTATTGAACATCTGCCACAACGCGATCGACCGCCATGTGGCTGCCGGAAAAGGCGATGTCACCGCTCTGATTTTCGAACCCGATGACCCGAAGTCGCCCGGCCGCACCATCAGCTACGCCGATCTGCAGGCAGAAGTCATCAAAATGGCCAACTGCCTGAAAAAACTCGGCGTCGGCAAGGGCGACCGGGTGACCATCTACATGCCGATGATCCCGGAAGGCGGGATTGCCATGCTCGCCTGCGCCCGGATCGGTGCGATCCACAGCGTCGTCTTCGGCGGCTTTTCTCCCGATGCGCTGGCCGGCCGGATCGAGGATTGTGACAGCAAATTCGTGATCTGCGCGGACGCTGGGCGGCGCGGCGGCAAGCTTGTACCGCTCAAGACCAATGTCGACGAAGCGCTGACCCGCGATGGCACGAATGTTACGGCTGTGCTGGTGATCAATCATACCGACACGCCGGTGGAAATGACCGAAGGGCGCGATCACTGGTATCATGAAATTTCCGCCGACGTCCCTGCCGATTGTCCGTGCGAACCGATGAACGCAGAAGACCCTCTGTTCATTCTCTATACGTCCGGCTCGACCGGCAAGCCCAAAGGAGTTCTCCACACAACCGGCGGCTATGCGGTCTGGGTGGCGACGACTTTTCATTATGCGTTCGACTATCAGCCGGGCGAGGTTTTCTGGTGCTCCGCCGATATCGGCTGGGTCACCGGCCACAGCTATATCGTCTATGGTCCGCTGATCAACGGCGCCACCGAGATCATGTTCGAGGGCATCCCCAACCATCCGGATTTCGGTCGCTTCTGGGAAGTAGTGGAAAAGCACAAGGTCAATATCTTCTACACCGCTCCGACCGCCATCCGCGCTCTGATGCGCGAAGGGGATGGACCGGTCAAAGCCCATGACCGGTCGTCTATCCGCCTGCTCGGTACCGTCGGCGAACCGATCAATCCGGAAGCATGGCGCTGGTATTATGACGTCGTCGGCGAAGGCAAGTCACCGATTATCGATACCTGGTGGCAGACCGAAACCGGCGGGGTTATGATCACCACACTGCCCGGCGCCCATGGTATGAAGCCGGGCAGCGCGGGCAAGCCGTTTTTCGGCGTCCAGCCCCAACTGGTCGATGGCGACGGCAAAATATTGGAAGGGGCAACGGACGGAAATCTTTGCCTCACAACCAGCTGGCCGGGACAGGCGCGCAGCGTGTATGGCGACCATGAGCGGTTCATCCAGACCTATTTCAGCACTTATAAGGGCAAATATTTCACCGGTGACGGCTGCAAGCGCGATGCCGACGATTATTACTGGATCACCGGCCGGGTCGACGATGTGATCAATGTCTCGGGCCACCGCATGGGCACGGCGGAAGTCGAATCAGCGCTGGTCTCGCACCCCCACGTCGCCGAAGCGGCGGTGGTCGGCTATCCCCATGATATCAAGGGACAGGGTATCTACTGCTATGTCACGCTGAACGCGGGCGTGGAAACATCAGAGGAACTGGTTGCCGAACTGCGCAGTCACGTTCGCAAGGAAATCGGACCGATTGCTACGCCCGACCATCTCCATCTGACCCCCGCTCTGCCGAAAACCCGCTCCGGCAAGATCATGCGGCGCATCTTGCGCAAGATCGCCGAGAATGAACATGGCGCGCTGGGCGACACGTCGACGCTGGCCGATCCGAGTGTTGTGGATGCGCTGGTCAAAGGGCGCTTGAACAGATGAATGTGCTCCGCACTTGATGCGAAGCTCTGACGGCGAGTATTGTTCCTTGTCGCGCAGGGCTCCGCATCAAGTGCGGAGCACAAACCTAGCCGTCGAAGCCGACAAATACAGCGGCCTCGTCTACCGACTTGCGCGTCGATACCACTGCGTTGGCCGGGAAGCTCTCGTCCGGCCAGCCCAAAGCGATGCTTTTCATGATCACCTGATCATCGGCAATCCCGGCATGTTCGCGAACCACGGGCGATTGCATGATGCCCTGGCTGTTGATGACCGTACCCAGTCCGCGCGACCATGCCGCGTTGACCAGGGCAGTCGCCACCGCGCCACAATCAAATGGGGTGTCGTCACTGCCGTCCACTGCACGGTCATAGGTGATGATCACGCACACCGGCGCGTCGAATTGGCGGAAGCCCCGCATGACCCAGTCCTGCCGCGCATCCTTGTCATCGCGCTCGATCCCCATCGCAGAGAATAGCTGTTTCGCTACGCCAATCTGCCGCTCGCGGTGCTCGCCCGCAAATGGCTCACCTTGACGAAACTCGCGCGATTGCGGCACACCGGCCAGCATCCGTTCGGTGTTGCCTGCACGAATTTTTTCCAGCGGCTCGCCGGTGATGACGTAGAAATTATAGGGCTGCGTATTCATCGACGAAGGCGCACGCATCGCCAGTCCGAGGATTTCCTCAATCAGCTCTTTGGCTACTGGTTCAGGTTTATATCCGCGTATACTGCGGCGGCCGAGGACAACTTCGTCAAACTTCATAAGTAGCTCCAATTGATAATGTTTGTCGCTGGCTAGCTGACAAATCGATATATGCAAACCCCGCTTTCACCAGCGGTGCGCCAGCATCGGCAAATTCCCGATGAAGAATGGGGTACGGTATTTGGGTGCATGGCAGTGATAATCTGTTAAGCCAAAGCCCATGAAAGAACATTTTGAACGCCATAAGCAGGCATGGACCAGCGAAGAAATCCAGAAGCTTCATGCCTTTGCGAAAAAGGGAATGACGCTCAAGGCAATTTCCAAAGCATTGACCCGCAGCGAGGAATCGATCCGGACCCGGTCCAAATTGGATAAGCTGAAAATTGCCAAAAAGCGCTAGGTTTCATCGGTGAACCACATGCGACATCTGTCCTAGACTCAAGTTCTCGGTACCCTGATCTTGTCGACCAGCCAGCCGATCTCCTTCGGCGGCGCTTTGGTGAATCTCGCCACCGCTATCGCCACCGAGAAATTCAGAACCATCCCGATCAGACCAATGCCTTCGGGTGATATTCCGAAAAGCCAATTGGCCTCGACATTGCTTTCCGGCGACCAGAGTTTGAACCAGCCGATATAGAGGAAGGTGAAGCTCAGGCCGGTCAGCATGCCGGCAATCGCGCCTTCGCGGTTCATCCGTTTGGAGAATATGCCCATGAAGATCGCCGGGAACAGAGACGCAGCGGCAAGGCCAAAGGCAAAGGCCACCACCTGCGCGACCCAGCCGGGCGGATAGATGCCGAGATAGCCGGCAACGAATATCGCAGCAGTAGCGGCAAGACGCGCGGCGAGAAGCTCGCCCTTCTCGGTGATATCTGGCCGGAAAGTCTGCTTAAGCAGATCATGGCTGATCGAGGAGGAGATAACGAGCAACAGACCCGCGGCCGTCGATAATGCCGCCGCTAGTCCTCCGGCGGCAACCAGCGCAATCACCCAACCGGGCAGATTGGCGATCTCCGGATTGGCCAGGACCATGATATCGCGGTCGACATAGACCTCGTTGATATTGTCGTCCGCTGCAGCATTGGCGACAATCCGCTCACCATTGGCGCCGATATCTCCGGCAAATTCCGGTGCGCCCTCGAACGGGTCGCCCTTGCCCAACTGCATTCTGCCGTCGCCATTCTTGTCGCGCCAGGCGATCAGATCATTGCTCTCCCAATTCTTGAACCATTCGGGGGCCTGCGCATATTCGACATTGTTGACGCTGTCGATGAAGTTAAGCCGGGCAAAGGCGCCTACCGCAGGTGCGGTCGTGTAGAGCAGAGCAATGAACACCAGCGCCCATCCGGCCGACTTGCGCGCGTCAGAAGCCTTGGGCACGGTGAAGAACCGGACGATAACATGCGGCAGGCCAGCCGTCCCGACCATCAGCGCAGCGGTGATGCAGAAGACATCGATCATCGACTTGCTGCCGTCGGTATAAGCGCCAAAGCCCATGTCCTGCAGCACCAGATCCAGTTTCTGGAGAACATAGAGCCCCGAGCCGTCATTGACCGTCGAGCCCAGTCCTAGTTGCGGAACCGGATTACCGGTGACCAGAAAGCTGATGAAAAAGGCGGGAACCATATAGGCGAAGATCAACACACAATATTGCGCGACCTGCGTATAGGTAACGCCCTTCATCCCGCCGAGCACGGCATAGACGAAGACGATAGCCATGCCGATGATGACACCAAGATTGATCGGCACATCGAGAAAGCGGGAGAAGACGATGCCGACGCCGCGCATTTGACCGGCGATATAGGTGAAGCTGATGAATATCAGGCAGATTACCGCGACCACCCGGGCGGCCTTCGAATAATAGCGCGTACCGATAAAGTCGGGGACCGTATATTGGCCGAATTTCTTGAGATAGGGCGCGAGCAGCAGCGCCAGCATTACATAGCCGCCGGTCCAGCCCATCAGATAGACCGAGCCGTCATAGCCGGAAAAAGCGATGATCCCGGCCATTGAAATGAAGCTCGCCGCCGACATCCAGTCTGCTGCGGTTGCCATGCCATTGACCACCGGATTGACCCCGCCGCCGGCGACATAAAATTCCTTGGTCGAACCGGCCCGCGACGCGATTGCAATGCCGATATAGAGCGCGAAGGACAGGCCAACAAACAGGTAAATGAGGGTCTGGGTAGTCATCAGCCGCGCTCAGTCATCAAGATCATATTGACGCTCGATCCGTTTCATCCGGACGTTGTAGATGATGATCAACAGAATGAAGAAATAGATCGCTCCCTGCTGCGCAAACCAGAAACCGAGCGGATAACCACCGATGTAAAATTGATCGAGAAAATCGCGGAAAATAATCCCCGCGCCGAAGGAAACGACGAACCAGATAGCCATTAGGGTCCACAATAACCGGATATTCTGTGACCAATAGGCCTTTTCCGTGACACTCGTTTCCGCGCCTTTATCCGGCGCATCTCGGTTAATATCGGGCAAGCTGGCCTCCCCTCCTTTTTGCACTGTCGATCAGACTAAGCGGCGGGAAGGATAAAGCAATCAAGTTTTCATATCGGAGATGGTCGGCGGCGGTCAGTTGGGATTGCTGGACAACCCTGATCTAATGAGCGATATCTTTTGCATTGGCGCCGACAATCCTCGACCGCAGCAAGCGAGTGGCCTCATCGTATAATTTTGAATTTTGATGGGCGCGAGCGATCAATTGAGCACCGTCGACCAGAGCGAGGCAGGCGTTTGCTTCTTCTGCAGGGTTGCCAATATCGATTATACTGCCATCCTGCAGTCCAAGCTTAAATGTGGCTGCGAGCCAGTCTATATTGATCCGATGAAACAACGCCAGATCATTAACGATTTTGGCCTGCAAGCTCTGCTGGTCAATATTGAGAGCGACCGACAAACAAATCGAGTCCCCCTCTTCAATCAAGCTTCTTGTTTCCAGAATATAGGCCATCAAACGATCGCCGGCACGGCTCTCTGTGTCTGCGACATGTTCGAGAAATGAAGAGATCTGACCGGAAAAACGTTTGAGCAAGGCAGCGATCAGGTCCGACTTTGAAGAGTAGTGATAGTAGATGCTGGACTTCTGAATTCCGACTTCGCATGCGACTTCATCGAGGCTAAACCCGTTATAGCCTCTTCTCCGCACAGCATTTTCCGCAGCGTTCATGATTGCTGTCTTTGTTGATATCGTTGTCACGCCTGCCATCAATCGCACATAGCACCGCGATCCCCTTATCCACAATGACATTTATTTTGATATTCTAGCACATTAGCGCTTGACCACGTTGACTACCGACCGTTCGGTCGGTACGGTTATGAAATTAGATTATGCGACGGGAGTATGTATGCGTCAGCACAAAGATTTTACCTTCATTGAAGCCAATACAAACAGTCCTAATGATAGTTCGCTTGAGCAGATGAAACTCTCGGTCCCAAAATCACAAACAGACAAGAGCTACGGCATAAGCCCGTCCAAAACCGCTAAATTCCTGCTGAAAAGCCGTGCCCTCAGGTCGGAACAATTCCGGGACATCACCTCCGGCATTGACGATGTTTCGTGGCATATCTTGCTTGATTTGGTCGCCGCTAAGAGCGCCTGCAAGCCGATTACGGTGCATGGCCTTGCAATCACCCACAATATGCCGATGAGTACTATGTCCAGATATGTCGATTATTTGGTCGGTGTCGGGTTGATCATTAAATCAGTCGACGCTCAAGACGATGAACAGGTGCTGTTGAAGCTGACCGCATATGGCGATATCCGGACCAGCAATGCCCTTGAGAATATCGGTCGTGAGCTTGCTGGTTTCTGACTTGATTTTGTCGAAAAAGCTAGGCGGCTTTTATTTTTCCACCGATCCGTTCGACTTCTGCCAACTGGCAAAGTTCCAGGATCGCAATATCAACATGGATAGCCGCTATGTTGGCATCGATAGAGTCGAGCTGCGATAAGATCTGCTCAAGCCGATCAATCCATTCGCACAAGGTCTCTTTATCTCTGCTCATCGGTTTAGAAGATTCTTCCTGTCATACGTGGAGCGCCGAAATCAGACCTGATTCAGATGACGCTTTTTTGTCGTCAAGTCAACTAATTCCAAATAGCTCGTCCGAAAGAAGACAAGTTTGGACGCATTTTTACCTATTCCGGTAAAAGTCCACACAACACCGAGGCAGACGGTAGATATTTTGCCAAATCACGGGTGATTAGACTGTCAGTTTACCCTCCATTCACCTGAAACCAAGCTTTCTCACTAAGAAACCGCCGATCTTCCAGAGCTCTGCTTCAAATTCCATGACCGATATTTACAGTACATGAACAATTATTCACTTTATCGAAAACAAATGTCTCAATATTTTGAGAGATAATCGCTCTATTCCCTGCAAATTTTTCCGAACGTTCAAAGGTATCTGCGTCAGGCATCTAAATCATTTTGCATCGATATATGCTGGCCAACCCTGAGGAAATGGCATCCTGCTCAGATCTAGTCAAACTTCCCGCTCTTCGGGAAACCCGTAGGTGGCAATCGTCCAGCTGCGCCGCGCGCAACCCGCCACATGGTCAGATCATTTTCGGTCCGGGTGCGTCCGCTGTCGCCGCCCATGGCCCAGCTCAAGCCGTCATCGTCATTAAACACGATCGCGTCCGACAGTCCGCCATCCTTGTAGCGCTGTAGCATGACACCCTGCCCCTTTGCCATTTCGGGCATCTCGCTGAGAGAGAATACGACCAGCTTGCGGTTTTCGCCGATCGCTGCGACGCGATTGGCGCCTTCCGGAATTTTGCGCACAACCAAAAGACGCGCGTCACCCTTCAGGTTTACGACCTGACGCCCCTTCTTGGTTTCCGCGACCACGTCCGCGATGCTGCAAATGAACCCGCGTCCCCAGCTGGAGGCGATCAGCAGCTTGCCCTTCAAATCCGCAACCATCAGCGTCATCGGCTCGGCATTGGCGTCGAGATCGACCATAGACCCTACCGGCTCGCCAAAGCCGCGCGCGCCGGGCAGCTTGTCCGCACCGAGCGTATAGAAGCGACCGTTATCGCAGCACATCAGCAGCTTGTCGGTCGTCTGCGCGTGGAAAGCATATTTCGGGCCATCACCCTCTTTGAACTTGAAACTGTCCGGTAAGGAGAGATCGGCGTGCCCCTTCATCGCCTTGATCCAGCCCCGCTGCGACATGATCACCGTGACAGGCTCTTTCTCGATAAAGGCTTCGAGCGAAATTTCCCTTGCCGGTGCCGCTTCGATAAGCATCGTGCGCCGTTTTCCCAACGCGGTGTCTTCGGCATAAAGCTTGCGCAGGTCAGCGAGGTCTTTCTTCAGTCTCGTCTTCTGCCGCGCCGGACTTTCGATCAGCTTTTCAAGCCCTTCCCGTTCCTCGAGTAGCTTGTCCCGCTCGCTACGCAATTCCATTTCTTCTAGCTTGCGCAAAGACCGCAGCCGCATATTGAGGATTGCCTCGGCCTGACGGTCGGTCAGCTTAAACTCGTCCATCAACATCGGCTTGGGTTCGTCATAATTGCGGATAATCTCGATCACCCGGTCGAGATTGAGATAGGCAATGATATAGCCTTCAAGCAGCTCCAGCCGACCATCAATTTTGTCGAGCCGATGCTGCGAACGACGGACTAGCACTTCAATCTGATGGACGATCCAGTGCTTCAGTACCTCGCTGATGCCCATCACCTTGGGCACCCGGTCCTTGTCGAGCACATTCATGTTGAGCGAGAAACGGTTCTCGAGATCGGACATCCGGAACAATGCGTTCATCAGATCTTCCGGATCGACCGCCCGGCTCTTCGGCTCCAGAATGATCCGCACCTGCTCGTCCGATTCGTCACGGATATCGGCGAGAATCGGTAATTTCTTGTCGGCAATAATCTGGGCAATCTGCTCGATCAGCTTGCCCTTTTGCACTTGGTACGGAATTTCGGTGATGACAATCTGCCACGCGCCGCGCCCCTCGGCGTCTTCCTTCTCCCACTTGCAGCGCACCCGCATCGCGCCGCGTCCGCTTTCATAAGCCGCGTCGATTACTGATTTGGGATCGACCAGCGTACCGCCGGTAGCGAGGTCCGGGCCGCGGACAATCGCCATGATCTCGGCATGCTCGGCCTTGGGAGAGTCGATCAAGAGCGTTGCGGCGTCGATAATCTCGTGGACATTATGCGACGGGATGCTGGTTGCCATGCCTACCGCAATACCGCTTGCACCATTGGCGAGCAGATTGGGGAAAAGTCCAGGCATGACCTCGGGCTCTTCATCTTCGCCATTATAGGTGGGTTTGAAATCGACTGTGCCTTCGTCGAGACCGTGCATCAGCTCGATCGCCGTGCGCGTCATGCGAGCCTCGGTATATCGATAGGCCGCAGCATTATCGCCGTCGATATTGCCGAAATTCCCTTGTCCATCGACTAATGGGTAGCGCAGCGAAAAGGTCTGGGCGAGGCGGACCATCGCGTCATAGACCGACTGGTCGCCATGCGGATGATATTTACCGATGACATCACCGACAACCCGGGCGCATTTCTTGTATCCCTGCGACGGATCGAGCTTCAGCATCCGCATTGCCCATAAAAGCCGGCGATGCACGGGTTTCAAACCATCGCGCAGATCCGGCAACGACCGGGCGGTAATCGTCGACATCGCGTAAATCAGATAACGTTCGGACAGCGCTGCATCAAAGGGCGCTTCGACTATCGCATCAAATTCATCTTCGGGTTCTTCGGGCGGGGCTTCGGTTACATCACTCATGGGAGGAGCGATAGCAGGGTGGATTCATGCTTGGTAGAGGGAAAGTAGAGGAAAGACGAAGGAGCATGGCTTCGCAGAGCAATTTTACGTCACGGGCCGTTCGCTACGATAATAGAGAAACGCGAACCACAACGCGACTGCACCAAGAAGATGCCAGACCGCATGCCCCTGCACCAGGCTTTCGGGGCTGCAAAGCTGGCCGCGCTGGTCCAGATTCCAGATCGTGAAGGCGACAATATTGGCGACAAGCCCGGCGATATAATAGCCGGTCCGGACCTGTGGACGCAGTGGCCTGGCAAAGACCAGTTCCAGCGTGATTGCGGCCAGCAGGATCACCGCGAAGAGCCAGCGGCGGACTTCGGGGAGCGCATAGAGCGTTGCAACAAGAATGACACAAAGCAGCGCATAATAGATCATCGCGCGCCTATCAGCGATGCCTCGCCATTTCGCGATCGCGATGATGAGAAAGAACCCGCTGACCAGATACATGCCCAGCACATCGAAAAACTGCCCCCACAGAGTTAGCGTAGCGTGGAGCAGGAACGATCCAACCCCTGTGACGATCGCGGCAACCCCGAGAATGCTAGCCGCCGGGGCCGGAAAAGCCGACAACCAGTCACGAGATCGGCCCACCAATATCATCAGAAAGCCGGCGAAGACAAAGCCGAACGATGAAAAACTGTTGGCAGGTTGCAGCAGAAACGAACCGGTTCTGGGCATTTCGCAAAAGCATCTGGTTTCGGTACAGGTCGCTGCAGCGAAACGCGACCAGTCGGGACCGAAGAGCATGAGCAACGCGAGTGTGATCGCCGCCGACACCGCTGTGAGCACTAGCGCGAAAAACAGCTTCCCGGAAATGTTGGTCATCGAGTCAACCAAGCTTCCGGCAGATCAAGGCCGTCCCGTTCATTGTCCCATATGATCCCCATGATCCACCAGCGACCGTTGGGCTTGCCATCGTTGCCTATGCCGTCATTCCAGAGATGGATCATATTCACGCCTCGAAACTGGATCTCGGAATGATCCGGCGTTTCACGCGCTTCATAAGTGGAATAGACATGGGCTACCTGGCCAAAAATATCGACTTTGCGGCCAATTTCGATCTCGTAAAAGGACCGGCCGGCGAGCATCGGGATCGATGCCTCGACAAATTCATCAAAGCTGAACGGATAAGCGACAGCCTTGCCATCCTCGATTCTCGTGCGAACCAGCACGCAGCGCGGATGATAGATTTCCCGGTCACGTTCCCAGTCCTGCCCACCGGGCGGACCTGATATACACTCATATAGCGTTTCCAGGACCTCATTCATGCTGTGATATTTATTCATTGCGATCACAATCTTTCGGTTAATCCGGTTAACCATCATGAAACGGGATTGTTTGCGCCGCAAGCTGCTTTCGCATATAGTAAGGCTCGGTTGCCCCGATCCGTTCAATCAGCCATGATTCGAACAATCGGGGCATGATTTTTTGTCGCTCTCTTTGCGAAGTGGAAACCAGCAATGTCCCGTCGTCGCCAAATTTATGAAGGCAAGGCCAAGATTCTTTATGAAGGCCCTGAGCCTGGCACGATCATCCAATATTTCAAGGATGATGCGACCGCGTTCAATGCCGAAAAAAAGGGCACGATCAACGGCAAGGGCGTGATCAACAATCGGATCAGCGAGCATATTTTCACGCTGCTCGGCCATATCGGCATCCCCAGCCACTTCATCCGCCGCCTCAATATGCGCGAACAGCTCGTCAAGCAGGTCGAGATTGTCCCGATTGAAGTGATTGTTCGCAATGTTGCGGCCGGTTCTCTTTCCAAACGCCTTGGCATTGAAGAGGGCACGCCGCTTCCGCACACTTTGCTGGAATATTGCTACAAGGATGATGCTCTCGGCGATCCGCTGGTAGCAGAAGAACATATCGCCTGCTTCGGCTGGGCAAGCCAGGAAGAGATGCAGGACATTTCTGCCATGGCTATCCGGATTAACGACTTCATGGCCGGGATGTTTGCCGGGATCGGTATCAAGCTGGTCGATTTCAAACTCGAATTCGGGCGAATTTTCGAAGGCGATTTCTCGCGCATCATCCTTGCTGACGAAATCAGCCCGGACGGTTGCCGTCTTTGGGATATCAAGACCAACGAGAAGCTCGACAAGGACCGGTTCCGCCGCGATCTTGGCGGAGAAGCCGAGGCCTATCAGGAAGTTGCCCGTCGTCTGGGCCTTTTCCCGGAAGGCGAAAGCGAAGTGCTGGACTTAAATAGTGAACGAAAGAAGCGCGGAAAGTAACCATAGTTTTTCGGGCCGTGGTTAGGTGATCATGCGATTAACCCCGTCAAGGGGGCGGTAGTATCCCGTGAATATCGCTTATGGTTTACGCGAATTTAACCATTGAAATGATAGCACCGCCCTCATGTGGAACTCATGTGAGGAACTTTTCCAATGCGCTTACTAATTTTGCTCGCTACGACAACGATGCTCGCCGCCTGCGGCGGAGCCGGTCCTCAATCCGTGGGCAGCAGTGCGCCGCCAACTGGCGGCACAGGCAGTGGTGGCGGCACCAGCGGCGGAACGGCTCACACATTTGTCAGTCCTCAAGATCCCAAAACCTATAAAGCGGTGGGTAGTTCGCATAGCTATGCCTATAGTCAGGCAGTATCAGTCCAAGCCGACGCCACCGGAGCTGCTATCCCTGGCACGCGAACCGCATCTCAAACTGGCCAGCTTTACCAAGGCGACGCAACGACTGTACGCGATTCGAACCTTACCATTGCCTACAACCCTCGCGACGCTATTTTCGATGTTAGCTTCAATAACCCAACCGCCGGTACAACAGCGACTAGCCGATTTCAGGATCCTCTCCACAGAACTAACTTTGGCGGCGTGGTAGAACCTCAGCGGGGGACCCCAAATCTGGGCTCAGCGGCTTGGAATATTTCGGGTGTTAACTATCTGGAGAGCGGCACCAGCGATAATGTGTATTACGATCCAGGCCTTCCCGGCGAATTCGTGTTCGAGCTTCTCGATCCAGAACTCCCCGGCAGCTATAATTCAACGACTTTTTTCTATCAAACGCCGGGTACAGAAACTCAATATGTAACTTTCGCCGGATATTTGCGCAACCAAGCGTCTGTTAGTCGACAAGACCAAGCCAACGGCAATGGCACAACAACCGGCGTTACGGTGCAATCAAACACATTTGAACGTGGCGCATTTGCTTATGGCGAATTGACTGCGAACGATAAGGTTCCGACCACCGGCACCGGTGCGTTCGAGGGCTCAATGCTAGCATCGATGGTGTTTAACGATCAGCCAGATACTACTGGGAATTTTGACACTTATTTTCAATGGATAGCTGGCACAGCCACAACCAATATTGACTTTGGCGCCAACACTTTCTCTCTATCCCTAGATGGTAACGTTGGCGCACCGCTGTTCGATGGCACCAGTGGCCAGCATAGCGTCCTAGAAGATGCCCTTTTCCGAGCAAATGGAGGAGGCAGCATCAATTTGGTCAACGCTGGTGGATTCTTGGGTCAGTTCAACGAAGCATGGTTCGTCAATCCTGGCGGTGCACGCTTGGATCTGGTCATCGCAGGGTCTAGCATCAATGGCGCCTTTTATGGGCCCAACGGTACCGAAATTGGTGGTGGCTATCGAATCGTTGGCGGTACTCCGGATGAACGGATTGATATCTTGGGAACTTTTGTTGGCAAGAAGCCCTAGAGACCAAGGATGATTACGTCTGAATTTCTGCTCAAAGCTACAGCTATGTCTTGCATAACCATTGCAGGATTCGGCGAGGCGCAGGCGTCAACTTCTTTAGCGACTACGGTCGACGCAGCCGCGGATATCGCTCCAAAGTTGCAGCCAACCTGTGATGCTGGCGGAAAATGTCATGTTCAGGTGACACCAACGCAGTTGCTCGCGAAGGCAGAGGCACTAATTCAGGAAAAAAACTATCAAGCGGCACTTCCGTTGGTCGATGCGCTTGGACAGGTTCCTGAACTACAAATGCAGCAACGGTTTCTGGCTGGATATATCGCAATCGAAACTGGCGACGTAGATGGCGCAATCATCAAATTCCGGTCAATTCTGGATGACAATCCTGGCCAGACCCGGGTCAGGCTGGAACTAGCCAGAGCCTATTTGATGACTGGCAAGGAAGCCAGCGCAGATTATCACTTCCGTCTCGCCCAGAATGACGACAATCTACCGGATGAAATCGCCCAGACTATTCGCAATACCCGCAGTATTTTGCGTGATCAGCGGGTATGGCGGTTCAGTTTCGATTTTGGATTTGCCCCGGATACCAATATCAACGGTGCTACCAATGCCGAAACGATCGACATCAACTTTGGCCCCATCAAACTCCCCTTGCAACTGGATGAAAACGCACGCGAGCGTTCCGGCATTGGTCAAACAGCTGGGTTCTCCGGGGGGATACGCGTAAAGGCCAATGATCGACTGGCTCTATTGCTTGATGCCGATAGTAAAATCATAAATTACGACGGCAAGGATGCCGACGACATTGTCGTTCAGGTGGCCGCTGGCCCAGAGCTTCGCATCGCTCGCTATGCCAGTCTATCGTTGCAGGCTGTCGGCCTTCAGCGCTGGTATGGCGGTCAGCTCGCTACCCGGGAGTATGGCGGCAAGTTCGGCTATCAGCAGGCGCTCAGCGAAGGCCAGAGGTTGGGCCTTGAGCTGGATGCCCGCCGCACGGAATCACAGTTTAGCGACGCCTACAGCGGTTGGCAGCTAGGTGCCAATGTCACCTACGAACATGTTATCGGCAAATCCCTGATCGCCTCTGCCAGTGTTTTTACGCGCCGTGATCTGCTCAACGCTGACGGCTTCTCCAGTCTCAACTATGGCATGAATCTTGGTATTGGTGGAGAATTACCGCTCGGCCTGAACGCAGGCGTTTCGGCCAGTGTCAGTCGTTCCGAATTTGATGCACCCTTGTTGCTCTATTCCACGGAAAAGAGAGAAGACTGGAGGGGCTTCGCTCGCGCCTATATTGGCAGTCGGAAAATCAAATTTCTCGGCTTCTCGCCTTCCATAGACTATAATTATTCCCGGGTAGACAGCAATTACGACCTGTATGAAATGAACCGCCACCGCGTAAATTTTAAATTTGCACGCTATTTCTGAAGCCCAATCAACGCATTTCACCGCCTGACATTTCCATTTTGCTTTCTTGCTCTTGCCCCTGCTAAACTTGCCGCTATAGCAAGGCGATATTGGCTGCGGAACAACGCGAGGGCGACGGATGAAAGTCAGAATATTTGTAACGCTGAAAGATGGCGTATTGGATCCCCAGGGAAAAGCCATCCATCATGCGCTGGAAAGCCTCGACTTTTCAGGCGTCAATGACGTCCGTGCTGGGAAGCTGATCGAGCTCGATGTTGATGCATCTGTTGGGCGCGTTGAAATCGAAAAAATGTGCGACAAGCTGCTCGCGAATACTGTGATCGAAAATTATGAAATCGAGATCGCGGATTCGACACAGGAGACCGTGGGCTGATGCAATCTGCGGTGATCGTCTTTCCCGGCTCAAATTGTGACCGCGACATGGCCGTCGCCTTGGAAAAGGTTTCCGGCAACAAGCCCCATATGGTCTGGCACGGTGACAGCGAACTTCCTTCGGGGATCGACCTGGTCGCCATCCCAGGCGGTTTTTCTTATGGTGATTATCTAAGATCAGGGGCGATGGCGTCCCGCTCAAACATCATCAGTGCCGTCGTTGAGGCAGCACAGCGTGGCGTCAAAATATTAGGCGTGTGCAACGGGTTTCAAATCCTGACCGAAATCGGATTATTGCCTGGTGCGCTGATGAGAAACAGCAAGATCAATTTTATCTGCAAGGATGCTGAACTCGATGTCACCAATTGTGATACGATTTTCACCTCACGCTTTACGGAAAATACGCCGATCTCGGTTCCAGTTGCCCATCATGACGGCAATTTCTTCGCTGACGCAAGCACGTTGGATAAGTTGGAAAGCCAAGGCCAGATAGTGTTTCGATATAGAAGTGATATCAATGGGTCCTCGCGGAATATCGCCGGTATCATCAATGAAACAGGAAATGTCTTGGGGATGATGCCGCACCCCGAACGTGCCGTCGACAGCAAGCACGGCGGGACGGATGGATTGCCGTTGTTCGAAAGCCTGATGAACTAGGACTTGGTACTTCGCCAAAATTCAAGGCCGTCGTTCGGGAAGACGCGATTCCAATAATCTGGATTCAGCAGGCCGGATACGCGGATAAAGTTCGTAAACCCGCCTTTTTAGAATCACCCGCACTCTGCTTTGGTCCAGATCATCGGACAAAGCATATTGTCTGGCTGACGTCTATCGGACGCAAATGCGGCCATGCTTACTCTTTAATCCCGTCAGATAGTCCAGTTACTGTGAAACTCAAACGGGACCAACGTCCGTAGCGCGTTGGTCGACACGATTATATCTGCCCAAAAGAAAGATCGCGAAACCGCCTTAGTTGCAGAGCTGAAACGAAAAAGGGCCGGTCCGAAGACCAGCCCTTTTCACAATTAATATTTATGTTGGTATTAGTTACCCGAACCAGGTCCGTACATAACTTCAACACGACGGTTCTGCGGTTCGCGAACACCGTCTGCAGTGTCAACGCGAGGACGCGATTCACCGAAGGCTTCGCTTGCGATCGCGCCGGCACCAATGCCACGCGATTCAAGGTAAGCACGAACAGCACCGTTGCGACGCTGGGACAGACCGACGTTGTAGCTGGCAGAACCAGATTTGTCAGCGTGACCAGCCAGCATGACCTGAGCCGAACCACAATCACCATATGCGGTAACCGCATTGTCGAGAACCGAAGCCGCTTCTGGTGTGATATCCGACTGATCCCAGTCAAAGAACACAATATAAGGGCCAGGCGCACATACTGCCGGTGGTGGTGGTGGTGGCGGTGGTGGCGGTGGTGGTGGTGGTGGCGGTGGCGGTGGCGGTGGTGGTGCCGCTGGTTCGCCGCCAAAGTTGTAAATCAAGCTACCCAGAATCGAGTGGGTCCGCAGACGCGTGTCAGCCGTACGGCCAACTTGGTCTACGAGGTTGATTTTTTCAGCATTGAAGAAACGATATTTCAGTCCAACATCCCAGCTATCGCTCAACGGAGCACGAACGCCAGCAAGCAATTGCCATGCTACGCCTGTATCCGAATCATCGATATAAGGTCCGGCAAAGATGTTCGTCACTTCGGTCCGTGCAACACCGACACCGGCGCCAACAAAGCCCTGGATGCCGTCATCGTCACCAAAGTCCAGCATACCGTTCAGCATGAAGCTGAGCGCGTTTACTTCGCCATTGATTGGAAAAGTACCAGTGACTAATCCGCCAGCACCGTTTGCAGCACCAGGAATACCTGGGGCAAGAGCTTCTACGCGATTGGCTGCTGCAGCTTTATATCCAACTTCGGCTTCCAGACGGAAACCTCCGAAGTCATAACCTACAATACCGTCAAAATCATAACCGGCGTCATGATCAACTTCGAATGCACCGTCGTTGCCGGCAACATCGATAGACAGATCTTCAGCGATCATTGCACCGCCCTCAACACCAACATACCACTGGCCATCACGGGCCAGAGCAGGTGTAGCGAGCGCTGTGGAGGCAAGCGCCAGTCCTAAGGCAAGCTTCCGCATTTATATTCCCCTTCTCATTTAGGTTCTAAATTTCACGCCGCTTTCTAACCTCTAGCCACGGTCAGTGCAAGCAGCCAAATCGCATAACTGTTGCGAAAATGTCGCCATTTGCGGTGTTTAGTCCAAAAAATGGCTTTGAGAATCGGTTAAGTCCGGTGATTCAGCTTTTCCATAGGTCTCTGAATAGGTTATCATGTGCCGAATTTGAGAATTCCGTGGGCTTCAAGGGCCGTCAAAATCGAATCGATGGAGCCTCGAGCCTCTGCATCAATGAAAGAACCCGCCACCGGACTTCCGACTTCAATCGCCAACTGCCAGGATTCGCGATAAATTGCGAAGTTGTCGGCCGATTCAATATAGACACGCATCGATGGCAGCGGCGAGAAAAATTGCCAGCCATTACCCGACCAGCCAGCAATTTGATCATCATGATCCAGCCAGTCATCTGTTGCGCCGGAGCCTACGAGCCAGGACTGGCCGGCAACGGGAGTAATGGTCGTCGGATCGGTTTCAATTGCCTGTACGACCGGGTGGATCAAAAAGTCGATGCGGGCGAGGGCTGCGTTATGGAACAGCTCCTTGTGAGCCTGCCCTGCGGCAAGCAACGGCAATTCAAGCCGGGCGGTTTCTAGTAAAGCCATATTCTATTCTTTCCAATAATTTTACTACGACCTAGTTCAGAGAATTTATATTGGCATTTCAACTACCAATGCTTCTGAAACACCAAAGGCTCCAATCTGGTAGACCTTGGCTATCAGGCTATCGAATTCCCCCGCTTGAAACGGTCCAATTTGGTCCGCGGATATAATTACATTCGGCATTTCCGACTCAATCATGATGGATGCGCCAGAACCCCCTGCCGGCGACAGTTCCAAACGATATTTCTCGACCTCCTCAGCCAGCGGCACTTCGACATGATCGGGCCAGATCATTCCCGCCCGAGACCGTCTGGTCCAGCGAATTTCGAGATCGCCATTATCTAGAAAATTCCACTCAGGATGAACCGGTGACCATGGCATCAAGGCCCGCCCCGCCGATGCAATCTCGGCCTTGACCGGGACAAGATCGTCTCTCCCTAAAGCGAAGAGGGTCGTGGGTGAAAACGGGGAATAAGCTGCCGGACCGACGGCCAGCAACGAACTCGCGTCTAGCAGGGCAAAATCTTCA
>NZ_JBALUT010000021.1:17489-43245 GCF_036963705.1 Parasphingorhabdus sp. | reverse complement strand
GGAAGACTATCACCTACGCTTCAATCTGTCCATGCGGCTGCGCTGGAGATGCTTGATGTCCGCTATAAAAATTCAGCGGTCATTGCAGATACAAAAGCGGCCATTCCGCTTCCGCCCCAATTGCGGACTTTTCTCAGCCAATCAAACTTTACGAATTGCTGCCATTCGATGAAAGGCTCAGGCACCGACTAGCGATCAACAACATCGTCTTTCATCGGAGCCAACTTCGCTAGAAAGCGGTTTTGCAGCGAGAAGGCAATATTTTCCTCATCCATCACGTTCTGCAGAATTTCGACCAGCGCATTGAGGTCGGCCATTTGCGTTCCGAGATTCTTGTGGGCGCTGCGCATGTCACGTCCGGTGTAGTTGCAACCTGCATTTAAAATGTAGCAGAATTGTTCGAACAGGGTCCGGCGAAGGCGCGCGATATCCTGGCCTTTGAATATTTCCTCAATTCGCGGATCACTGGTGATACCGACAACCAGATTGTCGGTTATTCGCTTTATACCCTCTTTGCCACCGAAAGCCTTTGCCATCTTGTCGCCCTCGAATGGCTTCGCGCCAGCGTTGGCATTGTCCTGTTGATACGGATCAACAGACAATTCACCCGTGACCGAATCGCCAACAAGGCCCGCGTTCGCGGGAACATCTTGAAGAGAAAGAGCAAGGGCAAGCGATAGAAGCATAATTTGACCTTCGTTAAAAAGAAGCGCGCAGTGAAACTAGCCCGCCGCGCTGTTCTTCGGATGTCGCGACCGAGCCAAGATCGACATAGGCAGCAGCTACGGTCAGATTCCGATTGATCGCATAGGCCGCGAACAGATCATACCAGTCATCTTCGGTGGCTATCGATAAATTGTCCGGCTTGGTGCGATACTCCCCACCAATCACCAACTTGCGGGACAGTTGATAGCCGAGGCTGCCCTCAAACTGCAGACCATAATCATTGTTTTTGTCCCCGCCAAAGCCGAGCAGCCCGCCTTGGTTAGCCTTGGTGTAACGGGCTGTGGCACCGATCAAAATGCTGTGCGACAGGAATAATTTCGTGGCGCTGACATAGAAATCCGTGCCTTCGGAATCTATTGCACCGACCGCTTTGGTTACCTGACTGTCGAGATTGCGCTTGTGCTGGATGCCCACCGCGATTTGCGGGATCAGCGGGTCGCCGTAAACAGCATCCCCGGCAACGCGCAATTTTGCCCCATAAATATCTTGATTCAATTGATAACCGTAACCGAGACCCAGTGCCTGGCCGATAGCCTTCGTATTCAACGCCTGCCGTGCATAACTTAGTTCAACCCGATTGAATAACCCGACTGCCAATCCTTCGCTGTCCAGACGGTAATCCTTAAATTCGGCGACCGTTGCATGAACCGACCCACCGATGCCGTCGCGGGTCTCATTGCCTGCAATCAGGCTCCAGCTTGCTAGTCCGCCGCCGCTCGACCCTTCTAACGATGCAATGCCGTTGGTTAGAAGAAGCTTGCCGCCTTGCCGCAATTCTTCTGCGGCGACCGATGGGGCGATGCTGGTGATCATGGCTGCCATTGTGATGGACAGAGGGCGAAATGTTCTTTTCATTACGATCTCGGGTTAATCAAACAGGGTTAAAAGTGAGTTAAGCTCGTTCGGAGCGGAACATGAAACGATGAAAAATATATCTTTTTGCGAGCGATTCCTGGGGAATATTATAAATTTGGTAAGAAGACGCCGGTAAGCGATCAAATATGAAAATAGCCAGTGCACCGATTCTAGCCATCGCAATCTCCTTTGCCGTCCTCGCCGGCGGGCTGACGGTTTCCAGTCAAGCGGCCGGCAGCGGCACATTGGCGATCGCGATCAAGGATGATCAGGGGATGCCGGTGCGGGATGCAGTGGTTATGGTCTATCCGGCCACCGGCATCGCAGGCGGTAGTTTCAAATTCGACGGCAATGGAGTGATGCAGCAGCGCAATATCCAGTTTGACCCTGGCACGCTGATCGTCGCCAAGGGCACGAATGTAAGTTTCCCGAACCGTGATCGCGTCCGCCATAATGTCTATAGCTTTTCCGAGGCCGGCAAATTTGAAATGAAATTATACGGCAAAGACGAATCGCGTTCGCAGAGATTCTCGATAGTCGGCACGGTCGCGCTGGGATGCAATATACACGACGAAATGAAGGGATATATCAAGGTCGTCGATACGCCCTATGCTGCCAAGACCGATCATAATGGCCTGCTGCAAATTGGCGGCCTGCCAGCCGGCTTCGCGCGGGTGAAAGTCTGGCATCCGAATAACCGGGTGCGTGGCGGAGAAACAGAATTCTCCTTTCCCATCAACGGCAGTGGTTTGACCAAAAAAACCATGACGTTGAAATTGAGGAAATAGACCTGTGAAGAAAATTCATCGTCTCTTGCGCTTTGGTTCGCTGTCGGTCCGCATCGCGGTGCTGTATTCGGCGCTTTTTGTCCTGACATTCGGTGCCCTTGTCGCGGTCGCGATGGGCGGGATCGAGCGCTATGCCTCGGGCCAGATTTCCGATGAGATGACAGCCAACTCCAATGCATTCAAAAAAGTATTGGAGTTGGAATCCAAACGCATGGCGACCGCGGCGGATATTCTGGCTGCCGATTTCGGTTTCCGCGAGGCCGTTGCGTTGGGCGATAAACCGACATTGGCGAGTGCCTTGGTCAGCTTGCGCAATCGGCTGGATGTCCCAAATGCATTCATTATGACGCTGGATGGTGCGACTATCGGCCTCGAACAGGCAATGCAGGAAGCAGAGTCGGATAGTATCTGGAACGCTCTCGACGAAGGCGCACGAAACGGACTGGTAAAAATCGGGGGCGAATATCAGGGGATCGTCGCTGCCCCTGTCGAAGCCCCGAACCTGTTCGGCTGGCTTGTTGTCGGCAAGCCGCTCAACAAGGCAGAAATGCAAAGCCTAGCGGAACTCGCTCCTATCAACCTGACTGCAAAAGTCATCGATGAACCTGTGCTGCCAAGCCCGTTGGTTGCCAAGAACGGAGAGCAGATAGAGCTGCTCGAAAACGGCGAACGGATATTATATCGCGTTTCTGCCTTGCCTTCGCTCGGCACGAACCAAAAGCCGACTCTGCTTCTGCGCCACTCGCTGAGCGAGGCGTTGCTCGCCTATCGTCCTATTAGCTGGATCCTGAGTATATTGGCGCTGGTCGGACTTGGAATTATCATATCTGCAGGCTGGGCCCTGGCCAAAGGAATTACCCGTCCTATAGCTCGACTGGAACAGGCTGCTCGCCAGATTAGCGCTGGCGAAAGAACCAAAGTCCGCGTCAATTCCAAAGACGAAATCGGTCGGTTGGCAGAGAGCTTCAACGATATGGTCGACGCTATTGTCGAGCGTGAGGGCGAGATTTCCCATATCGCCCTTCACGACGCTTTAACCGGCCTCCCAAATCGCAAATATTATCGGGATCAGCTGGATATCGCGCTCAAACGGGCGGGGGAGGACGAGCTGGTTGCGGTTTTCTATCTTGATCTTGATAATTTCAAATCGGTCAACGATACGCTTGGCCATCCGGTCGGCGACGGTTTGTTGAAGCAAGTCTCTTCGCGCATGGAAGGTCTACTGGATGGCCATCTTATTGCCCGCCTCGGTGGTGATGAGTTCGCGGTGCTGGTCGATGGTGTCGACAGTGTGGATGCAATTACGAAAATCGCCGAAAGTCTTGAAAAATCCTTTGCCGACAGATTCGAGTTTGATGGTCATATCATGCCGACAACGACAAGCATCGGGATAGCTGTTGCTCCTCATGATGGCACTGAATCTGACATTTTGATGAAAAACGCTGATCTCGCGCTTTATCGAGCAAAGCATGAAGGCAAAGGCCAATATCACTATTTCGAACAGGAAATGGATGAGCTTGCTCGGAAGCGCCGGGAAACCGAAATCGATCTTAAGCTGGCGATCGAGCACGGCCAGTTCGAGCTATATTATCAGCCGTTGTTCAATACCGAAGAACAGAAAATAAACGGCTTCGAGGCGTTGATCCGTTGGAACCATCCCACCCGCGGCCTTGTGTCTCCGCTCGACTTCATCCCGCTTGCCGAAGAAACCGGCCTGATCGTCCAAATTGGCGAATGGGTGATTAAAGAAGCCTGCCATCAGGCAGCAACGTGGCCCGAACATATCCGGGTGGCGATAAATATATCACCAGTCCAGTTTCGGACCAAAGGCCTCCAATCGGTTCTAATACAGGCGCTGACCCAGTCCGGCTTGTCACCACAGCGGCTTGAGCTCGAGATTACCGAATCACTATTGATCGATAATGTCGCGGAAACCCTGCAGGCGTTACACAGCTTGCGGGAAATGGGGGTCCGAGTTGCTCTCGACGATTTCGGCACCGGCTATTCGTCCCTCAGTTATTTGCGCAGCTTTCCGTTCGACAAGATCAAAATCGACCGCAGTTTCGTGGTCGATATCATGTCTGATAAAGGCAGCGCGGCTATCATTCAGGCAATTACCGGCCTTGCCGCTGCTTTGGGGATGGAAACCATTGCGGAAGGCGTGGAACTGGAAGAGCAAGTCGAGATGCTTCTTAAAAACGGCTGCAACAACATCCAAGGCTTCTTGTTGAGTCGTCCGGTGCCTGTGGCTGAAGTCGACGCGTTGATCACGGCCCTTTCGGGAAAGAGCCGCGACCGCAAGGTTGCATAGCTGCTGCTACGCATCATTTCGTTCGAGTGAAATGAAAATCGGTATCTGTCCGGCTTGATCATATCTCTATCGATCCACGTAGCTGGCGCAACTGGAACTAGATGGCGGCTTTTAGCTTAAGTCATTTAAAACCAGTCAGTCCGCAAACCACCCAGTTGCCGTCATTATGGTGTAAGCGCAGCGAATTCAGGCAATGGCCGCTTTCAGGCACGAACTTCTTCCTTCGGAATGGCGACAATTGGGCGCGAAGCGGACATAGGATTTGCCCAGTAGGAATGACCGCTAATGGGGCGTTTGCAGACCAGCCGCTTTTATTTCCCATTCAATCAGTCGAATGACCGAAATTGGGTGGCAAGCGGTCGTTCTAGGGTGCCCTCAAACGCCAGATTAGGCCATGAGGAGAACGAACGAAAGAAGCCCGACCGGCAAGAGAGCACCAATCACTGCAACCACTCCGAGTATGCCGGAAGCTGGTTTAGTGCCTCGAAAGTCCGCAACTGCTTTGCGGCAGCAGTAGATGACCGTCCATAAAAGCAGAACTATCGAAAACACGGTCAAGGCAATCATGAGGGAGTATTGCCAGAAAAAGGGGACGTCCGCTATTGGGGCGCTTGCCGACAGACAGCTTTGTGGGTCACATTGACCGCTTCGGTTAAATCCTGCATCGGCTGGTGGTAACGTCGGAAAGGACCCCTATGCCTGACATTCTTTTTCATCAATATGATAGCTCGCCATTTTCGGAGAAGGTGCGCGTTTGTCTTGGCATCAAGAAGCTGGCCTGGGCGGCAGTCGATCAGCCGGTCATCATGCCCAAGCCTGAACTCGTGGCGCTGACGGGCGGCTATCGCCGTATTCCGGTCATGCAGATTGGTGCAGACATTTACTGCGACAGCCAGCTGATTGTCCGGGAACTGGAACGACGCTATCCAGAGCCAACATTGTTTCCGCAGGGCGACCTTGGACTGGCGCATGCCAATGCCATGTGGGCGGACCGCGCGCTGTTCCAGGCAGCGGTGGCGATCATCTTCGGGGGGCTAGGAGACAAAGTTCCGGCTGCCTTTATCAACGACCGCGCAGCCCTTTCCGGACGTCCGTTTGATCCGGCGGCCATGAAGGCGGCTGTACCCCATATGGAAGCGCAGTTGCGGGCACATGTCGCCTTGCTGTCCGATCAGCTTGCGGATGGACGCAAGTTCCTGACCGGCGACCGCGCCGGACTGGTTGATGCCAACGGCTATTATAATTTGTGGTTCATCCGGTCTGCCTATCCCCCGGCGGCAAGCCTGTTCGAGAATATGGCTCACGTGCCTGAATGGCTGGAGCGGGTGACGACGATCGGTCATGGCGAGCGAACGGAGATGAGCCGCGAGGACGCACTCGATATCGCTCGAACATCGGAGCCGATGGCCGGCACGGTTGCGCCCCGGGACGCGGAACTCGAAGGCAAGCAGGTAACCATCGCCGCCGACGACTATGGGCGCGACGCGGTTGCTGGCGTACTGGTCGGCTCGTCCGAACATCATGTCTCGATCCGCCGCGAAGATCCTCTGGCCGGAAAGGTCGTCGTCCATTTCCCGCGCATAGGTTTTTCCGTGCAATATTGACGCAACCTGCAGCTTGCCCTGTAAAAAATCTCAACGCTAGCGCTGCGGGTCGAGCGGCAAAATGCCATCTGTAAAACGGTCGGCAACTGGCTCGACGAAAATCGCAGACAAACCGCTTAACGGTGTCAACGGTCCCGATTGTTGAATGCCCGGACTGGTTGAATGCGCTCATCTGTTTCTTATATTTGATGCACGACAAAAGATGGTCAAAGGATAGAAATATGGCAGGCGGTTGGGCACGCGATGGCGCGGTGCAGGATCAGATTGACGATACGATAGCCGACGCGGTGAAGCGTGCGCGGGCGGATATGCCGTCCGGAGAAGCCTCAAAATATTGCGCGGAATGCGGCGAGGAAATCCCCGAGGCGCGCCGTCTCGCCTTGCCCGGCACGCGAACCTGTGTAGTCTGCCAGTCGGCTCGCGACGCGGACCGGACCAGCGCCGGCATCAACCGGCGCGGCAGCAAGGATAGCCAGCTGCGCTAGGCGGGTGGCCGTTTCACCGACTCAGTCATAACTTGTCTGGCGTATGTCTGGCAGAGCCCGGAAACTACCGGTCTGCGCCGCTGCCCAGAAACGGGCATAAGGTGTTGCTTCCGGCGTATCGATCAGCACATTGGCTTTCAGGAATGGATAGATACGGTCAATGGAACTGGATTTGACCGCATTCAGCCGCTCATGCAGATGGTGGGGCCGGATTTGCGAGGGATTTTCGAGACCCATGGAAACCACGATATCGCGCAAGGCGGCTGCGGTTTCCTTCTGAAACCGGTGCACGCGCTCGGCCTTGTCCTCGACCACCAGACCGCGCTGCCGCGATACGCTCTGGGTCGCGATTCCGGTCGGGCATTTACCGGTATGGCATTGCAGCGACTGGACGCAGCCCAGCGAAAACATAAAGCCGCGCGCGGCGTTGGACCAGTCCGCGCCCAGCGCCGCGTTCATCGCGAGGCTGGCGCCGCTGATCACCTTGCCCGATGCCGCTAGCCGGATATCGCCGCGCAGCCCGGCTCCGATCAGCGCATTATTGACGAGTATCAATCCTTCGCGAAGCGGCATGCCGACGCGGTCGGACAGTTCGACCGGCGCGGCCCCGGTGCCACCCTCGCCGCCGTCGACCACGATGAAGTCGAGCTTGATACCGGTTTCCAGCATCGCTTTCATCACCGCAAAAATCTCGTGCGGCTGACCCACGCATAATTTTATACCCACCGGTTTGCCGCCGGAGAGGGTCCGGAGTTGCTGGACAAAATCGAGCAATTCCAGCGGCGTGGTAAAGGCTGTGTGGGCGGCGGGCGATATGCAGTCCTTGCCCACCGGAACATCGCGCGTTTCCGCGATTTCTGCGGTGACTTTTGCACCGGGAAGCATCCCGCCTTTGCCAGGTTTGGCGCCTTGGCTGAGCTTGATCTCGATCATCTTGATCTGGTCAAGCACAGCCGTTCTGGCGAATTTGTCGGGATCGAAACTGCCATCGTTGGTACGACACCCGAAATAGCCGCTGCCGATTTCCCAGACGATATCTCCGCCATGTTTTGCGTGATAGGGGCTGAAACCGCCTTCGCCGGTGTCGTGATAGAAACCGCCCTGCTGCGCGCCGAGATTCAGGGTTTCGATAGCCTTCGCGCCCAGCGAACCAAAGCTCATCGCCGAAATATTGAGGATCGCTGCCGAATAGGGTTTCTTGCACTGCGACCCGCCGACATCGACCCGGAATTCCTCCGCGGCCCGTTCGTTGGGCATCATCGAATGGTTGAGCCAGTCATATTCTTCGGAATAGACGTTCAACTCCGTGCCGAACGGGTGGGAAGAATTATCACCCTTCGCGCGGGCATAGACCAAAGCCCGATCATTGTGGTTAAACGGCCTGCCGTCGAGATCGCTTTCCACGATATAGGAGCGCAGATAGGGGCGCAGATCTTCAAAAAACCAGCGCATATGCGCGATCACCGGATAGTTGCGGCGCAGCGTATGGCTGGTCTGGACAATATCCCAAAGCGCGACAGCAAGAAGCAGGACGACCGGCGCCAATAGCCAGATCAGCCAGGGGTTTGCCGGTAGCGCGAAACCAAGCAAGGCTGCCGCTGCAACCAGCAATATCGGAACCACAAATCGTACCATTTTCTACTCCGGATATTTCAATTCGATATTTGTCGGCGAACCGATCCGTCATCGGTCATGCATCGATAGCGGACAAGTTCTTTCTCCATGGTCTCAGTCAGGACTTGCAATCGGATCATCGGGCGGCGTGACGCCCACGATGCGCAACATCCGTTCGGTTGCGCTCTGGTCCGGCCGGGCAATAGTCTCGCCGGCGTCCATCCCTGCTGCGACCAGCTGGTTTCTACGCGTATCACCGGAGAAACAGCATAAGGTCGGTTCGTCGAAGACGATCCCCTCCGCCGCCGTCATGATGCGCGTGTTTGCCGTGCACAGGTCAATGGCGATATCGGGTTTCTTTTTTCTGGATCGCATTCTGTAAATGTCCGGATTTTAGATCGGGTAGACCAAGCGGCCAGTATTATTCGTGATGATTATGCCGAGATCGGGAGTTTTCCGAGCAACAACTCCCTGTAAATCATTCTAGCCCTTCACATTCGCCAGCGGTGGAGAGGCGATTCCCTGCCCCGCCACAAATATACCGGCAAAAATCAGTCCGATGCCCGCGATATGGAAAGCATATAGGCGTTCGCCGAGAAACAGCATGGCTAGTCCAGCGCCCATCACCGGCAGAATATTCATGAACTGCCCGGTGGTGGCAGCTCCGATAAGCTCGACACCGCGATTGAAGAACAGATAGGCGAAGAAGGACGGGAAAATGGCGACATAAGCTATCGCGAGTGCGCTCTCGCGGGAGGCAATTATCAAATCCCCGCTGATAATCTCAGCAGCGTAAAAGGGAGTGATGCAGACCAGCCCGATCATCAGGGTTGCCGCGAGAAAACTGAACGGATGAACGTCGGGCCGGTGGCGCAGCATGACCGCATAAACCGACCAGAGCAGCACCGCAAAGGCGATGATCGCATCGCCCCTGTTCAAGTCGAGCGCCATCAATGCCGCAGGATTCCCCTGCGCTATGATAGCCAGAACGCCCGCTAGCGAGATAATCACACCGGCGATCTGCCGGGGGCTGACATGGTCCTTCATCAGCAATGCGGCCACTATAAGGATCAACGCGGGCTGGGCGGCTTGTAACAGCATCGCGTTCAGCGCCATGGTCGACTGGAGGCCGGTATAGAGAAGCGTGTTGAAAGCACCGACACCCAGAGCACCGAGCAGAAACATCATCCGCCAATTTGTCTTGAGTTCCGGCCAGTCGCGCTTGAGATGCGGCCAGGCCAGCGGAAGCATGAGCAGCAACGCCAGGCTCCAGCGCCAGAAAGCAAGCGACGCTGGCGGAATCAAATCCCGGGCGGCCCGACCCACTATACTGTTCCCGGCCCAGAATAGTGCGGTGAACGACAGCAGGACATAAGCATTGGACCATATGGCTGTGCCGGTCCTTCGGATCATGGAAACTGATTGGGAAGCGGTCATGAATGCGCGATCTTACCTTTGCCGTTCTGCCTTTTCGATCCAGATCGAACCGGGAGCCGAATAAGCGCTGCAACAGATTTTTGCCGATTTCGCGATGGCCCGGGGCATCGCTCCTGTTATGATATCCGCACCGATAAGCAAGCTTGCGATTGGCTATCTTCGGTTCACGCCGAATGCCGCCTGAAGCATATCGACTACTTCTTTTCCGCCCCGATCCCCTTGGCCAAGATACCGCTGGCGATTTCCGCGATCTGGACCGGGGATTTTTCCTCTGACCAGATTCCATAGCGCATCCCGAGAAAGACATTCATGCCCATGATGGCCCAAGCGTGGGCCTCCTCCAGTTCACCGCGGAAGTCGCCGGCGGCGGCGCCTTCCTGCAGGCGTTCGTAAATACGCTTGGCGGTCTCTTCATAATGCGAGCGATAGCTGCCCGGATCGACAAATTCGGCTTCGTCGATGATCCGGTAGATTTCCTTATGCTCCCGGGCGAAGGTCATGAACGCCTCGAGCGCTAGTTTCTCCCGCTCCAGCGCATCATGCCATTCGGTCATTGCACCTGCGGCATGAGTCTTCACCCGAGCGCTCATATCCTTGACCAAGGCAGTGAACAGCGCGTCCTTCGAATCGAAATAAGTGTAGAAACTGCCCAGCGCGGTGCCGGCTCGCTGGGTGATCCCGGTGATCGAGGCTTCGTGAAATCCTTTCTCGCCAAATTCCAGCGCCGCCGCGTCGAGCAATTTGCGCTTGGTTTTCAGACCGCGCGCGGTGCGCGGCTGTTTGTCTTTAGACTCAGTATGTTCGGAATATTCAGTGGCCATAAAGTCACGGCTAACGACATTTAACCGGATAAGCAAATTTCTAAGTTGAATGTTGGTTCATGTTTCAATATAGGCCGCTCCACGACCTGGAAATTCCAGGCATAAAATTCAAGGAGGGTGCTTTCATGAAATTCCAGCAAACCGTTAGCTACGCAGCAATTATCACCAGTCTCGCGGGCGGTCTTGTCGCTCCTGCCACCGTCAATGCCCAGACATCCGAATCGGCTGATCAGGACGCCGATGATGGCATTATCATCGTCTCCGCCCGTCGCAGGGACGAACGGCTGATTGATGTTCCGATCGCGATTACCGCTTATTCAGCGGAAAAACTGGAGCAGCAGGGTGCGGTCGACATCACCGACATCGGATTGACGACGCCCAACACGACGCTGGAACCTTCACGCGGCACCAACTCGACACTGTCCGCCTTCATTCGCGGCATTGGCCAGCAGGACCCGGTTTCCGGTTTCGAACAGGGCGTTGGTATCTATCTCGACGACGTCTATCTCAATCGTCCACAGGCGGCCGTGCTGGACATTTATGAAGTCGAACGGATCGAAGTGCTTCGCGGTCCGCAGGGTACGCTTTATGGTCGCAACACCATCGGCGGCGCGGTCAAATATGTCACCAAGCGGCTGCCGGACGAGCCTTCGTTCAAGGCCAAGGCGACCTATGGTACTTATGATCAGGCAGAAGCCGTTGTCACCGCCAGCATGCCGATTTCCGATCTTGTCCGCATCGGCGCATCCGGCGCGCGGCTGTCGCGAGGCGGTTTCGGCGACAATCTGACCAATGGTCTGGAAAATTATAACAAGGATATCTGGGCCGGTCGCGGCACCGTTGAACTGGGTGGCTATGGCGAGCCGGTATTGATCCGGATTTCCGGCGATTATACGAAAGACGAAAGCAATCCGCGCGGCGGCCACCGGTTGATCCCGGGCGCCATTTCCGGTGCACCAGTACTTGCCGACGTGTTTGATACCCGCGGCGGTCTCAACGATCCGGTTCAGGATATCGAGGCTTATGGCCTGTCGATGAACATCACGGCCAATTTGACGGATACGGTCACGCTGCGTTCGATCAGTGCCTGGCGCAAAGACGATACGCTGACACCGATCGATTTTGATGCATTGCCAGCGGTCGATCTCGACGTACCGGGCATCTATCGCAACGAACAGCTCAGTCAGGAATTCCAGTTGCTCTATGAAGGCGACAAGCTCAACGGCCTGATCGGATTCTACTATCTCGATGCCAAAGCTGATACGTTGTTCGATGTTCGGTTGTTCACGACATTCGGCGGTTTCACCGCCTTTACACAAGCTAATGTTGATACCGAAACTTACGCTGTGTTTGGCGATTTCACCTATGACTTTACCGAACAGTTCAGCCTCTCGGTTGGTGGTCGCTATACTTGGGATGAGCGGACAGCCAATATTTTGCGGCAAAATTATCTCGGCGGCGGTTCACCGACATTTGGCGGGGCAGGCATAGCATTTGGCGCCCCGAGCACCAATTTCGAAGGCAGTGCGGATTTCAAGAAATTTACGCCGCGCGCTTCGCTGAGCTTCAAGCCGACACCCGATCACAATATCTACGCAAGCTTCTCGCAAGGCTTCAAAGGCGGCGGATTTGATCCGCGCGGGGTTGGCAATAACGCACCGACCACCAATACAGTTGGCGGACCTAGCGATAGCGAAATAGCTGATTTCCTCAGCTTCAGCCCGGAACAGGTCGACAGCTATGAAGTCGGCTATAAAGGCAGCCTGCTCGATGGTGCGCTCAATGTCGCGGTAGCCGGGTTCTACAGTGATTATACAGATGTCCAGATCCCCGGTTCCGTACCCTGTTTAGACAGCGGACTGGCTTCCTTCTGCGGCGTCATCAGCAACGCCGGCAAGGTTTCGATGAAGGGCATCGAACTGGAAGCAAATGCGCGAGTTGGCCGGGATATGCTGACCAGTGGCGACCAAGTGACCCTGTCCGGCTCGCTGGGTTATATTGACGCCCAATATGATGAATATATCACCAATATCATCTCCACTACTGCTGGCCCCACCTTTGGCAAGCCAGTGCCAACCGACGTTGCGCAATTCCGTTCGGTCCAGAATACACCGGAATGGACCGCGAGCGGCACATTTGCCTATACCACTCCGGTAGGAGAAGGTGATCTCTATCTCGGGACCACATTGTCTTATCGCAGCAAGACAAACCAGTTCGAGATTGCCAATCCCTATATCGATCAAAAGGGCTTTGCCCTTTGGGATGCCAATCTGGTTTACAACGCACCGGACAAGCGCTGGAGCATTGGCCTGCACGGCAAGAATCTGACCAACAAGCGTTACAAGACATCGGGCTATACCTTTGTCGCTGCTGACCCAAGGACCGGCGTTATAACGACCGGTGCCAATGGCCAGCCGATCGGTACGCTTGGACCGGAAGGTACGCTGACCGCATTTTACGGTAACCCGCGTCAGGTCTTCATCTCTGCCGGGGTGAAATTCTGACCGGCGCTTAGGCATAGCTGATGAAATATGCGAGCCATGTCTATCGCAGCGCCGACGACCGGCTGGACCTTTACGCCCGTATCTACGGGAAGGAAGGTCCACCGCTTCTGCTGATGCACGGACTGACCCGGAACAGCGCGGATTTCGAAGCGCTAGCCGGGCATCTCGTTGGGGACTATCAACTGATAGTCCCCGACCAGCGCGGTCGGGGACTATCGGATTACGATCCCAATCCGGAAAATTACACGCCGGCCGTCTATGTCGACGACATGTTCGCGCTGATCGACGGATTACAGCTCGGAACGATGGGCATGATCGGTACGTCGATGGGCGGGCTGATGGCGATAATGATGGCGGCCATGGCTCCCGCACGGTTTGACAGCCTGATATTGAACGATATCGGCCCGGCGGTCGAAGCGACCGGCCTTGCCCGGATACAAAGCTATGTCGGCCAACCTGCGGTTTTTAACAGCTGGCAGCAAGCCGCTGAACATTGTCAGACGGTCCAGAGTGATAACATGATCGGCTACAATGCACAGGACTGGATGGCCTTTGCGCGGCACACTTGCGAAGAAATGCCCGACGGCAAAATTCGCTTCGCTTATGACACGGCAATTTCCGAAGGTCTGTCGGGCAGCGAGCAAACCGTCGTACCGCCGGACCTCTGGCCGACATGGGACATGCTTTCCGCCCTCCCCGCGCTGGTCATTCGCGGCGCGTTGTCAGACATACTTTCCCCCGCTACCGTCACGGAAATGAAACGCCGGCATCCCGATCATTTCAGCGCCGTGGAGATCGCAAATCGCGGACACACCCCGATGCTCGACGAACCCGATGCTTTGGCCGCGATCGACAGCTTCTATACGGAATTAGGAAAATAAATGGCCGGTGAGCAGAGCATGAAGAGCCGGACAACCTCGCCCAATGTCGCGCTCGGCATGTTGCTGCTCGTCTACATCTTCAATTTCGTCGACCGCCAGATACTGGCGATCCTGGCCGGTCCGATCCAGGCGGATCTCGGGCTCAGCGATACCCAGATGGGCCTGCTCGGCGGCGTTGCCTTCGCCTTACTCTATTCGACGCTGGCGGTGCCGCTGGCATGGCTAGCGGACAAGACCAGCCGCAGCTGGGTGATCACCGTTTCGCTGGCGGTATGGAGCGGCTTCACCGCGTTAACCGGCTTGGCGCAGGGCTTCTGGTCGATTTTTCTGATGCGGCTGGGTGTCGGCGTTGGCGAAGCGGGCGGAGTTGCGCCGTCCTATGCCCTGATATCGGACCATTTCCCGAGCGAAAAGCGCGCCCGGGCTCTGGCGATCTATTCACTCGGCATTCCTCTGGGGTCGGCGACTGGAGTCATTGCAGGCGGTTATATCGCCGCGACCGTCGACTGGCGTCTCGCCTTTTTCGTCGTAGGTTTTTCCGGTCTGCTGATCGCGCCATTGTTCAAATTTTTCGTACGCGACAAGGTCAAGGCGCCGGCACCCGCCGAACAGACGGTCGCGCCTTATAGTTTCATGGGAACCGTCCGCATATTGGCGAACAAGAAAGCTTTCTGGCTTCTCGCCTTCGGCGCCGCATCCAGTTCGATGCTCGGCTATGGCATCGCCTTCTGGCTGCCCAGCTTGTTGCAGCGCAGCTTTGGCCTGAGCCTGATCGATACGTCATTATTCTATGGCGCGATCTTGCTGTTCGGCGGGGTTGCCGGTGTGCTTGGCGGCGGCATGATCGGCGACTGGCTCGGCAAAAACAACAAGGCGGCTTATGGCCTGGTTCCGGCTGCTGCCTTCCTACTCGCGGTGCCGTTATTCGCAGCCGGTATCATGAGCGGCTCTGCAACCATCGCCTTCATCCTGTTCCTGATCCCGCAAGCGCTCGCCTATTTCTGGCTCGGCCCCGTCCTCTCGGCGGTTCAGCATCTGGTTCCGGCAGAGTCCCGCGCGACCGCCTCGGCGCTATTCCTGCTGATCAACAATCTGATCGGCATCGGCGGCGGGATATTCTTCCTCGGCGCCTTGTCCGACAGCCTGACACCGATCTACGGTGAAGACGGGCTGCGCTATTCGATGCTCTACTCGCTGGCATTCTATGTCATCGCCGCTGCCTTGATGGCGCTCGCCGCCAAGCCGCTGAAGAGCGAATGGATAGCGGAAGACTGAACGACCACCGCAGGCCGCGTCTGGCCTTCAGTCTTTCATGATCGCATTATATTTGAGCGTCTGCTTTTCCAGCGCCGTTTCGAACGCCTGTTCCATCTTCGCGATGAAGGCGGGAAATCCGCTATCGTCGACAAAAGCCAAAGGATCGCCCGCCGCGAGTTTCTCCTGCTTCGCCGCCATGCCGAAAAACTCGGGATGGTTCGACAGGAAAATATCCGGCTTCCAGTCTTTGGTCAGCGCGAACGTCTTGCGATAGTCATCGACAATGCCTTCATATTGCGCCCCGGTTTTTCCGACAGGTCCGACCAGCCGGTTTGCGGCAACCGAAGCGGAACAGAAAAACAGTGTCTTATAAGGTTTTCGACCCTGATGCGCATCCATCGTCCACGAGGTGCAGCCACGGGTATGGCCGGGGGTCAGATGCGCAGTGAGCGTTACATGACCAAGCTTTACCGTCTCTCCGTCGGCAATGATCCGGTCCACCTTGACCGGTGGGGCGCCCATCGAGGCATCATCCTCCGAGCCGAGATAGAAGCCGCCTTCCAGCGCCGACCGGTCCCCTTCGCTCGCCAGCAGCGTAGCGCCGGTCAATTCCTTCAGTTCGGCAAGACCCCCGCTATGGTCAAGATGGGCGTGGCTGTTGAGCAGAATTTTGACGTCGGCGGGATCATAGCCAAGCTTTACTATATTGTCCCAGACCTGCTTGCCCTGTCCCGGCATCCCGCCATCGATCACGATATGGCCCTGCGCGGTCGGGATGAAGTACATGCCCAGTCCGCGCGTGCCGACAAAGTAAATCCCCCGCTGGCCTTCTCCGACCACGCGAAATGGTTCGATATTTTCAAACCATGTCTGATAAAGTTTCTGGAAGTCGATATCCGGCGCCTCTGCGCTGCTTGCCGTCACAGGGGCGACGGGAGCCGCATTTTCTGCAGGCTCCACCATTGCGCAGGCAGCGAGGCCGCACATCCCGAGCATCAGACCATTTTTGATTTTCCGCATTCGTCCCTCCATTTTTCGCTTCTTATGAAGCGTTGACTGACTATGCCAACCACTATCTTGCGAAAAACTGAACCGTCGCTTCGTCCATCGGGAACATCAATTCGATCCGGACTTCCCCCGCTCTGGTGTCCTGCACCGAACCGAATTGCGCGATCACGGAGAATAGGGAAAGGCGGTTTTCTCCGATCCGGAAGATCGTCGGGATCACTGCCTGATTGAGATTGATAGCGCCCATATCGACATTCCTGACCCGCTCGTGCTCCGCCAGCCGGCTGGCGAAAGCGGACAGATGTTCGTCCCCGCCCAGTTCCAATATCTCGGTACGCAGGCGCGAGAGGGAGAGCACCGCTACCTCGTCCCAGTTCTCGATCAGGTCGAGTCCCGCACTGTTTATCAATATGTCGATCAGGTTGGCGGGTCCGCCGGGACTGGCCAGCGCGAGGAGCATCTGCGCACCCTGGTTGCTGTTGACCACATTCCAGTGGCGGTCGATCGCATAGCCTGGAAACGGATCATGTTGATCCAGCATCGTGGCAATAGCCTGATTGACCGGAGCCAGTTCGGGCGCGTCGTCGGAGAGGCTGGGGTAGACCGGCGCAAAGCCAGCTGCGTTGAGCGCCTGATTGGCGGCCGGTCGCGGCAGTTGCAAGGCTTCGGAAAGGCGCATTACCATGGCCCGGCTGGGATTCGACCGGCCCGATTCCAGAAAGCTCAAATGGCGGGTCGACATTTCCGCTTCCAAACTGAGGTCAAGCTGGCTGAACCGGCGCAGCTTGCGCCAATCCTTCAATATCGCGCCAAATTCGCTGGGCATGATGATCTCCTTCCGCCGTTCGTTGCGTCACCAGGAGATAGCATAGATCAAGCCCCATGCACTTACCCGAGAGGTAATTGTTTTGATCACCGGCGTATGGTTTATGGCAATGGTACAAAGAAGGAGAAGATCATGTCACCCCAAGCCACTGGCCGCTACATCCGTATCGTCGGCAGTTTTTCGATATTTGTCGCTATTCTTTTTGCCTTCGCCGGGGTGAATGACTTTACCGGCGCTAACGATATATTCTTCCACCTCACTTCGTCCGGCGGCAACGGGGTGGCCGGTCTGGACACGCCGGAAGCGAAAATGGCGATGGCGATAGCGGGCGGAGTTTTTGCCGGGATGATGGCGATGTATGTCTTCATCACCGCGCCGGGTGTCGAACAGGGCAGCGAGCTGATCCGCAAGGGTACGATCTACACATTTCTGGTGTGGTTCGCGGTCGACAGCAGCGCATCGGTGGCCTCCGGCAATGCCGCCAATGTCATCCCGAATATGGTGTTTCTGGTCGTCTATATTACGCCATTACTACTGGTGAAACGGACCGCTTGAAAAATCTAGCTCCGGCCGTTCACATCCTTGACCCACGGGCCAAAGGGTGACTCGCCGAGCATCGCGACCTGCGTCTGGGCACTGACCGCGTTGATCGCCTGTTGCGGTTTGCCACCCGGATGGACCGGAAGGCGCAGCTGACGCTTGCCCGGAGCCTTGGCGATCACCGCCGCGATGGCGCGGGGAACATCCATGGGGTCCGACGAACCGCCGCCGTCGCGTAACGCACCAGCGACCAGCGCAGGGTAAGCCGCCTTGCGTTCTTCCGAGGCTTTTTCCAGCATCGGGTCGGTCAGCTTGTTGCCATTGACCCAGATATTGGTCGGGAAGCCGCCGGGCTGGACAATGGTGACGTCGACGCCGTGCGGGACCAGTTCATAAGCCATTTGCTCGCTCATCGATTCCACCGCAAATTTGGTCGAACTGTAGAGCCCCATGCCCGGCACCATCACCCGGCCGAGCTGGGAAGAGACATTGACGATCAGGCCGGATTTTTTGGCACGCATCTTCGGCAATGCGGCGCGGGCGACCCGCTGATAGCCCATCACATTGGTGTTGAAGAGCAGCTGCATCGTTTCGATATCCTGCAGCTCGACCGGAGCACCAGTACCGATCCCGGCATTATTGATGACTACGTCGAGCGCGCCGCCACTCAGCCGTTCGGCCTCGGCGACCGCCGTCTCAACCGATTCATCGGACAATACGTCGAGTTCGAGAATAGTGATATCGAGCTTGCCCGCCTGGGCGGACTTGGCCAATGCGATCCCTTCGGCGCGCGGAAGATTGCGCATCGTGGCAAAAACCTTCGCGCCCAGCTGGGCATAAAGGACCGCACCGAGATTACCGAAGCCCGAAGAACAGCCGGTGATCAATATCGACTTGCCGGTCAAATCCGGCTTGCTCTCGGCAGCGGCACTCACCGGACCTGCGGAGAGCGCAGCACCGGTAGCAGCGGTGGCAGCAAGCAATTGACGACGGTTGAAAGATGGCATGCGGCTTTGTTCGGTCATTGTCGGACTCCTCAATATCAAATTTCATGCTACACGATCCCAATACAAGTTCCAGAAGGAAACTGGAACAAGGAGAGCGAGATGCAGATTTCAAAAGCCAGCGAAGCGGTCGGCGCGATCGTCGAAGATGTTGATGTGACGAAATTGAGTGATCAACAATTTGCAGAAGTCCGTGCCGCTTTTCGCGACCATGGCGCACTGTTCTTCCGCGACCAGAACCTGTCCCCCGAAGCACATATCGCCTTTGCCGAGCGCTGGGGTCCGATTGATCTGAACCGCTTTTTCAAACGCCGCGAAGGCTATCCCGAAATAGCCGAAGTACTCAAGGAAGCCGACCAGCAGCTCAATATCGGCGGCGGCTGGCACACCGATCACAGCTATGACGAAGCACCCGCCATGGGGTCGATCCTCTACGCGCTGGAAATCCCGCCAAGCGGCGGTGATACTCTGTTTGCGGGCATGGCAGCCGCCTATGCAGCGCTCGATGATGACATGAAAGCACGGATCGGCAATCTGAAAGCGCGCCACGGCAATGCCCATGTCTTTGGCGAGGAAAGCGAATATCGCAAGGCTATCGGCGACCGCTATACCAATGCCGATCAGGCCGGTCAGACGGCGATCCACCCGGTGGTGCTGACCCATCCCGACAGCGGTTTGAAAGGTCTCTACGTCAATCCCGGCTTCACCTTGGAAATTGTCGATCTGGAACCCGAGGAGAGCACGGATCTACTGCAACAGCTATACGCCCATATCATGCAGGACCGCTTCCACTACCGCCACAAATGGCGTGCCGGGGATCTGGCGATTTGGGACAATAGGTCGACCTGGCATTATGCGCTGAACGACTATCACGGCCACCGGCGCTATCTCAACCGGATCACAATCGAGGGCGTGACTCTGGGGTAGCATACCCCATAATGGCGGCACCGGGAGATATGGTGCAGCCATTCATTCCGGTTTTTGGGCCTGATATCGGTATATTCACCCGTGCTTGCGGTTGAACTCTATCGGGGGCTGGCAATCGAGTTCAGCACGCAAAAATATCTCGGTCTCGTAAGCCGACATCGGGTGCGAGAAATGATATCCTTGATATGCTGTACAACCAATCTGCTCCATGGCCTGCAAGGCAGGTTCGTCTTCTATCCCCTCGGCCACGGTGCTCAGGTCCAGACTCTTGGCCAGATCAACAATCGCTTCCACGATCCTGCGGCTTCTGTCGTTGCTGCAAATTTTCTGAACATATGATTTGTCCAGTTTCAATCCGGTAATCGGCAGGTGGTCAAGGTGGGTGATCGACGAAAATCCCGTACCGAAATCGTCGAGCAAAACCTTGATGCCCAAGGCTCTTATTGCGGTCAAACTGTCCAGCAAGGCCTGATTATCGACGTTGAGAATAGAGTTTTCGGTAATTTCCAAACATAGATATTTGGGCAGAAGAACATCGGCAGTGGAACGCGCCATCAGATCCGCCAGAAAAGACGGATTGAGCAGATCACTGGCCTCCACATTGATATTGACCTGGCAGATCGGGATCCCGGCTTCAAACCACTCGATCATGGTATTGGTCACGGCCTTGAGCATATATCGACTCAATTGCAGACTCAGGTCTTTGTCATCAAACACCTTGCTGAAATCGCCGGGAACCAACAAGCCGCGCTCCGGATGCTCCCATCTGGCCAGGGCCTCTAGGCTGTGAATTTTTCGAGCCTTGGTATCAATAATCGGCTGGAAAAACGGTTTGATCTGACCTTCCGAAATCGCGGTCTGGAATTCGGTAAACAGATTCAGCCCGCACTCATATTCTATACCCAGCTCGGAATCGTAAAAATCAATCCTGTCATTGTTGTTATTTTTCGAACGAAGCAGCGCCAGATCCGCGCGTTTCAAAAGATTCCGATAGGAATATGCATCGGTAGGATATTGCGCGGCACCTGCGCTGAAACCGATCGACAGATTTTGATCACCGACTCGGACTTCGAAGATTCTTTCATTGATGATCCGCTGCAAATTCGCAGCAGTCGGCTGTCGGTCAGACTGGCAGGAGATCAAAATTGCAAATTCATCGCCACCCAATCGAGAGACGATGGCATCATCACCAAGAATATCTTTTACAAAATCTGCAAATTTGACCAGGACCGCGTCACCGACATCATGCCCGTAAATATCATTTACCAGCTTGAATTTATCAATATCGCACATCAACAGCCAAAAGAGTTGATCGGGCTCGTCGATCATCCTTTGCTCGACGATTTTCTTGAACTCATCCCGGTTGGGCAAAGAAGTCAGGGTGTCGTGAACCGCCCGAAACTCTGCGGCTCTTCGTGCCGCACTCAGCTCATGCCGCTTCTTGCGTAATTCCGATATATCAATGCCCACGCCCGCAATAGCGATGTTGCCGATCGGATGATGGGTTATTCTGCAGAGCCTTCCCTCGCTGGCGTGGATAAGCTTCGGCTTTTTCTGGTGCAGGCCGTCGAAGACTTCATACAGATTACTCTCCAGATCAGCATCGGAGATTTCGGGCGCGAGGGCCCTGATCTGCTCTATTGTTGCAGCTTCCAGCGACCGGCCCCTTGCCATTTCTGTGTAAGTCACCGGCCAATATGATCGCGCCGCCGCATTGGCATAAATCAGCGAGAGATTTTTACCATATAATGTGATCGGGGATTCTGCGAGATCAAGCGCTACGCCCAACAGGCGCAGTTCGTCGATGGTCAGACCCTGACTGGTGTCCGACCGATTGACCGGCTCGAAGCCTGTCTCCGCGCTATTGTCCGCGTCACTGCTAGCATGACCAATGAACAATCCCCGAAACGATGCCCAGAAAGATTTGAACGCAATCATGTCAAAGCTGTGTTTCATTCCGGTTTTTTCTGATGATCGGCATCCATGTCAGGTCCCGAAGCATTGATGAGAGCGCTGCTGAAATTTCGCGAATTGCATGTCACTCAATTTCCAACTCCTCTCAATCTGTCTCTTATGGTTACGGCTCCAACCCGGAGTCATTAAACATTTGCTTGAATTTCCGCGGTGTCGGGGAGCGATAGCAAAGCCGGTCGGACTGCTCGTCCAGAGAGCTTGCATTGGATCAACGGCGCTGAACCATCTGAAGCGACGTGCACAGGCAGCAGGCCGCCATCCATCCGGCAGTGATCAGCGTGGCAAGGAACCGGTTTCTACCGGCTTGTCGGATCGCTGCCGCAATTCCAGTTCATCGATCACCAGTTGAGCCAATTGACTCAGCAGCTCGATCGCCTTGTCATCGAATTTCCGTGGCGCGGTATCGATCGCACACAGGGTTCCAATATTATATCCGTCGGGTGACACGAGCGGCACGCCGAGATAGCTTCTTATGTTGGGATCACCGAGAACGAGGGGATTTTGACTGAAGCGAGGGTCCTCAAACGCATCTTCAACGATCATCGGTATGATGCCTTGAATAGTATGAGCGCAGAAAGCCATGTCCCGCGGCGTTTCATTTACATCAAGACCCCGCTGGGATTTGAACCATTGCCGTTCGGCATCGACCAGAGAAATGGCCGTTATCGGGCAATTCAGGGCCATTTCGACAACCTTGGTTATGCGATCAAATCGTTCTTCATGCCCTGTATCGAGAATGTCATAGCGATTTAGGGCGGCAAGCCTGCCGACCTCATCGTCGAGTATTGTGACTAGGCCCATTTGCCTTGTTCCCGTTGTTGCAGTTTGATCAATGTCTAATGACGGCCAATCTGACCCTCTGTTAAGCGCCCAAGATCAAAGCGAGCGGGAGAAAGGCCACCCGCGTTAAATATGGACCGCAATTGCCGTATCAAACTGGGCGTGCCTTTTGGCACAGCTAAATTTTGCATTTGATGCTGGTTCGCAATCTCGCTGTTGCCCGGCCAGAAAAGGAAATGTCCGATGGCACGAGTGATGATAGCCGACAGTGATGCGCCATGCGGGAACCAGGCCCATGGATCAATGCGAACCGGGACATGATTGTGAACAGTTTCTCTCAACACGCCTCGATCTGGAAACATGCCAGAGAAAACTGGACCCTTGCTGTCCTTTCTCTGATCGGGCTTGTGATGCTGTTCGGGATGACGATCTGGATGTGGAATATAACCACCGTCACGAGCTACGAACGCAATCTGGCGATTTTCGACACGCTAACCCAGGATAATGAACATGCCATGCGGGGCCGGATCGACCTGTATCGGCAAAGTCTGGATGGCGGCGCGGCCCTATTTGAAGCGACTGAGGTTGTCTCGCTCGATGAATGGAAATCCTATGTAGAGGTTTTGCGTATCGAGGAGACGCTTCCCGGCATCAACGGCATTGGCTTCATCATGCCCGTTCAGCGGTCCAGATTAGCGGATTATCTCGAATTCGTCCGCAACAATGGGGCTGGTAATATCATTATCCATCCGGTCACTGACTCACCTGAAATTTTGTCGATTACCTATATCGAACCGGTGGAACCGAACAAGGAAGCGGTCGGTCTGGATATCGGGTTCGAGGCCAATCGCCGCAATGCCGCTTATCAAGCAAGGGACACCGGCAAAGCAACAGTTACACGGCGTATCACTCTGGTCCAGGACAACACAAAAAGCAGCGGTTTTCTGCTGTTGCGGCCGATGTATGACCAAGGCCGGATCCCGGAAACCGAGGAGCTGCGCCGGGCTGCTTTTCGCGGCTGGATCTACGCTCCGTTCATCGCTTCGCGTTTCATGGCAGGTCTTACAAAAAGTCAGGGCAAGGACTTTGATATAGAAGTTTACGACGGCAACGAGATGCGTGAAGCCAATTTGATATTCGCGAGCAAAGATGGTGAAACGGCGGATCGCAAGCCGCTCTTTTCCATCGTTCGTAGTTTCCCGGTGATGGGGCAGACCTGGACGGTCATCTGGAAAAGTACCCCTGATTTTGAGGCAAGTATAAGCACCAAAGAACCCCTTCTGGTTTTATTCGGGGGCATGACCCTGTCTCTTGCTGTCGTGATCCTGATGTTCATTTATGCGCGACGGGAAGCTTATGTCCGCCACGAAGTGAAAATCAAAACCGGTGAACTGGTGCAAAAAGAACGGGAAGTAAGTCAGGCTCTTGCTGACTCCGAAGCCGCGACCGCGGCCAAGTCGACATTTCTTGCCAATATGAGCCATGAAATTCGCACACCAATGAACGGCGTTATCGGTTTCACCCAATTGCTCGACGACGGCAGACTGGACGACAAACAGCAACGATATGTCCAGATGATATCTGAATCCGGTGCGGTTATGATGAATTTGCTGAACGATATTCTAGACATATCGAAGGTCGACGCGGGATTGATGCAAATGAACATCAGCCCGATAGACGTCCGCCATATTTTGACAAGCTGCATGAAACTGGTTTCACCGACAGCGGAAACCAAACAACTCGACCTGATCGTGACCATCGATCCGTTGCTTCCCGATCTGGTCAACGGCGATGGCCTGAGGTTGCGGCAGGTGATACTCAACTTGCTGGCAAATGCCGTGAAGTTCACGAAAAAAGGGCATGTGCAACTGGAAGCGAATTATCGAACATTTGGTCCCGACGGGACTGATCCAGGCCGACGTTCCGAAATATCGATTTCCGTTACCGATACCGGCATTGGCATAGCGCGCAACCGTCAAGCAGCGGTGTTTGAACCGTTCCAGCAAGCAGATGGCTCCACCGCCCGGAAATATGGTGGTACCGGATTGGGCTTGTCGATCAGTAATCAACTCGTGCAGCTCATGGGCGGCGAAATGCTGATGGAAAGCGAAGTGCTTAAGGGTTCAAGATTCACGATCATAATTCCTGTCGAATCCTGTGATGGAGATAATCGCGGGAACGCAGAGATCAGTACCGATCAGTCGGAAGAACCGGCTCGATCACCGGTGGTGCGCGCCAGAAAGACCAAGATTCTGGTCGCGGAAGATCATGATGTGAACCAGATGCTCCTCTCGGAGATGCTGGTAAATCTTGGGTTCGAATTTGAAATCGCGGAAAATGGCGTCGACGCGGTGGCCATCATCGGTCAGGCGAAACAGGATCAAAGACAGTTTGATCTGGTGCTGATGGATATTCAAATGCCCTATATTGACGGGCTGAAAGCCACTGAGATAATCAGGAATAGCGGGATTTCCGCCGATCAACTGCCCATCATCGCCTTAACCGCAAATGCTTATGCCCAGGACGTCGAGGATTGCCTGGCAGCAGGCATGCAGGCCCATCTGGCGAAACCTTTTTCGATCGAAGACCTGCAGGATCTGATCGCTATCTGGGTTAAAAACGAGGCGGGTGCAAAAGCGGAAAGAGTCAGCAGTTCATCGCTGGTTTGACCCGACAACAGCCTGGATGCATCTTCTGCACCGAATATCCTGTTCTTGCTGGAAGAAGCCGATTTCTGCCAAGGGCGCAAAAGCGGATGGTGTAGCAACCGGTGCTTCCCGCTCCCGCCTTGCAGTTTTGCGACGACTGAGGCAATCAGCGTGACATGGTATCGGGGATCAGGAATTTGAACGAATTGACCGGCCGCTGGCTGGCGCTGATCAAAACCGGTCCGATCATTGCTGGACTTCTTGTAGTTCTGGCCATCGCGGCGCTACAATTTTCCGCGATCCCGGGATTTGATCGTCTGGGCCTGATGGTCTTTGACAGCTATCAAAATGCCGCACCCCGCGCTTATCAGGATGCTGGCGTGCGGATTATCGACATTGACGAGGAATCGGTCGAGCGGCTGGGACAATGGCCATGGTCGCGGACCGAGATCGCCAGGCTGACGCAAAGGCTGTCCGATGCCGGCGCTGCCGCGATTGCCTTCGATATCGTCTTTTCCGAACCCGACCGGACGTCGCCCGGGGAAATTGCCGCGCGTCTGCCGCAGGAAGAAGGTAATGCAGATCTGCTGCGCTCGCTCTCCGACCTGCCCGACAATGACGATATATTGGCGGACAGTTTCGCTCTGGCGCCGGTCGTCGGGGGCTTCTTTCTGTTGCACGAGGACCGGGGCGATCCGATCGAGCTACCGACCGGCTTGGCGGTGCTCGGCTCGTCGCCCAACAGGCAGGTGGAACAATATCAGGG
>NZ_JBALUT010000021.1:0-17390 GCF_036963705.1 Parasphingorhabdus sp. | reverse complement strand
CGGCAGCGGCGAGACGGCGGGTGCGCCCGGGGCAATCGTGAACGTCAGGGTCGGGGATTTTGAAGTGCCGACCACCGCCGCTGGCGAATTGTGGATGCATTTTAGCGAACCGGCACCCGAACGGACGATCCCAGCGTGGAAGCTGCTCTCCGACGATATATCGGAAGAAGAAATACGCGCGGCGGTCGAGGGGCAGATCGTCTTTGTCGGGGCCAGCGCCACCGGGCTCCGTGACCTGATCTCGACGCCTTTGGCCGAGAACGAACCGGGGGTCACCGTCCACGCACAAGCGGCAGAGCAGATGATCCTCGGCGAGTTTCTGATCCGCCCTGACTGGGCGCCGGGGATGGAGTTTTTCCTGATCCTGCTGCTCGGCGGCGGGCTGGCTCTTTTGCTCCCCGGCGCGGGTGCGACGATCGGCGCGGCGATCGGGCTGGTCGCGACGCTGACGGTTGCGGCCGGCAGCTGGCTGGCCTTTGACCAGTTGCACTATCTGCTCGATCCGACATGGCCGATCATCGCGCTAATCCTGGTTTACGCGGTCCAGACCCTGCTGAGTTTCCGCCAGGAGGAACAGCAACGGGCCTATATCCACACCGCCTTTGACCGTTATCTGTCACCCGAGATGGTCCGGCAGATTGCCGCCAATCCCGAACGCCTGCAGCTCGGCGGGGAAGAGCGCGAAATGACGGTGCTGTTCTGCGATATCCGCGGCTTTTCAAGAATTTCCGAACAATATGACCCGAAAGAAGTGATCAACTTCCTGACCGGCTTCCTGACTCCGATGTGCAATATATTGCTGGAGAAAAAGGCCACGGTCGACAAATTTATCGGCGACGCCATTCTCGCCTTCTGGAACGCGCCGCTCGATGATCCGGACCAGTTCCGCAACGGCGCGCGGGCGGCGCTGCAAATGGTCGACAGTCTCGAGCGGCTCAACCGCGAGCTGCCGCAAAAGCCGGGACAGGTCTGGCCGCCGGATGTGAAAATCGGGATCGGGATGAACGCGGGCCTGTGCTGCGTTGGCAATATGGGATCAGAGCAGCGATTGTCATATACGTTGATCGGCGACACGGTGAATATCGCCTCCCGCTTCGAAGGGCTGACCAAGCAATATGGTGTGCAAATCCTGATCGGAAGCGCGCTCGCCGGACAACTGGACGGCTTTGCCCTGCTCGAACTGGACCGGGTCAAAGTCGTGGGCCGCGATGCGTCGGACACGATCTACGCATTGCTCGGCGACGAAACGCTCAACCGAGATCCGGCCTATGGAATAATGCAAAGCTGGCATGACGAATTTCTGACGTTTTATAGGGCGCAGAACTGGACCGCAGCCAGCCAGATGCTGGACGAGCATGAAGCGACATATAACGACGCCGGTCTCTCGGTGCTGGTCGGGGTTTACCGCCAGCGGATTGAACAACTGTCAAAGGGTCCTGTCACGGACGACTGGGATGGCGTCTTCGAGGCAACCCGCAAATAGCGCGTTCTTTCAGGCCCGTGGCCCTAGCAGTTGGGCCCACCCGCATTTGAATTTGTGCAGGGTTCATCGCCGCCGCCGGGCAGCAACAGTCCTACGCCGACACCGATGATTGCAGCCGGTATCAGCGCTTTCAAGAAACCGCTTTTACCGGCTCCGGCGACTTTCGGTGCGAGCTCATCCTGCAATTTCGACAGGCCGCTAGCCGAGAGCTTGAACGGACCGATCGGCTGCGCGCCTGGCCGGGGAATATAGGCCGCGAGGATCGGCTGATCCAGCGTCACGGTTTTGCCCGCCGCGCTGACTTCGGCCAGGCCGATGTCCAGATCGCCGCTGCGATTGGCACCCGGTCCGCGCAGGACGACCAGCATCGCGCTGTCCTTGTCGCCCTTCACGCCATCCAGAAACGGTTCTTTCTTGGCGATTTCTACCGCCTCTTTGCCAATCACGCCATCGAGAGCGGTTCCGCGGATGCCGATGGTACCGACCGAACTGTTGATCGAAGCGGAGGATTTCTTGGACTTGCGCCCCGACATGAAGCGAAAGGCACCCTTGCTGACCGTCGCGGAGAGCGAGCGCTCCTTGCCCGGATCATAGACAAAGCGGTTGATCGTCAACCGGGCGTTGGAGCCGATGGTCAGGCTCGAGCGGTCGAGCAGCAAAATCTGCAACTTGCTCTTTTTCTTGGTGCTCAGCACATCGCCCCAGGCCAGCCGTTGACGGCGCGGTATCTTGACCGCCTTTTTATTGGTCGCATTGCTCATCCGGACATCACCGACAACGGTCGCGGCGATCCCGACCTGCACCGGCGCGGAGGCAGCGGGGGTCAGAGCGAGGAACAGCAGGGCCGGTGCCATCAGGGCCGCTTTCAACGGCAGGGACTGGAATGATATCATGGTCTATTCCTTGTCCGCCAACGGGCATAATTTCATAACACTGGCCCAAAGCTCAGAGGCAAAATTCTTTTGCTTCAATTTGCCGAGTTCGACGGCACCGCCCAGTTGATCATCGATCTTGCACAGGTTTACCGCGTGCAGCAGCCGTGCGCTGTCGGATTTGGGGTGGAGCGCCAGCACCCGTTCGAGCGTGGCAATGGCTTCGAGATATTCCCCGCGTTCTGATTGTTGTTGGGCATAAGCAATGCCCTGCTCCTCATCGACTGCGACTTCGGCCATCGCATCCAGTTCGGGGAGGGTTTCGGCATAAACCGCGGTGACTGGCTGTGCGACGATGAAGAGCGCAGCCGCCAAGCCTTTGATATATTCGTGTTGCAAAGCCAGTGCCTCCTCTTTCAGTCCAAATGATAGCATAGACGCCAATGGTTTCCTATCGTCACCCGCGTCGCCACCCAGCGGATCATGAATTGCGGTAGACCTCCGAAAATTCCTGCTCCAACCTAGTTGGTAACAACCGCCCATTCATCACCGAACTTGGCCCAATAAGCACCGCCCGGCCAGGAGAAGCTTGATTTATCCATTTTTCCCGACACGGAAATGGGAGGCTGACCGTCGGGCCCGACTATTTGATAGACACGCCCGCCCATGATCGGCGTGACCGTGAGCGTTTTGGCTATTTCGACGGGATAGCCGGACAATATCGTCCGCAAATAAGATGTGAACCCGTCAGCGCTGCCTATCTGCCGCCCGAATTCTTCGATCAATGGAGCGTGCATGTGCAGGACGGTGTCAACATCGCCCGTGCGCGCTGCGTCCTGCAGCTTCTTCACCGCATCCAGCAGACCTTCGTCACCCGCGATATCGGCCTTGAGATAGTTATAATCGAGCGGCCCCTCATGTTCAAAGCTCAGTTGCTTGGAAGATGATGACGTAAAGTTCACCGTGTCGACGATATCGTGATCATCATATTCGCCCTTGCACCGCGCAAATATCTGGAACTCCGCCGCGCTGCCGTCATAATCGATTTTCAGTATATTCTTGCCGGTAACCAGCCATTCGGAAAGTATATGTTCGGTGGAAGCCTGGCTCGCCGCCTCGTTGCCGGAAGACAGCTTGACGCCTCTGTCCTTGAGCAAGACCCCGTTCAGGGTGGCGCGATAGCTGCCCGATTCAATCTTGGCCCGCACCCCGTGAGAAACGTCGCAAGCAGAAGCCACGGCCGGCATCCCCGCGACAGCTGCCATTGCGAAAACGATAGCGATTTTCAATTTGCATCCGATCATTGTTCCATCCCCGATCTGTTTCATCTGGACATACCATAGCATTTCCGGAGCTCCGGACTATGATCGCAGTCACATCGCCATGCGTGGCGCGGAATCTAGTGGATCGGCTGTTCCGATAGGGTGCCCGAGCTGATAGAGAACTTAGAGAGAGGGCCCCGCCTCCCTTTCCAACGGGTCTGTTGAACCGGAAAAATCGAGCGGAGGGAACCAGTCGGCTCATGATGCGTAAGATGACCATGAACCTGCGGCGCCTGCCTTCCCTGCCGCACTGGCTGATCCCCTCGGCGATCTTGAGGATATATATCATCTATTTGTGGCGGCATCGTCGATGGCCGGACTTGGGTAACCCGCGCCGGTTTTCCGAGCTTGTCCAGTGGCGCAAGCTCCACGATCACGACCCGATGATGCCGGTTCTCGCCGACAAGATTGCCGCGAAAGCACATGTCGGCGGAATATTGGGCAGCGACTGGACAATCCCGACCTACTGGAGCGGCCCGACCTTGCCCGCACAGCCGTCTTGGCCCTATCCATTCATTCTCAAGGCGAGCCATGGCTGCAACCAGAATATCATCTGCCGCGATCCGGCCGATTGGGAGAATGCGCGGCGGCAGGCGGTCAAATGGATCGATGCTCCTTACGGCCTCTGGCTCGACGAGTGGGCCTATCGCGACATCCCGCGCGGCTATATTGTCGAGCCCTATCTCGGCACCGGTTCCGCGCTGCCCGTCGACTATAAAATTTACCTGTTCGCCGGCAAGGCAACCCTCATTCAGGTCCACCTGGATCGCCAGTCCGACCACCGATGGATATTATTCGATCGACAATGGAACCAGCTTTCCAGGCCCGGCGATCACGATTGTCCGTCCGCCCCGGAAAGCCTGACGAAAATGCTCGACAGCGCCGAGAAAATTGCACCGCATTTCGACTTCGCACGGATTGATTTTTACGAGATCGCCGGAGAACCGAAATTTGGTGAAGTCACCTTCTATCCCGGGTCCGGACTCGATCCGTTCGATCCGCCGGAGCTCGATCAAGCTATCGGTGCGCTTTGGCTGGCCGGGACTGGCAACGAAGCGAAGCCGCCATCGTCTCCATTCCCCTCGATCCAGACGCTTGTCGAACCCCTCCGCTCCCATTAGAGGTAGGATTTAAATCTCCCTTTCCCGATGGAACCACCGATGACCCTTAACGGCCCCGCTTCGCACAGCTATTTCTCCCAACGGCTCAAGCTCCATTATGCCGACTGGGGCAATGAGGACAAGCCGCCGCTGATCCTGCTCCACGGCGGCAAGGACCATTGCCGCAATTGGGACTGGACGGCACAGGCGCTGCGCGACGACTGGCATATCATCTGCCCCGATGTCCGCGGCCATGGCGACAGCCAGTGGAGCACCGATGGTCATTATTCGACGATGGCGATGGTAACCGATCTGGCGCAGCTGATTCACCAGCTCGACCTCTCCCCGGTGACAATCGTCGCGCACAGCATGGGCGGCAATATCGCGCTGCGCTACACCGGGCTTTACCCTGATACGGTGCGCAAACTGGTGGCGATCGAAGGGCTTGGCCCCGGTCCCGAAATGCTCGCCGAGCGCGAGAAAGTCGGACCGCTGCAGCGGGTCCGCAACAGCATCGAGGAGAAACGCAAGGCCGCCGGACGCCAGACGAAACGCTATCCGTCGTTCGAAGACGCGCTCCACCGGATGCAGGACGCGAACCGCCATCTCTCCGACGAACAGGCCCGCCACCTGACCACCCACGCGGTGATCCGCAACGAGGACGGCAGCTACAGCTGGAAATTCGATCCCTATGTCCAGCATTGGGATAGTATCGATCTGTCACAGGACGCGATTCATGAACTATGGGGCGACATTAGCTGCCCGACCCAGCTCCATTATGGCGCCGACAGCTGGGCAAGCAATCCGGAGAAAGACGGCCGCATGCAATATTTCGGCGACAATGTGTCGGTGAAGGAATTCCAGCAAGCCGGCCACTGGCTGCATCACGACCAGTTCAAACTGTTTGTCGAGACGCTGCAGGAATTTCTCTAACAGAAACGGCTCCGGGCTTTATTTCCGCCGGCCCAGTTGGATAAATTTCTGGACTGTTGTTCGTTGCAGAATGATAATATCTGCGTTTTCATTGGAGCTTGGGACGCCTTGTGCAATAACACAGCTGTGAAACAGATCGGTCCATCCTCTTAGCTTGTATCTGTCTGTCCGGATATTGTATGGAAAGAGAATGACAATAATCGAGCGGCTGGCCCTGACAATATGCGAAAGACCGCATCCTATTTAATCCCGCGAACAAAAAGGACAGATATGACAGCCACTCAAGCCCACTCGCGCTATGCCCGCCTTTCGATTTTCCTTCATTGGGCGATGCTGCTGCTGATTACGGCTGTCTATAGCTGCATCCTGTTGCACGAATCTTTTCCCAAGGGCAGTGATCTGCGCGAGGGTTTGAAGCACTGGCATTTCATGCTCGGCCTGTCGGTGCTGTTATTGGTGATTGTTCGTATCGTCGTGCGGCTGCTAACCACCAAGCCACCGATTAAACCGGAACCGCCGGCGTGGCAGATGCTTGTCGCCAAGGGCACGCATCTGGCGCTTTATACGTTCATGCTGGTAATGCCGATTGCGGGCTGGCTGATCCTCAGCGCCGCTGACAAGAGCATTCCGTTCTTCGGGCTGGAGCTCCCCGCACTGGTTGCGCCGGACAAGGCTCTGGCGGGGCAAGTCAAGGAAATCCACGAGACGATCGGTACGGTCGCATATTTTCTGATCGGCCTGCATGCCCTCGCTGCGCTGTTCCATCACTATGCCGTCAGGGACAATACGCTCCTGCGGATGCTGCCCGGAAAGCGCTAGGGGTCGCAGCTACTCGCTGAACGGCCAACGCTCAGGAAATCATCGACTGCAAAGTCGCGATCCGGTCGGCTTCCTCTGCCGGCTTGTCCTTGCGGATGCGGTGGATGCGCGGGAAGCGCATCGCAAGACCCGATTTGTGGCGGCCGCTTTCGTGGATCGAGTCAAATGCGACTTCCAGCACCAGTGATTTCTTCACCTCGCGGACCGGCCCGAAGCGATTGAGCGTATTCTGCCGGACGAAACGGTCGAGCCATTTCAGCTCTTCATCGGTGAAACCGGAATAAGCCTTGCCGACCGGCAGCAATTCGCCGTCTTCTGTCCAGCAGCCGAATGTATAATCTGAATAGAAGGACGCCCGCCGTCCGTTGCCGCGCTGCGCGTACATCATCACGCAGTCGGCGTTCAGCGGGTCGCGCTTCCATTTATACCAGTGACCGGTGACCCGGCCCGCCAGATAGGGGCTTTCCCACCGTTTCAGCATAACGCCCTCGATCGCCGCGTCGCGAGCCCCGGCACGCATGACTTCCAGCGCGGCGAAATCATCGACGTCGACCACGGCGGACAGGTCAAAATGGTCGGGATGGAGTTTCGGCACAAAGCTCTCGAGCCGTTGCCGCCGTTCATGCCAGGGCGACAGGCGCAGATCGTCATCCCCGTCCATCAGCAGATCATAGACGCGGACGAAGGCGGGAAATTCCTGCCGCATCTTCTTGGAGACGGTCTTGCGACCGAGGCGCTTCTGCAGCGCGTTGAAACTGGCCGCCTCGCCGCCCTGTTCGGTGCCGCGCACCAGCAATTCACCGTCGATCACCCCGTCACGGTCGAACGCCTCGACAATATCGGGGAAGGAGGCGCTGATGTCATCGCCGCCGCGGCTGTAGAGCCGGGTCTCGCCGCCGAGATGCACCGCCTGTACGCGGATGCCGTCCCATTTCCACTCGACCGCATATTGGCCGAGATCGAGGCTATCGCCCTCGAACGGATGCGACAGCATGAACGGACGGAAGAAAGGCGTCGCCGAAAGATCCGGACGGTCACCGCCCTGCTCCGCCCATGCGAACAATTTGTCATAAGGCGGGTCGAGCGCGTGCCAGAGCTCCTCGACATCATCAAGCGCCACATCAAAGGCCTGCGCGAAAGCGGTTTTCGCCAGCCGCGCCGACACCCCGACCCGCATCCCGCCGACCGCCAGCTTGAGCAGCGCATAGCGGCTGTTCGAATCCATGCTGTCGAGCAGGGATGCAACAATGTCGGGAGCCGTCGCACGATTGGCGGCTGAGAGCGCCTGCACCACTTCGTCGATGCTCGGGTCGCTCTGCTCCCGCCCGTCCGCTTCCGGCCAGACCAGAGCCACAGTCTCGGCAGTATCACCGACATGATGGCGCGACAGGCGGAACAGTTCCGGATCAATCCGCGTGCCGGCAAGATTGCGGATGGTAGCGGATTTCACCGCCGGAAAGTCGAGACTGTCGGTCAATGCCGCCAGCGCCCAGCCGCGATCCGGGTCGGGCGTTTCGCGCAAATAGGTGGAAATCGCCGCCAGCTTGGCGTTGCGCGATCTGGTGTAGATCAGACTGTCGATCAGGGCGGCAAAGCGGCGCATCAGCCGTCATCCCCTTCTTCGCGCCCGACCATCGCCAGCGCCCGCGCCCTGATCTGGTGCAGCTCGCACCAGCGCAGCAGGCCGTCTTCGCTGCCATGGGTGATCCAGGTTTCCTTCGGCGCCAGTTCGCGGATGGTTTCGGTCAGTTCGTCCCAGTCGGCATGGTCGGAGATGACCAGTGGTATCTCGACCCCGCGCTGCCGCGCCCGCCCGCGCACCCGCATCCATCCCGACGCCATGGCGGTCACCGGATTGGGCAGCCGCCGGCTCCATTTGTCGGTCAGCGCCGAGGGCGGCGCGATGATGATCTGGCCGCGCATCTCCTCTTTCGGCGTGTCCATCACCAGCCGCAGATCACCCAGCGACACACCGAGTTCCTCATAAAGTTCGCACATCCGGACCTGCGCCCCGTGCAGATAGATCGGCTTGTCCCAGCCCGCCCGGCGCAATTCGGCAATCACCCGCTGCGCCTTGCCCAGCGCATAAGCGCCGACCAATATGCTGCTGTCCGGTTCGGCTTCCAGCCGCGCGAAAATCTTGGCGATTTCGCCTTCGATCGACGGATGCTGGAACACCGGCAAACCAAAGGTCGCCTCGGTGATGAATATATCGCAAGGCACCAGCTCGAACGGCGCGCAGGTCGGATCGGGGCGGCGTTTATAATCGCCGGTGACGACCACCCGCTCGCCCTGATATTCCATCAAAACCTGCGCCGAGCCCAGCACATGGCCTGCCGAATGCAAGCTGAACCGCACACCGCCGCGCTCGAACCCCTCGCCGTAGCCGATGGCCGTTCCCGCCTCGGTACCATAGCGCAGTCCCATGATAGCCAACGTCTCCGGCGTCGCCCAGACATCCCCATGCCCGCCGCGCGCATGGTCGGCATGGCCGTGGGTTACCACTGCGTTTTCCTTGGGTACTGACGGATCGATCCAGACGTCGGCAGGCCGCACATAAATGCCCTGCGGATGCGGTTCGATCCAGTGTTTCGCTTTTGCCATTGCCTAATAGCGTATCGGACGGGGAAAGGTTCCGCCAAGGGAAAAGGGGATGGGTGCGGCGGAAGCCACGCGCACGATGTGAAGGTAATGTGATATTTTTTCTAGACCGATCACATTGCAATGTGATAATCGATTCGCGATATCACATTGAAAGGCTGAACCATGAGCAAGATCCTGATCGAAAAACTGGTCGCATTGATCGAATCCGGCGAGGAAACCCGCGCCGGACTGGCTCGGGCCGCTGGCCTGCACGCCAACAGCTTGCGCAGCCTGGGGCAGGATGACTGGAACCCGACAGCGGAAACGCTCGGCAAGCTGGAGACTTATCTGGCGCGCGGCGGCAGCGGGGTTATGGCGACGGCGGAGGAAATCATCAACGAGGCGCGCAACGGACGGATGTATATCCTGGTCGATGACGAGGACCGCGAGAATGAAGGCGATCTGATCATCCCGGCGCAAATGGCGACGCCCGATGCGATCAACTTCATGGCCAAATATGGTCGTGGGCTGGTTTGTCTGGCGATGTCGCGGGACCGGGTCGAAGAGCTTGGCCTCGACATGATGAGCCAGAATAATCGCGGCGCTTATGAAACCGCCTTCACCATTTCGATCGAGGCACGCGACGGCGTCACCACCGGGATCAGCGCTGCCGACCGCGCGCGCACCGTAGCGGTGGCGATCGACCGGACCAAGGGCAAGGAAGAGATTGTCACCCCCGGCCATGTCTTCCCGCTGCAGGCGCGCAACGGCGGCGTGCTTGTCCGCGCCGGCCATACCGAAGCGGCTGTCGATGTTTCGCGGCTCGCCGGGCTCAACCCGTCCGGCGTGATCTGCGAGATCATGAAGGATGACGGCGAAATGGCGCGGCTTGACGATCTGATCGAATTTGCCCAGCATCACGGGATGAAAATCGGCACGATCCGCGATCTCATCGCCTATCGTCTGCGCTATGACCATTTGGCCGAGCGCGGCACCGAAGCGACCTTCAACAGCCAGTGGGGCGGAGAGTGGAAGGCGATTACCTTCTTCAACACCGCGACCAAGAGCGAGCAGCTGGTCCTCCAGAAGGGTCATGTCGATCCCGAAACTCCGACCTTGGTAAGAATGCACGCGACCGCGATTTTCGGAGATATTTTCGGCCAGACCGGTCCGCAATCGGGCATGCTGGCGGAATCGATGAAGCTGATCGGGGAAGCGGGCGCAGGGATCATCGTCTTCATCAGTCCGCGGGTCGACAATTTCTTCTCGAGCCAGATGGCCCGCCTGACCGGCAAGAAGCCACACGAAATGGACCAGCAGCGCGACTATGGCGTCGGCGCGCAGATCCTCACCGAAATGGGTGTTCATGATATGGAATTGCTGTCCAACTCCAGCCATGAACTGGTCGGACTGGACGCTTATGGCCTGCGGATTGTCGGGCAGCGGTCGGTGCCAACCGGCAATGTCGGCGAGAACAGCAAGGAACTGGAAACGGCTTGACCACCACGTGGTCCTGAACTTGTTTCAGGACCTCCATCGACTATATCCACCGGATCCTGAAACAAGTTCAGGACGACGAATTTGAAAGAAGATAAAATGGCAAAATTCCTGATCGTCGAAGCGCGATTCTATGACAAGCTCAACGACATGCTGATCGAAGGCGCGGTCGATGCTTTGAAAGCGGCGGGGCACGAACATGAGGTCATCACCGTGCCCGGCGCGCTGGAAATTCCCAGCGCCATCTCGATGGCGATCGACAGCGATCTCTATGACGGCTTTGTCGCGATCGGCGTGGTGATCCGTGGCGAGACCTATCATTTCGAAATCGTCGCTGGCGAAAGCGCGCGCGGGATCATGGCATTGACCATGGACGGCGCGGCGATCGGCAATGGCATATTGACGGTAGAGAATGAAGATCAGGCGCTGGCCCGCGCGGACAAAACCCGCAAGAACAAGGGCGGCGAAGCGGCTCAGGCAGCGATTGCGATGCACGAGCTGGCGATGAAGTTCACCGTTTGACGAAAACAGATTAGCGGCGGCGGGCCAATATGCCCACCGCCGCCAAGACTTGGTCTTATCGGGTTCCGGCGAGCGCGGCTTCGAACTGCTCTTCGGTCATCGTGATCGCAACACCATCAGCCTGTGACATGAAAGCAGCGACCGGCAATTTGACCGGCTGGCCATTATGTTCGACAGTGACATATTCGGCATCGCTTTCCTTGATCGTGCCGATGACCGCAGCGCCGGTGACCGATTTGACTTCGGTACCGGGGGTCAGGCTGGCGAGCAATTGGGCTTTGGCGTCGGCAGCGGCTTTTTCTACCGCAGCATCAAGATCAACCTTGGTCATCATGATCGACAGGCCATTTTCCTGCTTGGCAAAAGCGTCGGGCGCGAGCGCAGCCTTGTTCTTGCCGGTATCCACAACGACGACTCCAGCGTCTACGAAATCGACGGTTCCGACATCAGCGCCATTGGGGCCGACGACTTTCATACCCACCTGAGCTTCGACTGTCGGAGCGGCATCTTGTGCCAGGGCTGGGGTTGCAGCTAGCAACGTAGCACCGGTCAAGAGGGTCAGAAAGTTCTTCATACATCATTCCTTAATATTATAAAAAAATGGCGGTAACCCGCCACAGGATTCCGCGCTAAAAAGCGATGGCCGGACTTGTTAAGGCTATTGAGGCAAGTCGAGCCTTGAGTAGGATGAAAGGTGAGTGTGGCGCGATTGTTCTGATATTCTGCAATCATCCTGTAAAATAACGCTACTGCAAGGCCGCCCTTTGAGAGACGGCCTTGGTTCGCGTGACAGGTTCGGACTATGCCGCTTCCTGCATTCTATCGTGAATGCCTTCTTTGACCTCCTCGATAATCTTGGCGCTGAACGCGTCCAGATCATCAGGATTGCGTGACGTGATTAGACCGTTATCGACCACCACTTCGCTGTCTTCATATAGTCCGCCGGCGTTGATCAGATCGGTCTTGATCGACTTGTAACCGGTGACCTTGTGACCCTGCACCAGATCCGCCTCGATTAGCAGCCAAGGCGCGTGACAGATGGCCGCGATCGGTTTGCCGGCGTCGAAAAAGGCTTTCATAAAATCGACCGCGTTTTTTTCTACCCGCAACAGGTCTGGGTTTATCTGTCCGCCGGGTAGAACGAGCGCGTCGAAATCATCTTCGCTGGCATCGTCCAACGTGATGTCGACATCGATGCTCTCTCCCCAGTCCGTCTCGTCCCAGCTCTTGATCGAGCCGGATTCCAGCGAGACGATTGTGATGTCCGCACCCGCGTCGACGAGTTGTTTCCGTGGTTCAAAAAGCTCTGATTTTTCAAAACCGTCCGTCGCCAGGATTGCTATTCTTGCGTTTGAAATGTTCGTCATTTCTGTCGTCCTTTCGTTAGAGGTTGCAAGGTGTCTACGCGGCGAGAAGCCAATTGGTTCCAGAAATCGAGGACTTTTAACGAAGCCGCCGTTGTGGTGACCGGTGATTGCGATTTCCCGAAAGGTAGAAGGAACCAGATGATGGTCGATGCGTAAGTTTGACAGGCACCGCGCTCCGCCACCCCGTCGAGCGCAACAAAAAGAAAGCAATTATATGTCTGTCAAAACCAAAGATCTCCGCGAAATGAAGAGCGATATCAACAAAACCGACCGTGCCACCATGGCCGAAAAGCTCGGCGCAACACTGGCCTCGACCTATATCCTCTATCACAAGACCCAATCGGTGCACTGGAATGTGACCGGACCTTTGTTCGTCAGCGTCCACAAGCTGACCGAAGCCCAATATGAAGACCTTGCCGCCTCGATCGATGCGATCGCCGAAAGGATAAGGGCGCTGGGCGCAAAGTCACCGGTCGGCCTTTCGACCTATATCAACAACAGCGTGATCGACGATCAGGTGGAATGGGGCAATGTCGAAGCCATGCTCAAGCAACTGTCGGGCGACAATCTCGCCGTGGCAGACCAGATGCGCGAATTTGTGAAAATTGCCGATGAGGCTGATGATGTTTTCACCGCGGATCTGCTGACCGCCCGGATAGGTGCGCTGGAAGAAGCATCATGGATGCTCACCGCCAGCCTTTAATCGATCCCCCGCACAAGAAACGATAGGAATATCAGATGAAAAAATTGGATAAAACTAGCGCCCGACAGGGCTTTACCACACGCCATATGACGATTGTACTCGGCGTATCGACCGTACTTGCGATCGTAGCGCTAGCGGTTGTGACGGGATTTGTCTGAACCGTTTTCCAGAATTCCCAGGCGCCTCTTGCCGCTCCTGCCTCGTGCAGGAGCGGTTTTTTATTGGGGCTGACCTCTATTCAGGCTTGGTCAGCTTCAGAACAAAGCGGTCGGTCTTGCCGCGCACTGCGGGATCAAAGACCGTCTTGCCATGATCGTCACCCTCGCCCGCGAGCAGATCATCATCGCGTTCGACGATGAAGCCCGCGGCCTCTGCGACCGCCACCGCTAGCGCCGGATCCATCCGGTGATTGGCTTCATTATCGCCATCGGGATCACCGACATGATCGATCACGCCGAAGGTCCCTCCCGGTTTCAGCTTGGCCTTGATCGCCAGCAACATGCCGGTCGCCGCCACGGCTCCGTAGCTATTGTAGACGTCGTGAAAGTTGAGCGCGGTGATCGCCACGTCGATACTGTCATTGGCGACGCCGAGATCGGTGATTTCGCGGTTCAGCCGTTCGATCTGCGGCAAGTCATTGGCCGCCAGCCTGGCATTGATTTCCTTTTCATAAGCGCCATCGCGCAATTGCAGTGCCGCTGCCGGATTATGCGCATAGACCTTGCCCTCCGGCCCCGTAGCGATGGCAGCCGCTACGCTATACCAGCCTCCGGATGCGATCAGATCGAGCACATTGTCGCCTGGTTTCAAGCCGAGAAACGCCAATACTTCTGCCGGCTTGCGCTCGGCATCGCGGGCCTTGTCTTCGTCCGACCGGCCTTGTGCAGCGGCCAGCGCTGCATTGGTCGCGGCGATATCGATGGTTTCCATTGCATGCATTGCTCCAGCTTCATGGTGCTTGGCCAATAACGGCACGGGGGCAAGGGCTGTGGTCGCCAGACAAAGCGCAGATAGTTTCAGCAAAGTGGTTTTCATAGCAAATCTCCTGTTGAGCCATGTTCATCTCCATCGGCTCTCTGGTCAAGCATTATGCGGTGAAGCCGGTTTTACATGACCCCGCAAATCGTGAATGGGCTTGACCAAATCCGCTTGTTCTATAAATTAGAACATATCATGAACAATATCGATTCGGATTCGGGTCAGGCTTTCGGGCCTTCACCGGACAACCCTTCTGCTGTGCCTCCGGCGACACCAGCAAAACCCTCTGTCTTGCGGGCGCGGCTTGCCAAGATATTGGCGACGTCCGGCGTCAGGACAGCGGAGGATGATGGCGCGCCATCGCATTTTGGCTTTGGTGTCGACAGGATTGATGCGGCCTTGCGCGGCAATGCGGGAGTCGACGGTCTGCCGCGCGCGGCGCTGCATGAACTGCACGCGGCGAGCAAGGATGACCGGACCAGCACAGCGGCGATGGCGCTATTGCTGGCTCAGCGTTGCCGGAATCTGGATCAGGAAGAACGGCCCATCTTATGGATCAGCGAAAGCGGGGAAGCCAGGCGGCAGGGTCGGCTCTATCCGCCGGGGCTCGCGGAACTGGGCATTGATCCGGACAGCATCATCCATGTCGATGCGCCGGACAGTATCGCGGCGCTGCGCGCAGCCGCCGACGGCGTGCGGTCCCCGGCGATGGCAGCGGTGATTGTCGAACTGTCGGGCAAGAAGCCCAAGGGCCTCGACATGACCGCTACCCGCCGCCTGTCCCTGTCGGCGCAAAAGTCGGGCGTGCTCGGCCTGTGCCTGCGCTCCGGCAGCGATCCGGACAATCCCTTGCCGACCGCTGCCTTCAGTCGCTGGCAGATCGCTACCGCGCCTTCGCTCGCGCTGGAGGCCAACGCTCCGGGCCATCCTGCTTTCGATATCAATCTGCTGCGTCATCGCAGCGGTCTTTACGGGCTCAGCGCCCGACTGGAGTGGAACCGTGACGATCAAATCTTCCGCGAGCAGCACAGCGAGCAGAGAGCGCCGGACACTGGCGCTGTTCCTGCCCTGGCTGCCGTCAGAGCGGATCATCAGGGCGCACGGGCCGCCTGACCATCCCTTTGCGCTGACCGAAAAGATACGCGGCGCGATGGTGATCATGGCGGCGGATCGGCAGGCCGCGTCTCTGGGTCTCGGCCCGGGCATGAAGCTTGCCGACGCGCGGGCGCGGGTACCGGATCTGCTCGCCTTTGACCATGAGCCGCTGGCCGACGCCGACCTGCTGTCCAGGCTGTCCGAAGCCTGCGAACGTTACACGCCGATGGTGGCGGTCGAGCCGCCTTATGCTCTGATCCTCGATATCACCGGTGCGGCGCATCTCCACGGCGATGAGGAACGACTGGCGCAGGATGCCGAGGACCGGCTCGATGAAGCGGGTTACAGCAGCCAATGGGCCTTGGCCGGAACCGCCGATGCCGCGTTGGCACTGGCACGACATGGCCTGAAGGCAGGCGCAGAGGCACAGCTGCCAGTGGCGGCGCTGGCCATGGACGAGAAAACCCACCAGTCGCTCGAACGGGCCGGGCTGTACAAGATCGGCGATATTGCCGAACGGCCCCGCGCCAATCTGGCAGCGCGTTTCGGGATGGACCTGACGGTGCGGCTCGACCGGATTCTTGGGCTCGAAGACCGCCCGATCGACCCGCTGCGCCGGATGGGCAATGTCGTCACCGAGCGCCGTTTTGCCGAGCCGCTGACCCATATCGACGGCGCGCTCACTTGCCTGTCGGAGCTGTTCGCGGAAGCCTCCGAACGGCTCAACGAGCGCGGCCTCGGCGCGCGGATGATCCGGATGATGCTGTTCCGCTGTGATGGCGATGTCGCTCGGCTCGGTCTGGAAACCGGCGCGCCGACCCGCGATGCAGTCCTTTTCAAACGCCTGCTGCGCGAACGGATCGAGGCGCTCAATGACCCGCTCAACCCCGGCTTCGGCTATGATCTGATCCGGCTGAGCATTGTCGCTTCGGAGGTGCTGGCACCGCAACAATTGAGGCTGGAGGGCGGCGAAGACAGGCAAGGCGATAAAATCGCTCTGGTCAGCCAGCTGAGCACAAGGCTGGGCCGCGACCGGGTGCAGAAATTTGTGCCCGCCGACAGTCATATACCCGAACAGGGTCTGCTCGCCCTGCCCGCGCTCAACGCCCCGCCGCCGGTGCCTTGGCAGCGGCAGTCTCCCGACAATCCGCCGATGCGCCCCTTGCACATGTTCGATCCGCCGCAGCGGGTGCAGGTGATCGCCGAGGTCCCCGACGGCCCGCCCTATCGCTTCACCTGGCGGCGCAAGATTCACCAGGTGATGCGCTATGAAGGGCCCGAGCGCATCGCTTCGGAATGGTGGCAGCGCAAGGACGGGCAACAGCCCGGCAAGGGGGGCCTGACCCGCGATTATTATCGCGTCGAGGACGCCCGCGGCCGGCGTTACTGGCTGTTCCGTCACGGGCTTTATGGCGAGGAGAAAGCGAACCCGGACTGGTATGTGCATGGGCTGTTTGCTTGATGGAGAATATCTATCTTCCTGAAACCGTTCGTGTCGAGCGAAGTCGGGACATTGGCGACCTCTCGACTTCGCTCGAGGCGAACGGACATGGCCCCTCGCAATGACGGCCTTCGCCGAACTTGCGGCCTCCACCCATTATAGTTTCCTGCGCGGGGCCTCCTCCCCCGCCGATATGGTGATGCAGGCGATGGCTCTCGGCATGACCGGCATCGGGATAGCCGACCGCAACAATGTTGCCGGCGTCGTCCGGGCGCATGCGACTCTGCGCCGGGCGCACGAGGAGGCTGCGGAAGAAGGGCTGGTGCTGCCGGATTTCAAGCTGATCGTCGGGTCGCGGCTGGTCTTTGCCGACGAGACGCCGGAGGTGATTGTCTATCCGCTGGGCCGGCGCGGCTGGGGGCGGCTGACGCGGCTGCTCTCGACCGGCAATTTGCGGGCGGAGAAGGGGGAATGTTGTTTATATGAGGCGGATTTGCTGGAATGGTGCAGCGAGGACTGGGCGCTGATCATCCTCCCTGAAGCGTCAGCTTCGGGGAGGCGGACCGTCAGCCAGAGCGAAGCGGCGGCTGATGGTGGAGGGGCCGGCGGTGCGAGCGCTGGATCGGGGATAGCCCTCCAACATCCTGCGGATGGTTCCCCTCCCCCCGCTTCGCG
>NZ_JBALUT010000020.1:0-43971 GCF_036963705.1 Parasphingorhabdus sp. | reverse complement strand
GGATCAGCTTGAGCATCGGGTAGAGCGCAACAGCGAAGCGGTGCTAGCGCTGTTCGACGAAGCGGGGATCAAGGCGACATTCTTCATTCTCGGCTGGGTGGCAGAACGTTATCCGGCTTTGATGCAGAAGATTGCTGCTGCGGGTCATGAAATTGCCAGCCACGGTTATGATCATGCTCGTGTGTTTACGCTGACGCCTGATCAGTTCCGGGACGATCTGGATCGCACCCGAAAAATCCTCGAAGACAGCTCGGGACAAAAGATAGTCGGATACAGAGCGCCAAGCTTCTCGATCGACCAGCGGACACCCTGGGCGCATGAGATACTGGCCGAGCAAGGCTATGCCTATTCATCGAGCGTCGCGCCGATCAACCATGACCATTATGGCTGGTCCAGATCGCCGCGATTTGCCTGGAAGCCGGTGGAGCAATCCGCGTTCATCGAACTGCCAGTAACCACAGTGAAGCTGGGCAGCCGTGCATTTGCCGCAGGTGGTGGCGGTTTTTTCCGACTGTTGCCTTATGGCTTATACGAAAGGTCCATTCGCAAGATGCATCGCGATGACGGGCGAGGGGCGATATTCTATTTTCACCCCTGGGAAATTGACCCCGACCAACCACGGGTTATCAACGCGCCGATAAAATCAAAAATTCGCCATTATACCAATTTGAAAAGCATGAGGGCCAAACTGTTGCGCGCCGGACAGAATTTCAAATGGGGCAGGGTCGACGAACTGGCCGCTCTGGAAGCGGGGCTGATGCAATGAACATGGCATTCAAGCCCCCACCTTTGTCGGTTCGCGTTCTCGAACGGCCTGAGGCGAATGAACTAGCCCGTATCGAGGCATTTGTCGCCGCTTCCTCCGAAGGTACAGCGTTCCATCGTCCTGCCTGGGTGCTGGCGGTGAGCAGGGCCTGCGGCCATCAATGGCGCTATCTTCTCGCTGAAGACGGCACCGGCGAATTGCTGGGCATATTACCGCTCAACCTGATCCACTCCGCATTATTTGGCCGCGCCTTGGTGTCCTCCGGTTTCGCTGTCGGTGGCGGCATTCTTTCAGACAATGATCAGGCCATCCAGTTGCTGGCCGGCGAAGCATGGAGCTTTGCCGAACGGCACAGCTTTCCGAGCGTGGAATTGCGCGGCGGACCGGTTCCTGATGCGCAATGGAAAAACAAGGAAGGTATCTATGCCGGCTTTGTAAACACTCTGGCGGAAGACGACGAGAGCCAGTTGCTGGCAATCCCGCGCAAGCAGCGGGCAGAAATCCGCAAGGGAATTGCTAACGATCTGACCGTGCGTGTTGGCGTCGAGGATCAGGACCGAGCGGCCCATTATGCCGTCTATGCCGAAAGTGTCCGCAATCTTGGAACACCGGTTTTTCCGAAAGCATTATTCGATGATGTTCTCGACGAATTTGGCGATGATGCGGACATATTGACCGTGCTCCACGATGGTAAGCCGGTGGCCAGCGTCCTGAGCCTTTATCACCAACGGACCGTCATGCCTTATTGGGGTGGCGGGACGTGGGATGCGCGCCGGTTCAGGGCTAATGATGTCATGTATTATAGCTTGATGAATCATGCCCGCGAACGCGGATGTCAAAAGTTTGATTTTGGCCGTTCCAAATATGGAACCGGTGCATTTTCGTTTAAGAAAAACTGGGGCTTTGAACCGCAGCCGCTGTCTTATGCGACGCGCACTGCCGATGGTGAAGAGGCCCGAGACGTCAATCCCATGAGCCCCAAATATAAGGCGAAAATTGCACTGTGGCAGCGTCTGCCCTTGCCGGTTGCAAATCTGATCGGCCCGATGATTGCCAAGGGCCTCGGCTGATGGGTGAAATCCTGTTTCTGGCCCATCGCGTGCCATGGCCGCCCAATCGTGGCGACAAGATCCGTTCCCACCATTTCTTGCAAAAGCTGATGGACTGCGCGCCCGTGCACGTTGCTTGCTTTGCCGATGACGAGAATGAAAAACAAACCGGCTGGGATCGCAAAGCGGAATTGGCCTCTTGCAAAACCGTCGTGCGCAATAAACCGAAATGGCGGGCGGGCATTGAAGCGCTGGTATCCGGAAAACCTGTTTCACTTGCATCTTTCGAGAGCGCCGAAATCAGCAACCATGTTGCGCAGATAATTGCCACCCGTCCGATTGAATGTATCTTCGTGTTTTCCGGTCAGATGGCGCAGTTTATCCCGCCGGAATTTGACGGCCGGGTGGTGATGGATTTCGCCGATGTCGATAGCGCAAAATTTGAAAGTTACGCGGAGGACGGATCCGGGCCAATGGCCTGGATCAATCGCCGTGAAGGGCGCTTGTTGAAAGGTTTCGAGAAAGACATAGCCGAACGTGCCGATCACAGTCTTTTCGTCAGCGAAGCCGAGGCACAGCTATTCGGTCAGCGCTCGGGATTGTCTGACGATCGAGTAAAAGCGGTCGGCAATGGAATCGATCTGGAATTTTACGGCGCGTCGGATGTTGTGCCTGAGGGCCTCGAACATGAAGGTCCGATGATCCTGTTCACCGGTCAGATGGACTATCAGCCCAATGTCCAGGCGGTGCAGAGCTTCAGCAACGAGGTCATGCCCGATATTCTTGCGCGTTTCCCCGACGCACGCTTTGCGATTGCCGGACGGGCGCCGTCGGACAAAGTGAAGCAACTCGATGGACAGAACGGGACGGCCGTGATCGGAGGGGTCGATGATATCCGCAGCTGGATCATGGCTGCCGATGTGGTTGTAGCGCCCCTGCGGATTGCCCGGGGCATCCAGAACAAAGTGCTCGAGGCAATGGCGATGGCCAAGCCTGTGGTGGCTTCGGAATGTGCTGCCGAAGGCATTGAGGCGGTTAACGGCGAACATTTCCTGATTGCCCAATCGGTAGAGGACGAAGCAACACTGGTTTGCGATTTGCTGGCGGACCCGGAGCGGGCGAGACGTTTGGGCGAGCAAGCGAAGATATTGATCCACTCGCAATATTCTTGGGCAACGCAGCTTGCTGCATTGCCTGGCTTGTGCGGATTTTCTGACGTTGTTGTTGCAGAGGCCGCGGCATGACGAGTGCGACCCTGGATCAGATGGTTACCGAAGCAAAGCCGCCGATAGCCGCTTCGCGCTGGTCGACACATCTGAAATTGCTGGCGATTGCCTGTTTGGCGATAGTCGCGATCTTCTGGCGCGACGGTGCCGACATGGTCCGGAACTGGTGGAATATTTCGACTTATAATCACTGTCTGCTGATAGTGCCGATCCTCTATTATCTGGTCCAGCAGCGACAGGAAGAGCTGGCGAATCTTACACCGGAGATCTGGTTGCCGGGTCTGTTGCTGACCGGCCTTGCGTCGCTAGGATGGTTGCTGGGCGAAGCCGCCGGGGTTGCGCTGGCCCGTCATCTCGGACTGCTGATGATGCTGCAGGGCGCGGTGGTGACATTGCTAGGCCCTACGGTTGCACGCGGATTGATATTCCCCTTGGGCTTCAGCTTTTTCCTGGTCCCATTCGGCGAGGAATTTGTTCCCTTTCTGCAGATGGTAACCGCCAAATTGTCGATGGTATTTCTCGGCTGGGCCGACATTCCGGCCTTCATCGATGGTGTGTTCATTTCCACGCCCACCGGTTATTTCGAGGTCGCAGAAGCCTGTTCCGGGATCAAGTTCCTGATCGCGATGCTCGCTTATGGTGCGCTGGTTTCCAACATCTGCTTTTACAGCTGGAAGCGGCGTATATTGTTCATGATCGCTGCGGTGATCGTTCCGGTTCTCGCCAATGGTATCCGTGCCTTCGGTACGATGTATATCGCGCATCACACAACGCTCGATTTCGCCGCCGGATTTGATCATGTTTTCTACGGCTGGTTCTTTTTTGCCTTTGTGCTGATCCTGGTGATGGCGATCGGCTGGCCATTTTTCGATCGCAAGATTGACGATCCGATGATCGATGGAGATGCTTTGAGCAGGAAGCAAAAGCGGCGGGCAACCGAACAGAAACCGGTCAAGGTCATGGCGGCGATGGCGGCTATCATATTGTTGCCGGTGCTTTGGACGTCGGCGCTTGCTGCGCAGGAATCACCGGTTCCGGATAAAATCGCTCTGCCGGTTGTGGCCGGCTGGGAGCGAGTGGATTATCAGCCGCTCTACGCCTGGCAACCGGTGTTTGATCGGTCGAGCCATCAACTATTCGGCCGCTATCGCAACGCGTCGACGGGTATGGAAGTCGACCTTTCTATCGCTGTCTACGATCGTCAGGAAGAAGGGCGAGAGATTGTCGGCTATGGGCAGGGCGCTCTGGTCCCGAATACACGCTGGTCATGGAATCGCGATCTTGATGCGCCGGAGGGTGCTGCTGCGGTCGAACTGATCGCACCCGGACCGGTGGTCCGCGATGTCGTCTCCTTCTACCGGATAGGTGGCAAGCTTACCGGCAGTGGCTCGGTGGTGAAGCTGGAAACGCTGAAGAGCAAGATCCTCGGCGGGCCGCAGCAGGCGGTAGCGATACTCGTTTCGTCCGAAACAAACCGCGAAGCGTCGCCGCGCGTCGCGATCGATGCGTTTCTGACTGACTTGGGTCCGGTAGACAAATTGGCTGACGAGATGGCGGGGTTGCGCTAGGGCGCACAATATGTGCGGAATTGCAGGAATTTTTCATCTAGAGACGGCCAAGCCGGTCGATCCCGATCGTCTGCGCAAGATGACCGACAGTCTCGGCCACCGCGGCCCGGATGGTTCGGGCATCTGGACAGCGCCCGGTGTCGGGCTAGGTCATCGGCGTCTTTCGATCATCGATCTGGAAGGCGGCGCGCAACCAATGCTGACGCCCGATGAGGCGCAGGTGCTGAGCTTCAACGGCGAGATCTATAATTTCCTTGAAGTGCGCGCGGAACTCGAACGCCTGGGTCATCAGTTCCAGACCAGCAGTGACAGCGAAGTCATCCTTTTTGCGTGGCGGCAATGGGGAGTGGAATGCCTCAAACGGCTGAACGGCATGTTCGCCTTCGCGATCTATGACCAGCGCAGCCGGCAATTGTTTCTCGCTCGTGACCGGCTGGGTGTGAAACCGCTGTTTTACGCGCGGGTATCTGACGGCAGCATATTGTTCGGTTCGGAACTCAAAGCCCTGCTGGCCAATCCATTGTTGCGCCGTGACCCCAATATTACAGCGGTAGATGACTATCTGGCCTTTGGTTATGTTCCGGACCAGACATCGCTGCTGAAGGGCGTGAAGAAATTAGCCGCCGGGCATTATCTGCTGCTCGAGCAAGGCAAGCCGGAACCCGCGTCGGTTCAATATTGGGATATGGATTTCAGTCAGCGGAGCAAGGGGTCGGCTAGGGTCCTCGAAGAGGAACTGGTCGAGCTGTTGAAGCAGGCCGTGGGTTCGCGGATGATATCCGACGTGCCGCTCGGTGCGTTTCTGTCCGGCGGGGTCGACAGCAGCGCTGTGGTTGCCCTGATGGCAGAGAATAGTCGCCGGGCGGTCAAGACCTGCTCGATCGGATTTGACCAGCAGTCGCTTGACGAGACCGGCTATGCCCGGCAGATTGCGGAGCGGTTCCAGACCGACCATCGCGAGCGTATTGTCGCAGCGGATGATTTTGGCCTTATCGATACGCTGGCGGACCATTTTGACGAACCCTTCGCCGATGCATCTGCTCTGCCGACCTATCGGGTGAGCGAACTGGCTCGGGAGACCGTTACCGTGGCGCTTTCCGGTGACGGCGCGGACGAAGCGATGGCCGGCTATCGCCGCCATGTCTTCCACCATGCCGAAGAACGGGTCAGGGGGCTGTTGCCGCAATCCTTCCGGGGACCGGTATTGGGTTGGCTGGGCTCTGTTTATCCCAAGGCCGACTGGGCCCCGCGTCCATTTCGTGCCAAATCCACTTTGCTGTCTCTCGCGAGAACCGGACCGGAAGGCTATGCCGAAGCGGTTGGCGTGACGACGCCGTCGGGCCGCCGGTCAATCTATTCCGATGCGATGCAGCGCGACCTGGGCGATTATCACGCCGAGCAGCGGATGATCGACCTGATGGCAAATGCTCCGGCGCAAAATGGCCTCGACCAAGCGCAATATGCCGATATGAAAATGTGGCTGCCCGGCGATATCCTGACCAAGGTAGACCGGACCAGTATGGCGGTGGGACTAGAAGCGCGGGAGCCATTGCTTGATTACAAGCTGATGGAATTCGCCGCGAAGCTGCCGACCAATTTGCGGGTGCACAAGGGGCAGGGCAAATATCTCCTGAAAAAGTCGATGGAGAAATATCTGCCCAATGATATTCTCTACCGGCCAAAAATGGGCTTTGTCACGCCGATCGCACAATGGTTTCGCGGACCGCTGGCCGATCAGGCGCGGGATATCACGAGCGGCGGAGCCTTGGCGCGCACCGGATGGTTTGACAGTAAGTCCCTCCGCAAGGTCGCGGACGATCATATCGCCGGCCGTTCTGACAACAGCCGCCTATTGTGGCAGTTGCTGATGCTCGACAAGAGCCTGCAGCGTTTATTCGGCCTCTGACACCGGCGGATAAAGAGCCTCGACAAAATAGAGACCGTCGGGCGGTGCGTTGAAGCCGAGCGCATTGCGATCCTTTGCCACCAGAGCGTTTTTCAAGTCGCCTTTGGACCATGTGCCGGTACCGACCAGTTTCAGACAGCCGACGATCGAACGCACCTGATGATGGAGGAACGAGCGGGCGGAGACCTCGACTTCGATCTCGTCGCCGAAGCGGCTGACCGATATGTGGTCGAGCGTCTTGACCGGGCTTTGCGCCTGACAATGGGCCGACCGGAAAGTGGTGAAATCATGCTGTCCAATCAGCACCTGCGCCGCATTATGCATAGCTTCCGCGTCGAGAACCGGAGCGACCTGCCAGCTTAGCCCACGGTCAAAGGTTAACGGCGCGCGACGATTGGTGATCTTGTAGAGATAGCGTCGCCCCTCGCAGGCGAAGCGCGCGTGCCATTCCTCGTCGACAATGTCACAGGCCAGCACCGCGACCGGGTTGGGACGCAATCCCGCATTGATACCTTCGCGCAAGCGGAATGGCGTCAGCTTGGTTTCAAGATCGAAATGGGCGCGCATCGCCAGTGCATGGACGCCGGCATCGGTTCTGCCTGCGGCGAACACCCGGACGGTCTGGCCGGTGATTTTCTTGATCGACTCTTCGACCGCTTGTTGGACGCTCGGTCCGTGATCCTGATGCTGCCAGCCCATGAACGGACGACCATCATATTCCAAAGTGAGAGCAAAGCGGGTCATTGCAGGACTGTTCCTGCGGGGATTTTTGTGCCGTTGAGAAATGACTTGAGATCCATGGCTGGCTTTCCAGCTTTTTGAATCACTTCCGGTTGGAGCGTTCCGACTCCGCAGCCTATAAGAAGTTGATCGTCCAATATTGTGCCAGCCGATCCAGAACCTTTTCCGACGCTTGCCTTCAAAATCCGATACCTGTTGCCCTGATATTCCAAGAAGGCTCCAGGTACAGGATTGTAGGCGCGTATCTGGCGCTCTACCTGTTCGGCAGGCTGGCTGAAATCAAGCCGTGCGTCCTGTTTCTCGATCTTCTTTGCATATGTGGCAAGCGTGTCATCTTGCTTTTCCGGCGGATATTCCGTTGGCAAGGCGAGATATTGAACCATGAGTGCGGCACCCGTATCGGCTAATTCCTCAGTCAGTTCGCCAGCGGTTTTACCGTCGATTGGCGTCTCGGATTTTAGCAACATCGGTCCTGTGTCCAATCCCGCCTCCATCTGCATGATGGTGATTCCGGTTTCCGCATCTCCGGCGAGGATCGCTCGCTGGACCGGAGCCGCCCCGCGCCAGCGGGGGAGCAGCGAGCCGTGGATGTTCAGACACCCCGTCTTGGGCGCATCCAAAATCGCCTGCGGCAGGATCAGGCCATAAGCGGCGACAACCGCGGCATCGAGATCCAGTGCGGCAAAGGCGGCTTGTTCCTCATCATTTTTAAGGGAGAAAGGAGTTCTTACCATCAGCCCAAGGCTTTCGGCCAATTGCTGGACAGGTGAGGGTGTTAGTTGCTTTCCGCGTCCAGCACGTCGCGGTGGTTGCGAATAGACCGCAACAATTTCATGTCCTGCATCGTGCAGCGCTTGCAGCGCAGGAACGGCAAAATCCGGGGTTCCCATAAAGGCTAGGCGCATAAAATCTCGCTTGTGTGTGGCCAAACTGTAGCTAAGTTCTTGGCAGGTGACGGATTATGTCCCTAAAGGTCAAATCATGGCATCGCAAGAGATCGAAAATCTGGTTCAGGCCCTGGCCAAACTTCCCGGGCTCGGTCCGCGTTCGGCGCGGCGGGCGGTATTATATCTGCTGAAACGTCCGGAAACGGCGATGAAGCCGATATTGGCAGCGATGACGACGGTCGAAGAACGGCTCGTAACCTGCAGTATTTGCGGCAATGTCGATACGCAGGACCCCTGCCAAATCTGCAATGACCCGCGGCGTGATGAGAAAGCGCTTTGCGTGGTGGAAGAGGTTTCCGACCTTTGGGCGCTCGATAAATCGCGACTGTTTCCCGGCAAGTTCCATGTTCTGGGCGGGCGATTGTCGGCGCTGGACGGCGTCCGGCCCGAAGATATCGCCATCGACAAGCTGATCAAGCGGGTCGAGTTGGGCGGAATAGACGAAGTCGTGCTGGCGATGAATGCTACATTGGAGGGGCAGACGACAGCTCATTATATTGCCGAGCGATTGGAAAATTATCCGTTGCGGCTCAGTCAGTTGTCTCACGGCATCCCCGTAGGTGGAGAGCTGGATTATCTCGACGAAGGCACTTTGGCGCAGGCGTTGCGCTCTCGTAGGCCGATAAATCAGGACTGATGCGGAACCGACTCAATATGCTCCGAGTGTGGTTCGAACGCGAAATTTAGTATAAAAATTGTGTCTTGTTGGTAACAATAAAACAATCAAATGATAAATTTTGCCCGATGAACATGTTGGAAAGTAACCAATTTCTGGGATTCCTTGCAGTGATTAAGTGCCTAATTAATCGCCCTTGACGTAGGGGCTGTGTTACGGCCACATTGTACAAATAATAAAAAGTCAGTCCTCCCCAAGAAGGCAAAGAGACTGACAACCAGGAGAGAGCATGATGAGGAAGACTAATTTACGCAACAGGTGCGCCTTGGGCGCATTGACATTGGCCTTGGGAATAACCCCGGGATTGGCCCATGCTCAAGACGCAGACGAAGAGGTCGATGCCAGTAAAGTCATCGTCGTTACGGGTTCATATATTCGCGGAACTCCCGAAGATGCTGCTGTCCCGGTGGACGTTTATACCAGTGCGGATCTTGCGCAAAATGGTGTGTCATCACCGCTTGAATTCATCAAGGATCTTCCGGAAGTCGGAAGTGTCCTGGGCGATTCCAACCAGTTTTCCACTGCAGCCCAGGGCAATCAGGGCTTTGGTTCGATCAATTTACGCAACCTCGGTCCAACAAGAACGTTGGTCTTGTTCAACGGCCGGCGGACTCTGACCGCACCAGGCGCGGTAGGTGGTGGCTTCGGCGATACCAATTCGATACCCCTGTTCGCACTGGAACGGATTGAAATATTGAAAGATGGTGCCGCGGCAACATACGGTTCAGATGCGATTGCCGGTGTGGCCAACTTCATTACCAAAAAGGGATTTGAAGGCGTTGAGCTGCAAGGCGACTTTGACTTCATCAAAGGATCGGATGGCAATCATACCGCTTCGATCCTGGTTGGTCAGACTTTCGGTGATTTGAACATCATGGCCGGTGTCGGTTGGCAGCATCGCTCCGAATTGGCAACGACCGACCGGACTTACGGATTTCAGCCATATTCTGTAAATCCTGCTGCATGGTCCGCATTGGCAACTCCAGGGGCATTCATTGTACCGGGAGTGGGTCTGCGACCTGATGTGGGCTGCGCTGAAACAGGCGGCACTCCTGACGGGATTTGTCGCTTCAGCTTCATTCCCTTTGATAATCTGATTGAAGAAGAGGATCGCTATCAGGGCTATATCCAGGCTGACATCGACCTTTCCGACACGTTCAGGTTCCGCGGGGAATTAACTTACGCACAAACGGATCTGGATGGCATCGGCACTTCGCCCGGCTACCCTCCCTTGCAAGGTCCCGGCGGCGCCCAATTGGGCGGTGGTTTCACGGTCTCGCCAGATAACCCGGGTGCACAAGTATATGCCAATCAGATTGGCCTTGTCGCTCCTATAGCAGGTCCCATAGGCGTGTTCCTTTGGCGGCCATTTGGTAATCTGGGCAACCCTACCGATCCAGGCAGGGGCGCAGGACGCCAGACAGCCAATAACCAGGCATTCCGCTTGTCCGGCACTGTCGAGAAAGATTTCTCCGAAACATTGCGCGGTCAATTGTCGATGACCTGGGCTACTTATGAACGCCGTCGCAGTTCGCCGGGCGTTGTTGGTACTCGTTTGCAAAACGCGCTCAATGGTCTGGGCGGTGCGGATTGTGATCCGGCCACCGGTACCCCTGGCATCGGCGGATGTGAGTGGTTCAATCCGTTTATCAACGCCGGACCCGGCCATCCGTCCTTGGGTCTAACCAATCCCTTTTATGTTCCTGGCAATGAAAACTCGGTCGATTTGGTCAAGTTTTTGCAGGTCCAGAACGGGGTTGAAGAGACAGAAGATACATTTGTTGTAGATATGATCTTCTCCGGTGAAATGGGCCTTGACCTTGGCGGTGGCAATGTTGGCTGGGCTGCAGGCGCACAATATCGCAAGCTTAATTTCCTTTCTCGTCCGCTACGTGTGGAATCGAATCTGGATATCAATCCTTGCGTGAACCTGGGCGATCAAAGCTGCCTCGGCGGTGCTCTCGACGGAGCAGGATCCTTCATTTTCCTTGGCGGTTCTCGACCAGAACGCTTGGCTCAGGACGTCAAGGCGGTGTTTGCCGAAGTAGCCGTTCCGATCAGCGACACGCTGGAAGTTACCGCTGCGGCGCGTTTTGAAGATTATGGCGGATCGATTGGTTCGACCTTCAATCCCAAAGGCGCGGTTCGGTGGGAACCCATCGACTGGCTGGTATTGCGCGGATCTGTAGGTACGACTTTCCGTGGACCTCTTGCTGCCCAAGTGTCCAACAATGCTGTGACAACTCTCGCAGGGATCAGCGCCGCGAACGGCAACTTCAAGGCAGTTGATATCGCGGGTAACCCGACCGATCTCGGCCCTGAAAAAGCTTTCAGCTACAACCTCGGTGCAGTCGTCGATTTCAGTGGCTTCACCTTCTCGGTTGATTACTGGAGCTTCGATTTCAAAGGCGAAATCACCACAACCGATGGGCAGGCTATCGCGAATAATGCGGTAACCAACGCTCAGGGTGTCATAGTTCCGGGTGGCTTGGTTGATTGTTCCAATCCGTTCATTCCGCTTATCACCTTTGACGGCGGCACCTGTGTTCAGGGAACCACGAACGGTACGAATATCTCGCGTATCCTAACCCAGTGGGTCAATGGTCCGAAGACCAAAACATCCGGTTTGGACTTCTCAGCCAGTTATCGGGGTGATGTCGGACCAGGCGTTTTCTCTATCGGCGTCAACGCAAGTCATATCCTGAAATATGATATTGGTGACTTCAACTTGAACGGGAATGTGTTGCGGCCCGGTTTCGAAGCTGTGGGACTGGCTAATCTGGACAATAGTCCAGGTACCATCTCGCCATGGCGGGCCAATGGTTATGTCAACTACAACGTTGCTGGCCTGAACCTGCGTTATGGCGTGACTTATATTGCTGGCGTTACTGACGAGCGTTGCCCGGCTTTGCCAGCGCCTTGTGCCACCACGAGTTTCGGACCTACGAACTTTGGTCGCGATATCAGTGGCTACACACAGCATGACATCCACGCTGCTTATGAACTTCCGATCGATGCCTTCGATGCACAATTGCAATTTTCGATCGAGAATTTCACCAACACCGAAGCGTCATCGGCTCGGTTGCCGCTGGGTTACAACCCGTTCATCGGCAATACTCTGGGGCGCGTTTTCCGCCTTGGTGCCAAAGTCGGGTTCTAGAAATTCGATCATAAGAATAATGGGGGCCCGCCAATATCTTGGCGGGCCCTTTTCTTTTGTCTGTGCCTGACGTTGCCGACGGTTGACGAATCTCCTCAGAATCCCTAAATTTGGCTTATGGCTATTTTACCGATCCTTGAAGTTCCCGATCCGCGGCTGAAAACTGTTTCAGAACCGGTCACCGAGTTTGACGACGCGCTCAAGACGCTGATCGCGGACATGTTCGAAACAATGTATGACGCTCCGGGTATTGGTCTGGCCGCGATTCAGGTTGGTGCGCCCAAGCGGATTCTGGTGATTGATCTCCAGGAACCGGTCGAGAATGAGCATGACCATGATCACGAACATGGCGAACATTGTCATCATGAGCATGAAGTCATCCGCGATCCGCGTGTCTTCATCAATCCAGAAATTCTCGATCCGTCAGAAGATTTCAACGTTTACAGCGAGGGATGCCTCTCGGTTCCCGACCAATATGCCGATGTCGAACGGCCCGCGAGCATCACCGCTCGCTGGCAGGACGAGAACGGCAAGCAATATGAAGAGAAGATCGAAGGTCTGCTTGCAACCTGCCTGCAGCACGAGATGGATCATCTCGAAGGCATATTGTTCATCGACCATCTGTCGCGATTGAAGCGCCAGATGGTGCTCAAGAAACTTGCGAAACTGCGCAAGGAACACGGGATCGCCGCATAGGTTGTCTCGGGACATGCTCGGCATGACGAGTATTGCCTATTCCGGAAAACGCTCCTAGGTTCTCTTTTCGTTCTTATCGGAAAGTGAGTTATTTTGGACCCCATTATCGTCATTATCGCTATCGTCTTTGCTCTGCTGGGCGGTTTGGCGTTGGGTTGGTTTATCGGTGGTAAGCCGGCCAAGGATGCAGCGCAGGCTACCAGAGATGCGGTGCAAGCGGCGAAAGAGGCAGGGCAGGCGACAGATGCGCTGCGGATTACTCTCGACGGCGTGCGCGACGAGCGCGATGCAGCAAAAACCGAACTGGCAGCGCTGCAGGCCGACGCGCGCAACCATGACAAGCAGATGCAGCAGTTGATGGAAGCAAAAGAGGCTTTGTCGGCGCAATTTTCCGAGATAGGTGCCAAAATGCTGGAGACGGCCCAGCGACAGTTTCTCGAGCGGGCCGACCAGCGCTTTGATCAGGCCAATGAAAAAGGTGGCGAGAAAATCGCCAAGCTGTTGCAGCCGGTGCATGAGCGTCTGGCGACCTACGAAGCTTCGATCACCAAGATCGAGAAAGAGCGCACCGAATCCTATGCCGGGATTAGTGCCACGATCGAACAGGTCAGGCAGGGGCAGGACAGGGTGCAGCAAGAAGCGGCGCGCCTCGTCAATTCGCTCCGCAACGCCCCCAAATCGCGCGGTCGTTGGGGCGAGCAGCAGCTCAAAAATGTCCTCGAAACCTGCGGACTTTCTGAACATACCGACTTTGTCACCGAACAGAGCATCGACACCGATGAAGGCCGTCTGCGCCCCGATGCGGTGATCAATGTGCCCGGCGGACGCAAGCTGGTGATCGATGCCAAAGTTTCGCTCAACGACTATCAGGATGCGTTCGAAGCAGATGACGAGGCCGCGCGCAGTTTCGCCATGGCTCGCCACTGCAACAGCATGAAGGCGCATATCGATGGCTTGTCGAAAAAAGCTTATTGGGACCAGTTTGAAGACGCGCCGGATTATGTCATCATGTTCGTGCCGGGAGAACATTTTCTAGCCGCCGCGCTGGAGCATGAGCCAACCCTTTGGGACCATGCTTTCGAGAAGAAAGTGCTGCTCGCGACGCCAACCAATCTCGTGGCGATTGCGCGGACCGTGGCCGGTGTCTGGCGTCAGGAAAAAATGGCCGCCGAAGCCAAGCAGATCGGTCAACTGGGCAAGGAAATGTATGACCGGCTCGCGGTCGCCGGCGAACATCTCAAACGCATGGGTTCAGGCCTCGGCAGCGCCGTCGGCAATTATAATAAATTTGTCGGCAGCTTCGAGCGCAATATCATGGCGACCGGACGCAAGTTTGCCGAGCTGCAGATCGAAACCGGCAAGAAAGATCTCGAGCCGGTGCCCGAAATAGAAGCGCTACCCCGCTATAGCGAGGCGACAACCGAAAAGCTGATCGAGGATGATCGTGAAATCGGCAAGGAAGCGGCTGAATAGCGCTTAGGGTGCGCCGTCCGGTCCTTCGGTAATCGTGCCGCCGCAACCATTTAAAGTGCCGCTATCGCTGGCTTCTACCTTCACCGTATCGGCATAGCTGCGATCGCTCATGCCATCGCTGCATTTTTCGTCGCTGGTGATATAGATGTTGATATTGTGACTGTCGGAAAATCCTTTGACCTCCCAGCCGGTACCGGTCTTCTTCATGCGGTAAACCGGAAGCTTGAAATCATTGCTTTCCTGGGTGGTAAAGGCGATCTCTTCGCCTTTGATCTCGACGGTCCAGCCCGGCTCGGTGCCGATGGCGCTATAGTCGCCTAGCTTGGCTTCCTCGACTGGTTCTGCTGCGGGTTCTCCACAGGCAGAAAGTGTCAGTGCGGCCAATGATGACAGCAATATAGCGTTTTTCATAATTTTCCCCTCCGCCCTCAAGCTATCATAGGGGATGTAAAAACTCTAATTATCTCTTACGGCTCTGGTTGAGCACTTCATAGGCCATGACCGAGGCCGCGACCGCGGCGTTTAGGCTGTCCGCCTTGCCCATCATCGGTATTTTGACGAGCGTGTCGCAAGCCGCTTCATAATCTTCAGGTAATCCCTGCGCCTCGTTGCCGATCAGCAAGAAGGTCGGGCTATTGTAACGCACTGATTGATAGTCATTATCGGTGTTGAGACTCGTCCCGACCAGCTCGCCCGGACCGCTCCGCAACCAGGTCTGGAATTCCGGCCATCTTGTCTGGACGATTTGCTGGGTGAAGATTGCGCCCATGCTGGCGCGCACCGCTTCGACCGAAAACGGATCGACGCAATCGTCGATTAGGATCAGTCCGCCAGCGCCAACCGCATCACCGGTACGTAATATCGTGCCGAGATTGCCCGGGTCGCGTAGCGCCTGCGCCACCAGCCAGATATTCGCGGTTGACCGGTCGAGCTCTTCGAGCGCGACCGGATGATCCTGATAGATGCCGATGATTGATTGCGGATTGGACTTTCCGGAGAGTTTGGCAATGATCGCTTCGCTGGTTTCGATCACATCGCCGCCGGCAGCCACGGTTGCCGCCTCGATTTTCTGGGCGAGCGGGTGGAGTTCGGTATCCTCGACAACCACCAGCATCCTGGGGGTTTTTCCGCTATCCAGCGCCTCGGTTAATATTCTCAGCCCTTCGGCGAGAAACAGACCCTCGCGCTTGCGGTGCTTTTTCTCGCGCAAGCTTTTAAGCCGCTTTATCGTCGGGTTGGAAAAGCCGGTAATCTGGTGGCGCATAAGCTCAGTCTTCACCAAATCCGTCGACGACAAGGCCGGTCAGCTTTTCGAGCGCGCTCTCTGCCTGGTCGCCGGCCACGATGATTTCGATACTGTCGCCTTTGGCAGCGCCGAGCATCATCAGGCCCATGATCGACATGCCCGTTACTTCGGTACCGTCCTTGGCCACCCTTACGTCCAGACTGTCCGGCAATTTGCTGACATAGGTGACAAATTTTGCGCTGGCTCTTGCGTGCAAGCCACGCCTGTTCGTGATTTCAACGATTTTGCGAAACTCGCTCATGCATCGCTTCCCAATATTTCCGAAGCAACGCTGATATATTTCTGTCCGGCTTCCTTGGCGGCAGCGATGGCGGAAGCAATATCCATGGATTTGCGTGCGCCGTCGAGACGAATGAGCATCGGCAGATTAACGCCGGCAATGACTTCGACCTTGCCTTTTTCCAACAGCGAAATGGCAAGATTGGATGGCGTTCCGCCAAACAAGTCAGTCAATATGATGACACCCTTGCCGGAATCTACTTTGGCAACGCAATCGGCAATTTCCCTGCGGCGTATTTCCATATCATCACGCGCACCAATGCCGATCGCGGCAATGGCTTTCTGTGCACCGACGACATGTTCCATCGCGATGACAAATTCCGTTGCCAGCTGCCCGTGTGTGACGAGAACCAATCCAATCATCCTGATTAAATTCCCCTGTTCCCGTTCGATTTCTGCATGGATTCCAGCGCTTCCAATGGCGGCGATGCCAGATTGCGATGCAGGACATTGGGCGAAAAGCCTGCGGCACGCAAGTCTTTGCTCAGTCGCTCGGCGACATGTACCGATCTGTGACGGCCACCGGTACAGCCAATCCCTATGTTGACGTAGGCCTTGCCGGCTTCCTGGTACCGTGGGAGCAGAAATTTGAGCATGTCGAGTATCTTCTCGATTGCCTCCGGATAGGAAGGGTCCTTGCTGACATATTCCGCCACTTCCGGATCAAGGCCGGTCTTTTGCTTGAGTTCCTGATCCCAGAACGGGTTGGCCAGAAAACGGACATCGAACAGAAGATCGATATTGTTCGGGAGACCTCTGGAAAATCCGAAGCTGGTGATGGTGATCGTTGTAGCGGCGTCTTTGTCGAGCGAGAAATGCTGCCGGATTTCGCGCTGAAGATCGTTGGCGGTCAAATCGCTGGTGTCGATTATATGATCTGCCCAGCGACGAAATGGCGCAAGCAATGTGCGTTCAAGCGCGATGCCTTCTTTGGCAGGTCGATCCAGGGCTAGCGGGTGTCGACGCCGGGTCTCCCCGTAGCGCCGCTCCAGTTCCCCGCCGGCACAATCCAGAAACAGCGTCGAGATCAGATAGCCCGGTTTTTCTTGCAGACGTTTGATGCTGTCGATCAGCTTGTTCGGTTCAAACCCTCTAGTCCGGCTATCAAAACCGAGCGCCAATGGCAGATTATTGTCATTCCGCGAACTTGATGGTGGTGTATTCAACAGGTTCTCGACCAGATGAAAGGGGAAATTGTCTACCGTTTCCCAGCCGATGTCTTCCATTGTTTTCAATGCAGTCGATTTTCCCGCACCGGACAGGCCGGTGATCAGCAATACCCGTTTGGTGGAGCTTTCGGTCATTGGCTAACGCTATCCTGCAATATCTGTTGCAAGGCCCATTCTACTTTAATTGCCGCGCTGCTTTCCATCGCGTTCAATGTACAGAATGGAATATTTATTCCCAGTAAATTCATAATTTGCCGGTCGAGGGGGAAGCGTTCGGGATTGTCTTGCAGATTGACCACCATTTTCAAGGGAATGCCGGACAGGTGATCGCGCTCAAATATGCCCAGGGAACGGATCTCCAGTTTACCGGCGAGATTGGCTGGCGGACTTAGCAACAAATCCCTATTCGTACGCTTGATGTCGACATAATCATCGGCGATCAGCGCAGCGCCGCGATCAATCAGACGCAGCGCCAGATCCGACTTTCCCGAACCGGAACTTCCGCAAATCATGACACCTGCACCAGAAATCGCAACCGCATTGGCATGGGTCGTCAGTTGATCGTCTTGATTGGGAACATTTGTCATCCCGGGGCCTTTGGAAGTCGAATTTCAAAACAGGCTCCCGATTCTCCGCCCGCCCGGTCCAAGATATGGATTTTGCCTTGATGGCCTTCGACGATCGTCTTTGCAATCGCGAGCCCGAGCCCGCTATGCTTGCCGAAAGCCTCGCCGTCGGGGCGGTCGGAATGGAAGCGCTGGAAAACCTGTTCCCTCTGATCGGGCGAAACGCCTGGACCCTGATCGGCGACATGGATGACAATTTCGTCCCCATCGGGCGTCGCCAGAATCTCCACCAGCCCACCATCGGGCGAAAAAGAGACGGCATTGTCCAGCAGATTGCCGAACACACGCTCTAGACGGCCTCCGTCTCCCATTACTTTGGCGACATCCTTTGCGGGCCGTGCGAAAGCAATATGAACGCCGAGATTGGAGGTCCGTTGTTCGCGAGCGGCGAGCAATTGCTCCAGCATCTTGCCGATATCAATCGGTTCGAACTTGGCTCTGGCGAGTTCGGCATCGACCCGGGAAGCGTCGGAGATATCATTGATCAACCGGTCGATGCGTCGGACATCGTCATTGGCGACATCAAGAAGTCGCTTCTGTAGATCGGGATCATCGACCCGTTCCAGTCCCTCAAGCGCAGATCGAAGCGAGGCGAGGGGGTTCTTGATTTCATGGCTGACGTCTGCTGCGAAGGCTTCTGTTGCGTCGATCCGGTGACGCAAGGCCGCGCTCATGTCGGACAGAGCGCGGCTCAATTGCCCGATTTCATCGCGTCGCCCGGGCATCCGGGGAATTGCGATTTCGTCCGACCGTCCCATGCGAACGCGAACGGCTGCTGCGGCCAGCTTTCTGATCGGCCTGACGATGGTACGCGCCAGAAAAAGCGAAAGCAGGATAGAGATGGCAGCGGCGACCAATATCACGAGCAACACGCTCGACCGTTCGGCTCTGACAATTCGCGTGATGTCTCGCGCATTGGCGGTGAGCAGAATCGAACCAGTGCCGTCAGGGAGCTGCTTTCCGGCCACGATCACCGGCGTACGGTCGGGCGCGTAGCTGACAGAGCTGACCGCGGTTGATTTGCGCTTGACGCTCTCGAGTTCCGTCCATGCGCTAGCGACATCATTGGCAGGCTCGCTGAAATTTGGGATCTGGGTTGTGAAAACAACGCTTTCAATGGTCTTGTCCAGCATCCGGGCCGCGTCTTTGCGCATTGGTTCTGCATCCGGATCGACGAATTGATAGGTCGGTTTCGCGAGATCGAAGCTGTCGATGACTTTCTCGCCATCAGGGGCGTAGAGCCGCAGCCGGGCGCCCAAATGACTGGCAAATTGCTGGACAAGGGCATTCCGGTTCCGGACATCGCCCGAGGACAAGGCATCGCCGACGATCGTCAGCTGCAGTCGAGCCTGGGTCAAACGCTCTTCGGTCAGCCTGTCGCGATAATTGTTGAGATAGAACAGACCGCCAGCCAGCAGCGCAATCGCCAAAACATTGACGACCAATATTCGGGTTGTAAGCGAAAGGCGGGCCGACCAACGGAGCGACAGGCCGCTTTCACTATCTTGTCCGATATCATTCTGTGTAGCGATATCCGGCTCCATATAGCGTATCTATTGCATCAAATTCTGGGTCAACTTCACGAAATTTTCGTCGCAGTCGTTTGATATGGCTGTCGATCGTCCGGTCGTCGACATAGACATCATCCTGATAGGCGGCGTCCATCAACTGGTTGCGGCTTTTTACTACACCGGGCCGATGCGCCAATGTTTCGAGAATCATGAACTCGGTGACGGTCAGGGTCACATTTGCGCCCTTCCACCGCACCAGATGGCGCGCAGGATCCATTTCGAGACTGCCGCGGATGATCGGTTCTGCCGATTCGTCATCCTGACCTTCCTCGATCGACTTGATAAATTCCGTCCGTCGCAAAATGGACTTGACCCGGGCGATCAGCAGCCGTTGCGAGAAGGGCTTTTTGATATAGTCGTCTGCGCCCATCGCGAGGCCAAGAGCCTCGTCCAGCTCTTCGTCTTTCGATGTCAGAAATATGACCGGCAGGTTGGATTTTTCCCGCACTCTTCTGAGCAGCTCCAGTCCGTCCATCTTCGGCATTTTTATGTCGAATATCGCGAGGTCCGGTGGATTCTCCAGAATCGCATGAAGCGCCGCTTCGCTGTCTGAATAGACGCGCGTGATAAACCCTTCCGCCTGCATCGCGATCGATACGGACGTCAAAATATTGCGGTCATCATCGACAAGAGCAATATTGGCTGCCATAAATTTGCGTTCCTTTGCCGCTCATGCTGGATTTGACCTAGTGGATGGGATAGTAGGTTACAAGATAAGTCGTCGGTATCAGTTTCGACAAACACAGTCGCAAACTGTCTTGGATTCTAGAATTTTTAATATGGTGGGCGGCAAGAAATTTGACCGACTCGATATGGTTCAGTAAGCGCCATCTCAAATTGCCAGATCGGCGTGACCTCAACCTGTTTCAAGCTTTAGGGGATTACCAGTGTCAAATATCTCGTCTGTTTCGTTAAAAGATCAAGGCTTTGCCAATTCGGCCGAGCAACACTGGAATCTCGGTGCTCCGGCATTGGTCGAAGCCGCAGTGTCTCGCGGTGAAGGCCATTTGGCCAAAGATGGCCCCTTGGTTGTCGAAACCGGCAAACACACCGGGCGCTCCGCCAATGACAAGTTCATCGTTCGTGATGGCGAGACCGAAGACAGCGTCTGGTGGGGAAAAACCAATGTCGGAATGACACCGGATCATTTCGCCGCGCTGAAAGAAGATTTTCTCGCCGCTCTGGCCGAGAAGGATACGCTGTTTGTTCAGGATCTTTTCGGTGGTTCGCAGCCGGAACACCGGGTCAACGTTCGGATTATCAACGAACTGGCGTGGCACAATCTGTTTATCCGCACGATGCTGGTCCGGCCCGAAGCTGATGAGCTGGCGGCATTTGATCCTGAATATACGATTATTGATCTGCCCAGCTTTCAGGCCGATCCAGAGCGTCACGGTACGCGCAGCGGCACCGTGATTGCGGTGAACCTCACGGAAAAACTGATCTTGATCGGCGGCACGGCTTATGCCGGCGAGATGAAGAAATCCGTGTTCGGTTTGCTCAACTATCTGTTGCCGCTGGACTCGGTCATGCCGATGCATTGCTCGGCCAATATCGGTCCGGAAGGCGATACCGCGATTTTCTTTGGCCTGTCGGGAACCGGCAAGACCACGCTCTCGGCTGATGCCAGCCGTGTACTGATCGGCGATGACGAACATGGCTGGTCCGATACCGCAGTATTCAACTTCGAAGGCGGCTGTTACGCCAAGATGATACGTCTGTCGGAAGAAGCGGAGCCGGAAATTTTTGCCACCACTCGCCGGTTCGGAACGGTTCTTGAAAATGTCGTGATGGACCCGGAAACCCGGGAACTGGATCTCGACGACAATAGCAAAGCGGAAAATACCCGCGGCGCTTATCCGATCGATTTCATTCCCAACGCGTCTGAAAAAAACATGGGTCCAGTGCCCAAGAATATCATCATGCTGACCGCGGATGCGTTCGGCGTCTTGCCTCCGATGTCGCGGCTGACCCCTGAGCAGGCGATGTATCATTTCCTCTCCGGCTACACCGCCAAGGTTGCCGGCACCGAAATCGGTGTGACCGAGCCGGAAGCAACTTTCTCGACCTGTTTCGGGGCGCCATTCATGCCGCGCCATCCTTCGGTTTACGGCAATCTCCTCAAGGAGCGGATCGCCAAAGGCGGCGTGCGCTGCTGGCTGGTAAACACCGGTTGGACCGGCGGGAAATATGGTGAAGGCAACCGGATGCCGATCAAGGCAACCCGTGCGTTGCTGAACGCGGCGCTGGACGGCAGCCTGAACGACGGTGAATTCCGGATCGACGAGAATTTCGGCTTTGAAGTTCCAGTGTCGGTGCCGGGTGTGGACAGTGGGATTCTCGATCCTCGTTCAACCTGGTCTGATCCAAGTGCTTATGACGAAACCGCGCAAAAGCTGGTCAAATTGTTCATCGACAATTTCGAGCAATTTGCCGAGCATGTCGATCAGAATGTACGCCAAGCGGCACCAACCGCCGCCTGATTTCTATGTCTTGCCGGTGATGGTCGGATGATTGTCGATCATGATGTCGATTTGTTCGCGACCGTCACCGAGTGAGAAGATCGATATTTCCCCGTCAACCATGATCGGCGAAATAGTAGAGCCTACAGGTTTTGAATAACCTATTCAGGCTTCCGGGAAAGCAGCCAAGAGTGATGAGGGAAGCGGCCTTCCCTCAAAATATTCTTTTACGGCTTCATCGAAATATTCAAAACTGACTAGTTCGCTGGACGGTACCAATATCACGGCTGTGGCAGCGAGGCTGTCACCGATCCATTTCCCCAGCAATAATATGCGATGGATGATCTCGGGCAGATGCTGGCCGCTGGTCAATATGTCCCTTGGCGTCACTCCGATCGCCGATTGATGTGATATTCGGACGTCAGCGGATGGCTTTTTGAAATTTTTCCTGGCAAATATCTGGCCGGTTTCTTCCGTTGCAAAGTGGGAAAGAAGGAACGGCAAGCCGTCAACAATGATTTCGAGCATGTCCAGTTCGCTGAACTTGTCGTTGTTGACTGATATTCTCTCTCTGGCTGTCCGGGACCACGGGATATGCGCTAGATCAAACCCGTCCGCCACGGGGGCTACGATCAGCAGGGCAGGTTCGGGATTCACGCAGCCAGTTCCGTTCCTTGGTCATTGTTCCTTTTGTTCTTTATATGTTCTAGTCAAATACGGATGTAAAAGCAATGCTGTCCAGAAATGCTGTCCGGGAACTGACAATGAAAGTGGTCTGATCTCGCCATCAATCCGCAAAATCATCGAAACAATATATTGTCAGTTAACTGATGCATCCGTAATCATCAGGGGATGTCCAACCTGATCCTATCGATATTGATGCTCGCCGGAGCCGCGTTGCTCGCCGGCGGAATTTTTGTGCTGCGCAAAGGCATCAACAAAAAGCAGGGCTGGCTGATGCTCGTCGCCGCAGCTGTGATGTTCGCAAATGTCGGAATTGGGCTGATTCCTGTCCCTGACAGCAATCAGCCGTTATCGGCGCAGTCCGCCGATTAATTCTATTTGATCGGCGAATCCGGCGCGAGCCGCATGTCGAGATAATTGTCGATCGAACCCATCAGCAATTCCATTTCATTCTCGTAAAAATGATTGGCGCGAGGGATCTCGTCATGGTGGATGGTGATATGTTTCTGGGTCCGCAGCTTGTCGACCAGTTTCTGGACCGCGCTAGGGGTTACGACTTCGTCATTCACGCCCTGGACGATGATACCCGATGACGGGCATGGTGCCAGAAAGTTGAAATCATACATATTGGCTGGCGGCGACACCGAGATGAAACCCCGAATTTCCGGGCGACGCATCAGAAGCTGCATGCCGATCCAGGCGCCAAAGCTGTAGCCTGCGATCCAGGTGGTCTGCGCTTCGGGATGGAAGCTCTGTACCCAGTCGAGAGCCGATGCGGCATCCGACAATTCGCCAATGCCATTGTCGAACGTACCCTGCGAACGGCCGACACCGCGAAAATTGAACCGCAAAGTAGCGAAGCCGCGCTTTACGAATGTCTTGTACATTGCCTGGGTGATCCGGTCATTCATCGTGCCACCGGCTTGCGGGTGGGGATGAAGAATCATCGCAACCGGCGCACGGTCACGGGGTCCTGGGCTAAAGCGGCCTTCGAGGCGGCCTTCGGGTCCGGTAAAAACTACATCTGGCATGGATTTTCAATTCTTCGCTCAAAATTACATTTTCCAGAGCGCGAGAAATTAGAATAGCTTTTGCGCTGGATGCTGCGCCTATATAGGGAGAGTCAACAAATCCGCAACTCAATCCAGCACAGTAGAGAGTTTTTGCCAATATGGTGACCGAGACGAAACGCATCTATCTCGACTATGCCGCCACAGCTCCCATGCTGGACGAGGCCAAAAAGGCCTGCGTGGAGGGTTTTGAAAATTGGGCAAATCCGTCTTCGCCTCATGGGGATGGTCGTGCGGCCCAAGCGATGCTGGAAAATGCCCGGCGGCGGTTCAAGACCGCCCTTGACTGGGATGGCGACGTGATTTTTACCAGCGGTGCTAGCGAAGCGATCCAGATCGCGCTGACCAAGTCCAAGCCTGTGCTGCAATATGTCTCGCCCGTAGAGCATGATGTAGTGCTGAGATTTGCACCAAATGCGGAATCCATTCCGGTTGATATGGGCGGCGCGGTGGTGCCGACCAACCTGAACCATCTGCTCAAGGGAGCCGAGGGACCGGCCCTGGTGGCGATACAATCGGTCAATAACGAGACCGGCGTTATCCAGGATCTCGACGCGCTGTCCAAGGTTGTGCGCGACCGGGGCAGCTATCTTCTGGCCGATTGTTCCCAGTCGATCGGGAAGATGCCCTTGCCGGACGCCGACCTGATCATTGTCGCCGGACATAAATTTGGTGGTCCTCCGGGTGTCGGCGCGCTGCTGGTCAAGGATCTCAGGCTACTCGAAGCCGATGGCGGGCAGGAACAAGGCTATCGGTCCGGCACCCAGAACCTGCCTTATATCATGGGCATGACGGCTGCGCTGGAGGCACCGGCGAATTGGGCGGGGCGGGCGATGGAGCTGCGTCAGCATCTCGATGACGCGATCAAGAAAGCGGGTGGTGCGGTGATTGCAGAATATTCCCCCCGCATCGCCACGATCGCCAGCTATCATATGCCTGGTGTCGCAGCCAATACGCAGCTGATCAAATTCGATATGGCCGGATTTTCCGTCTCCGCCGGAAGCGCTTGCTCTTCAGGGACGCTCAAGACTAGCCATGTGCTTGAAGCGATGGGCACGGATCCGCAGGTCGCTCGCGAAGTCATCCGGGTCAGTATCGGACGTGGCACCAGCCGGGCCCATATCTATGCCTTTATCGAACAATGGAAGTCGATATTTGCAGCGGCGAAGGGAAGCTGAGCCGGACCTATGGGCACCATCTATCTAGACAATCAGGCAACCACGCCGCTTGCGCCCGAAGTTTTCGACGCGATGCTGCCGTGGCTCAAGGACAATTTCGGCAATCCGCACAGCCCGCATGTGCTGGGCCGTCAGGCAGCAGCAGCGGTCGAAGTGGCCCGTGAACAAGTTGCCGCTCTGTTGCCCCGAAAAGGGCGGGTGATATTCACCGGCAGCGCGACCGAAGCGATCAATCTGGCATTTGGCTCGGTCCGAAATATGGCGCCGCAAGGGCGTGACCAGATAGCGATAATCGACACCGAACATGCAGCGGTGCGCGACACTGCGCTCTGGTATCGCACTCAGGGTTTTGAGACAAAACTGCTCCCAGTCGATCGACAGGGTCTAGTCAAAATGGAAGGCTTGGAGGCATTTTTCGGTCCGAAAACTGCGCTGGTCGGAGCAATGCTGGTAAACAATGAGATCGGCGTGATCCAGCCGATCGAGCAAATTGCTTCACTGGCCCGAAAGCATGGCGCGCTTATGCTTTGCGACGCAGTGCAGGGCTTTGGCCGGATCGACCTTCCGGATCAGGCCGATCTCATCGCGCTTTCCGGTCACAAGATTTATGGCCCCAAGGGCATCGGCGCATTGTGGGTGCGTGATGGCGTTGACCTGCCGCCGCTGATCCATGGTGGTGGGCAAGAGCAAGGGGTGCGGTCAGGCACGCTTTCTCCTGCATTATGTGTCGGGCTGGGAATGGCGGCAAAAATTTGTGCTGAACGCCGGGACGAGGACGGCTTACATATTGCCGCGCTTGCCGCAAAGGCGCGAGACCTGTTCAGCGACTGGACGGTGAACGGAGCGCTGGATCAACGCTATCCCGGCAATCTCAATATCCGCCGCGACCGGCTCGATGTTGCCCGCCTGATGTCAGAAGTTCGCGGTGTGGCCTTTTCCGCCGGCTCTGCCTGCGCCAGCGGTTCGGGGCGTCCCAGCCATGTGCTGGCGGCTCTGGGACTCGAGCCGGCTCAGATAAAATCCTCTATCCGTCTCGGATTTGGCCGCTACAATGAAATTGAAGAGGTGGAGCGGGCGGCACATCTGATCAATCAAGCGGCGGAGAGCCAGCTATCATGAAGAATGTCACGGTGAATTTTGTCAGTTCTGACGGAGAAACAACCGTTTCCGCCAAGGCATCCGAAGGCGACAATTTGCTCACCGTCGCGCAAATTCATGACCAGCCGCTAGAGGGTACGTGCGAGGGGCAGATGGCCTGTTCAACCTGCCATGTGATCGTCGAAGCCACCGATTTTGATCGCTTGCCCGAGGCTACCGAGATGGAAGAGGATATGCTCGATCTGGCTGCCGGGGCGCGGCGAACAAGCCGGTTGGCCTGCCAGATCACGCTGACAGCAGCATTGGATGGGCTGACCGTCCATATCCCGTCGGATAGCCACAATATGCAGATTGTCTAACGACTTGCATTTCGACCAAACTGCCACCATATGCGCAGCGGGAGTCGGGTGGACGTAGTGTTCGCCAACCCGGTCAGGTCCGGAAGGAAGCAGCCGTAACGATATTTCTACGGGTCGCCCGGCTCCTACTTTGAAATGACGCGATGCTTTGGCCGCGTTCGATATTTCAAACCTCTCCCAAATCCAGCGTCTCCGAGAATTATGTCCTTTATTCGGACCAGACTCGGCTTTGGCTCTTAAAGCCTTCGACAAGCCGAGACCTCTCGCCTAAACTCCATCGACATGTCCGATTCACAAGATATTTTCGCCGCTGGCGGTGTCGAAGCACCAGAGCAGCCCGCCCCAGGCACGGCGCAACCCTATCGGGTGCTGGCGCGCAAATACAGGCCTTCGAAATTTTCCGAGCTGATCGGTCAGGACGCGATGGTCCAGACGCTGGCCAATGCGATCAAGCGCGACCGGCTCGCCCATGCTTTCCTGATGACTGGTGTCCGCGGTGTCGGCAAAACATCCACTGCGCGATTGATTGCCAAGGCGCTCAACTGCATCGGCGAAGACGGGCAGGGCGGCCCGACGATCGATCCCTGCGGTCAGTGCGAGCCATGCCGCAGCATCGCCGAAGGCAGCTTTATCGACGTGATCGAAATGGATGCCGCCAGCCATACCGGCGTCGACGATGTCCGCGAGATTATCGAGGCGGTACGCTATTCATCGGTCTCGGCACGCTATAAGATCTACATCATCGATGAAGTTCACATGCTGTCGAAAAACGCCTTCAATGCGCTTCTGAAGACGCTCGAGGAGCCGCCGCCGCATGTGAAGTTCATTTTCGCGACCACCGAGGTCAACAAGGTTCCGATCACCGTATTGTCCCGTTGCCAGCGCTTTGATCTGAAACGGATCAGCGCCGAGCAATTGTCGTCGCATTTCGGGATGATTGTCGGAAAAGAAGGCGTGACCGCAGAGCAGGAAGCGCTCGATCTGATCGCACAGGCGGCAGAGGGTTCGGTTCGCGACGGTCTTTCTATCCTCGATCAGGCGATCGCCCATGCCGACATGGATGGCGACGGTCAGGTCAAGGCTGTCCAGATCCGGGATATGCTCGGTCTGTCGGATCGCAGCGCGGTTCGGCGGCTTTTTGCCAAATTGCTCGAAGGCGATTCCGCTGCGCTTCTGGATGCTATCGCGGAACAATATAAAATTGGCGTCGAGCCTTTGTCACTAATGAACGGGCTGCTGTCGCTTTCGCACCAGGTGACCTTGTTCAAGGTCGGCAGAGCCAGCGATCCGACATTGTCAGACAGCGCCAAACAGCAATTTTCCGACTGGGCCGAACAGCTATCCTATCCGGTCTTGCACCGGTTGTGGCAATTGCTGCTCAAAGGCTATCAGGAAGTCCAGCAAGCGCATCTGCCTCGCGAAGCTTGCGAAATGGCTTTGCTCCGCGTGCTCTGTGCCGGCGATATGCCCGATCCGGGGAAGCTTGCAAAAATGCTCGAACAGGGGATGGCAACCACCAGCGCTCCCGAAGTCCAGCAAACCGCGCCACCTCAGCCGATCGCTGAGCCTGCTGCGCAGATAGCTCCACCGCCGGTTGCCGTTCCAGAGCCGCAAGCCAGCGCGCTTCCGAACCAGTTTTCCGACGTGGTCAAAACCGTTGGACGGGTCTCCGCTGTTCTGGAAAGCATATTGATCGCGGACATGCGTCTGATATCGCTTGATGCTCCCAATGTCGTCTATCAACCGGTCCGTGCGATTGGAGAATCCGATATTCGGAAGATCACCGACGCGCTGCGTCAGGAAACCGGTCAGGACTGGAAATTCACCGAAGGGCAGGGCGAAGCGCAGCCAAGTCTTGTCGAACGGGAACAGCAGAAAAGAAACGCCGAACGACAGGCGATACTCGACGCTCCGCTGGTGAAAGCCGCGTTTGAAGCCTTTCCCGATGCACAACTGCTGGAGGATGAAGATCCTCGCCCACAAGAATCAAGGAGCGCATAGCTATGAAGTCGATGGAAGAAATGATGAAAGCCGCGCAGGAAGCCGCGCAACAGGTCCAGACCCAGATGGAAGAGGCCCAGAAAAAGCTGGATAGCCTTGAAGTCGAAGGGCAGGCCGGAGGCGGGCTGGTCAAGGTCAAGGCAACCGCAAAAGGCCGCGTCCTTGCGGTGACGATTGATGAAAGCCTGATGAAAGCAGACGAAAAGCAGATGCTGGAAGATCTGGTCGCTGCCGCGTTCAACGACGCCCGTAACCGCGCCGATGCGGTGAGCAGCGAGGAAATGGGCAAGATGACCAGCGGTATGCAGTTACCCCCAGGTTTTAAACTGCCCTTTTAGCTCTGTTTCCCAATCGGACGCATTCCGCTTGAAGTGTTTCTCGCAGCCACCATATAGTGGTCAGAAGCGCTGTTTCAGCGCAGCATGTTGGAGTAAAAATGTCCGAGTCCGAAGCCAAATCGACCCCTGAATCCAAAGCCCTGCCGTTATTGCCATTGCGCGATATTGTGGTGTTCCCGAATATGATCGTGCCGCTGTTTGTCGGTCGCGATAAATCCGTGGTGGCGCTGGAAAAAGCGATGGATTCGGACAAGGAAATCTTCCTCGTCGCACAACTCGACCCAGCGGAAGACGATCCTGTACGCGATCAGCTTTATGATCTCGGCGTCGTCGCGACGGTCCTGCAATTACTCAAACTGCCCGACGGCACGGTTCGCGTGCTTGTCGAGGGCAAACAGCGCGCCAGACATCTGTCGCTCGAAGACAAAAGCGATGGCTTTGTATTGGCGAATATCGAACTGCTCGAGGAGCAGGTTACCGAAGGCGCCGAAGCCGGAGCGCTGATGCGGTCGGTCGTCGACCAATTTGAAAATTATTCTAAGCTCAACAAGAAAATGCCGGCGGAAACCGTCGTGCAATTGGGCGAGATTGACGATGCATCCCGCCTCGCTGACGCGGTCGCCGCTAACATCAATGTGAAGGTCGCCGACAAGCAGAGCCTGCTGATCGAGAGCGATCCGACCAAGCGCCTCGAAATGGTCTTTGCCTTCATGGAAGGCGAGCTCGGCGTCTTGCAGGTCGAGAAGAAAATCCGCGGACGCGTCAAGCGCCAGATGGAAAAGACCCAGCGCGAATATTATCTCAACGAGCAGATGAAAGCGATCCAGAAAGAACTGGGTGACGGCGAAGATGGCGAGGGCGACGAGCTTGGAGACCTTACCAAGAAAATCAAGGAGCTGAAGCTTTCCAAGGAAGCTAAAGCGAAGGCAACTGCAGAGCTGAAAAAGCTCAAGGGCATGCAGCCGATGTCGGCCGAGGCAACAGTGACACGCAACTATCTTGACGTGCTGCTAGGATTGCCCTGGGGCAAGAAATCGCGGCTCAAGAAAGACCTCAAGCAGGCCGAAAAAGTGCTGGATGACGACCATTTCGCGCTCGAGAAGGTCAAGGAACGCATCCTTGAATATCTCGCGGTGCAGACCCGTACCAACAAGCTGAAGGGCCCGATTCTTTGCCTGGTGGGACCTCCCGGCGTTGGCAAGACATCGCTCGGCCGTTCGATCGCCCGTGCAACCGGACGCGAATTTGTCCGACAGTCATTGGGCGGCGTACGCGACGAGGCGGAAATCCGCGGCCATCGCAGAACCTATATCGGTTCGCTTCCCGGCAAGATTGTCTCTAATCTGAAGAAAGCAGGCACCTCCAATCCGCTTTTCCTGCTCGACGAAATCGACAAGCTTGGACAGGATTTTCGTGGCGATCCGGCTTCGGCTTTGCTCGAAGTGCTCGACCCGGAGCAGAATGACAAGTTCCAGGACCATTATCTGGAAGTCGACATCGATCTGTCGGACGTCATGTTCGTGACCACCGCCAACTCGCTCAATCTTCCTCAGCCTTTGCTCGACCGGATGGAGATCATCCGTCTTGAAGGCTATACCGAAGACGAAAAGGTCGAAATCGCGAAGCGTCATCTGCTCGAAAAGCAGATCGAGGCTCATGGTCTGAAAAAGGGCGAGTTTTCGCTTCGCGAAGACGCGCTGCGCGATCTCATCCGCTTTTATACCCGAGAAGCCGGTGTCCGCACGCTCGAACGTGAAATAGCGAAGCTGGCGCGCAAGGCGCTGCGGCGCATTCTTGAAGGCGAATATAAGAGCGTCGAAATCACGCCCGACAATCTCGCTGAATATGCTGGCGTACAAAAATACCGCCATGGCATTGGCGAGGAAGAAAACCAGGTGGGGGCTGTAACCGGACTCGCATGGACCGAAGTCGGCGGCGAACTGCTGACGATTGAATCGGTCACCGTCTCCGGCAAAGGCCAGATCAAGACGACCGGCACCCTGGGTGACGTGATGAATGAATCCATTCAGACAGCACTCTCGTTCGTCAAGGCACGGGCGCCGTCCTATGGCATCAAGCCCAGTGTCTTCAGCCGCAAGGATATCCATATCCACTTGCCTGAAGGCGCTGTCCCGAAAGACGGTCCGTCAGCCGGTGTCGGTATCGTCACTGCGATCGTTTCGACGCTGACCGGAATTCCGGTGCGTCGCGATGTCGCAATGACCGGTGAGGTAACCTTGCGCGGTCGGATATTGCCGATCGGCGGATTGAAGGAAAAGTTGCTGGCTGCCCTGCGCGGTGGAATCACCACCGTGCTGATCCCGGCCGACAATGAAAAAGATCTGGTCGAGATTCCGGAGAATATCACTTCGCAACTCAAGATCATTCCGCTTAGCCATGTCGATGAGGTGCTCGCTGTCGCTCTGGCAGAGAAGGTGGAGCCGATAGAGTGGAGCGACGCGGACGAGCTTGCCAGCCATGCCACAGCCCCGATTGTCGATGACGCGGGCTTGGCAGCGCGGCATTGAGCCGGAGTCGTTAGCGAGTCGCGGTTATCGAACGACGCTCAAATACAGCCGGGAATTATTCAAAATAACCAAAGCTTTGCAGCCGATTTGTTCATTTACCATCTTTTGTCGTAAAAAATGGGGGTTTAGCGCAGAAAACAGCGGTTTTACTTTGACTCACTCGGATAATTTCGCATTACTGCTGCCAGACAAAGCTGCGATTCATAAGAATTGCCACCAGAGAAGGGGGGATACCCATAATGAATAAACAGGATCTTATCAGTAACGTTGCAGACCACAGCGGCCTCAGCAAGAGCGATGCCGGTAAAGCGGTAGACGCAGTATTCGAATCCATCACCAGTGCATTGTCCGGCGGCGGCGAAGTTCGTCTCGTTGGCTTCGGCACATTCTCGACTTCAAAGCGCAAAGCTTCAACCGGCCGCAACCCGCGTACCGGCGAACCAATGCAAATTCCAGCATCGACACAAGCAAAATTCAAAGCCGGCAAGGGCTTGAAAGACGCCGTCAACTAAAAAGACCAAACCGGGGAGCAGAGTTTCGCTCCCCATTTTTTTTCGCACTTTGTTCTGGAAATATAGGGCGGGACCTCGAAAAGAGGCCCGCCTTTTTCTATGGGCGTCGATTTCAATTGGCCTGTTTTGTCAGCGATCGCACAAAGTGAAATCGGGCCTTGATCGATTAGCGCTGTCGATTCGGGGGGAATGCCCTCGCTTGCGCTCGGGATTATTACCGGAAATCATCCGCCGGATGGTTTCTCTTCCGGTAAAAATGGTGGACCCTGTTGGGATCGAACCAACGACATTCTGATTAAGAGTCAGACGCTCTACCAACTGAGCTAAGGGTCCACTAGAGGGGCTATATAGGGCCGAATGGAGGGAACACAACCCGTGTTCTCAAATCATCCGAATGCGCCGCCCTGGCGACCGGGATGCCGGTCGATCGACATCAATATTCCGACGCAGATCATGATCGTCATCATCGACGAGCCTCCGTGGCTAAGGAAGGGCAAGGGGATGCCGACGACTGGTGCCAGGCCCATCACCATCATCAGATTGATCGCGACATAGAAGAAGATCGTTACCGTCAGTCCTGCTGCGGTCAGCTGGGAGAAGCGGGTCTTGGCCTTCATCGCTACGCCAAGGCCCCAGCGGAACAGCAGGAAGAAGCAAAATAGTACCACGATACCGCCGATCAAGCCCCATTCCTCGGCCATAGTGGCAAAGACGAAGTCGGTATGGCCCTCGGGCAGATAATCGAGGTGGCTCTGGGTTCCGTTCATAAAGCCTTTGCCGAACAGGCCGCCGGAGCCAATCGCGATTTTCGACTGGCTGATATGATAGCCCGAGCCCAGCGGGTCGTTTTCGGGGTTGAGGAAGGTTGTCACCCGCCGTTGTTGATATTCTTCCAGCGCAAAGAAATAGGCAATCGGTGCCATGACCGCGACCGCCGCACCGCCGCCGATGAACAGACGGAGGGGCAGGCCGGCGAGGAATGCCACCGTCAGCGCGCCGACAAATACGGTTATTGTGGTGCCGAGGTCGGGTTGCAGGAGAATGAGGCCGCAGGGAAGGGCCAGCAAGGCAAAAAGCGGCCAGATCGCGCCCCATGTCCGGATCTGGCTGGGGGGCAATAAGTCATAGAATCGGGCAACTGCCAATATGATCGCGACTTTCATCAGTTCCGATGGCTGAATCCGGATGAAGCCGAGGTTGAGCCAGCGCTGGCTACCGCCACCGACCGCGCCGATCAGTTCCACGCCGAGGAGCAAGATCACGATGATGATGTAAGTCGGGAAGGCCATGGTCTTCCAGAATGACTCCTTGAACCGCGACATTACCACCGCCATCGCCAGGAATACACCGAACCGACCCATGTGCAGACCAGCCCAGGGAGCTACGCTGCCGCCCGCTGCGGAATAGAGGACGACGAAGCCAAAGCTGGCCATGACGAACAGAAGCAGTATGGTTTTCCAAGGAAGCTGCGCGATGGGCGCTGGAATGAAATCACTCAATTTCTATTCTCCGCCGCCGGTTTCAGTGGCTTGGGAGGTTCCCGGTGCGGTCGCAACGGGCTTTTCGGCGATCGCCTTTTCCAGCTTTATCTTGCTGCGATAGGCGGCCATTTTCGAATCCATGCGCTCCTGGATCGTGCCACCCCAGGTCGGCTCGAGGCCGGCGAGGACGTCCATTGCCTTTTGACGGTCGTAGAGGAAGGTGAGAACGTCACGCGCGACCGGATAGGCCGCACCGGAGCCGCCGCCATGCTCGATCACCACGGCTGCCGCGTAGCGGGGATTGTCAAACGGAGCGAAACAGACGAACAGGCCGTGATCGCGATATTTCCAGGCCACATCATTGCCACCGCGGCCATGGTCGAGATTGACCACTTGGGCGGTACCGGTTTTCCCGGCCATTTTTACGTTTTCAAGCGGCAATCTTGCCCGACCGGCAGTGCCCGGTCCATTGACCACATCGCTCATCGCCTGGTGCACGTAGACGAGATGTTCCGGATCGATGTTCAATGTTTCCATCACCGGCTTTTTCTGATCCATTATCAGACGAGGGATGACATTCTTGCCGGTGGCAATCCGCGCCGCCATGACCGCCAACTGGGTCGGATTGACCAGCATATAACCCTGACCGATGGTGGTGTTGACCGTGTCATAGGCCTGCCATTGCCGATCATATTTCTTGCGCAGCCACGCCGGGTCGGGAACCGTGCCGTAGAACTGGCTGGGCACTGGCAGCGGGTATTTTTGTCCCAGACCCAGACGATTGGCCATCAGGGCAATTGGATTGATGCCGATTTTCTGGGCAAAATGATAAAAATAGACGTCGCAGCTCTGGTAGATGCCCTTGGCCATATCGACACGGCCGTGGCCGCCACGTTTCCAGCAGCGGAAGCGCCGGTTGCCGACTTGCAGGCCGCCATTGCAATTGACGGTTTCGTCGGGGCTCAGTCCGGCCTCGAGAAAGGCGAGCGCGACCATCGGCTTCACCGTCGATCCGGGCGGGAACAGACTCTTCAGCGATTTGTCGAGTAGTGGAACATGGTCATCGTCGCGCAACATGCCATATTCGGTCACGCCGATGCCGTCGGAGAAGCTGTTCGGATCAAAGGAGGGCATCGAGGTCATCGTCAAAATGTCGCCGCTCTCGCAATCAATGACTACCACCGAACCGGACTGGGTTCCCAGCCGGCGAGCAGCATATTCCTGAAGGTCGATGTCGAGGGTCAGCTGCATGGCCTTGCCCGGAGTATCGACGCGTGTGCGCAATTCCCTGACGATTTTTCCGCGCGCGGTGACCTCTACCCGTTTTGCACCGGGCTTGCCCTGCAAGCGATCCTCGAAGATTTTCTCCAGGCCGTTTTTGCCGATCTTATAGCCTGGCGTGATCAATATCGGATCCGGCTTTTCTTTATATTCTTCCGCCGACGCTGTGCCGACATAGCCAACCAGATGCCCGATCGCCGGACCGCTGGGATAATTGCGCGAGAATCCCTGACGTGGAGACACGCCGGGAAGATCGGGCAATCTGACGCTGACTGCAGCATAGGATTCCCAGTCCAGTCCGGTTGCTACCTGAACCGGTTGAAAGCTCGTGGCCTGCTCCAACTCCCTGTTGATCCGCTCCAGATCTTCCGCGTCAAGCGCGAGCAATTTGGCGAGGGTTGCGACTGTCTTTTCCTTGTCGCGCAACCGGTCCGGGATGATATCGACGCGAAAGTCGGTCTTGTTGTTGGCGATCGGTTTGCCGTTGCGATCAATCAGCCAGCCCCGTCGTGGCGGGACCAGCGTGAGATTGACCCGGTTGCTTTCCGATAACAGCTTGTAACGCTCGTTCTCGGCGACCGAGATATAGGCCATGCGGCCAGCAAGCAGCACGCCGACGCCAATCTGCAGTCCGCCGATCACCGTTGCGCGTCGCGAGAAGGTGAGCGTCTGCATCGCGCTGCTGATTGTTTTAGCCGGTCTCATGAAGCCGTCCGCCAGCTATCGATCGCACCGATGAACCGTGCAACGAAAGGATAGAGCAGGACCGACAGCAGGATTTGCGGCAAAAGCAGGTCGAGCCGTAACATATTGGATTGAAAATCGACAATCAGCATGCCGCCTATTAGCACAAAAACAATGGCAACGGACGCGATTAGCCAGTCCTGCCAATAATCGCGGCTCACCGCTTTCCGATCGATGGCTTCGAGCAGGATGAAAATGACCGACCACAGAAACACAGCGCTGCCAAAAGGCTGTCCGCTAAAAATATCGTCGATCAAACCCAGTGGAAAGCCTGCCCACACCGGCCAGAAGCCCGGTCGGATAAGACGCCAGGCCAATATTACGAGCAGTCCCATGGGCGGGAGTATCGGATAATCGGTGATAATCGGCAAGGCCGTGATCATCGAGGCGATGACGACAGTTACCGGCGGTATCAGCTTGATCCGCAACTGGGACGGCTGTCGGCCAATTTTGGATTGACGCGATCTGGCCACTATTCGCCGGTTTCGTCTTCTGCATCAGTTGCAGAATCTATCTCGATCTGGCGCACGGTTTCGGCCTGGAAAATCGGCTGGACAATCGCGTGGCTAACCTTGGCAGGATTAGCCAATACCCTGCCTATTGCGCCGGTTTCTGTCTTGCGAATGACCACTGCCACGGGAATGCCCGGGCTATAGAGGCCGCCGCTGCCGGAGGTAATCATCAGGTCACCGCCCTTGAACGGATTGGTGCCGATATTGATCGGCTGAATGTCGACCGTGCCGTCGCCGCGACCGGTGGCAAAAGCGGGAAGACTATCGCTGGCCCGCTGCACCGGGGTCACGTTTTTCCCGTCGGAAACCAGCAGAACGCGAGCGGTGGTCGGTCCGGTTTCCAATATCCGGCCGACAAGCCCTTCAGGCGAGCGGACCGGTTGGCCAATCTCTAGCCCACTGGAGCTGCCGACACCCAAGGTCGCGATCCGGCGCGAACTGGACGCAGTCGAACTGATCAGGCGGGCCATGGCGATCGAATCGGGAACTTCCTCGTTGAGCTTCAACAGCCGCTTGAGACGTTCATTCTCCTGCCGGAGGGCGCGGGCTTCCAGGATTTCTATCCGATTCTGCTCGACTTCCCGTTGCATCGCGGCATTTTTGGATGCTGCGTTGAAATAGGCAGAGATCTCGCCGCCGGCACTGCCTGTGGCACCGCCGATATTGGAGAGGGTTCTGCTGACCGGAGCCATTGTTTCTGCGCCAATCATGCGAAGGGCGGAAAAGCCTAGAGGATCGATGAAAGAGACGAGCAAAAGGAGCAGACCTATGATCGCTCCCGAAATGCCCAGTAAATAGCTAGCGAATATACTGTATTGCGCCCGCTTGGAAAATCCTGGACGCCGATTATTTGGCGGCGCCATATTGATCTATCCTTTCATTTCCAATCGTTGTTTCATCATCTGCTCGGGTTCAAGCTGTGGTCAGGACGCCCCGGAACATCGGATCTTCCATCGCACGACCGGTACCAATTGCGACACAGGCCAGCGGGTCTTCTGCAACCGTGACCGGCAAGCCTGTTTCGTCGCTGAGCGCGGCGTCGAGGCCTGCGATCAGTGCGCCACCGCCGGTCAGGACGATGCCCTGGTCTACAATATCTGCAGCCAGTTCCGGTGCTGTATTTTCGAGCGCGATGCGAACGCCTTCGATGATTGTCCCGATCGGCTCGCTGAGCGCTTCGGCAATCTGGCCCTGGTTGATCGAAATCTCTTTCGGCACGCCGTTCACAAGGTCGCGGCCCTTGATATGAATGGTGTGACCCACGCCATCTGCAGGAGCCTGCGCTACGCCAAAATCTTTCTTGATCCGTTCAGCAGTTGTTTCGCCGATCAGCAGATTGTGATGACGACGGACATAGGAGACGATCGCTTCGTCCATCTTGTCGCCGCCGGTGCGGACAGATGTTGTGTAAGCCAGGCCGCGCAACGAGAGCACGGCGACTTCGGTGGTGCCGCCGCCCACGTCGACCACCATCGAACCGATTGGTTCGGTCACCGGCATGTCGGCACCAATGGCTGCTGCCATCGGTTCTTCGATCAGGAACACCTGACGCGCGCCGGCGTTTGATGCTGCATCGCGGATCGCGCGGCGCTCGACCGAGGTCGATCCGCTGGGAACGCAAATCACGATTTCGGGATAGCTGAACAGCTTGCTCTTGCCGTTCACTTTCTGGATGAAATGCTTGATCATCTGCTCGGCGACATCAATGTCGGCGATCACGCCATCGCGCAACGGGCGAATGGCTTCGATGCTGTCAGGGGTTTTGCCCATCATCATCTTCGCGTCGTTACCGACGGCTTTGACTTTCTTGATGCCATTGATGGTTTCGATTGCGACAACCGAAGGTTCGTTGAGAACGATACCCCGTCCGCGTGCATAGACCACTGTATTCGCAGTGCCGAGGTCGATCGCCAAATCTTGCGAACGGAACTTGAACAGATTCTCAAACATATTTTTGTCCGTAATTTCTTATCTTCGCAGGCCAGGCTGCACCAATTGGTCAACGCTCTGGTTAAGCTGGACGGATCATGAAATTAACCGTGATATTCGTCCAGAAAATCAGGGGTCGCTTGGCAAGGTCGCTTGGGCTAGGAACGACAATATGTCAATAAGAAGACTTCCAAATAGCCTGATAAATCGGATAGCTGCCGGTGAGGTGGTCGAGCGCCCAGCCAGCGCCCTGAAAGAGCTGGTCGAAAATGCGATCGACGCCGGGGCCAGCCAGATCAATATCCGTCTCGATCAGGGTGGACTCGACCTGGTCCAGGTCTCCGATAATGGATGCGGGATGAGCCGCGACGATATTGCGCTGGCTCTCGAACGCCACGCAACTTCGAAATTGCCGGATGAAGCGATCGAACTGGTGACCACCATGGGCTTTCGCGGGGAAGCCCTTCCGTCGATCGCCAGCGTCTCGCGGATGACGATAGAAAGCCGGATGGCTGGCGAGGATGGTTGGTCGCGGGTGATCGATCACGGCGAGCTGGCTCACGAAGGGCCGACCGCTATTCCCCCTGGTACCAAGGTGCGGGTCGAGCAGCTGTTCGGCAATGTCCCGGCCCGGCGCAAATTTCTCCGTAGTGCGCGTAGCGAATATGCCGCCTGCACCGATATCGTCCGGCGACTGGCGATGGCGCGGCCCGATATCGGCTTCACGCTCGAGCATCAAGGGCGCAAGGCGATTGCAGTTCAGGGTGGCGAATCCGGTCCTGAACGGGTTGCTGCGCTGACCAGCCGCGATTTACGCGCCAATAGCGTCGGAGTCGATCTGCTGCGCGAAGAGATTCGTCTGACCGGCGTGGCCGGCCTGCCGACCTATAATCGCGGCGTCGCCGATCACCAGTTTCTGTTCGTCAACGGCCGCCCGGTGAAGGACCGGCTGCTGGTAGGAGCGGTGCGCGGCGCCTATGCCGAGATGCTCGCGCGGGATCGCCATCCGGTTGTCGCTTTATTTATCGAAATGCCGCCCGAACAGGTCGATGTAAATGTCCATCCGGCGAAGACCGAAGTCCGTTTTCGCGAACCGGCGATGATTCGCGGCATGATCGTTAGCGGCTTGCGCAAGGCGCTCGACGAGGGCGGGTTTCGCGCAGTCCAGAGACCAGCGGAATCAGCGCTTTCAAATTGGCAGAGAGAACCGGCTGCGCCCGATCGCCAGACCAATATCTTTGCCGCGCAGGGCCGGTCCAACATCGCGCAACAGCCTTATCCTTCGGCGCAGATGCACGATGGGGCCAGCGCTTTTTCCGGCTTTGATCCGCGCGAGGATATCGCGCCGCTGATGGGCAAGGCGGAGGAGGCTTCCGGGCCGGTACCCGATGCAGCGCGCCATCCCCTGGGCATCGCCCGAGGACAGGTGGCAAAAACCTATATTGTTGCAGAGGCCGAAGACGGTCTGGTTATCGTCGACCAGCACGCCGCACACGAGCGGCTTGTGCTCGAGCGGATGCGCAAGGCGGTCGAAGGCGGCACGGTCGCATCGCAAGCCTTGCTGATGGCAGAAGTCGTCGAACTGGATGAAAATGCCTGCGACCGGCTTGAAGCACGCGCGACCGAATTGTCCGATTTCGGACTGGAACTGGAGCGATTTGGCCCGACCGCGATGCTGGTGCGCGCGACACCGGCGATGCTCGGATCGGGCGATGTCAAATCGCTGGTCACCGATCTTGGCGATGAACTGGGTGCTTATGACGAGGCGCTCAGCCTCAAGGAACGGGTTGATCATGTTGCATCGACCATGGCCTGTCACGGTTCGGTGCGGGCAGGGCGGGTGCTCAATGTTGCCGAGATGAATGCGCTGCTCCGCGAGATGGAAGTGACGCCGCATAGCGGTCAGTGTAATCACGGGCGCCCGACATGGGTGAAGCTTGCGCTTGAGGATGTGGAAAAATTATTCGGTCGGAAGTGACCAATTGGCGCAGGAAGAGCGCATCGTGATCGCGGTCACTGTCCGGTTTTGCTGAATGCCGTAAGCCGCCACTAGAATGAAACGGGAGTCCGCCATGATATATCGCCGCTCGGTCTGTGGGTTGCTTGCTCTGCTGACGGCCCATGGCGTCGTGGCCCAGCCGCTTGCCACCTCGGGCAAGGATGCCAGCAGCCAGCAGGTCGAAATCGATCTGACCGGCTATTGGCAACAGGAGGATGGTCAGATTTTCTATTTCTCTCAGGATGGTTCCAGCCTGACCTCACGACATTCCCATCGCTCCGCGAGCAATGATAAAAATGATGTTGATTTCACCGCAACCATATATGGCGATCTGGTCTACGGCGCACATCGCGCAGCCTTTTCGCCAGCGCTGCTGGAACAATGTTCAAGCCAGATCTGGGTCGGCATGGGGCTCACGTTGAATGACAAGCGCACCGCGCTGACCGGCTTCCGCGGCGATCGAATCGTCGATCCGGAAAATTGTGATGTCGAAGACAGCGAACCGGTCGGGCTTGCTTATGTCAGAATAGACCTACCCGAATCGTAGAGGTGATCAGGGCTTGAGAGACGGCTCGAACGGCGCGAGGCTGCCGTCGCTGGCGAGAGGCTTTATGCCCGCCAGCTTTGCGACAAGCGAATAGACATTCACATTATCAAACACCGGTAGCTGGTCGCCTGCGCTTATCGCCGGGCCGCTTGCCAGGAAAAATGCCATCATGTCTGGCGCGCGGTGATCATAGCCATGACCACCGCCAATCCCGGTCATCCATTCCGGAACGTCCTGATAGACCACCCAGCCGATCTTCGGCAGGCAGAGGATCGACGGAACGCGCGCGTTTTTGCCATAAGCGAAATCCGCCGGAATATTCTCGCGGTCCCAGCATTCCATATTTTCGTGCGGGCGAAGAAATGCTGCGCGCAGGGCGGCTTCTTTGCCTTCAAGCGGTTCGAGCCCGGCATAATTGCCGTCTTCCACCATATGATATTGATCGCGCGCCATGATCTTGTCGAGATGGATGATCCGGTCCGGCGCGGTTTCGGTCATGCCGTGATCCGAAGCAATAACGAAATTTACAGGCTGTTCCAGAGCATCCAGCTGCTGTTTCAGGCGACCGATTTCGAAGTCCACCGCCGAGATTGCAGCATGCAGTTTTTCGCTTGGCGCGGGACCGTGATAATGGCCTGCGGTATCCACCGTATCGAAATAGAGGGTTACCAGCTTTGGCCGAATATCGGCAGGCCGCCGCATCCAGTCGACCACTGCATTGACCCTGCGGTCGTTCGAAAGCTTTTCATTGAACGGCCACCAGTCCGCTGGACGGATGCCATTGAAATCTACCTCCGATCCGGGCCAGAACATCGTCGCGGTGCGGACGTCCTGCTTTTCGGCGGTAATCCAGATTGGCTCTGCCTGGCTCCACCAGAATGGGTCTTTGGTCGCCATTCTGAAAACTTCGCCCGGACGCTGGCTATCTTCCATAGTGTTGCCGACAATGCCGTGGTGATCGGGAGTCTTGCCGGTGACCAGGGTCCAGTGGTTGGGAAAGGTCTTGCTCGGGAAGGACGGGCGCATCGGACCATATACGCCGGACGCCGCCAGCGCGCTGAGATTGGGCGTGATCCCGCGTTCGAGATAGTCGGGCCGAAAGCCGTCGATCGAAATCAAAATCGTCACCGGAGCCCGTAATTCGGACTTTTCGGTGTGCTGATCGTCCTGTTCGGGCGTCGTGCCCGCATAGGCCGGGTTGCCAGTCAGCAGAAAAGCCGACAAAATCATCGAACACAGGGTCTTAATCATGCCGTCTATCCTCCGGTCATCACATTCTAGCGGGCTATTGTGACAATTCAGACATTGAATTTGAAATTCATGATGTCGCCGTCTTTCGCGACATATTCCTTGCCCTCCTGGCGGAGTTTTCCGGCATCGCGGGCCGCGCTTTCGCCGCCCAGTTCGACATAGTCGTCAAAGGCGATGGTTTCGGCGCGAATGAAGCCGCGTTCGAAGTCGCTGTGGATTTCTCCGGCCGCTTCGGGAGCCTTCGCTCCCTTGTGGACGGTCCAGGCCCGTGCTTCCTTGGGACCGACGGTGAAGAAGGTCTGCAGGTTGAGCAGCTGATAGCCAGCACGAATAACCCGCGCGAGGCCGGATTCTTCCAGTCCGAGGTCGGCGAGATACTCGACCCGTTCTTCCGGCTCCATGCTGACCAGTTCGGATTCGATGGCAGCAGAGACGATCACCGCTTCTGCGCCTTCTGCCTTGGCTTTTTCGTAAACGGCAGCGCTCAGCGCATTGCCATTCTGAGCATCTTCCTCGGCGACATTGCAGACATAGAGCACCGGCTTGGCGGTGAGCAGTTGCGACTGGTCAAAAATTCGTTGCTCTTCCTCGCCTTCCGGCTCGGTCAAACGCGCAGGCTTGCCTTCCCGGAGCAATTCGAGGGTCTGGCCCAGAACATTGGCGGCAATCTTGGCTTCCTTGTCGCCGCTATTGGCTTTTTTCTGGAACGCCGGAACCCGCTTTTCCAAACTTTCCAGATCGGAGAGCAATAGTTCGGTTTCTACGATTTCCGCGTCGGAAATCGGATCGATCTTGTTCGAGACATGCTGGATGTCATCATCCTCGAAACAGCGCAGCACATGCACAATCGCGTCAACTTCGCGGATATTGCCGAGAAACTGGTTGCCGAGACCTTCGCCCTGCGACGCGCCTTTGACCAGACCGGCGATGTCGACGAATGCCAGCTGGGTTTCGATGATCTTGGCGCTACCGGCGATTTTCGCGATCTGGTCGAGCCGCGGATCGGGTACAGCAACCTGACCGACATTGGGTTCAATCGTGCAGAAAGGATAATTGGCCGCCTGCGCCGCCTGTGTCTCGGTCAGTGCATTGAACAGCGTTGATTTTCCGACGTTGGGAAGGCCAACGATACCGCATTTAAAACCCATATTATTATTCCTGTTTCTGGGAAGGATCGATAACCAGTAATCGGCTATCACAAATTGCCGCCATTCGGTGGCCGATCGTTTTCATATTTTCCGGATCCCGCGCCATTGCGAAAAAGCTTTCGACGCTGGATTGTCTTACCAGCAACACATGGTCCCAGATTTCAGCCTCCGGACCAATGAAATAATGCCCTCCAGACCCGGAAAAAATAACATCTCCACCGTGACGCTGGACAATGGGCAGGGTTGCTTGTTCGTAAAGCCGATACGCCTCCGAGCCGCTGATCGGGCTGTCTGGCGCCAGTTCGGGTGACGCCGAATAATCAGCCACATTCCGGAAACGCAGCATATTCAAATTCACCACCGGACCGGTCAACCCCCGTGATATAAGCCGGATCGCGGATTCTTCAGATGCTTCGAGATAATGCATGATCGCTATTCCTCCTGCATCCGCATCGCGACTTCGCTCATGAACCGCGGGTCATCACCCTTGGCCAGCCAGTCCGCTTCCGAAGCAATCACGCCGAGCATATCCGCCAGATCGTCGATCTCCGACTTGGCATAATTGCCCAGTACATGGCCGGTGACCCGCGACTTGGTGCCCGGATGACCGATTCCGATCCGGACACGGCGGAATTCGGGGCCGATATGGGCGATCATCGATCTTATGCCATTGTGGCCCGCTGCACCGCCGCCGCGTTTGACCTTGATCTTGAACGGTTCGAGATCGAGTTCGTCGTAAAAGACGGTGACATCCTCGGGTTCCAGTTTGTAGAAATCGAGGGCGGCGCGCACGCTTTGACCGCTTTCGTTCATGAAGGTACCCGGTTTGAGCAGCACCAGCTTCTCGCCGCCCAGCCGCGCTTCCATCGTCCAGCCCTTGAACTTCTGCTTGGGCGGTGGAAACCCATGTACTTCTTCGAGCGCATCGATGACCATGAAGCCGACATTGTGCCGGTGCATCGCATATTGCGTGCCCGGATTGCCGAGACCGACCCATAGTTGCATTATTCAACGCGCTCCCTGCTCGTCTTGGACATTTGGACAGACAAAAAAACCGTCCATGCCGAAATATCAGCTTGGACGGTTTTCCGTTACATTGTTTTATAAGGAAAGGTCTAGTCTTCGGAACCGCCTTCTTCGCCTTCGGCTTCTTCGCCTTCAGCTTCTTCCGTGCCTTCTTCGCTCTCTTCAGCTTCGTCGTCAGAAGATTTCAGAGCCGATGGGGCGGTCACACCAGCAATGGTGAAGTCACGATCGGTGATCGTGCTTTCCGAGCCGGTGGGCAGGGTGATACTGGAAATGTGAATCGAATCACCAATTTCCAGTCCGGTAACGTCGATTTCGATCTGGTCAGGGATATGATCCGCATCGCACATCAGGTCGAGTTCATGACGAACAACGTTCATGACGCCGCCACGTTTCAGGCCAGGTGACTCTTCTTCGTTGATGAAGACGACAGGAATATTGACCTGTACCTTCGCGCCCTTTGCAAGGCGGAAGAAATCAACGTGGAGTGGACGGTCGGTGACCGGATCAAAAGCAACATCCTTCGGCAGAGTGCGGGTTTTCTTCCCGTCGACTTCTACCTGAACCAGCGAGTTCATGAAATGGCCGGTACCGAGAAGCTTGTTCAATGCACGCTCTTCGACGTGAATCGCAATGGCTTCTTTCTTGTCGCCATAGATAACGG
>NZ_JBALUT010000019.1:0-45762 GCF_036963705.1 Parasphingorhabdus sp. | reverse complement strand
GCAAATTTTCTTCCTGACCGTCCATGCGTTTTTCCAACAGGGACAGGCGCTGGGATATCATATCGACCTTCTGTTCGGTCGCGCCGTCGGCCGACGCCGGCGGCACAGCAAATGCTGCAGATTCTTGTTCCGCCGCGAACTGCGTTTGGGCTGGCTCTTGAAACGATTCCGCTGGAGCGTCCCGGTCCCAGAGATTGACCACCTCATGTTCCTGCGCAGACGCCGGTTCAAACGCGGGCTCGAACGGTTGTTCAAAAGTCTCCTCGTAGGGCTCATCAATCTCTTGCTCTGACGAGAGGATGGATGTTTCAGCCTGCTGCTCGGCCCCCGTGTCGCGCGCCTTTTTGGGCTTTTCCCACAGCGGACTTTTTATCTCGCCCGACGGCGCTAGCGGAGCGTCAATATCGATGTCTTCGCCATTCAGATCAGCAAGCACCCGTCCAACCATGGCCTGGTCGATCAGTTCGGCATGCTCGATCGATCCCATCAGCAAAACCCGGCTCATCAATGTATTGATTTTGCGAGGCACGCCATCGGTCTCGGCAAAGAGCAAACGGAATACGTTGGAGGTAATTTTCGGACGCCCCGACCAGCCGCTTTTCGACAGGCGATGGGTGATATAGGGCTCGATTTCTTCGGCGCTCATCGGATCGAGATGATGATGCGCGATAACCCGCTGTCGCAATTGCTCCAGCTGGTTGGAATTTTCCAGCATGTCGCGGAATTCCGGCTGGCCGAGCAGGAATATCTGCAGCAACGCCTGTCCGCCGAGCTGGAAGTTGGACAGCATGCGCAATTCTTCCAGCGCATCAACCGGCAGATTCTGAGATTCATCGACAATCAGCAGGCAGCGTCGACCGGCCCGTGCTTCGGAATGAAGAAATTCTTCAAACGCGCCGAGCAGCTGCGCCTTGTCCATATGGTCGGTGTCGATATCGAAATGATTGGCAGCGACGCGCACGATATCCTGGCTGTCGAGCTTGGTGGTCACGATATTGGCCGCGGTCAGGCGCGCTTTGTCTATCGTCGCCATGAGATGGCTGACCAATGTGGTTTTACCCGCACCGACATCGCCGGTGATGACGATGAAGCCCTCACCCTGAGCCAAGCCATAGCCGAGATAGGACAGCGCCTTGCGATGCGTCAGGCTCTCGAAATAGAAATGCGGATCCGGGGTCAGCTGAAACGGCCGACCGGTTAATCCATAAAATGTTTCATACATGCGCGTATCTCCGATCAACGACTTTGTTGATGCTCTTAAAAATCATATCTGAGGCCCAGCAGTGCAGAAGCGGTGAGCTCGCTGTCGAAGCCCTCCTGTCGGTAGCTGTCCAGACCAACCGCTGCGGTACCCTGTAAACCTGGCAATATCCGCCGATAATATGCTGCATTGGCACCGACCCCCAGAACATTGGGAGCCCCTGCAAAACCGCTATCCAGCAGATTGGCATAAACATTCGCATCGAAACTGGAATATGTATCAATGTCGCGGCCAATTGACAGATTGGTATAATAATTCTCGTCTACCAGACCGTCGACGGCAGCAACCGCTCCCAATTGCGAAGCAAAGAAGCGGCGGCGCGCATATCCTACGCCAAGGCCGGCCTCCCACCCTTGATAATTATAGGTGTACTGCCCGTTGACGCCGCGTGCGCGGAAGGAGGACGAGGCCGCCGACTGCAACACATCGTTGAAACACAGGCCACCCGACTGGCCGAAGGCGCAACCGTTTAGTTCGCCGCTAAGAGGATTGCGCGAGCTGGAAAAACTGGTGCCCAGGTTGGCCAGATTGTCGTTGAGCAAACTGCCAAATCCCGAAACCGTGTCATAGACAGAGATATTCACCGCTGTGTTCGGATTAGGCTGATAACCGAAGCTACCGTAATAGGTCTCGCTGCCGTAGCGCTGTCCTACCCGTGCCTCGAGCGAAGTACGACGGCTGGGTCGCCACATTACACCAACATCCCAGATTATTCCGTCCTGGTCATAAGACAGCAACCGTGGCGAAGTTTCATCGGTGACGAGACGGCCATCATTGTCGACAACCGCATCACCGTTGATGTCGCGGACAGCATCGCGTTCCGAAATCTCGATATCTTCATAACCGACACCGCCGACCACTGCCAGCGTTGCAGAGACCGGAACCGTGACATCTGCGCGTGCATATTTGCCTTCATAGCGCTGATCCAGTTGCCCCGCGTCTTCGCGTTCCCAACCGGCCCCGACGGACCAGCCGAACGGCAGGTCGCCTGGCTGCATACCAACACTGGCGCTGGCCGAGTGGCTTACACTATCATCAAAAATATCAATCGGAAGCTGACCCGGAGGCAAGGCTCCGGTATCTTCGCTTTCGACCTTGGTATAGCCGAGCCGGTAATTGGCATTCACATCCAGTGCGCCGACCTCGGTCGACAGATTCGGACCGGCATAGACCGAATAGACTTGCGTTACATTGTCGATATTGCCGACCGTATTGGAGGGCGACTGACCGCGCAGATCAACCCGGCTACGGGTCGCAAGCGCCCCCGCTTCGAGCGACAGGAGGCCGGGAACGACCTGCACGCCACCGCGAGCCAATCCGGTAATCACATCATCATCGCCAAAATCATCCTGATAGGAGATGCGGCGTTCATAACGCACGTTCAGTTGGGCTTCGGCGTTGCGCGTCTGGATTGAACTGTCGATGCCGGCGGCGACCGATGTATAGGTCAGCACGTCGCCACCGTCGTTCAGATCGGCGACCAGGACTTGCTGGATCTCGATATAAGGAGTCACTTCGGCCTTGCGCTCGCGCGCTTCAGCGGCTGGAATGGCCAATCCCAGCAAGGGCAGAACTGTCGCTCCGCATTTAAAGACCTTGGCTATTGCTCGCGAGCTCATGGCTTACTCTCCATATCCATAATAGGATCCAAAACGTCTTCCGGTCGGCGAAAATTTGGTGCCGTTCAGAAGAAGTTGGATATGTTCACAGCCGCCCATCAAACTCAGCGCGTCGCGCAGGGCGGTTTCGGTTGTTTCGTCAGCTTTGACCACCATCAGCACCTGGCCGACATGAGTCGCCAGCACCGATGCCGGAGATGCCGACAATGCTGGGGGTGAATCAAAAATGACAATGCGGTTCGGATTATGCTGGGTCAGACGATTGAGCACTTGCTCGGTTCGCGCCGACGCCAGATATTCGGTATCGGCATTGGTCTGATCACCGGCCGGCAGAATGGCGAGACCGGGAATATCGGTATGGATGATGCAATTCTCGACCGGCAATTCCGGATCGGCAAGCGCATCCATCAGGCCTTTGCTGCCTTCCAGACCGAGGCTGGACAATATGCTTGGTTTCGCAAAATCGGCGTCAACCAGAAGGACTTCGTTATCCTTCTCCGCGGCAATCGATAGCGCGAGGTTAAGCGCGCAGAAAGTCTTGCCCTCATTGGGATGGGCGGAACAGATCAATATCCGTTCGCCATGCGGTACCGGCGCAGTTTTCTGGCTGCCCTTGGCGACCAATAGCAATTGCCGTTTGATGATCCGGAATTCTTCGGAGATGCCGGTAACTGGTCCATCAGGAACGATGAAGCCGGCTTCCCTCAATTTGTCGCGATCGACGATCACCCGTGGACCGTCATAGGCAGCTACCGGGCGTTGCGGGGCCGGGCTCACTTGCTGACGACGAGACTCCGGCGGTTGAGCGCCGGCGGCATTATCATGATGATCAATCGTCCGGATCGCGGGGATATAATCATAGATTTCCCCTGCCCTTTCGAGCAGCGAACCTGGTTTTCTGGGGGGACTATATTTGTTCATCATTGCTCCCTCAGGCGACCATGCCGCGCTGGATAAATTCCACGATCATCAACATCCCAAAGACACCGAAGAGCGCACCGCTTGTGCCGTAAAAAATACGTAATTTCCGCCCACGCGCCGCGCGCTGGACGCTGGTCAGAACCTGCGAGACCGAACCGATCACCGGCAACCCGCTGGCTTTTTCCAGTTTGGATGCGGTCGGATAGCTGGTCTGCAAATGGCCCATCGCGAAAGCCGTACCGATTCCGCCACCAATGCCGGCGAACAATACCAGGGCCAGCAACAACGGCCGATTGGGCGCAGCCGGAGATCGTGGGCTGGATGGCGGATCGATCACGCGGAACTTCACCGAGTCGGTTTCGGATTCCACCTGACCACGCAGTTTGATCTGCTCCCGGTCGGTGAGCAGCTTGTTGTACTGATCCCTCAAGACTTCATGGTCGCGATTGATCCGCGACATTTCTGCGGCAATACCCGGTTCCAGAGTCTGCTTGGAAGCCAGTTGCGCCATATCCGCCTGCAGCGCGTTTTTCCGTGCCTGCAATGCAGCAACCGTCGCCTGGCGTTCGGCACGCATGCTCTGCAAAGAACTATAGGCAGGGTTTGGCGTGCGATAGCCACCGCCACCGGCTGGTTCCTTGGCGGCTTGAATCCGGAGCGCGGCGATTTCGTTTTTCATCGCCACGACATCGGGGTGGCTGTCAGTCCAGCCACGGGCACGAGCAGAAGCCAATGTCGACTGCGCCTGCGACAATTGAGCACGGGCTCCACCGCCACCAGCGGCGCCACCCGGCGTTGCGATAGACGAAGGTGTACCGGACAGCTGACCGTTCAAGGCGGCCAGCGAGGCGGAGGCCTGGCTGAGTTGAGAATCAATCTGGCTCTGCTCGGCGCGGGCCGCTTCCATTCTCTGGCTGATCGACCCGATACCCGGCAGCAGGCCCAGGTTTTCGGTCTCGAACTGCACCCGCTTCTGCTCGGCTTCCTGAAGCTCTTTTTCCCGTTGGGCGAGCTGGGCGTCGAGAAACTTGATTGTCTGGCTGGTTTCATCGCGGTCACCGGACAGATTTTCTTCGACAAAAATATCGATCATTTTCTGGACAATATCGCGCGACAAAACGGCATTTTCCGCGTCGGAAAGATTGCTGGCCGAGGACGTCGCGATGATCTCGAAAAGATTGTCCTTTTCGGATTTTATCTGGATGCTCTTGCGCAGCATCTCGACCTTACCAGCCAGTTCCCGGTCGCTGGAAACCGACTCGTTCAGCGCCGTGCCACGGACAACTTTTTCAAGATTGATGGTCGATGCCAGGGTTTCCTGAACCCGCTCCATATTCTTCTTGCGCTCGCGTGCATCGACACCAACCTTGTCAGATAATATCGACTGCATTTCCACCGAGATGCGTGCCTTTGATTCGTAACTATTGGGTATCAACGCGACAACCAGCCAGCCGAGCAGGCACAGCCCCCAGGCAACAGCCAATGCCAGCCAGCGCCGGTTCCAGACGCTGTGCACTGCTATTCGAAATTCATCATAAAGGCTGTTCATGAGCTCTTTTCAATTCCTGTCAGATGGGGCCTAAACCGGATCAAAACATGCTTTCCGGGATGATGATCACATCACCGGGACGGAGCATGACATTGGCTTTGGCTTCTCCTTTTTTCAGCAAGTCGTCGATGCGCAGTGCAAATTCTTTCTGTTGTCCGGTCCCGCGGTCATGCCGGATCAGCCGGGCGCGATTGCCCGACGCAAATTCAGACAGACCACCGACCGCGATCATCGCATCGAGCAAAGTCATATTGGCCCGGTACGGAATAGACGCAGGTTTTTCAGTGGCGCCGACGACACGGATTTGCTGAGAAAATGTGCCGGAGAAATTGTTGACGATAACCGAAACCAGCGGCTCGTTGATATATTGGGAAAGCTGCAGCTTCAGATCCTGTGCCAGCATAGCGGGGGTTTTACCTACCGCAGGCATATCGGTGATCAGCGGTGTGGTGATCCGGCCATCGGGACGGACCTGAACCTTCGCGCCCAGTTCGGGATTCCGCCATACAAAAATGGTCAGTTCGTCGAGCGGACCGATCACATATTCTTCGCCAGGCCCTTCCTGCATGGAAACAAAGGAAGCCGGGGGAAGCTGGGGGCCACTGGAGTTGCCGGAACAACCAGCCACGGAAAGTGACGCCATTCCTGCACCAACCATAAACTTTGCCAAGTGCTTGTTTTTCATAGCAGAACGCATTTTATACACCTCGTAAAAACTCTTTGTTGAACGACCGATTTCCGACGGAAAACGGGCAGATCACACAAAGTCACGGGATGGCTATGCTAGAAAATAGTGAATATTGCGTTAGGACTAGCTGAATTTCAGATTAACAGGTTTGGCACTTTGACACCAACCAATGCTCTTGAAACTAATCGACTAATATCTCTTTCGCGGGACCCTGACCGAGAAAATTCGCGGGGCTTGCCGTCGACCCGTAGGCACCGGCACAGAAAATCGCCACGATGTCACCGACGTTCGCTTTCGGCATGGCGGCATTGTCACTTAAACGGTCAAGCGGCGTACAAAGGCAGCCGACGATGGAAACTGTTTCGCTAGGCGCTTCTTCAAATCTGCTGGCGATGGCTGCGGGGTAGTTGCGTCTAACCACGGTTCCAAAATTGCCGCTTGCCGCGAGTTGATGATGCAATCCACCGTCGGTGACGAGGAATATCTGGCCCTGGCTCTCCTTGCGATCGACGATCCGAGTCAGATACACACCTGCTTCACCGACAAGATAGCGGCCGAGTTCTATGGCAAATTGTGTGGAAGCAAGGATATCGGGCAGCCGCTTGAACTGTTCCGAAAGGGCATTCCCGACTTTTACAATATCTACTGGCTCATCGCCCGGGAAATAGGGAATGCCAATTCCACCACCAAGGTTAACATGGTCTGGTGCTCGGCCAATCATCGTCGCCAGACGGGCAGCGAGCTCCAGCGTCTGCGCCTGCGTCTCAATAATCGCATCGGCACTGAGCGCTTGCGAACCGGCAAAAATATGAAAACCGCGCCAATCCGCTCCAGCTTCCAATATCCGCTTTACCGTTGGCGCTACCAGTTCAATATCCATCCCGAACGGTTTCGCACCGCCACCCATTTTCATACCCGACCCCTTGAGGTCAAAATCTGGATTCACCCGAATCGCAAGTCGCGGTGTGCGGCCAAGATCAGTACCGATGCGCAGTGCCCGGTCGCATTCACTGGGCGATTCGATATTGATGGTGACGCCCGCCTGGATCGCCTGTTCGAGTTCTTCGTCCCGTTTGCCGGGGCCTGCAAAGCTGATATGTTCCGGAGCCGCTCCCGCATCGAGAGCCATCCGCAGTTCCCCGCCGGAAGCGATATCAATTCCGTCGGCCAGCCCGACCATATGGCGAAGCAGGGGCGGAAAGGGATTGGCCTTCATCGCATAATGCAGATCAAGCGCATCAGGCATGGCCGCCCGCAAATGCGCCATACGCGCGTCGAGCCGGTTGCTCGAATAGACAAATAGCGGGGAACCGCTCTCCGCTACCAGCGCACTGGTTTTCTGACCGCCGATAGCGAGTTCACCATCAATCGCGGAATATCCTGGCGGGATTGGTCCTATCGCTTTGGTCTTGATCATTCGATATCCATGCTGGCCAATGCGTTTCGGTCCAGCTTTCCATTGGGGTTCTTGGGAAATTCAGAAAGCGGGACAATATCCCTCGGGTGCATAAAATTCGGTAAATTCTGCTTTAAATATTTTCCCAGCTGATCGCTGATCGCTGCAGATTGTGGCTCTGGATCAACCGCCCGGACAAATAACCGTATGGCTTGACCAAGACGTTCATCCGGTACGCCCAAGGCTACCGCTTCTGCGATTATTCCTGATTCGACCGCAATCTCCTCGATCTCGGTCGGGCTGATCCGGTTGCCCGAGCTCTTAATCATCGCATCATCCCGGCTGACAAAATAGAGCAGTCCGTCCTCGCTGCGCTTCACGGTATCACCGGAGAAAACCGCTGTCCCGCCATAGCTGGAGGCCCCGGGTGCTTTTTTGAATCGTTGCGCCGTCCGTTCTGGGTCACTCCAATAGCCCTGCGCCACCAGCGGCCCGCAATGGACCAGTTCGCCGGCCTGATCGGGTCCGGCAATGGCCCCTGTTTGATCGACCACCAGAATTTCGGCGAAAGGTATCGCCCTGCCCATGCTGGTCGGATTATCATCAATCAGAGCGGGATCCAGATAGGTTGATCGAAACGCCTCCGTCAGACCGTACATTGCATAAATATCGGTTCCGGAACCGAATATGCCGCGCAATTGTTTAACCAAAGTCGGGGTCAGCGCACCACCGCTATTGGTCAGTCGCCGCATTGACGTCACGGCCTCTTCGGGCCACTCATGCTCGACCAATTGGACCCATAGCGGCGGCACAGCGGCCAAAGTGGTGATCTGTTCGCGCGCGCATGCCTTCATGACGTCACGCGGCGTCAGATAGTCCAGCGGCACCGCGCATCCGCCAGCGGCCCAAGCGGAAAACAGCTGGTTCTGGCCATAGTCGAAGCTGAGCGGCAGTACGCAAATGGTCCGATCATCGTCGGACAGTTTCAGATATTCCGCGACGCTAAGCGCACCCAATGTCAGATTGGCGTGACTGAGCATGACTCCTTTGGGACGGCCCGTGGAGCCGCTGGTGTAAAGAATCGCGGCCAGATCATCGGTATCGGTCGTTGCTGCACTGGGCACCATCGGTTCCGCAATCGATTCCAGATCGGACGAGACAATCTTGTCTTCGAACAAGCCGCAATTGACTTCACTGTCTTCCAGCGTTTTCAGGCGCCCGGCATTGCTGATCAACAGCCTCGCACCGCTGTCGGCGACGATATGAACGACTTGAGCCGGTTTTAGCAGCGGATTGACCGGCACGTGGACCAGACCGGCCCGCGCCGCAGCCAGCGGCATGATGCAGGCCAGCTCCGTCTTCGCCAGCCATGTCGCTACCCGGTCGCCTTTGACAAGCCCCTGCCCCTGCAGCCATGCCGCCAGCAGGCCAACACGATGATTTAACATCTTGTAGCTAAGAGTCCCCGAACGCATGACGAGAGCGTCCGCTTCCGGCTCCTTGCCTATCGCAAGATGGTCGAGCGGGAATGCGACATTTTCGGATTCAATATTCAATTGGTTTGACCTATGGGAAAAAGAGCAGATTTGTGACAGATACGACCTTAACCATGACCAGCGAATATCATAGTAATTTTCAATCCGTGCAAGCCATTGCAGGAGAAAAGCTGGGCCGTTCGGTCCAGAAATCGCTGTTCGACCGGATCGACTGGCTGAGACCGCTGCATGAGCTGTGTCTTCCGGACAAGTCCCCGTTGATCGTCCACAGCACCGAAGGCGAAGCCGAAGCCTGGATGTTCCTGATGAAAACCGGACTCGGACGCTACGCTGCACTAGCCAATTGGTATAATTTCACCTTCCGCCCGATTTTTCTCGGCGACTATGATGAAGTGACCAAATTGGCTCTGCTCGCCAAACTGGCCAAAGAACTAAAGTCCACATCTCATCGCATTGAAATTACGCCGGTTCCCGACGAGGATTCCGCAGCTAGCCTTACCGAACGTGCGTTTGAGCAAGCCGGCTGGATCGTGTTCCGGTCCAAGGCCGATGACAATCATATCCTCAACGTCAAAGGGCGCACGTTCGACCAATATTGGACCGATCGCCCCGGCCAACTGCGCAGCACCGTTCGGCGCAAAGCCAAGAAAAATCTTGTCTCCGTCAGGATTGAAAAGGAGTTTTCCGACGAAGACTGGAATGACTATGTCTCCGTTTACGAACGCAGTTGGAAACCCGAAGAAGGCAATCCCGACTTCCTGAAGAAACTGGCTGAACATGAAGCTGCTGCGGGCTGCATGCGGCTTGGCCTCGCCTATATTGACGGCCAACCGGTTGCCGCACAATTCTGGACCGTCGAAAATGGCGAAGCGCTGATTCACAAGCTGGCGCATATCGAGGATGCGACAAAATCTTCGCCCGGAACCTTGCTGTCCGTAGCCATGTTCCAGCATGTGATCGATATCGATCATGTCGATCTGATAGACTTCGGCACTGGCAATGACGGCTATAAGCGCGAGTGGATGGAAGAGGTGCGTGACCGCTACCGGCTGGAATTTTACTGGCCGAACAACCCGTTGTCGTGGTTACCGATTTTGCGACATTATGCCTCGGGCCTTGCCGGAAAGCGCGCTTCGCTTTAGGGAAACGCCGTTATCCGGATTCGGGGGTTTTTGATGCAGAATGAGGTTGAGTTGACGCCAGACGCCGCCGTGCGTGCCGTCATGCGGGATATTTTGGGCCTCAGCGAAGAGCAGGTCGCAGAATTTACAGCAGAAACCGAGCTTTTCGGCGCGCTTCCCGAATTGGACAGCATGGCTGTGGCAGGGCTGCTCACCGAACTGGAGGACCGCCTGGATATCATGATTGATGATGATGAGGTTGATGGCGAACTGTTTGAAACCTTTGGTAATCTTGTCGCCTTTGCCGAGATGAAAGTCACCGGGTGACCCTCGCCCCCGCATTCGTCTTTTACGAATTTGCGGATCGCAAAGAGTTTTGCTTGCATGTTACGGCCCAATCTCCCCGCCGGGTAATGCTTGTCCCTCCGTTGTTCGACGAGATGAACCGGATGCGCAAGATGATGGTGGACGTCATGCGATCGCTTCACGAGCTTGAAATCAGCAGCTTCCTTCCGGACCTTCCGGGCACCAACGAAAGCGTGATTGCGCTGGAGCAGGTCACCCTGTCCGATTGGCAAAAGGCCGTTCAAGCCTGCGCAGAACAACATCAGATTTCATATATAGCATCCTTCCGTGGCGGCGCTCTAACCGTCGCAGACCTTCCGTCCGCCAATCACTGGATATTCAGTCCGGTCAAAGGCGCAACATTAATGCGGACGATGCTGCGGACAAAGATCGCAGCTGATCGGGAATCGGGATTGACCACAAGTCTCGCCGAATTGGCCGCACGAGCCGAAAATGGACCACTCGAACTGGCTGGAAATATCATCGGTTCCGAATTGTTCGCGCAGCTCAACGCCGCCGAAATGACGGACATGCCCAGCCGGCGGATCGTGCGCCTGGAATCGGACAGCAAGCCGAGCGACGGTCAAATCGCCGGATCAGCCCTGTGGCTCCGCGCCGCACCGGATGACGATCTGACCATGTCTACGGCTATCGCGCAGGACATCGCCGGATGGATGGGCCAATGACGCGGACTTTCCACGAGATTGACTGCAAAGGCGATCTGCTCGCAGCAACGCTTGATTCAGGAACCGGTACGACCGCATTGATGATTGTCAGCGGCGGCAATGAAATCCGATCCGGTGCCCATGGCGGCATGGCGCTACTGGCCTCGCGGATATCGCAGCATGGTTTTCCGGTGCTTCGCTATGACCGGCGCGGGATTGGCGAGAGTAGTGGTGAAAACCGAGAATTTCTGGGCAGCACGGAAGACATAGCAGCAGCGGCCCAATTTCTCCGCCAGGAACAGCCGCAGATAGACAGGATCATCGCGTTCGGCAATTGCGACGCGGCAACCGCCCTGGCCCTGTACGGACCTGATGCCGGAATTGACGGCTATATGCTCGCCAATCCCTGGGTGATCGAACAGACCAGCGAAGCGGATAGCGAAGAACCGACGATCTCGTCTGCGGCGATCCGGTCGCGCTACTGGGACCGGATTAAAAATCCACGCACGGTCATTGACCTGCTGTCGGGGAAAATCGATCTCAGAAAACTGCTCAAGGGCCTGAAACAGGCATCTAAGGTAGAAGAGAATAGCGCTCTTTCCATTCGGTTACGCGACGCCCTGTCCCGTCTTGACGGTAACAGCCGGATATTGCTGGCAAAACGCGATACCACCGCCCGCGCTTTTCTCGCTGCGTGGAACAGCGCGGACTTCGCAACCTTGCGGACCAGAACCAGCATCACTCTCGAAACGCTCGACAGCGCATCGCACAGCTTTGCCGATGAAGCCGCCAAGGACTGGCTCGCAGAGAAATTACTGGAAGCGCTGCGGCAGGCCTGACTATTCGGCCGCAATCAGTTCGAATTCCTGTTCTGCCAGAAACCGCTCGGCATCGAGCGCCGCCATGCAGCCGGTTCCCGCTGCGGTTACGGCTTGACGATAGACATGGTCCATGACGTCACCGCATGCGAACAGGCCAGGAATTTTTGTCTTCGGCGTGCCCGGTTCGACCTTGATATAGCCGCCGTCGATCAGATCGAGATGGTCTTTGAATATCTCCGTCGCAGGCGCATGACCGATCGCGACAAATGCGCCGTCGACCGTCATATGGCTTTTTTCGCCGGTCTGCGTATCGACCAGATTCAGCCCGACCAGTCCGTGCGGTTCACCGCCACCAACAAAACGTTCTACATTGCTGTTCCACAACACCGTAATCTTCGGATTGGCAAAGAGCCGGTCCTGCAAAATCTTCTCCGCGCGCAGGCTGTCGCGGCGATGGATCAGAGTCACGTCATCACTGTGGTTGGTCATGTACAGCGCTTCTTCGACCGCAGTATTACCGCCGCCGATCACGGCAACTTTCTTGCCGCGATAGAAAAATCCGTCGCAGGTTGCGCAAGCCGAAACGCCCTTGCCGGACAATTCTTCTTCGCCCGGCAAGCCGAGCCATTTGGCTTGAGCACCGGTTGCGATCACCAGAGTATCGCCTTCATAAATATCGCCGCCATCGCCGGTCATCCGGAACGGGCGCTTGGAGAAATCGACATCGACAATCGTATCAAAGATAAACCGCGTGCCGACTTTCTCGGCCTGCGCCTGCATCTCTTCCATCAGCCACGGTCCCTGGATTACATCGCGAAATCCCGGATAATTTTCGACATCAGTGGTGATGGTCAGCTGGCCACCAGGCTGGAGACCCTGAACCACGATCGGCTCCATCCCTGCGCGGGCGCCATAGATAGCCGCCGACAATCCGGCAGGCCCCGAACCCAGGATGAGCATTTTTGTGCGATATGTTTCGGCCATATTCGATTCCCGCTGATGATGATTCTGTTCATTGCAAATAGGGATGCCCGGTGCCGCTAGGCAAGACCTATTGCCAGCCGGGCATGCGAAGAATTATTTTGGGCGGTGATAGCTGCTTTGCGCACACGCGCAGCGGCTCGAACCCTTCTGAGCGAAGTACAGTGAGATCAGGACGGCGTTGCGAGTTTCATCAAGACCAGTCCGCTGACGATCAGCAATGCTGCAGCAATGCGCATGATGCTGACCGATTCGCCAAAAAACAGCATGCCAACCACAAAGGCTCCAACCGCACCGATACCCGTCCAGATCATATAGGCTGTGCCAAGCGGCAGCGTCCGCATCGCCCAAAATAATAATCCAAAGCTGATGATCATCCCGAGGATGGTAATTATACCCGGCTACAATCGCGAAAAGCCATGCGACTGTTTCATCGCAGTGGCCCAGACGATCTCGAACAAACCGGCAAATATGAGCATGATCCAAGCCACAGCAACCTCCTTCAGGTCGCCGGGCCGTTCCGGACTTGGGCCCCCGCGGGGGCGGGAACGTGGTCGCCGCACGGCGCGATTAGCGCGCGCAGGTGGACGGTTCAATATACCGCTATATCGGCTGATCGCGCGACGCAGGCGCAACGACAAAAAGCCGATGACTAACTGACGATTATAGTTGGTAGCGGAGGAGGGACTCGAACCCCCGACACATGGATTATGATTCCACTGCTCTAACCACCTGAGCTACTCCGCCATCGGGTCCCGGTGACTAAATTCGTCACCATGAAACACTCTCTGGACGGCGGCGCTATAGTCACAGCCTTCTGCGCGGTCAACAAGCGGAATCAAGAAATACGCTAAAACTTGCACGGTCAATGCGATCCGCGCTAACGACGATTTGGACGCCGATTTGCGGCATCGAGGGGCAGATATGAACGCATTTTACGACATCTTGATTGTTGGCGCCGGCCATGCAGGCGCACAAGCGGCGATCGCATTGCGCCAGAAGAAGTTTGAAGGTTCGATCGGACTGGTCGGAAACGAGAAATATCCGCCATATGAGCGCCCCCCACTGTCCAAGGAATATCTGGCTGGTGACAAGCCCTTTGAACGGATTTTATTGCGCCCCGAAAGTTTCTGGGCCGAACGCGAGATTGATCTGCTTACCGGCCGCCGGGTGTCGAAACTCGATCCGGTCGGCAAGACCGTCACCCTTACTTCCGACGACGAGATCGGATATGACAAGCTGATCTGGGCGACGGGCGGTTCCCCCCGCATGCTCGATTGTCCGGGGAGTCAGGCGCGTAATATTCACGCGGTCCGCTCGCGCGCGGACGTCGACAAGATCATGGCCGCTTTGCCGTCGGTCACAAAAGTCGTCGTTGTTGGCGGCGGCTATATCGGACTGGAAGCCGCTGCCGTGCTGACCAAATTGGGCAAGCAGGTCACGATTGTCGAATCGCTCGACCGGGTGTTGTCGCGCGTTGCTGGTGAACCACTCTCGCGATTCTACGAGGCCGAACATCGCCGCCAGGGCGTTACCATAGAATTGGAAGCGACTGTCGCCGGCTTCGAAACCGGTGATGACGGAATCGCGACTGGCGTGACCCTCGCCGACGGACGGACACTCGACGCCGACATGTTCGTGGTCGGGATCGGTATCATCCCCGAAACCGGTCCGCTGGTTGCGGCGGGCGCAGCTACCGGAAATGGCGTCGACGTCGATTCCCACTGCCGGACCAGTCTCGACGATATTTATGCGATTGGAGATTGCGCAGCGCATAGCAACGCCTTCGCCGACGGCGCGATGATCCGGCTGGAATCGGTGCAGAATGCCAATGACCAGGCGAAAGTGGCCGCGCTCGACATCATCGGCGAAGAAGCCGAATATGATAGCGTGCCGTGGTTCTGGTCGAACCAATATGATCTGAAATTACAGACGGTCGGCCTTTCGACCGGCCATGACAGCCATGTCGTCCGCGGTAATCCCGATTCGCGCAGCTTTTCGGTAATCTACTATCGTGACGGCAAGGTCGTGGCGCTAGACTGTGTCAATGCGACCAAGGACTACGTTCAGGGCCGCAAAGCGGTCGTCGAGGGCCTGAATCTCGACAAGGATGAGCTCGCCAATACCGATATTCCGATCAAGGAAGTCGGAATCCACTAGCGCCCGCGAAACGGCCAGGCACCGATATCCTGCCACAGGCCGTCGACATAATAATGCAGCCCGATCCCGTGGACCGCAAAGGGGCGCGATTCGAAGTCGGCTGACAGCTCGTCAAAAAGGCGCTGGGCTTCTCTTGGGATCACTTTGTTCTGGACGGTAATATGCAGCCGGGGCGTTTGCTGGTCTTGGGCCACCAGCAGTCCGGCAAAGCGGTCCGCCAGTTCCATTCGCAGAGCGAGCAGATCGGGCGCATGCAACCGATAGGCGACACCCTTTCCGAGATGGATCAAGCCCGATAAATGGGCTTCCGGCTTTGGCGATATACTGGTTAGCCCAACAACCGCCGCCTTGATTTCATCTAGCGCTTGCGGCGGCAGATGGTGAAACAGGGTGATATGCGCGCCAATCTTGTTCCGTTCGGGCGGAAAATGGCACCTGCGCAAATTGTCGGCCCAGGCAAATTCCGCCTTGCCCATTTGCGCGGTCATGATGATCGGTTTGTTCAGGCGCTCCATAAGCCGATGCTATCGCACAATAAAAAACCGCGAGCAATTTCTCGCTCGCGGTTCCATTTGCATGAGCTGAAAACGCTTAGGCGGCTTTGCTTGCCGCTGCGTTATCGTCCAGCCAGTTGAGCAGCTTTTCAGGGGTCGATTCGACATAAGGATCGGCATCGACGCCATCATCGTTGATGCCGGGCTCTTCGAACCAGGCACTGACGACGCCGTCATCGGCAATCATCGAATAGCGCCAGCTGCGATCGCCGAAACCGAGATGGTTTTTCTTGATCAACATGCCCATGCGGCGGGTGAAGTCACCCGAGCCGTCTGGCAACAATTTGACTTTTTCGAGACCGAGGGATTTACCCCACTGGTACATTACGAAAGCATCATTGACCGAGATGCAATAGACTTCGTCAACGCCGCGTGCCTTGAACTCGTCATAAAGACGTTCGAAAGCCGGGCACTGCTCGTTCGAGCAGGTGGGGGTAAAAGCACCCGGCAGGGAGAATACAGCAATGCGTTTGCCAGCGAACAGGTCCTTGGTGTTCACGTCCAGCCAGGAAAAGGGATTTTCACCGTCGACCGATTCGTCACGAACGCGGGTTTTCAGGGTGATTTCAGGGATATTTCTACCGATCATTATTGGCTCCATTAATTTCAGATAGCGCCCGTTACCATCGAAGCTTTAAGAGGTTTAATTGATTTATTTGCCCCCTCTGATTGAGATAATCACTCAAGGAGTTCGAGCATCACAAATCGCCTTACTCGCGCTCTATTTACGTTTAACGGCGGATTTTCTTGCTATTTTTCAGCGCGCTGAAGCGAAAGAAAAGCGCGCCGCCTTGCTACTAGGTCATTCTCCTTGATCGCAAACCATCAGAGTTGCATTATGCGGCATCTGCGGGAGGATAAAATGACAGATCAGGCTAAACCACCCATCTGGTTCTGGATCATCGGCATCATTGCACTGCTCTGGAACGGTATGGGCCTTGCTGCCTATTTTCAGCAATTCATGATGAGTGCCGAGACGTTCGCGGCGCTTCGCCCGGAACAGCAGCAATTGCTCATCGGTCAACCGGTCTGGTTGACCGGCGCCTTTGCTACCGCGGTATTTGCCGGATTCGTCGGATCGATATCGCTGCTGATGCGAAAGCGCATTGCAGTCAGACTATTTCTGCTGTCGATGCTCGCCGTTTTCATACAATTTGGAGGTCTGTTCCTGGCTTTAGGATATGCCGACATCCTGATCGGCGGCGAGTGGATCATGCCTATTCTGGTGCCGATTTGCGCAGTCGGGCTATATTTCTTCGCTCGCAAGACTGAACGAGACGGCATTCTTACCTAGGCCGAAGTGCTGAACGGGGTGAAATCGGTGTCTTCATCATAGATATCGACACCCTCGCGCCGCTTGAGCCATCCGACCACCAGATAGGTCACTGGCGTCAGCACAGCTTCCCACAGCACTTTCAGCAACCAGTTAGTCACCATGACGGTGAACACCACCGAAGGCTCCCACAACCCCCAGAAGGCCAGCGGATAGAAGATCAGGCTATCAACACCCTGCCCCACCACCGTCGAACCGATCGTACGGCTCCACAGGGCCTTGCCCTGCGTCCAGACCTTCATACGGGCCATCACATAGCTGTTCACGAATTCACCGGCCCAGAAAGCGACGATTGATGCTGCGACGATGCGCGGAACCTGACCGAACACGCTTTCGTAGGCGGCCTGCCCTTCCCAGCCCTCTGCCGGCGGCAAAGACACCACCACCCAGCTCATGAAGGCCATGAACAGGAGCGCCGCAAAGCCGGCCCAGATCACCCGCCTCGCCCGCGCATAGCCATAAACCTCGGTCAGCACGTCGCCGATCACATAGCCAAGCGGAAAGAATAATATCCCCGCGCCATATATCCACTGTTCGCCGCTGATCATGATGAAGGTCGGCTTGGCCGCACCGATGACATTGGACAGCAGCAACACGGTCACAAAGGCCGCCATCACGAAGTCATAATAGCGGAACCGGTGGCCGGTCTGGCTGGAAGCGGAGGTGCGCTGGATCGGGCTGTTGCTCATAAACCGGTTCTATCTCACATCCGCGACAATTCAACATTTATGGCAGCCGACCAACATCACGGTTTGCAGCCGGCCAAAAGACCGCTAAAGCCCATCGAAATGACGCGCCCGTAGCTCATCTGGATAGAGCGCGAGACTTCTAATCTTGAGGCAGCAGGTTCGAGTCCTGCCGGGCGCACCATTTTTCCTATTTCTTGAAACCGCGCTGGACTGCATCCATCGGCTCCGAAGTTATCGGATAGCCGATGCCTTCGGGGATGCACAAATGGACCTGGCCATCGCGCTTCTCGATACTCGGGGAGACCATCACCGAGGGGTGCGCCTTGCTATGGGCAACCGCCTCGTCAAACGATCCGAATTGCGCCAGCCGCTCCAGATTGCGCTTGGTCGGGAAGATGATCTTTACCTCGCCTGCATCGGCGCGATCGAGCACCGATTGTGCATTGCCCCAGAATAGATTGTAATTTTCGGTTTCGTCGACCGTGGCCTGAGCCTGGTGATCGTCATGCGAGATCATATAGAATCGCGTGTCAAAAACCCGTTTTTCTGCAAAGGGTGGGCACCAGCGCGAGAAAGGTATCAGCTTTTCCAGCTCCAGCTGCCAGTCATATTGATTGCAGACATCGGCCAGAACGGTGCCGCTGTTGAGCGCATCCCGTGCCTCCGAAACCCGCTTGGGATCAAGATTACCTTCTACCGCAACCGCGATACCGGTTTCCTCGATTGATTCCCGAATCGCCGCGATCCGCGCGCCATATTCGTCAAAGTCATCATGGCCGAGCGCCTTGGCGAATTCAAAGTCCGCATCATCGATCCGGCCACCCGGAAAAACTGCAGCGCCGGCCGCGAACACCATTTTGGCCGAACGCTCGACCATCAGCAGATCGGGCGCATCACTCCCCGGCTGATCGCGGAAGATCACCAAGGTGGACGCTGGAATCGGCTTGGGCATCGGCTTGCCGGTCATCGCATCGATGGTCGGGGCTCCGCTACTGTTCTGTGGTTCGGTCATATCCTCATATGAACAGCAAGCGACTGGTTTGCCAAGCGATTTGATTAGCACCGGCGCACACGAACACATTTGCCAAAATTCCATCGCCATGGCAGGATCAGGGTATGGGACTTATCGAGCTATTGGGATTGGCCGGTAGCGTCAGCCTGATATCGGGCTGGCGGCTTTATCTCACTGTCTTTGTGACTGGCTTGGCCATGCGCCTGGGCTGGATCAGCCTGCCCGAAAATCTTCAGGTGCTGGATGCCTTCGCCAACCCCTGGGTTCTGGCGATCAGCGCGCTCGGCGCACTGGCTGAATTTTTCGCCGACAAGATTCTCTGGCTCGACTCGATCTGGGATACGATACACACAGCGGTCCGGCCGCTGGGCGGCGCGCTGCTGGCGTTGGCGGTGGTCGATGCGGGTGACCCGGCGTGGCAGGTAGTGGTGTTTCTACTGGGCGGCGGAGCGGCCCTGATGAGCCACGGCGCAAAGGCCGGCGCTCGCGCCCTCGTCAACACCAGCCCGGAACCGGTCAGCAACGCAGTTGTTTCAACCGGTGAGGATATTGCAACAGGCGGCCTGCTGTTCCTGGCCTTCGCCAATCCGGTCGCCGCGCTGATCATCGCATCGGTGATGCTGATCCTGTGCATTTTCCTGGTCTACAAGGGCTTCAGGTTGTGGCGGCAAATGGTGTCTGGCGGCAGCTAGACAAAGGAATGGCTAGCACTCCGGTATCGATCTCTCGACCAACCACCTGCACTGGGCAGCGTCCGGTCCTTCGATAAGAAGGACCGGAGCGCTTGAATGCCCAGAGATGGAAATTGCTACATTGCAATTACAACAGCTAATAGGGTCAATTAGCAAAAAATGGTCGGGGAGACAGGATTTGAACCTGCGACCCCCTGTACCCAAAACAGGTGCGCTACCAGGCTGCGCCACTCCCCGACGCGCGCTTCCCCTAGGCGGTGCTTTTGCGAAAAGCAAAGGGTTTTTACGCTTCTTTTTTGCCGCTGCTCATCAAGTGAGCCTTTCACGGCGTCGCAGAAAAAATGGTGGGCCCGGAGGGATTCGAACCCCCGACCTAGCCGTTATGAGCGGCCAGCTCTAACCAACTGAGCTACAGGCCCATATGAGCAGCTTTTTTCAGGCTAATCTCAATGGAATGGTGCGATAGCGGAAGCCGTGTCGATTTGGCAAGACCGATCATCGCAATTCGTCAGACTGGCGTTCCATGAGCGGCTAAGCGCTTTTGGCAGCCTGCAATAAATCATCAATATCGACGGGTTTCACATCTCGCGACTCCAGATGGTCCAGAATCTCTCTCCACCAGTCATAAAAGCCGTCGAGCTCGTCCTGGTCGCGCACATAAGGCGTGTGACCGGGCGACAGTGACGGCGAATGAAAGGAGAATACCAGCAACCGCAGATCATCGTCGAGCGCGACATCAATTGCCTCTTTGGTTTCACGCGCGGAGATGCCTTCCGGTGTCAGCGGAATGCGTTCGAGCATTTTGCTGCGGGACAATAGCGCGTTGGCCAGGGGAGATTTTTCCATGACCGTTGCCGCAAGACTATATTGCCTGCGCAAAATACCGGAATAAACCGTCGTCAGGGGCACTTCGAGCAGTCGCTCGTCCTTCCCCCACCAATATGGCCTGGAATCAACCGACAGGAAGTCCGGTCCGCCTTCCCTGCTATAATCAAAGCGCGGTCGGATGCTGCTGTCCAGGGCAAAGCCGTGTTTCAGCAATAGCTCGGTGGTATTCGGACCGATGCCATATCGCCCGGCGCGATAGGTGTTCGGCGTGACCCCAACCCTGTCCCGGATCGCATCGCGCAACGTCACCAGCTTCTGTTCTTCCAGCTCTTTCGGCAAATTACCGGCGAAGCTGTTATGATCGTTGATCTGCTCTTCGAATGGCGGATTGATCCAGGGATGGAGATGCACCCCGATCGTGGCGCTTTGCTGCTCTGCCACGGTCCTCAGAAACGCTGCGGCCTGGTCATCTTTGATGATTGCATAATCGACAAAATAGACCGGCTTGATGCCGTATTTTTCGACAAATTCCTGATATTTTTGAAGCATCGGCACCGTGATGGTTGTGTGACCACGGCGTTCGAAGGGGGCATCCCAGTCAAATTCTTCTTCAGTGTCGATCGTGATCAGAAAGCGTCTGCCAAATTCGCTCGGCCACTTCACATGACGATCCGGTTTCTGGATTTTCATCGAATCGCCCCCCCGAGCAACAACTTGAGATCGCTACGTTTCGCATGATGTTACAAGAAAACCAAGTAGCAGGTCGCAAGGCCTACTCTAATTCCGTTTCGCGAACATTAATTTTGCTCGGCGCCGCTGCAGGAAGGGTCAAGGCAATATTGTCCTTGTTTATGGTGAGCGAGCCGCCCGCGGCCTGCGCCAGATTTCGTACCAGCCGTAGCGAGAAACCAAGGCCGAGCAACGACGATTCGCCGACATCGCCATCGATCCCTTGCGAGGGATCGAGCAAGACGCTCTCGGCGATATCGGTTATCCGGGATGGCCGCGAAAGGGTGAACTGGTTGGTCGGCTGCACCCCTATCCGTGTCCGTAGCTCGCCCTTCAAGGTCTCGCCATTCTCGCAGGCAATAATCGCTGCCGACAATAGACGGGCAAAAATCCGCTCGACCGATTCCCCGTCCAGCGCGAACGGCCGGACCGGCTCGGCCTTGCTGATATTGAGGTCAACCACCTTGCTCTGGGTCAGTCCCTGCAGCCGCTGGGTCATCCGTTCAAACAGCCAGTCAGCCTTGGTGGTGCCGACAGAGTCGGGCAATTGTCCGGAATCAACCTTCACAGCAATGTCGAGATCTTCAAATCCTGCCAACAGCCGTCGCGCTTCATCCATGATGTTGCGCGCCAACGATCTATATTCAAAGGATGCCGGCCCGAACAGCTGTTGCTCGATAATTTCGCTGAACCCGATCACCGCATTGAGCGGCGTCCGCAGTTCGTGGATCAGTTGCTGGAGCTGTTCCCGACGTTCGAGATCGATGCTGCTATGCCCCGCATCCTCTGCAATATTGGGACGCCGCATGATTCCGCGATAGCCCTCGAAACGTCCCGTTTCCTCGCTGAAAAACGGAATCGCGCTCATCCGCCAGTCGCCGACAACGATCGATGCCCCGCAGAGCCGCATCCGGGCATTTTCCATCGGCATCCGCTGACGAAAAGCAGCCGCACCATATGCGTCCGGGCCAGGCCCGTCATCGAACGCCGGCTGGGCAATGGTGACTCCGACAATGGCTCCGACTGGAGGCCCTTCGGTCCAGACGATCGTACCGGATTGATCGGTTTCAAATCTGATCGCCTCGAGCAATTCCAGAAAAGAACCGCTGGTGGCGCCTTCGATTACCGGATGGCGCGTGGCTTCGACGGTGCGGTTCTTTTGATAGTCTGCTATTTTTTCGACCAACGCACTGATCTGGGATGCTTCGGTCTTTTCAGCCGTGTCATCGGACACGCCCTCGCCAACATCTTCCGTGGATTGCGTGCCAGGACGGACGTCGTCAAGACCCTGCTCACTCTCGGATACGGGAGTATCGTCATCCCGTCTTTGATCAGCAACCTGAAGACCGCGAGATTGCAATTGTGCTTGTGCGCGTTCGGAAAGCCGCGGAAAGGCATCCGCGCAGATCTCCGGCGTCAAATCCGCTGCCGTTACCGCTGCATCACAGATCGGATCGCTATCGGCGCTCAAATAGACTAGCAGCGGCGCGGAGCGCAAACGGCCGTTCAAGGATTGCACAGCCGCCAAACGATCCAGCTCGCTGACCCGGTCATGCAGATCACGCAAACGGGTCAGGCCCTGTTGCACATCCTGGTTGGCCAAATCTCCCGGTTTTTGCGCTAATAGATCAATGACCTGCCGCCACTGTGTGGCGGCAGCCGGGCCTTCCGGCAGGCTCCCCTTTAATACGGTGTTGAGACGGTCATCGAAGCGCAATATATCATCCCGATAAACTTTGTTATACACGGTTGTTAACTTGGCAATAACCTTTTCACGAGGCGACTGGAAGCTAGGAAAACTTCGCGTCACAATGTGGGACATCGGAGAAAGCATTGCTTGGGCTGCTTATTTTATTATAACGATTAAATGATTCGCGAACGGATATTACACCCCTATGGCTGATACTAACCTTGATGAAATTGATCTGAAGATCTTGCAGAGGCTGCAAAACGATGGCCGTATTACCAATGTCGAGCTCGCCAACAGCGTCGGCTTAACCGCCCCTCCCTGCCTTCGCCGCATGCGCGCACTGGAAGACGAAGGCGTCATCAAATCCTATCATGCGGCGATTGATCCTGCCAAAATGGGATATACAATCACGGTCTTTGCGATGGTCAGCCTGAAAAGTCAGGCGGAAATCGATTTGCGGGCCTTCGAAGACCATGTAGAAAAGCTCCCCGAAGTGCGGGAATGCTATATGCTGAACGGCGAGATCGACTTCATGTTGAAGGTTGTCGCCAAAGACCTTCAGCAATTTCAAAGCTTTCTGACCAGCCAGCTTACCGCTGCACCCAATGTAGCCAGCGTAAAAACATCACTCACCATCCGATCCGCCAAACATCTGCCCGGCGTTCCGATCGACCGATAAAAAAAGGGCGCCGGCAATGGCGCCCTTTTCGGTTTTTTTGGTGGCCTAGACTTAGGTCGCTGGCTCAGCCGCAACCGCTGCCGGAGCAGCCGGTTTATTTTGCTGACCGATCCACGCCTTCCACAATTTTGCCAATGGCGCTCTCGTACCATTCACTTTATCGAATGCTGCTTTGGCTCCTGCCAAATCACCAGCGAAAGCCTTCACTGTGCCAACACCGATATTGCCGCGATCCATATCGGCACCCGACTTGGCCATGCCGGCTTCGTAAAAGACAGTAGCCTTGGCATAGTCTTCATAACCAAACCATATGTCGCCATAGTTCATCATCACCGATGCGCTGCCCGATCCTCGAACCGAACCCGGAGAGGTTGGAAGCGAGGCACGATCGCCAGTGATCTTGCCTTTGTTCGGCACCAGCAACTCCGAAACAATCGGATTGCTCGCTTCAATGACGCCTTTCAGACGCCCGTCTTCAAGCACGTCTACGATTTCGCCGAAGTTGTTTTTCTTGTTCGCTTCCTCGGCATATTCCTTATAGTCGCGAAACTTGGTCAACGCGCCACTGGCCTTCATGAAACGAAGAACTTCCAGATTCTCCTCGGTATTGGACAACTTTTTGTACCGGTAGGCGGTGATCGCATCACTCCAGGATTCAGGTGAAGGATAGGCCTCAGCCCATTTCGCGGCCCATTGCGCGTAAAGCGCTTTGTCCGAGGTCGCAAAAGCGCGATCTCGCGATGCTCGATACCAATCTTCCGGAGCAGCGCTCCCTGTTGCGTTCTGAATCTCGATCGCCTGCCCCAGATAATGCAAGCTCTTGGCATGCGATTTCAGAGAAGCATAGGTATTAGCAAGTTCAAGATGAGCCGCTGATCCCTCATAACCGCCAGCAATGGCCGCCAACAGCTGCTTCTCAGCGGCGGCATAGTCGCCACGGCCACGTGCAAAACTACCCGAATAGAAAAGCATCTTGGTATTGTCAGCCGGGGCCAACATACCTGCTTCGATGCGCTTGTTAACGCCATCTTCCTGAAGTTTCGTGTCCTTCAGCGTACTGCCGAGATTGATCGCCAATTGCCCTGCAAAGTCTGCATCGGCACCAGTCCAGGGGCCAGCAAGCAATTGCTCAACCAACGCTTTTGCCTGGGGGTTGGCATCGTTGACAGCAGTTTGGACAGGGCCGGCGGCCGCGCTAAACTCTTTGCTAAATTGGACTTTCGCCGGCTTTTTTTCTTTCTTCTTTTTCGCCGCCTGGGCGTCCTGCGGCAATGCCGTAATCGCCAGCGTGCCAGCAGTTGCCAAAGCTACCGCCATGGAAAAATGAGATAAAAAACGCATGAATATCCTCCGGATAAATTACTAATTGGGAGAAGCAGGTTCTCCTGAATATGGTTGCACCATATACTCTTGGCCTTATTACCAAGCTTTCTACGCTTTTCTAGGGTGAATCCGCTGAATAGATGTTGAACGGCTGCAGCCGCTTGACGGTATTGAGCATCCCATATCGTAAAATGAGGTAAAATCGCGTGCTTGCAATCATTTCCCCCGCCAAATCTCTTGATTTTGAATCCGAGATCCCTCCGGTCGTCGCCACCGAAAACCGCTTTCCCGCTGAAACCGAAAGATTGGCGAACGCGATAGGCAATCTGACGGTCAAGAAGCTGAAAGCGATCATGCCGGTTTCGGACAATCTGATCGCTCTCAACCGCCAACGGTACAGCGAGTTTTTCACTCAACCCGAGCGGCCAGCAATCTATGCCTATAATGGCGACGTCTATACTGGCTTTGAAGCGGCCAGCCTGAGCGAAGAGACGATGACCTTTGCGCAGGGCCATTTGCGCATTCTCTCGGGGCTGTACGGATTGCTCCGCCCTCTCGATCCGATCCGTCCCCATCGACTGGAAATGGGCACGAGATGGGCGCCGCGCTACAATAAGCTGACCGATTTCTGGCAGGACAAGATTGCCAACGCACTGGCGGCAGATCTCGAGCAGATCGGCAGCAAAACCGTCGTCAATCTGGCGAGCAACGAATATTGGGCCTCGGTCAAGCCGCATGTCGCAAAGCTGCCCGGGCGGATCATCGAAGTCGATTTCCGCAAAAACAGCCCCGACGGCCCCAAGTTCATCAGCTTTGAAGGCAAGCGCGCGCGCGGCATGATGGCGCGTTATATATGCGAAAATCACCTGACCGATCCAGAGGCGCTCAAGGGCTTTGACTATGACGGCTATCGCTATGATACCGAAAGCAGCACAGAAAGCAGTCTGCGCTTCGTGCGCTCATGACCGGAAAATCCGCTGTCATTTTTGGCGCGACCGGCGGGATTGGCGCGGCGATCGCCGATGCTCTCGAAACCGACAGCCGGTTTGATACCGTTATCCGCTTTTCCCGGTCCAGTGACAGCCCTGTGCCTGTCGACCTCACATCCGAAGTCAGCATAGAGAAAGCGGCTACGTGGCTAAAGGGCGCAAGGATTTCGCCATCATTAATCTTCGTGGCCACCGGTCTGCTTCACGATGCCGAAAAGGGTCCGGAGAAAAGCCTCCGCCAGCTCGACCCCGAATGGTTGATGCAAAACTATCAGGTCAACGCGATCGGCCCGGCCCTTGTCGCCAAACATTTTCTGCCGCTGATGGAGCGGACCGAGATCAGCCGGTTTGCTGCCTTGTCCGCAAGAGTCGGAAGCATATCGGATAATCGGCTTGGCGGCTGGTACGGTTACCGCGCATCCAAGGCAGCGCTCAATATGATGATCCGCAACCTGTCGATAGAATGGTCGCGCAAGAATGACCGCACGATCATCGTGGCGCTTCACCCCGGCACGGTAGATACGCCGCTGAGCGCGCCGTTCCAGAGCAACGTGCCCGCCGCGAAATTATTCGATTCCGATTACGCCGCGCGACACCTTCTTGATGTTCTGGACCGGCTGGAACCCGCTGACAGCGGCAAAATTTTCGCATGGGACGGAGCGGAAATCCAACCCTGATTTCAGCACTGTATTATTATTGTAAAACTGGCCCGAAGGGCTGGCTTTTGCTGGCCCTTTCCCCTAGAAGAATCGACAAGAAAAAACCCATGAAAAAGGCCCGTTTGTGAACGAACAAACCACTCCACCGTCACCTTCCAATATCGAACCGATTGACATCGTCGACGAGATGAAATCCAGCTATATGGATTACGCCATGTCGGTCATCGTCAGCCGCGCGCTGCCTGATGTGCGCGACGGCCTGAAGCCGGTTCATCGCCGCATATTATTTGCCGCGCAAGAAGGCGGCATGGTCGCCGGACGTCCCTATCGCAAATGCGCGAAGATCGTCGGTGACGTGATGGGCAACTATCACCCCCATGGTGACAGCGCGATCTACATGGCGCTGGCCCGTATGACCCAGGACTGGTCGATGCGCGTGCCATTGATCGACGGTCAGGGTAATTTCGGCTCGATGGATCCGGATATGCCGGCATCAATGCGTTACACCGAAGCGCGGCTCAACAAGGTCGCCAATTTCCTGCTCAACGATCTCGACAAGGACACCGTCGATTTCGTTCCCAACTATGACGGCAGCCGGCAAGAACCGAACGTTCTCCCTGCCCGTTTCCCCAACCTGCTGGTCAACGGCGCTGGCGGCATCGCGGTCGGCATGGCCACCAATATTCCTCCGCATAACCTCGGCGAAGTAATTACCGCCAGCCTGGCCTATATCGAGAATCCCGGAATTACGATCGACGAACTGATCGAAATCATCCCCGGTCCCGATTTTCCAACAGCGCCCCTGATTTTGGGCCACGCAGGCGCACGTTCTGCTTATACCGAAGGCCGCGGATCGATCATGATGCGCGCACGCCATGTGATAGAGGAAGGACGCGGCGACAAACGCTCGATCGTACTGACCTCCATCCCGTTTCAGGTCGGCAAGTCCGGTCTGGTCGAAAAGATCGCCGAAGCCGCCAAGGACAAGCGCATCGAGGGCGTCTCCGACATTCGCGACGAATCAAGCCGTGCCGGTGTCCGCGTTGTCATCGAGCTGAAGCGCGATGCTACAGCCGATGTCGTGCTCAACCAGATCTGGCGCTTCACCCCTGCCCAGTCGAGCTTTCCTGCCAATATGCTCGCCATTCGCGGCGGACGACCCGAAGTGCTCAATCTGCGCGATATTATCGAATCATTCGTCACCTTCCGCGAGGAAGTCATCACCCGGCGGACCAAGTTCGAGCTCAACAAGGCGCGCGAACGGGCGCATATCTTGCTCGGCCTTGTGGTTGCGGTCACCAACATGGACGAAGTTGTCCGGATCATCCGTGGTTCCTCGACCCCGGCAGAAGCCCGCGAATCCCTGCTGCGGCGCGAATGGCCGATTGCCGAGATCGCTGCCTATATCAAATTGGTCGAGGCGATCGAAACCGAGGTCGAAGGCGACACCTACAAACTTTCCCAGGTTCAGGTCAAAGCGATCCTTGATCTGCGTCTGCAGAAACTGACAGCGCTTGGCCGCGAAGAAATTGGCGACGAGCTCAAAGAACTGGCTATCGCGATTGAGGAATATCTGGCGATATTGGCCGACCGTGCCAAACTTTATGCCGTGATGCGTGAAGAGCTCGAGCAAGTCCGCGATGAATTTGCCACGCCACGACTTTCGGAAATCACCGCTGCCTGGGATGGCCTCGAAGACGAAGATCTGATGGAACGGTCAGAGATGGTCGTGACCGTCACTCACGGCGGCTATATCAAACGCACCCCGCTCGACACATTTCGCGCCCAACGCCGGGGTGGCAAAGGCCGCGCAGGCATGGCGACCAAGGATGAAGATGCGATCGTCGAGCTGTTCGTGACTTCAACCCATACGCCGGTCTTGTTCTTCTCGACCCACGGTAAAGTCTACCGGCTGAAGGTCTGGAAATTGCCGGAAGGCGGCCCCCAGACCAAGGGGCGGCCGATGATTAACCTGCTGCCGTTGGCGGATGGCGAAACAATTTCCACCGTATTGCCTTTACCCGAAGACGAAGCCGAGTGGGCAAGTCTGCACGTTATGTTTGCCACCGCCAAAGGCGGCGTCCGGCGTAACAGCATGGACAGCTTTACCAACGTGCCGTCCAACGGTAAATTCGCGATGAAATTCGACGAAGGAAGCGAAGATCATCTGATCGGCGTCGAATTGCTCAGCGACAATGACGACGTCCTGCTCGCAACCAAGAACGGCAAGGCGATTCGCTTCGCCGGTGACGCGGTGCGCTCGTTCCAGAGCCGGACATCGACCGGTGTTCGCGGGATTGCGCTAAAGGGTGACGACGAGGTCATCTCGCTTTCCGTATTGCGCGGTTTTGAAGCCTCGACCGAGGAGCGCGATCAATATCTGAAAGCCGCTCCATGGAAAGACAATGAGAACGCACCCGAGCTCTCCGCCGAACGCATGGCTGAATTTAGCGAAACGGAAGATTTCATCCTTACCGTTTGTACCAATGGCTATGGCAAGCGCTCGAGCGCCTACGAATATCGCCAGTCTGGACGTGGTGGTCAGGGCATTCTCAATATCGATAATATCAAGCGCAACGGCACGGTCGTTGCCAGCTTCCGCGCGACTGACGACGAGCAGGTCATGCTAGTCACCGACCAGGCGAAGCTCATCCGCATGAAAGTCGCCGACATGCGAGTGATCGGACGCAATAGTTCGGGTGTCAAATTGTTCGATGTCGCCAAAGGCGAACATGTCGTCGGTGCTGCCAAGATTGACGAGGAAGAAGAATCGGAAAATGAAGCGGAAGACGCCGTAGCTGAAGAAATGGTCGAACAGGGCGTTTCAGAGGGAGAAGCTGCGGCTCCAGAAACACCGGAAACCGGTGACGATCCACAAGCATGACAAGCGGCGCGCCGACCTTTCTAGTTAAGGACGGCGCGCTGAGCTGGCCTGAAATAGCAGCGATGCGGGAACTGATTTACCCGCCTGAAAAACTGATGGATACGCCGATGCACGGCTTAGAATGGGCACAGCCGCAGAGGCGTGTACTGCTCTATGTTGAGGATTCTGTGCGGGCGGTTGCCGGCATTCATGAGCGCGAAATCCTGTGCGACGGCGAGAAGTTGCACGTTGCCGGAGTTGGCGGTGTGATGACCGACCCAGAATTTCAGGGCGGGGGTTTTGGCAAACAGGTCATGCACCGTCTCGTCACCCTTTTGCGGACAGAAGCACGATGTGCGTTCGGCCTTCTATTCTGCGAAGACCATAATGTAGAATTTTACCGCAAGTTGGGCTGGACCCTGTTTGACGGTGATATGGTCGCCGAGCAGCGTGGAAAAAGCGGTCCGTTTTCCTTCCCCAACGTCATGGTACTGCCATTAGGCGAATCCGCCAATGCGATAGGAAATCTGGATTTATGCGGCCCGCCATGGTGAAACCGCGCGACCAGTTCGAAAGTTAGGGAGAGAATTCATGTCGATTACGATCACGCCGTCGGGCCAAGCCTGTGGGGCCGAGGTTACAGGAATTGATCTGTCCCGACCGCTCACTGACGAGCAGGTCGCTGGCATAAGGGCGGCCTGGCTCGATCATCATGTTCTGTCCTTCCCCGATCAGAAAATGACCGATGATGATCTCGAGCGATTCACCCTTTATTTTGGCGGCTTCGGACATGACCCGTTTTTCGATCCAATAGAGGGCCGCAAGCATATCGCCGCTATCCGCCGCGATGCCGACGAGAAAAGCCCTCTATTTGCCGAGAATTGGCACAGCGACTGGAGCTTTCAGGCCCAACCACCGGCCGGCACCTGCCTGTTGGGGATCACTATTCCTCCCGTCGGCGGTGATACATTATTCGCCAACCAGCATGCAGCGCTCGACGCGATGCCGCCGGAAATGCGCGCCCAATATGAGGGCCTGACCGCGATTCACAGCGCCGGACTCGCCTACGCCCCCGACGGCGCATATGGCGAAAAGGACGAGGGCCGCAGCATGGCGATCCGTCCTGATGAATCGGCCCGCGCAGTCCAGACCCACCCGCTGATCCGCGAACATCCGGAAACCGGACGCCTGGGACTGTTCAGCTGCATGGGCTATATCATTGGCTTTGAAGGCATGGCGCAGGAAGAATCCCTGCCCCTGCTCCAGCAATTATACGTCTGGCAAAGCCGCGACGAATTTGTCTATCGCCACCATTGGCAGGCCGATATGCTGATCATGTGGGACAATCGGTCGGTGCTGCACTGCGCGACCGGTGGCTATGACGGCCACGACCGCCTGCTCCACCGGACCACTATCGCTGCTTATCAGGCGTGAACCGGGTCGGCGCTTTCTGCCGCCATTTCGTGACGTAGCGTAGCAACGATGCCGGTAGCGATCATGAACTGGCCGAAATAATATAGGGGCCAGACCAGAAGCTCGGGAACAATGCTGGATTCCAGAGGTCCCATCCGGGCAAATATCAGCAGGTCCGAGACCAGAAACAGCACGGCACCGATCCCGACCTGATAGCGCGAGAAGCGGCTGGTCCAGGCCATCGCCGCCATGGCCGCCACCGACAGGCAATAGACCGCGACACCGGCTGCATCGGCCCGGACCGAAGGCAATGTCCAGGCAATCAGAACCGAAAGCGGCACCAATATGATCGCGAAAACTTTCTGGCTGAACCCCAGTTGATGGCGGCGGAACCGGGAGTAGAAGACAATCGCCAGCAGATGCCCGGCCATAAACGCGCCAGCACCGAGAATCAGGTCATATTCCAGCGCCATGTCACCGATCGCACCAAGCGCCATGATCGCGCCGACAATCTTGCCGTCCAGCCGATGGAGCCGAACCAGCGCGTAAATCGCGAGAAATCCGACGCCAGCGCCTTTCCACGCGATCAGGTAGAGACCGGGAATATTGCTATCTTTAACAAAGAAATAGCTGATCCCGAACAGCAAGCTGAGCAGCAAAAATGGTCGGGATTCTGCAAATGCACTTTTCATCGGAATGTCTTGGCCCCTCTTCTCGATCGACTCTATCACGCAACAAGCGTGACTGCCAGATTGACATTAGAGTCTTACCACAACACTAAGGCGCCCATGACAGATGTACATATTATTGGTGGCGGACTCGCCGGGTCGGAAGCAGCATGGCAACTCGCGGAACAGGGTGTAAAAGTGCGCCTTTCCGAGATGCGGGGGAGCGGGGAAATGACACCCGCGCATCAGACCGAGGGCCTTGCCGAACTGGTTTGTTCGAACAGTTTCCGCTCGGATGATGCGGAAAAAAATGCGGTCGGGCTTTTGCATCAGGAAATGCGCGACCTCAATTCGATCATCATTGGCGAAGGCGACAAGCATCGCCTGCCCGCCGGATCGGCTCTCGCAGTCGACCGCGATCATTTCTCGGAAGGCGTAACCAAACGGCTGAGCGAACATCCCAATATCGAGATTGTCCGCGAACGGATCGATAAGCTGCCCGAAAGCGGCCTGACGATTGTCGCCACCGGCCCGCTCACCGCAATGACCCTCGCCGAGAGTATCGGCGCAGCAACCGGCGAGGACTCCCTGGCCTTTTTCGATGCGATCGCCCCGATCGTCTATAAAGAGAGCATCAATATGGACATCGCCTGGATGCAGTCGCGCTGGGACAAGGTCGGGCCGGAAGGCGACGGCAAGGACTATATCAACTGCCCGATGGACCAAGAGCAATATGGGGCCTTCATCCAGGGTCTCCTCGACGGCGAAAAAACCGACTTCAAACAGTGGGAAAAAGACACGCCCTATTTCGAAGGCTGCATGCCGATCGAAGTCATGGCCTCGCGCGGTCCGGAAACCTTGCGCTTCGGACCGATGAAGCCGGTTGGCCTGACCAACAGCCACACTGGCGGCAAAGCCTATGCGGTCGTCCAGCTCCGTCAGGACAATGCGCTTGGCACGCTCTGGAATATGGTCGGCTTCCAGACCAAGCTCAAATATGGCGCTCAGGCCGATCTGCTCAAAACCATTCCCGGTCTGGAGAATGCCGAATTCGCCCGGATGGGCGGTCTTCATCGCAATACATTCATCAACGCCCCCAAATTGCTCGACACGGAACTGCGGCTCAAAAAAGCGCCGCATATCCGCTTCGCCGGCCAGATCACCGGCTGCGAAGGCTATGTAGAAAGCTCGGCGGTTGGCTTGATGGTCGGCCGGATGGTTGCTGCCGAAATCCGCGGCGAACCCTTCACCCTGCCACCGCAGACCACTGCTTTCGGCGCATTGCTGTCGCACATTACCGGCGGCGCCGACGCTCGCGACTATCAGCCGATGAACGTCAATTTCGGCCTCTTCCCGCCGTTCGAAGATCGGGTGAAGAAGAAGGAACGCAAGGAAGCCTACACGACGCGGGCTCGCGAAGATTTTGCCTTATGGTTGCACCCGCTGTCATCACAAGGTCTGCAACTCGCCTAGCATTTACAGCGAGGCGGTGACCTTTTGGGTCTTGTCCGCCGAAATTCGGTGCGGGTAAGCTGACCATTGCCGTCACCGTCAGCACCTGCAAAACGGTCGCTGGTGGCGATCGCCCATTCCTCGAACGACAGGTAATTATTGCCGTCTTTATCGAGTTTCCGGAAAGAATCCGTACGACTGCTCATCATTTCCAGCCGAGTGACAATTTCATCGCGGTTGCGATCATAGCGATTGAACCGGAGTTCTTCGCGAGAGGGCTTATAGGCACGGGGTGGTGTCGGCGGCGCGGGGCCGATCATTTCTGCATCGCTTTCCGCCATCGGCAGCGTTTCGACCTCGACCGGTTCCGGACGCGGCGGCGGTGCGGCTATAGGAATGTCCTGCCCTTCCGCACCGATCCAGATGAACAACCCCGCCGTCAGCATCAACATCATGCCGGCAGCACCGGCTGCAAATCTCTTCATAAGCGCTATCCGCAGATTAGCGGCTGTCGTCCTAGCGACCAGCGATACCGTGCCAGATGATGCGCGCGGCGCTGGCCGGAGTATATAGATCGGCAGCCAGTTGCCCGGTCCTAACATCGCGGACCATCAGTCTGCAAAGGATAGAGAGCGGTCGTCCGCTTCTGTCAAAATCGACGCGCTTCTGCGCCTTGACTATCTCCGAGCAGCGATCGAAGGCCGACGACCGCATATTTGCGTCTGAGCAATGCCGGGCAAAGTCCCACAATGCCCAAGCCCGGGCCTGTTCTGCCTGACCTTTGGTCAATGGCTTCGCACCCGCTAGTCCAAAATCGAAAAATCCGGGACCACGGGCTGATGCATAGGTTTGAAACTGACGATCATCCCACGGAAAATCGTCGAGCATCACTTCCCATCCATCGAGCAGAGCCAACAGCGGCTTGAGGTCTTCCCCTCCGGTTTCGAGCAGATTGATATATTCGACCAGCGGTTCGCCAATCGGCCTCTCGGCCACTGGCTTGGTTAAAATATCCCGCCACCAGGTTAACCGCATCTGTCCAATCAATATTTCCGACGTTGAACGGACTATTTCCGCGAATCGCGCGTCGAGGGCAAATAACAGCGCATAACGAGCACGATCGGTTGATTTTGCATAGGCAACAATCAATCTTTGGAGCGGTTCCAGTTCTTTCAGCACATCATTCATGTTGCAGCGGTCGCCAGTTTTCCTAGTAAAATCAAGGTAAAGATCGCTTTAACCAAAGCCATTGGCCAGCCGCTAACCCTTTTCTCGCTATCTAACACCCTGAATTGAAATCCACATGCGTGATCCGTTTGCGCATTGATCGGGGGCCCGGGGTACATGATTGACAAGAACGAGATGAAATCGCGAAAATCATTTATGCAAAAATTGCTGTCGGACACCGCTGGTAATACGATTGCGATGATGGGTGCAGCCTTGCTGCCGCTTACTGCGATGATCGGCGGCGGCGTCGACGCAAGCCGTACCTATATGGTCAAGGCGCGTTTGCAGCAGGCCTGTGATGCTGGCGTTCTCGCCGGCCGTAAAGCGGTCGGTGACGGCACGTTTGACCAACAAGCCAATGATCGTGCGGCGGCTCTGTTCAACGCCAACTTCCCGCAAAACTACCAAAATAGCAAGGATACAAGCTTCGTAGCCTCATCACCCAATGCCGGTGGTTTGGTCGAAGGCGTCGCCACGACCAAGTTGCCAACTGTTGTCATGAAGGTCTTCGGTTTTGACTCCATCTCGCTATCGGCAAAATGCAATGCGCTACTGACCATCAGTAACGCCGATGTCACGATGGTATTGGATACCACTGGATCGATGGATAATAATGTCTCCACCGGCAATGGTGGCACGACGACCAGAATACGTGCCCTGCGCACTGCAATGGTTGATTTTTACGATATATTGGCAACGGCATCGGCCAGTTCACAGGCGCGCATCAGGTACGGAATGGTACCCTATTCCGGCACGGTAAATGTCGGTCGGCTTTTGCTGGCCAACGACCCCGGCAATGACATGATTGTCGGCCAGGCCACTGGCGAGACGGCTACTTATCAATCGCGACGGGCTGTTTATCAGGTAGACGGTCCGGTATCTACTTCCACGACCACGGAAGTTTTTGCCGAAGATGATAATGATCCGGCGCTACTGACCAGTTCCAATTGCAACAAATATGCTAACAACGATAATTTCCGCTATTATCGCGTAGATCGGAACAACGGCAACATAACCACTCCCGACCGCAGTAGCACCGACGGCCAGGCTAGAGATTATACTGCAGGTCCAAATCCCAAAGTGACTGGCAACATTACCAGAACCTATTCGCTGCAAAGCTGGTCAGGATCGTCAGCCACCAGAGATGGACAGACGATCAAGACTTGTACGCGTAAGGTAACTACCACTCAGCCCACTAGAGTTGAGTCCTATGATGGTACCCGATCAGGTGCGACATTCGACCGCTGGGAATATGACAATCTTACCTGGCCGGTCCAGGCTTATGTTTCATCGATAGACAATGGTACCAGGGTTCCCATTCCGTCCAACACGGTTGGTGACAGTGCGCGAACCAGATGGGAAGGTTGTATTGAAGAACGCAAAACCGTAGCTGATGCAACTTTCTCATACAATGGTCCGTTGGGCAGAATCGTATCAACAAACGCATCCGATCTAAATATCGATGCGGCGCCAAACAGCAATGACACACGTTGGCGTCCATACTGGCCCGAAGTGAGCTATGCTCGCTGGGCGTACTCCAGCGGAGCGTGGCGCTACACCAACAATGTGGCCACTAACGGCGGCAGTGTGCAAACTGCCTGCCCCCAGCCAGCGCGCCTGTTGGGAGAAATGACACGAAGTGCGTTCGTAACCTATTCAGATGCGCTCAATGCCAATGGCGGAACCTATCACGATATCGGTGCGATGTGGGGTGCTCGATTGAGTTCACCGGACGGAATCTTTTCGGCCAATGTGAACCAGCCCGCTCCCAATAACGGTTTTGTAAGTCGTCATATTATCTTTATGACCGATGGCATATTGGACCCGGGCCCTGTCTATTACAGCGCCTATGGCGTGGATATTCACGATCGCCGCGTCAGTAATGACGGGAGCGATGCGCAGCTGGTCTCACGTCACACTTCGCGCTTCAACGCGATCTGTGCTGCCATTAGAGCCAAGGGCATTCGTCTCTGGGTCGTGGCCTTCGCGACCAATCTCAATGATGACCTGAGAAACTGCGCAAGCCCGAACAGCGCTTTCGTCTCGACAAATGCGGCGCAGCTAAATCAGAATTTCGCTGAGATTGCGGCATCGATTGCAGATTTGAGGCTGACCGAATGATATATAAAATTTCAAAACGCGTGACGCGTGACGAGGAGGGTGCAACCTTGGTTGAGTTTGCGATCATTGCACCCGTGTTCTTCATGCTGCTGATGGGGATATTTGATTTCGGGCATATCACATATGTCAAATCGATCCTGAACGGCGCAGTGCAAGAAGCATCGCGAAATTCGGCCCTGGAAAATGCTGCGCTTGCTGGCAACACCGACATCATCGACGATAAAGTCCGGACGTCTATACAAAATCTGGCTAACAGCATCGAACGTGACGATATTGAAATCGAGCGCGCCAGCTATTTCAGCTTCGATGACGTCAACCGGCCCGAGGCCTTCACCGACAGTAACGGCGACTCAGACTGCAACAATAATGAAGTGTTTGAGGACGAAAACGCCAACGGCCAATGGGATGCAGATATTGGTGAGGAAGGGCTTGGTGGCGCGCGCGATGTCGTGGTCTACAATGTTGCGGTAACCTATGATCGGCTGTTTCCGTTATATCGGCTGATGGGCATGCCCCAATCTATCAAACTGACAGCATCTACTGTGCTTCAAAACCAGCCTTATGCTCAACAAGCCGATCAGTCCCCCGTGACGCCCGGCAACTGCATCTAAGGATATATGGCAATGGAAAATATAAAAATGCCGGTACGGAAAAAGGGCGCGATGTCAGGAATGCTGAAGCGCCTGATGAAGGATCGGACCGGCCTTGCGCTAACCGAATTCGCATTCAGCCTGCCAATATTCATGGGACTTGGTTTCTTTGGACTGGAAATTTCCAACTTGGCAATCATCAATATGCAGTTGAGCCAAACCGCACTTAACCTGGCTGATAACGCCTCGCGCCTGGGACAGACCAACAATGGTCTCGTGGCACCGACAATCACAGAATCAGATATCATGCGGTCATTTCGAGGCACTGCATTGCAGAGTGATAATATCAAGCTTCTGTCGCGCGGCCGGGTCATATTGTCCAGCCTGGAACTGGATGGCAACAACAATCAGTTGATCCGGTGGCAGCGTTGCAAGGGAATACTTGCTGCCACGCCAGCATATGGCGGACAGGGTACCAACGGAACCAGCGACGTCAACTTTACCGGTATGGGCCAGGATGGCTCAGAGGTTGCGGCCGTCTTCGGAACCGCGATCATGTTCGTGGAACTCGAATATGAATTTGAAGGAATGTTTGGCGATCTGTTTGTAGAACCGCGCGTCATCCGTCAGGAAGCCGCCTTCAACATCCGCGATGATCGCAATCTAGCGGCAGGTCTAGCCAATGACGGCGGCCCGAGGGCGCTGTGCACCACCTATAACGATACCTTCTAAACACAGCCAACTACCGATAGCAGACCTTCTTCACCGCCGTGATGATCCGCGCGCTGTCGAGCAGCGCTGCTTTCTCAAGATTGGCTGCATAAGGCAGTGGCACATCTTCGTTGGTCACCCGCATGACCGGTGCGTCCAGATCGTCGAAGCCCTGTTCCATGCAGACAGCGATGATTTCACTAGCTATTGAGCAGGTTGGCCACCCTTCCTCTGCAACCACCATACGATTGGTTTTTGCGAGGCTTTTCAGCACAGTCTCGGTGTCGAGCGGTCGCAAGGTGCGGAGATCGATAACCTCGGCTTCAATCCCCTCGCCCGCCAGCTTGTCAGCCGCTTCGAGCGCCAGACCAACACCAATCGAATAGCTGACAATTGTGACATCACTGCCTTCGCGCATGATCCGCGCCTTGCCGATCGGAAGCGTATAATCGTCGATTTCTGGTATTTCGAATGAGCGTCCGTAGAGCAGTTCATTTTCCAGGAACACGACCGGATCGGGTGACTGGATCGCCGCTTTCAGCAAACCTTTGGCATCGGCAGCATCATAAGGCGCAATTACGATCAGGCCGGGAACCGCTGCGTACCACGGGCCGTAATTCTGACTATGCTGAGCACCAACGCGCGAAGCCGCGCCATTGGGACCGCGAAACACGATCGGGCAGCGCATCTGGCCGCCGGACATATAATTGGTCTTGGCCGCCGAGTTGATGATCTGGTCGATCGCCTGCATCGCGAAATTGAAGGTCATGAATTCGACTATCGGCTTCAATCCGCCCATCGCCGCGCCAGCGCCAATGCCGGCAAAACCATGTTCGGTGATCGGTGTATCAATCACCCGCTTCGCACCAAATTCTTCGAGCAGGCCCTGGGTGACCTTGTAGGCGCCCTGATATTCGGCGACTTCTTCGCCCATCACAAAGACGGTCTCGTCCTTGCGCATTTCTTCCGCCATCGCGTCGCGCAAAGCTTCCCGCACCGTCAGCGAAACCATCTCGGTACCCGCAGGCACCGATGGATCTTCGGCTCGCGAAATCGGCGCTGGCGGCGCGGCTTTTGTGATTTCTGGGGCCGCAGAGTCGTCGGGTTCAGGCTCGGCTTCGGCCTTGGCAGTGGTAGCCGGTTCCTCGGTCGTCGCCGGGGAGGCCTCTTCATCTTCGCCGGCCATTTCGGCAATTACCGTTCCGACTGCGACGGCATCTGTTCCCGCCGCGACCATTATTTTGGTGATCACGCCTTCGTCAATGGCTTCGAATTCCATCGTTGCCTTGTCGGTTTCAATCTCCGCGAGAATATCGCCGGAGCTGACTTCGTCGCCTTCCTTGACGAACCATTTGGCCAATGTGCCTTCTTCCATGGTCGGCGACAGGGCGGGCATTTTGAGTTGGATAGCCATCAATATTGCTCCACCAGAACGTTTGTATAAAGTTCGGACATTTCCGGTTCGGGTGAACTTTCGGCAAAGTCTGCGGCTTCTATCACTGTTTTGCGGACCTTCTTGTCCAATGCTTTCAGATCCTCTTCGGTCACGCCCTCTTTAAGCAAGGTCGCTTTCAGCCGTTCGATCGGATCGGACTTCTCGCGCACATCCTGAACCTCGTCGCGGCTGCGATATTTGGCCGGGTCGGACATCGAGTGGCCGCGATAGCGATAGGTTTTAAGCTCCATCAATACCGGACCGCCGCCGCTCCGCACGTCCTTCAAAACTTCTTCCACCGCACCGCGAACCGCCAGCACATCCATGCCGTCGACCTGGACGCCGGGGATGCGGAAGCTTTCACCGCGCCGGTAGAGCTGGTCTTCAGCAGAGGAGCGGTTGACGCTCGTGCCCATGGCATATTGGTTATTCTCGATCACGAAGATCACCGGCAGCTGCCAGAGTTCCGCCATATTGAAGCTTTCGTAGACCTGGCCCTGATTGGAAGCCCCGTCACCGAAATAGGCCAGACAGACGCCGCCGTCCTCTTTATATTTATGGGCAAAGGCCAGACCGGTGCCGAGCGAGACCTGGGCGCCCACGATACCATGGCCGCCATAGAAGCCATGGTCGACCGAGAACATGTGCATCGAACCGCCCTTGCCTTTCGAAATGCCCGAGGCGCGGCCGGTAAGCTCTGCCATCACGATATTCGGATCAATACCGCAAGCCAGCATATGACCATGATCGCGATAGCCGGTAATGACGCTATCCTTGCCGGGATTGATCGCAGATTGCAGACCGGTAACCACCGCTTCCTGGCCGATATAAAGATGGCAGAAACCACCGATCAGGCCGAGGCCATATAGTTGGCCGGCTTTCTCCTCAAACCGCCGGATAAGCAGCATTTGTTCGTAGAAATCGAGCATCTCTGCTTTGGTCGCGCTGTAAATCGGCGCTTTCAATCCACCCGTGGAAAGCACGGCAGGCCTTGTTTCGGTTTTGGCGCTCTTTGGCGCGACGGATTTCTTGACTGAAGTGGTTTTCCGGGGAGATTTTGCCACGCGAGCGGGATCCTTTTTTTGACGAAGGAATAGCATAGCCAAAACTGCTGCGTTACCCAAGTACTTAGACTCGCTGACCGGTTAAATAATTGGTAGGACAGACTGAAACAGCCGAAGCCTATTTCAATGGAACAATGATCTCGTCGGGATGGACCACGTTTAATTTCTTGCGCATCAGTTCACTGATCAGGTCAGGATCAGCACCGCGTGGATCGAGCAGTCGCACCCGATTGCCCAAAGCATCGCGTTCTGCTTCCAGCTTCGCCAGTTCGATTCCGCGCGTCTCCAGCTTGGCTTGATATTCGCCCCATGCCAAAACCCCGGTCGGTCCGATTACCGCATAGCCGGCGATGGCAAGCAGAGTCATCAACGCAAAGCCCGGCCCGAGGGCCGCTCTTATCAAACCGGTAATTTTTTCGCGTTGCGCCATAGAACAGTCTTGAATCAGAAAAGTGATTCGCTGGCAAGAGGGTTAATATTTAAATCGGACAAAGGACGCCCAGCCGCCTCATAAAAACGAGGAAACAGCGTTTAACTGAAAATGGAACGCCCGGCGTAACGTGCGACGCTTCCCAATTCTTCCTCGATCCGGATCAGCTGGTTATATTTTGCCAGCCGGTCCGACCGCGCCAGGCTTCCGGTCTTGATCTGACCGCAATTTGTCGCGACCGCGAGATCGGCGATGGTGCTATCTTCGGTTTCACCGGAGCGATGCGACATGACCGCTGTATAAGAAGCATTTTGCGCCATCCGTACCGCAGCCAATGTTTCCGAAAGTGTTCCGATCTGGTTGACCTTCACCAGCAGCGAATTGGCAAGGCCGTCGGCGATGCCCATCGACAGACGCTCCGGGTTGGTCACGAACAGATCGTCACCGACCAGTTGCACCGTATCGCCCACCGCATCCGTGATCAGCTTCCAGCCTTCAAAATCATCTTCCGACATCCCGTCTTCGATCGACTTGATCGGATAGTCCTTGCAAAGCGCGGCGAGATAGTCGGACATCTCTGCCGGGCTGAGCACCTTGCCCTCACCGGAGATATGATATTTGCCGTCCCGGAAAAATTCGGTTGCCGCACAATCCAGCGCAAGCACGACTTCGTCGCCAATCTTGAACCCGGCTTTTTCAACCGAAGCCATGATGAAGTCGAGCGCTTCACGGGTAGAGCCGAGATTTGGTGCAAAGCCACCTTCGTCGCCAACCGCAGTGGCCAGTCCTTTTTCGGACAGGCCTTTTTTGAGCGTGTGGAAAATTTCCGACCCCCAGCGAACCGCTTCCGAGAGGCTGTCAGCCCCGACCGGCATCACCATGAATTCCTGGAAATCGATCGGATTGTCGGCATGCTCACCGCCGTTGATGATGTTCATCATCGGCACCGGCAGGACATGAGCCGAAACCCCGCCGACATAACGATAGAGCGGCAAACCGCGAGCGTCTGCTGCAGCCTTTGCCACGGCCAGACTGACGCCCAGGATCGCATTGGCACCCAGTCTTGCTTTATTGGGCGTGCCATCAAGGGCGATCATCACAGCATCCAGTTCTTCCTGGTCTTCTGCATCCAGATCGGTCAGCGCATCCTTGATCTCGCCATTGACTGCATCAATAGCCTTGAGAACGCCCTTGCCGAGATACTTGCTCTTGTCACCATCGCGCAATTCAACCGCTTCATATGCACCGGTTGAGGCACCGGACGGAACGGCTGCCCGGCCAAAACTGCCATCCTCGAGCAGAATATCGACCTCTACGGTCGGGTTGCCACGACTATCGAGAATTTGACGGGCATGAAGGTCGATTATTGCGGTCATGAAAATGCTCCGAGTGAAGTAAAACAATTGCCATGCCCTTAGAGCCACGGCGGGCTTCTTGCAATCTATTGCACTAGATTTATCCGTGCTTTGCCCCTTGATAACATGGCAAATCATCCCATTTCTTTTATGAGGGAACTTCAAATGGAACAATTCCCATTTGCTGTGCGTTGGCAAGGGACAAACGAAGAAGGATTATTGATCATGGCAGAAGTCAAGAAACCAGCCGGGAAGACAAATACCAAGACTGCGGCAAAAAAACCTGCAGCGAAAAAAGACACATCTGAAAAGCGCACGACAAAGGCGCAAAAGGCAGCTCCATTGAAGGCCGGTGCGACCAAGGCAGCGGCTTCAAAAGCGAGCTCGACGGGTGATTTCAAGGAACGTGCGATGACCAAAGCCAAATCGGCGGCCACCGCGGGCAAGGAACACACCGGCAATGCGATCGAAAATCTGAGCAAGATGATCGAGGATAGCGCGAAAACCATCGACGACAATGTCGGCGAGAAATACGGCAACTATGCCCGTTCAGCAGCAGACTCGGTCTCCGCCTTCGCTGAAAAGCTCAACGGCAAGGAAGTTGACGAGATGGTCGAAGACGCACGCGACTTTGTCCGGAAAAGTCCGGCAGTGGCGATTGGCGCAGCGGCCGTTGTCGGGTTTTTGATCTCTCGCCTGGTCAAATCAGGGATGGATGATCGCGACGCATGAGTGTAACCTGCCGTCACCATATTAGCAGGTGACGGATGTTGCAGAACAAGGATATTCCAGTTTTGGATGACGAGCGACTTTCCGAGGAAACAGCAAACAACGCCGAGCACGAAGCGCGAGCCGCGTCCGACGCCAGGACTCTGACGTCGCAGGTCAACGAGTTGATCGAGGACGTTCGGGTTCTGGCTCGCGCGGAAGTCGAATATTATCGCACCAAATTGTCGGTCAATCTGGCCGCGACCAAACGTGTCCTGTTGCTGTTCGGGGTTGCGGTGGTGGTAGGAATCATGGCAATCATCGCTCTTATTCTGGGAATGTTGCTTGTTCTCTCGGAATATTTTGGCCCGTTGGCGGCGACCGGTATCGTCGCCGGGTCAGCGCTTCTCGTTGCTTCGGTAACGATGAGCATGGCGATAATAAGGGCAAGAAAACTGCCACTGGATGAAAATAATTCGTGAGAATGATGATGTCGAGAACCAATGATGAAATATTCAGCCTGCGCAGCCTGGCGATGAACCGGGCCGAAGCGCGCAGGAATCTGAAACTCGACACAGCAGCAACGCGAGAGCGACTGAAACCGTCCAACCTCGTGGCCGAAGCCAAAAGCAAAGCCGCTGACCGGGTCGGCGACGCCGGGCGCAAAGCCACCAAAGGTCTGAAGGCTCATCCGGCTATCACCGCGACGGTCGCGGCCACCGCTGCATTGATCGCGATGCGCAGGCCGATCGCCAGACTTATCGCCAACCAGAAGAAATCCCCGTCGGATCAAATCGAGGAATAGAATATGAGCAAATTAACCGACAATATCGACAAAGCCCGCGCGGCATCCCGTGAACGGTTTGAAACCGCCAGAGAAATTGCCAGCGAAAGCTCCATCGTCGCCCGCGAAAAAATGTCCGAAAGCAAAGCCCGTGCAGCAGCCTTGCTCGGCGAAGGCCGTGAAATAGCGGCTGAACGCGTTGCCGCCACCAAAGACGTCGCCAAAAAAGCGGCGGCCAAGTCCGAAGAAACCATCACCAACAGCCCGCTGACGATTGTCGCCGCTGGCGCCGCACTGGGCGTTCTGATCGGAGTCATGCTGCCGAAAAGCAAAGCCGAAGGTAAATATGTGGGCGGCGCTGGGCGCAAGATCAACGAAACCGCCAAGACCGCCTATCAGGCAGCCAAAGACGCAAGCCGCGACCAGATCAGCGAATTGGGTCTGAGCAATGACAATATGCGCGACCAGTTTAAAGATATGTTTGGCAAAGCGATCGAGGCTGCTAAGACCGCGATGGCCGCAGCACAAAGCGCGGTAAAAGAAGAAAATCAGGGCAAAAAATGAGCGAACAACGCAGCAAAATTCATCTGGTCATGGGCGGACGGGTCAAGGATCCGCGCGGCGTCGAATTTGTCAATCTCGACAAAATGGATCTGGTCGGGGTGTATCCCGACTATGACGAAGCCGAGGACGCCTGGCGTTCAAAGGCCCAGCAAACCGTGGACGATGCCGAGATGAAATATGTTGTCGTCCATTTGCACAAGCTGCTCGAGCCGGACGTACCGCTCGAAGACTAGACGCTGCGAAAGCGCCACTCCAGTAGCGGTCTGGTCAGCACCAGACCGGTTACAAATCCGCCAATATGGGCGAAAATCGCGATACCTTGGAGATTACCGCTGGTGGCCAGACCGACCATCAGCTGGATGCCGATCCACGCCAGCGTCAGCCAGACGATACGGACAATATGGCCCGGGATCGGCCCGACCGGATCGACCTTGTTACGCGCGAATAGCAATGCATAAGCCCCCAAAATCGCGGAAATAGCGCCGCTGGCGCCGACCATCGGAATCATTGATCCGGTATCGACTGCAAATTGCGCGATCGCCGCCGCATAAGCACCGACGACATAAAGCAGCGCCATCAGCTGAGGCCCCAGCGCCTGTTCGACAAAGCGGCCGCAGAATAGCAACATCAGCATGTTGAAGCTGATGTGCAGCAGTCCGCTGTGCAAAAAGGCCGAAGACAGTGGCGTCAGCCAGGCCGGCACCAGCCAGCCATAAGCGGATGTATCGATAAATTCGCCGCTCAACCGGATCGGGAACATCCCGCCGCGCAGTAACGCATCCTGCTCCCAGCCAAAAATCCAGATCACCAGGAAGATCAAGACATTGGCAATGATCAGTCCGTTGGTGAGTTTTCCGGCCGGCATGTTCATCGGTTTAGATGAACTCGATTTTTTCAAGCAGGAAATATTTGTCGCCAGAGGGCACCGTCACTTCGATGTCGTCGCCGACACTGCGGCCGATCAAGGCGCGGCCAATCGGTGAATTATAGCTGATCTTGCCAGCCTTGGCATCGGCTTCGGCCTGACCGACCAGCTGGTATTTCACCGCTTTTTCGTTCTCGTCGCGCAAGGTCAGCGTCGCACCGAATACAGCCTTATCACCGGACAAGGTCGTCGGATCGATGATCTGGGCGCGGGAGAGCTTGTCTTCGAGGTCGCCAATCGTCGCCTCGACCTGGCCCTGACGTTCCTTGGCTGCGTGATATTCGGCATTTTCCGACAGATCGCCATGGGCACGCGCGGTTTCGATCGCGTCGACGATGATCGGACGCTCCAATTTCAGCGCCTTGAGTTCGGCTTCCATTTTTACATGGCCTTCGGCGAGCATTGGTACTTTTTCAACAGCCATTAGATTGGCCTTTCCTTACTGATAGGCTGCCGATTTCTGCCGTGCAGCGTCAAAAACAGATTTCCGGCGCCCCGCTTTCGAAGGGCGCCCGCAGTTTGACAAAATGTCGGAAAATTAAGTCTGCGAAGCCTTATAATAGGACTGTAGCGCACGAACTTCAAGAGTCTCATCGCGCAGAGCCGCAATCGCCTGCATCACCGCATCGCTTGAAGTGGCGGTTGTGTAGATCGGAATTTTTCCGACCAGCGCCGCGGCGCGGATCGATTTGGAATCTTTCAGCGACTGCCAGCCCTCGGTGGTGTTGAAGATCATGCTGACATCACCGTCCTTGATCCGGTCGACGATATGCGGACGCCCTTCGGCGACCTTGTTGACCTTCTCGACCTTGATCCCCTGTTCGGTCAGAAAGGCCGCGGTGCCGGACGTGGCGATAAGCTTGAAACCAAGTTTCTCCGCCAGACGGGCGGCCGGTTCGATCACCTTCTTGTCGGTTTCCTTGACCGAGATGAAGATCGTCCCGCTATCCGGCAAGATGATGCTCGCGCCAAGTTGCGATTTGGCAAAGGCTATCGGGAAATTCTGGTCGATACCCATGACTTCACCGGTGGACTTCATTTCCGGTGACAGGACCGGATCGACACCGGGGAAGCGGTTGAACGGGAATACCGCTTCTTTCACCGCGGTATAGTCGATATGCCGGTTGATCACGGGCAGATCTTTCAATTTCTCTCCGGCCATCACGCGCGAGGCGATCTTGGCGATCGGTATGCCAATCGCCTTGGCGACGAACGGCACCGTCCGGCTGGCGCGGGGATTGACCTCGATCAG
>NZ_JBALUT010000018.1:0-46065 GCF_036963705.1 Parasphingorhabdus sp. | reverse complement strand
GGCGAGGATGACGAGAAGCGGGGTGATCTGGACAAGGCGCTGGCGAAGTTCACCGAGGCGCACCGGGTGACGGAGGCTTTGCTGAGACGGGACCCGAATAACTCGGACCGGATATTTGCCCATGCGAAGAGTGAAAACTGGCTGGGGCACCTAGCCTATTGGCGCAAAGATTATGCGGAAGCAGCGTCCCGGACGGTCATGAATAAAAGTCTTATCAAAAAACTGATGCAGAACCCCAACAAGCAGGCCGATTGGGTCCGTCATGCAGGCTATAGTCATGGCAGTGACTGCGCCCGATTGATCACTACTGCGACGGATCCGGAATCTGCCCTGCAGGAATGTTCTCAGGCTCTGGAATATATCGAAGTGCTGTGGACGCTTCTACCAAATGATCGGCAGGTGCTTTCAGATCTGGCCAACCGACATGCATGGCTGGCAGACGCCTATTTTGCCAACAAGCAAATCGGCAAGGGGTTTGCCCATCGCGGCGAACAACTTCGCCTGGTTAATTCCTTGGTCGACGAGGATCCAGATAATCTAAGCTGGCGGGAACAATGGGCAGTGACGCAGCTGAGTTACGCCGAACTGCTGTTTGAGAATAAGAGACAGAATGAGGCCCGTACATATGCTCGGAAATCCTATGGAATCGCCAATCAACTTGTCAGACACGATCCGGATAATGCCCGATATGCGGATTGGAGGAAACGTACCGAAAAATTGATCAACCGAGAGGAGTAAGAAAATGACTAGCGCATCACAGCAGGAACAGGGATCTTCATTCAACCCGGCCCAGATACTTTATCTGGAGGTTAGGGCGAATCTAGAGGCTAAAATATTCTATCATGAGATCCTGCAATCCCCCTACAAATCGGACCCTGATTTCAGAGCAATGATCAAAGAGATAATTAAGAATAACGGTCACCCTGAACAAACGCGAAGGCCAACCTTCATTCAGGACAGTAGCAGGAATTTGACCATAACATCACTTGGATGCAACGGGTCTGATACCGAGGTGATTTTCTATATTCCAAAAGGCATGGCGGATTTCGATCCCCAAAAAGTGCCTTTCACAAAGTTAGACCGATCGATAATGATTAATCCTAGGCTTTTTTTCGTGGAACAGTCTGGTGATCTGGAAGAGATTGATAAATTTTCTGCTAACAACAACGGACCTCACTGTCAGTTGGCTGTTCTCTCTTACAAAGGAACGATCGCAGCTCGGGATCGTGGGAGCAAGCCATACACATATTCCTTCCACCTTGAAGCTGCCAAAGAGCCGTTTTTCCCCGGAAGCGGCGACATAGGCCATCCCGGTGGAAATTATCCATAAGCGCGGGCGGCTAGCTATTTGACCCCCCTCATTCAAATCATCTCCCTCGCGCGCACCGGGAATCCGGCGCGGGCCTGGGCCTTGTTTCATTCTTCGGGCTGGGATGAGCGAGGGGATGATCCGAAAGCGCTGACGCTCAAGGGGCGATTGCTCAAGGATCGGGCGAAGGCCGCTGATGGGGCTGACCGCGCCCGGCTTTATGGTGAAGCGGCTTCTGCTTATGCCGCTGCTGCGGGGTTGGAGCATGACAGCTACCCGCTGATCAACGCCGCTGCGTTGGCGCTGCTTGGCGGCAAGCCGGAACGGGCCCGTTCGCTTGCGCAAGAAACTTTGGCGCTTCTCGACAGCGATCCCGACCAGGGCGAAAATGCTTATTGGCGCGAAGCGACAAGGGCGGAGGCCTTGCTGTTGCTCGGCGATGCAACCGGCGCCCGAGCCGCGCTGACCGCCGGGATCGCGAAACTGCCTTATGCCTGGGAAGACCATGCCGCGACCATCGGCCAGTTCGAGTTGATCCTCGCAGAGCAGGGGAAGGGTGCCGCTTGGCTCGACCGCCACCGTCCGCCATCCAGCCTCTATTTCAGCGGGATCATCGGGCTTGACGAGCATGATCCGGAAATTGCCGAAGATATCGACGCGATCATCGCGCGGGAAAAGCCGGGCTTCGGTTTTGGTGCGCTGGCAGCGGGGGCGGACATATTGATCGCCGAGGCGCTGCACAAATCGGGTGCGGAGCTTCACATCATATTGCCCTATCCGGTTGCCCGCTTCCGCGAATTGTCGGTGGCGCCTTTTGGTGACCACTGGCTCGCCCGTTTTGATGCGCTGATCGATGTGGCGGCCCGGTTGGAGGTGCTGACCGAATTACCCCACGAGGAAGAGCGGTCGATTGGGGTTGCTGTGGAACTGGCTGATCTGGTCGCCATGGGTCAATGCGTCCGTAATGCCGGAGTGCTGAAGAGCCGGCCCAAGGCGCTCACGATCAGCGGGATCGGTGATGCACCGCGCCACCAGAATCTGGTCTGGCCTGATAGTGGTCACGATCAATTTTCCATATCGGTCGCTCGCAAGGCGGAGCATCAATCGATCACTGCACCCTCGGGCGAGGAGGCGAACGAGATTGCCGGGATACTGTGGGTTGATGGTCTTGACAGCGATGGGCTGGCGCAGCTTCCGGAGGTCACTCCCGCGTTTCACTCGGTCAGCGATGCCCGATACAAGATTTCAACCAATATTGCGGAGTTGCTCGCTACCAGTCGATCGCTGCTGCAGCACAACGTAGACCACCGGATCAGTCTGCTGATCGATATCATGGACCGGCAAAGGCCCGCAGCCTCGTTGTTCGAACTGGCCGGTAACATGGCGCGTGCCTCAGGCGGAGGAGCGGTTCTGACCGACTATAAATCTGCGATGATTTTGACGCTTGAACCGGGGGGGCATGCGATCGAGGAAATAGGCGAATTGCAGACCGCTTACGGTCCGGTGCCCTTATGGTCGCTGGCCTAGGCGGGGCGGATCAGACGACCAGTTCTTCGAGCAGGCCGTGCGAGATGATTTCCAGCCGTTCATCGTCGCGCCGGATGATCCCGCGTCGTTCCAGTGCACTGATTGCCCGTGAACCGGTTTCGCGTGTGGTCTGGGCGGATAACGCCAGTGCGGCGATCACCGGCGGCGGTGATATCCGGCCTTCCTCGCCCGCTTCGCGCAGCAATTCGGCATAGACCCGGCCGTTGGCGGTCAGGGTGATCCGCGCCGCCATCCGGTCGAGCACTGCGTTATATTGCCGCCCCAAAATCCGCGACAGACCACTGCCTATTCGCGCGTCTTCCTGCAACAAGGAGGTCATTTTTGCGGTAGAAATCTCGAGAACCGACAGCCGATTCTGCGCAACAACATCGGAAATCACCACGCGTTCGTGCGGGAAAGCCCCGAATAATTCTCCGGGTCCGTGGGACGCGAGCAATTTGGTCTGGCCATCCATGCCGATGATTTGCAGCTGGGCACGGCCTTCGAGCACGATCCACAGCTTGGCCCCGAGATCACCCTGATGGGCTAGAATATCCTTGTGGCCGTAATGCGCCAGCCGGGTTGCCGCGTCGACCTTGGCCGCTTCTTCCGGCGAGCAGGAAAAAAACGAGGCGAGGGTGGCGATGCGGTCGCTGGCTGTCATCATCTCCTCCATGTCAGCCGGTCGCGATAGTCCGCGTTCCCTTGGCAGGCGGCCTTTCCGGAGCGCCGGCAAAGCATTGGGCGATCTCCATCCATTGGCGGGCAGTAGTGCCGACGGTTTCCAATGCGGTGTCGTCAATATTGCGGGTCTGGGTCACCACCTGCGCAAATTCGATCGCGCTTCCTCGGACCATATTATCCTCTTGCGGATCATTCCACTCCCACAGCGCACCGGATGGCGCGGTCAGCTGGACAAAAGGTTTTGGTGCGGGCGGTTCCTGACGGCGGTTGCGGAAGGTCCAGCCATAGGTGGTGATGCCAAGATGGGCGATATTGCGAATGCGGTCGCCATCGGGGCGCTCTTTGCCCAATATGTCGAATATCTCCTGACCATGGGACCATGTTTCCATCTGGCGAGCGATGATTTTCGAGCGCGTGGTCATGTCAGGTCCGGCCCAGGCCACGCGGGCCTCGGGATCGGCTTCGCCATAGGCAGCGGCGAGCTTTGGATAATAGTCGCAATATGCATCGAACAGAGCCTTGCCGCGAATCCCGCCCGCATTTGCGTCCAGCCATTCATATTGCACCTCGACATGGCCTTTGCCGGTTTTGAAGGCGCCCATGATATCACTGAGGAATTGCCTGAAGGCATCCGGATCCTGAAGCGTCATCAGGGCGGCTGCGTTCCAGATATGCAGATGGCCGATGACATCCTCGATCGTCCAGCTCTTGAACTGGGTGACTGTGGCAAACAGGTCTTCACCAGCATTGCCGAGCACGGCGGCGAGCGTATCGCTCTCGTCTTTGAAATCCTGGGCTTCCTGCATCATCGAGATATTCCTTATTGATCGTCCAGCTTATCTGCCAGTGCGGCCGGTATGGCAACCGGATGGGCGAGCAATATCTGGCCATAGCCTTTGCCTTGGGCGTCGTTTCTTATGCTCGCCATACCGCCGCCGCCGAGTATCGTGTCGATCAGGAAATTGATCGCGTGGGAGCCCGGCAGGCTATATTTCTCCACCTTGGCAGCATCGGCGCCGCCTTCGATAAAATGGCCAAAATGTTCGGCCACGGAGGCCGGGGTCAGAGCGGCCCAGATATAGGGTAGATAGGCGGGGTCGCGCGCGATTACGCCAATATTGGCCTTATTGCCTTTGTCACCGGAGCGGGCCCAGGCCAACCGGATCAGCGGTACATTGGTAACGGCATCTTGTCCGTCCGGCGCTTGAGGAGGCTGTGGCCGCTGGATGGCTGTGGGATCAAAAGCCGCACCGTCGGCATCCTGAAACGCGATTGTCTTGCCGTCGACATCGATTTCGACGGGCAGGTTATTTTTCGGCGTGAGATAGGAAAACAGCCGCACGACGGGGGACGGTTTTGCGCGCGCGCCGGAAAAGCCGCTGAGTCCGGGAGGGGTTGCAAGGCCAAGGCCGGTGAGCTCGCGGAGCAATATCCCGATGGCCACCGCTTCGCTATGTTTGGCAGCGATCTTGGCCACCACTTCGCGGGGTTCATGGCTTAGCGCAAAATCACCAAACTGGCTGCCCGCGCCGATGATCTCGACGCTGGTCTCGCTATAGTCACCGAGATTTTGGCCGCGCAGGATATTGTTGGCGCGGACAAGGACATTGTCGCAGAATTTCTGTGCTTTTCTGGCGGCGTCAAAGCCGTAAAAGCTTACCGATGTCCCGCCGCGGAAGCCTTCGCCATAGGTCAGGCAGGTCTTGTAATGATCCGGCGCGGGGTAGCCCTGCGCGGGAGAGACTTGGACCATGTTCGGGCCAGTCTGGACAATCTCGACCTTCGAAAAATCACAGACCACGTCGGGCAGCATATAGGCCTGAGGATCGCCAATTTCGTAGAGCATTTGCTCAGAAACCGTGCCGACGGTCACGCAGCCTGCAGTGCCCTCAGGCTTGGTGACCGTGAACGATCCGTCGGCCGAAACGGTGCCGATCGGATAGCCGATATTGGCGATATCGCCGGCGTCTTCCCAGTCGGTATAATTGCCGCCGGTGGCTTGCGGACCACATTCGAGCAAGTGACCGGCGAGGCTGCCGCTGGCGAGCAGATCATAGTCGGTCGCGGACCAACCGAATTCGTGGATGCAGGCGCCGAGTGTTACGGCGCTGTCGACGCAGCGGCCGGTGATGACGATATCGGCACCCTCTGCCAGCGCCCGCGCAATCGGGAACGCTCCCAGATAGGCGTTGATGCTGGCGATTTTGCTTTTATCCGGGAAGGCCGCGCCGGTGAACATTTCGGTTGGCGCATCGGCTGCGATAGCGTCCAGATCGGCCAGCAAATTGTCGCCGGTGATCACGGCAACTTTCAGATCCAGTCCTTGCTCCTTGATCAGAGCGCGGGCCGCTTCGCCGCAAGCGGCTGGGTTGACCCCGCCTGCGTTGGCAATCACCTTCACCCCCTGTGCGGCAATGGCTTTGGCATGCGGTTTCAGGACCGCGCTGATGAAATCGCCGGCAAAGCCAGCTGCAGGATCCTTGGCATGAGCCCTCGCCATGATCGACATGGTTATCTCGGCGAGATAATCATAGACCAGATAATCGACGCCCGCACCGAGCAGCTGCGGAGTGGCCATGGCGCTTTCGCCCCAAAAACCACTCGCACCGCCAATGCGTATTATTCTGTCCGGCATTTGTTTCAATCCATACGGTGCAAAGCGCAGAGCTTGTTGCCATCAGGATCGCGCAAATAAGCGAGATAGAGCTTCATGCCCGGATTATCGCGAACTCCTGGGGGGTCTTCGATCGCAGTGCCGCCAGCTTCCACACCAGCTTTGTGCCAGGCATCGGCCTGAGCAGGGTTTTCCATGGCAAAGCCAATGGTCATGCCGTTACCACAGCTCGCCTTTTCGCCGTTGATTGGCGGTGTGACGAGGAAAATGCTGTCATTATGCAGATACATCAAACGACCCTTCGGATCGACGATGGCCTCTTTGCCACCGATGCTCTGGAACAAGGCATCATAGAATTTCTTAGAGCGGTCCATATCGTCCGACCCGACCATCATGTGACTAAACATATCATTCTCCTTTGTTTCATTCTCGATAAACCGCAATAAACCTGCGCTTTCGACTTTGTCAGCCGTTTCATGGCCGTTGTAGCTTTATTCCGGGCCAGACTTTTGGGTGAGCATCGGCCTGAAGGCAATCTTGCTCTTGTTCTAGCCGGTTCGCATCTTTAAGCGAGTGATTAATTTATTCAAGAGGAGCGGTAAGCGAATATGGAAATCAGAGACAAAATCATCGTCATCACCGGCGGCGCCAGCGGTATCGGCGCGGCAATGGCCCGGCGGTTTGCAGCGGAAGGCGCAAAGAAAGTCGTCTGCGCGGATCGTGACCTGGCTGGTGCGCAGGCGGTCGCCGATGAAATTGGCGGCGTGGCGATCAAAACCGACGTGTCTCTGGCCGAAGATATCAGTCAGCTGATTGAAACCGTCGAATCCGATATCGGGCCGATTGACCTGTTCGTCTCCAACGCCGGGGTGATCGTCGGTGGCGGTGTCGAAGTGGGCGATGCGGACTGGCAGAATATCTGGGACATCAATGTTCTGGCCCACATCCGGGTCGCCCGGATACTGGTCCCCAAAATGCTCGAACGCGGGGGCGGGTATTTGCTTAACACCGCATCGGCCGCCGGCCTGTTGGCGCAAATCGGATCAGCGCCATATTCCGTCACCAAACATGCAGCGGTGAGTTTCGCCGAATGGCTCAAAATCACCCATGGCGCCGAAGGATTGAAAGTCTCGGTATTATGCCCGCAAGGCGTCGATACGCCGATGATCGCAGGTGCCGATACATCGACCGTGGCCAAGGACGGGATCGTCAGCGCAGAGCATGTTGCAGATATCTGCGTGGCGGCGATCGACGACGAGCGCTTCCTGATCCTGCCGCACCCGAAAGTGGGCGATTATGTCAAGCAGAAGGGCGCGGACCCCGAACGCTGGCTCGCCGGGATGCAGCGCTGGCAGGCGATGTTGACCGAACAGACTTCCTGATTTTTGCGGGATAAAGCTATTGGTCTCGGCTCCGGTTTTCGGGGCAGGGGCCGATAGCAATGGGCGCAGGGTGTGGTTTCAGGCGAAGGTTCGTTCGATGAACCAGTAGGTCGCGATGATCCCGATGCCGTAGGCGGTGACTGATTTGGCGGGCTGTAACCAGCGATCCCGATATTGACGCAGCGCATATAATGCCGCCAGCGCAACTGCGACGATCACCAGCTGTCCGATTTCCACGCCGAGATTGAATGTCAGCAAGGCCAATGGAACGTCGCCTTCCGGCAAGCCGATTTCCGCGAGTGCACCGGCAAAGCCGAAGCCGTGGAGCAGGCCGAACAGAAAGGCCACGATCCACGGGAAGCGTTCTGAGAGACGGAGATCGCCAGGCTTTGCCTTGACGATCTCGACCGCCAGAAAAACGATCGACAGCGCGATCACCGATTCAACCGGCCGGGAGGGCAGCGACAGCAGGCCGAGCGTTGTTCCAACCAACGTGAGGCTATGCGCGATGGTGAAGGCGGTGACGGTCTTGGCAATCAGCCAACCGCCTTTTAACAGCAGGACCAGCGCCAGTACGAACAGCAGATGATCGAAGCCCATCAAAATATGCTCGATACCAAGAATTGCATAGGTCGCGGCGACATTGGAGATTACCGAAGGCTTGGCCAGGATGGCGGCCGGCTGGTCCGGGGTTAGGCGAAGGGTCTGCATGGCCTCGTCCATCGGAGCAACGCGGACCAGCGCGTCCGTAGATGACAGTTCGAGGCCCTTGAGACCGATTGTCTGTCCCTGAACCGATCCAGCGCAGCGCAGCGAAAGGCGGGTAAGAATATTGCTGGCGGCAAATTCGCGCTGGCTTTTCCCTTCAATCTCGCAATTGTCCGGGATGATGATTTCACCACTCTGTCCCAGGCGCGAATTGGCCGAAGCCTTCCACAGCAGCGACCATTGGCCCGGCGATTGTTCGGTCATTTCGATATAGGCCGGGCGCAATTCATCGGCCCGGGCGCTGGTCGGACACAGAGCCAGCGCCAAACAAGCCCACAGGATGGCGTGCCAGCGGTTCATGGCCGGCCAAAAACCGTGATTTCATATTGCTCCCGATAACGGGCAAGTGCTTTTTCTTTCTGTTCGGTCTGCTGCGCCGCACGCCACTCGTTGACGACCCGCTGGCGGACGTCGCCCAGAGCAGCAGGTTTGCCCGGTGCTTTTGCGGTGATCTTGACCGCGTGTACACCAAAGCCCGAAGTGACAGGACCGCTCCAGACACCGGTCTCCAGCCCCTCCAATTGTCCGGCGAACTTGTCGCCAAACTGCCGCCCAATATCTGTGATGCTGGCCCGTTCAAGAGTGCTGGGCAGGGAAATGGACCGGGAGAAGGCGGTGGATTTGGCACCTCCATTCAGTTCATTGATCCGCTCGCCAGCTTCCGTCGCGCTGATCTGGCCCAGATAGATTTGTTCGAAATCATACAGCGCCGACAGGGCGTATTTTGCAGGATCCTTGTCCATCAATTGCTGGAGAATGGCGTCGGTCGGTGCGACATTATCCGTGTCTTCGCCGTCCACGAAGCGCATTTTAGTGTACAGCCTGCGCCGGATGACCGGATCATTCTTGTCCAGCCCCAGCCGAAGGGCTTCGCGATAATATATTTCTTCGGCGATCTCCTGATCGATCAGCCCGTCGAGTTCCTGCTGTGTTGGCGCACGGCGGAAATTCTGTATCCAGTCCGTCTCAAGCCGGGCGAGGTCGGATTCATCGATGCTGATCACATAATCGGAGGGATCGCGACCGGTGCCAGTGGCCCAGAAAAAAGCAAAGACGAGCAGCGCGCCGCCGAGAAAATGGAACAGCGGTTCTCTAATAAATTTACGCAACATATATCGTGCAATCCATTATGTCCGGCCGCAACCAGTCGATCGAAGAATGACCGGCTGCGGGTGAACTGTGGAGCCGGCCCTAAACCGTCGGCGTATACCAGATCGGCGAGCTATAGGCGCGTTCCTGCTGAATCTTGATCACGTCGGCGGGCAGGGTGAGGCTGAACTTCAGCGCGTCATAGACCGGCCATGTCGGCGTTGGAATTTCCAGAACGCGCACATAATAAAATGCGTTCTGGCCGGCGTCGAAATCCGGATCCTGCCAGAAGGTGACGAGTTCCGGTGCGCCGGTGGCATTGTCCCAGGTGCCCTTGGTCAGATCCACCGTATTGGGCACAGGGCTCAACTTTCCGTCTGCACCGAGCTTACGACTATCGGCATCGCTCCAGCTGACATTGTAGATTTTTTCCTGACTTTGGCCGGTTGCATCGACCCAGCCCTTGATCACCTGGACTCGATCAAGGCTAGCGCTTTCCGGATCCATCAGCGCGCTGATCAGGAATTTCGGTGCTTCGCCGTCACTGCCGCTCAAATCTCCGCCCATCGGAACGCCCTTGGCATAGCCGGTCTTGACCAGATTTGCTGTGTCGTCGGCGGTAAAATCAAATCCGCCAAAGAAGCGGACCTGCATCCGCGGACCGGTTGTCGCATAGACTTCGCGGCGCATCATCGCGTCGAATATGGCCTCGCGCGTGTTGCTGGTCGCCCAGACCGCAGCATAGCCACTCGACAGATAATGCCAGCCGAACCGGCCTTCGCGAGTGCCAAGATTTTGCGGTTCGAGCCCGCGATTCTTGTTGTTCGCTTCATTGCCGCTGTGCTTGCCGAAGAAATTATTCTCGTCCGCTGTGGCTAGCGAGGTATGGCTGTCGGTCGAACCAATCATACCGAATTTGAAGGGATTGGCACCGACAGAAAGGGTCAGTTCCAGACCGCGCTTCAGTGCTTCGCGAACGTAGCTGCCACCATAGCTTTCAGGCGGCATTTCCTTGGTGCAGCTCAAATTGCATTTGTCCCAGCCGGCTACACCGAAATCTGCGAATTCATCATTTGGCGAGAGAAAGGGATGGGCTTCGCTATCACCCTTGATCTGGGTTACTTCGACAATCGGTTCGCGCAGCGCACGGGTCTTTACATAGGCCGCGTCAATCGGGCTGCCGTCAAATTTGTTCATCGCGAACATCCGGCCGTTGGAGACATTGCTGTTGTGCGGAATGGCCAGAACCTTGCCGCCAGTTTTTTTCTCATAGGCAGCCATGTAGGCCCAGAGCTTATCCGGGTCCTGCAAGCCCAGAGCACCATAAGGCAAGGTATCCCCCATTTTTTTCGGACCGTCGCGGAACATCACAACCCGATGTAGATTATCGCCATCCGGCATTGACGTATATTCAAAGCCCATGAAGGCTGTGAATTTTCCGGGCTCATTATACTGGTCCACGGTTTCGCCATGTTTTTCCCAGAGGTCCGCTGTGCGTTCTCTTGATTCTTCCGGATCGGTCAGAGACGAAGGCAATGTGCCCTTGGCTGCGCCATCGATGAGTTCTGCCGTTACCCGTAAGGACCCCTCGTCGCTCTCGTTCATCATATCGTGCCAGCGGAGCAGGAATTTGTTGGTGAGTAGTGCGATGCGCGGGGCTTCCATGATCGCCTTGGTGGCGCCCATAGCGTCGCTGTGGTCGGCGATCACCAGAAAATCGAGCGGCCGGGACAATTTTGCTTTGGCGCCTTTGGTTGCCGTGACTTCTTCGCCGCGGGCAAATCTGAGGGCTGCTTCGGCGTTCAGCCTGTTGCCAAAACCAAAAGCGTCGATGCTATTGTCAGTGTGGAGATGGGTATCACCCCAGAATACCTGCTCGGGATATTCGGTGTTGGCTACCTTTGCGCCGTCGCTGTCGTCGCTATCGATTTTCGAACAGCCCGAAAAAGCCAGAGCAGCCGTACAGGCCGCCAACATCAGTGATTTGCGCATCTTGAATCTCCCAATCCTTATTTACCGAAACTATCCCTCCTCGGGCTCGGGTGCAAGGGGCAGGCCAATAGCCCCGCTCGTCGTAGCGTCAGTCCGGCCGGGGATGTAAATAATTGGTGTCTCGGTGGCAAATTAGTCAATTTGTGCAATTCGAAAAGGAGTGATAGGACCACGGAAATTCATATCGAAGAAGGAATATTTTGGATGAGATATTTGTTGCTGACCGCTGTTTCCGCTTTGGCCCTGAGCGGCGTCGTCATCGCGCCTGCCGGCTTCGCGCAGACCGGCGAAGTTGCTACCCAGGCGAAGCAAGACGTCGATGCCGAGCTGTCTACGTTTTTCAAAGATTATGATGATCAGCAACTGGCGCATTCTCCGACTTCCAAATCCTATCGCGGCATCCGGGACGCTGATTATGGCAAATGGGATGACCCCAGCGAAGCGGCTGAAGTCGAGCAATATAAACTCGGTCAGGCCGCGCTTGCAGATATGGAAGCGCAATTTGGTGACGCCCAACTGAGCGAAGCCAGCCAGTTAAGCTATCGCCTGTTCCAGGCACAAGCGAAGCGATCCGCCAGCGCTTTCCCGTTCCGCCGCAACAGTTATATATTCGACCAGATGAACGGCGCGCAGAGCCAGATACCTGCGTTTCTGATCAACATTCACCGGGTGGCCAATAAAGCCGATGCAGAGGCCTATGTCAGCCGTCTTGGCGGAGCAGGTCCGTTGATCGAGTCTCTCGTGGTCCAGTCCGCTGAACGGGCGAAGGACGGCATCATCGTGCCCGACTGGGTATTCCCCTATGTCATCGCCGATGCCAAAAATGTGATCAGCGGCGCGCCATTTGGCGAAGGGGAAGATTCGCCGATCTTTGCAGATCTAAAAAAGAAGGTTGCTGCGCTGGATATCTCCGAAGCGGAGAAAAACGATCTGGTAACCCGCGGCGAAGCGGCGTTGAACAACAGCCTGAAGCCGGCTTATGAAAAACTGATCGCCGAAATGGAACGCCAGCAGGCAACGGCGGTCGATGGCGACGGTATCTGGCGGCTGAAGGATGGCGCGGCTTATTATGCCGAGCGTTTGAACAACTATACGACCACGAATCTGACAGCCGACGAAATTCACCAGATCGGTCTCGACAATGTCGAGCGCATTCACGGGCTGATGCGCAAAATCATGACCGATGTCGGTTTTGAAGGCAATTTGCAGGACTTCTTCCAGCATCTGCGGACCAGCGACGAATTTTATTATGACACGCGCGAAGCCTATCTGGCGGATGTCGATCTCAAGCTGGCGGCGATGGAAGCGAAGCTGCCCGAATTTTTCAATACATTCCCCAAGGCTTCGCTGGTGATCAAACCGGTAGAGGCGTTTCGCGAGAAATCGGCGGGCAAAGCCTTTTACAATGGTCCGGCCCCTGATGGTTCACGTCCCGGCACCTACTACGTCAATCTCTACAATCTGCGCAGCATGTCGAAGATTGAACTGGAGGCTTTAGCCTTCCACGAAGGATTGCCGGGTCACCATTTGCAGCGGACGATCCAGACTGAGCTTGGCGATGTGCCGCCATTCCGGCGCTTTGGTGGATGGACCGCCTATACCGAAGGCTGGGGCCTCTATTCCGAAGAACTCGGCAAGGACATGGGCTTTTATGAAGATCCCTACAGCGACTTTGGCCGCCTCGGCATGGAATTGTGGCGGGCCTGCCGGCTGGTTGTCGACACCGGTATTCACCACAAGCGCTGGAGCCGCGAAGAAGCGATTGATTATCTGACACTCAATACCCCCAATCCCGAAGATGACATCCGCAAGGCAATCGAGCGTTATGTTGTCTATCCCGGGCAGGCGACCGCATATATGATCGGAAAGTTGAAAATACTCGAGCTGCGGTCACGGGCGCAGCAGGCATTGGGCGACAAATTCACAATGGGTGAATTCCATGACGTGGTTCTGAAGAGCGGTCCGGTGCCGCTCGACATCATGGAAGAGCGGGTAGACGCCTGGATTGCTTCGAGCAGCTGAATATAAGCGACAATCCACCGCGATGGCCTGAAAAGTCAAACGCTGGCGTCGAATCCGTCGTTTTTATCCAATTCATCTGTGCGGTGGCGGGTGCATAGGCGTTGTGCGACCCGAAGGGCTCTCGCCATCGTTATTCGATGGTTTACGAGTTCTTTTCCTTATCGGCCTGACTATTAATTTAGTCGGGCCTTTTTTTTCCTTTGTTTTCCGACCATAAAGGAGCATCGATATATTATCTGAACCTGGGGAGGGACAGATCAAGGGGTCCTAATTTGGTTAGTCTGAGATATTTTGCGCCTGCCGAAGATGTCCGGGATCTGGTTTCGGTCTATTATCTGTTCGAGGTGGACCAGCCACGTTTTGCCGATAACGAGCGAGCCGCAATAGCACAATTAAGGTTTCTGCTCGAAGGGAGCGCGGTCATCGGCTTTGCCAATGGCAGCAGTTTCCCCGCCAAGGATGTGATGCTCCAGGGGCCTTCGACAGGATCAATGCACTTTGATGTTACCGGTCCATTCCGGATGTTCGGTGTTGGCATATTGCCCGCTGGCTGGGCCATTTCCACGAAGAAATCGGCTGCAGACTATACCGACCGGGCGGTGAACGCCGCCGATGTTTTTACCCACGAAATCGACAAAAATCTCGAATATCTGCGCGGTTGCAAGACCCCGGAAGAGATGGTGGCCTGGGCGGACAAGATCTACCGGGCGCTGAAATCGCGCCTGAAACCGGAAACCGCCGCGTTCACCAAGATGATAGATGAGTGGCTGTCTTCAGAACCCTCACCACCGGTCAGTCGCCTGATGGAACGATCGACGCAAAGCTCGCGGCAGGTGCTGCGGACCGTGAACAAGCTATATGGCATGCCGCCCAAATATCTGGCGCGCAAATATCGCGCCTTGCGGGCAGCCCGGGCCTACGCCGAAGACAATCAGGAAGAATTGCTCGAGCTGGTCGACGCATTTTACGATCAATCGCATATGATTCGCGAAGTGAAGTTTTTCGCCGGTGTCACCCCGACTCAGTTGCGGGTGGGTGAGGGCGAAACTGCCCGGTTGATTGATCAGCGCAGCAGCCTCAAGGGTAAGATAGCGCCGTTGATTTCGGACACCTGACTGGAAGACTTGGAAGCATGTTTGCGGCTCGCCGGATTGGCTGATATCGCTCCTGTCACTCTTCAAAAAAACGCCGCACTTCTTGCAATGTTGGATAAATGAGACTAAATCAGTCTTGTTTAGATTTTAACCCCCAATGATTCGAGAAAAATGCGTCTTTCCAACCTTGCCGACTATGCCGTTGTCCTGATGTCCGCCGCCGCGCGCCATTGTGGTGCTGCGCTGCTCGCGGAAGGAAAGCTCAACGCGACCAAACTCTCGCAGGAAACCGGCGTCCCGCTGCCAACGGCAAAAAAGTTGGTCAGCCGCCTGACAGCCGCTGGGCTGTTCGAATCGACGCGCGGTATTGGCGGCGGCATCCGTCTCGCCCGGCCTCCGTCATCGATCAGCCTCGCTGATATTGTCGAAGCGGTCGAAGGCCCACTGGCGATTACCAGCTGTACTATCGACGGCAATCATGATTGCCTGCTGGAAACCGGCTGCACCGTGAAACCCCATTGGGGCGTTGTGAACCGCACAATCCGCAAGGCGCTGGACGATGTCAGTCTGGCGAGCCTGTCGAATCTGCCTTCAACAAATATGGATCACCGTTCGTCTCGCACGAAGTCGAGAGACGGTGATAGCGGGCGAAGTGTCTCGACTTCGCTCGACATGAACGGGATAATGCTATGAGTGATTCAGTAAAAACTGCCGAATATGATGCAGAGCGCAAGGAAATGAATGCCGAGGCGCAGGAAGCGGCCGACAAGGCGAGCACCTACGAATTCGGCTGGTCTTCCGATATCGAGCAGGATTTTGCGCCCAAGGGCCTGACCGAAGACACGGTGCGTTTCATCTCCGACAAGAAGGGTGAACCCGAGTGGATGCTCGACTGGCGTCTCAAGGCCTTCCGGATGTGGGAAAAGATGGAATCGCCCGACTGGGCCAAGCTCGACATTCCGATGATCGACTATCAGGACGCTTATTATTATGCTGAGCCAAAGCCCAAGGAAAAGCTGGGTTCGCTCGACGAGGTCGATCCTGAAATCCTGCGGGTCTATGAAAAGCTCGGTATCCCGATCGAGGAGCAGAAGGTTCTCGCGGGCGTAGAAGGCGCGCGCAAGGTCGCCGTGGATGCGGTGTTTGACAGCGTGTCGGTTGCGACCACCTTCCGCAAGGAACTTGAAGATGCGGGCGTGATTTTCCGTTCCATTTCGGAAGCAATCAAGCAATATCCTGACCTAGTCCGGAAATATCTGGGCAAAGTCGTACCGATGCGCGACAATTATTTCGCCACGCTCAACTGCGCCGTGTTCAGCGACGGGACCTTTGTCTATATCCCGAAGGGCGTCAAATGCCCGATGGAGCTCAGCACCTATTTCCGGATCAATGCGGAGAATACCGGTCAGTTCGAGCGCACGCTGATCATCGCCGAAGAGGGCAGCTACGTCTCCTATCTCGAAGGCTGCACCGCGCCGATGCGCGACGAGAACCAGCTCCACGCCGCCGTGGTCGAACTGGTTGCGTTGGACGACGCGGAAATCAAATATTCGACCGTGCAAAACTGGTATCCCGGCGATGAAAATGGCAAGGGCGGCATTTATAATTTCGTCACCAAGCGCGGCCTCTGCCAGGGCAAGAACAGCAAGATCAGCTGGACCCAGGTCGAGACCGGCAGCGCGGTGACCTGGAAATATCCAAGCTGCGTCCTGAACGGCGAGAATAGCGTCGGCGAATTCTACTCGGTCGCGCTGACCAACAATTACCAGCAGGCCGATACCGGCACGAAGATGATTCATAACGGCAAGAACACCCGTTCGACGATTATCTCGAAGGGGATCAGCGCCGGCCATAGCAACAACACTTATCGCGGTCTGGTGCGGGTGGGGCCGAACGCGGAGAATGTCCGCAATTTCACCCAGTGCGATTCATTGCTACTCGGCGACCAGAGCGGCGCCCATACCGTGCCCTATATCGAGGTCAAGAATCCGACCGCAACGATCGAGCATGAAGCGACGACCAGCAAGATCAGCGACGACCAGATGTTCTACGCTCAGCAACGCGGCCTCGACGGCGAAGCGGCGGTGAGCCTGATCGTGAATGGTTTTGCCAAGGAAGTGATGAAACAGCTGCCGATGGAATTTGCGGTCGAAGCGCAGAAATTGCTGGCGATTTCGCTGGAAGGATCGGTCGGATGATACGCGGCGATCTCCGGCCTTGCACCCGTTCAGGGCACAACCATAAAATTCGTAATTGAAAAGAAACAACATGCTAAAAATTGAAAACCTCCACGCCACCGTCGGCGACACCGAAATCCTCAAGGGGCTTTCGCTCGAATTAAACGCGGGAGAAATCCATGCGATCATGGGCCCCAATGGCGCGGGCAAGTCGACGCTCGCCTATGCGCTGGGTGGACGGCCCGGGTATGAAGTGACCGCTGGCAGCGTGACATTTGACGGGCAGGATTTGCTCGCGCTCGAGCCGCATGAGCGGGCTGCGGCGGGTATCTTCCTCGGCTTCCAGTATCCGGTAGAAATTCCCGGCGTGTCCAATCTGCAATTCTTGCGCGAGAGCCTGAATGCGCAGCGTGCAAAGCGCGGCGAAGATCCGCTTAATGGCGCAGAGTTTATCAAGCTCGCCAAGGAAAAGGCAGCCTTGCTGAAGATGGACATGGATATGCTCAAACGGGCGGTCAATGTCGGCTTTTCCGGCGGCGAGAAGAAGCGCAACGAGATGGTCCAGATGGGCATTCTCGATCCCCAGCTGGCGATCCTCGACGAGACCGACAGCGGCCTCGACATCGACGCGCTGCGCACCGTGGGTTCGGGTATCAACGCGATCATGCGCAAGCCGGACAAGGCCGTATTGCTGATCACCCATTATCAACGCCTGCTCGACGAAGTGAAACCCGATTTTGTCCACGTTCTGGCAAATGGCCGGATTGTGAAGACCGGCGGGCCGGAACTGGCGCTGCAGCTTGAGAATGAAGGCTATGAAGCGATAGCGGAGGCGGCATGATGTTGTCTGAAACATCTTTCCTCCCGGTGTCCGCAGGACATGGGGAGGTGGCGCGCCGCAGGCGTGACGGAGGGGCATTGCGCGCATTACCCCTCCACCATGCTGCGCATGGTCCGGCGAGGGGAAGGTCAATCCCCCGGATTGACCTTGAATTGCTGGGAGCAATTCAACCCGACGCCCCCCATGCCTTTGGCACAGGGAGGAAAATAATATGACCGCTCCGCTCCCTACGCGTCGTGACGAGAGTTGGCGCTATGCAGATCTCAAGGCGCTCGAAACCGTCTGGGCGAAACTGGCTGGACCGGAGCAGATCAATGTTCCGGCTGGCGAGACCCTGTCCCGTCAGATCACCGAACTGCCTGTGATCGACGGCGTTGGCATGGTCGATCTCGATGTCACCATTGGCGACAATGCGACGTTCAAACTCCATGTGCTTGCGCATCATGCCGACTATGGCCGCATTCAGGTCAGGGCGACGCTAGGCGATGGCTCCCATTTCGAACTGGGTGGCGCGATATTGGGTTCTGGTTCCCAGACCCTGGAAATTGTCACCGAAACCATTCATGCGAAGCCCAATGCGACCTCCAATCAGGTTGTGCGTTCGGTGTTGGCAGGCAAAGCGACGGGCAGCTTCCTCGGCAAGATCAATGTTGCCCGGCACGCACAGAAAACCGATGCGGCCCAGTCGGTCAAGGCGATGCTGCTCGACCGCACGGCGACCGCCAATGCCAAGCCCGAGCTCGAGATTTTCGCCGATGACGTGAAATGCGCCCATGGCGCGACGGTCGGTGAACTCGACAAGCAGGCTTTGTTCTACATGGCCTCGCGCGGGATTGATCCGGTGACAGCGCAGAAATTGATGCTGCAGGCGTTTATCGCCGATGCGTTCGTGTCGGTTGATGATGATGCGATGCGGGACGTGATCGAGGGCAAGGCGCTTGAGGTGTTGGAGGCCTTGTCGTGAGCGATGCTGGCAACCCGGTTCCCGTTCGTGCTGAGCCTGTCGAAGCACCCGTGCGTTCGAAAGCTGTCCTTCGACAAGCTCAGGACGAACGGAGCCTTGTGTCGCACCGCGCCGACTTCCCCGGCATAGCCGCCGATTGGCATTATCTCGACACCGCAGCCACAGCCCAGAAGGCCAAGCCGGTACTCGACGCCATCGCCCGCGCTTATGGTCCGGATTATGCGACCGTGCACCGCGGCGTCTACGAGCGCTCGGCGCACATGACACTCGCTTTTGAAGCCGCGCGCAAGCGGGTCGCTGGTTTCCTGAACGCCGCGTCCGAGAATGAGATCGTCTTCACCAGCGGCGCGACCGACAGTATCAATCTGGTCGCCGAAAGCTGGGGTAACAAGTTTATCACCAAGGGCGACCGCATCATGCTGTCGCAGCTCGAACATCATTCGAATATCGTGCCGTGGCAGATGCTGGCCGAGCGGGTCGGCGCGCAGATCGATGTCGCGCCGTTGACCGATGATGGCCAGATCGATCTCGACTGGATCGAAGCCAATCTGACCGAACAGCATAAGCTGGTTGCGTTGGCCCATGTCTCCAATGTGCTCGGGTCTCTGCTCGACGCAAAACGGGCGGCGGCAATCGCGCACAAGGTTGGCGCGAAGCTGTTGCTCGACGGCTGTCAGGCCGCTCCGCGTCTGCCGGTCGATGTCCAGGACCTTGGTTGCGATTTCTACGTTTTCTCGGGACACAAGATTTACGGCCCCACCGGCATCGGTGCCTTGTGGGCGCCTTATGCGACGCTCGAAGCCATGCCGCCCTGGAAGGGGGGCGGGTCGATGATCGATCGCGTGTCTTTTGACGGCACGACCTATGCGCCGCCACCGGGACGTTTTGAAGCGGGCACGCCGCATATTGTCGGCGTGGTCGGGCTCGATGCAGCGATCCAATATGTCGAAGGTATCGGGCTGGACGTAATCTCGGCCCACGAAAATGCCACGCTGGCGATGGCGCGGGAAGCCTTGTCCCAGATCAACTCGGTGCGGGTCTTCGGTCCCGACCAGAGCATGGGCATATTGAGTTTTGCGGTCGGCGACGTGCATCCGCACGACGTTGCCACTATATTGGACGAAGGCGGCGTTGCCATTCGCGCCGGCCATCATTGTGCTCAGCCTTTGATGGACTATCTCGGGGTGCCGGCGACCGCGCGGGCGAGCTTCGGGATTTACAGCAATGCAGATGATGTCGAGGCGCTGGTCCGCGGTATTGAGCGGGTCAGAAAGATTTTTGGGTAAGGTGACGATATGAACGAAGAACGCAAAATTTTGGTCGAGGAAGTCGACAGCGTGGCAAAGCCACCTCTGGCGAAAGTCGAGGACGCGGTGGATGTTCAGGTTGAGGAAAAACCGGCTCCGGTCATGGCGCCATCGCCTTTCGAAGCGGAAAGCGATGCCAGCAAGCTCAATCGCAAGCGCGATTATCTAGAAGGTTTTCTGGCGCAAAAGCCGGTCGAGACACCGGCCGGTGAAGCGGGCGGCGATCTCTATGAAGCGGTGATCGACACGCTGAAATCCATTTATGATCCGGAAATTCCGGTGAATATCTATGATCTCGGCCTGATCTACGGCGTCGAGATTACCCCTGACAATCATGCGATCGTATCGATGACGCTGACCACGCCGAACTGCCCAGTCGCGGAATCGATGCCCGGCGAAATCGAATTGCAGGTCGGCAGCGTACCCGGCGTCGGCCATGCCGAAGTCATTCTCGTCTGGGACCCGCCATGGGACCCGCAGAAGATGAGCGACGAGGCGAAGCTCGAACTGGGGATGTTGTAATGACTGAGACAAAAACCAAGACACGCGAAATTCCGGCGGCGATCATCCTGACGCCCGGGGCCGAACAACGCATCGCCGATCTGATGGCCAAAGCCCCCGACGACGCGATCGGCGTGAAGCTATCCACGCCGCGCCGCGGTTGCTCGGGCCTGGCCTATTCGGTCGATTATATCACCGAGGAAGTCCCGTTCGACGAGAAGATCGTGACTCCCGGCGGGCTATTCTACGTCGACGGCGGATCGGTGCTCTACCTGATCGGCAGCACGATGGACTGGGTGGAAGATGATTTCACCGCTGGCTTCGTGTTCGAGAATCCGAACGCCAAAGGGGCGTGTGGGTGTGGGGAATCCTTTACCGTATAGGAGACTATTATGGTCACGAGAATCACCGCTCTTGCACTGACAGCCACAATCATACTTGCCAGCCCTGCGCTTGCAAAGGATTTGGCACCGGCTCCTTCCTCCTTTGAAGAAATGTCCACGCTTGTCGGAAACTGGAAACGGGAAGGTCAGGATGGTTCAAAATTCCATATCGAGTTTGAACTGACCGCCAACGACAGCGTGCTGGTCGAACGCTGGGTCAGCCGCGGCAAAACCCATTCGCTCACGCTTTACCATCGCGACAAGGCCGACGTGGTTGCAACCCACTATTGCCCGCAAGGCAATCAACCACGCATGAAAATGAGCACGCCCGATGGAGCAGCGAAAATAGTCTTTGATTTCTGGGACGCGACCAATTTGGTAAACCCTACAGACAATCATCAACATAGCTTGTCGTTTGATTTGTCAGAACCCGGTCGCGTAAAACGAGCCGAAACCTATTTGAGCAGCGCCGGCGAAGAGCCGTCTGAGATGGTGTTGGTGCGAACGGAGTAAGATGATAGGCGATTCTCTGTTCTATGAGTGTGAGTGCAAAAAGGGGCGCGGAGATTTTTCTCCGCGCCCCTTTTTGTGATCGTCACCTATTCCTTTAGGGAGAAGGCGTTTAAACCTTGCTTGTCAACTCCGGCACCGCATCAAACAGATCCGCCACAAGCCCGATATCCGCAACCTGGAAAATCGGGGCGTCTTCGTCCTTGTTGATCGCGACGATGATCTTGCTGTCTTTCATGCCCGCGAGATGCTGGATCGCGCCGGAGATTCCGATGGCGATATAGACTTCCGGAGCGACGATCTTGCCGGTCTGGCCGACCTGATAGTCGTTCGGGACATAGCCCGCATCGACCGCAGCGCGCGAGGCACCGATGCCGGCACCGAGCTTGTCTGCCAGTGGCGTGATCACTTCTTCGAACTTCTCGGACGAACCCAGAGCGCGACCACCGGAAACGATGATTTTTGCGCTGGTCAGTTCGGGGCGTTCGGACTTGGCGATTTCTTCGCTGACGAAGCTGGACAGGCCAGCGTCGCTGGCGCCGCCAACGGCTTCGATGGTGCCGGAGCCGCCTTCGGTCTCTGCCTTGTCAAAAGCCGTACCGCGAACGGTGATGACTTTCTTGGCATCCGAGGATTTGACCGTAGCAATCGCGTTGCCGGCGTAGATCGGCCGGGTGAAAGTGTCTTCGCTTTCGACCGAGAGAATGTCGCTGATCTGCATGACGTCGAGCAGGGCTGCGACGCGCGGGGCGATATTCTTGCCGGTGGTTGTGGCTGGCGCGAGGAACGCGTCATGGGTTTCCATCAGGCTGGCGATCAGCGGCGCGGCATTTTCCGCGAGCTGGTTGGCGAGCGATGGATCGTCGGCGACATGGACGGTGGCGACGCCAGCGACCTTAGCCGCCTGTTCGCCGACACTGGCACAGCCGGAGCCGATTACCAGAGCGTGGACTTCGCCCAGTTGCGACGCGGCGGTGACAACAGCCAGCGTCGCGTCCTTCATGTTCGTGTTGTCATGTTCTACGAGTACAAGAGTTTTCATTAGATCGCTCCCACAGCTTTGAGTTTCGCGACCAGCGCATCGACGTCTTCGACCTTTTCACCGGCCTGACGAACCGGAGGTTCGGTAACCGTGATCGTGGTCAGACGCGGCGCAATGTCGACGCCGTAATCGGCTGGCGTTTTTTCATCCATAGGCTTTTTCTTCGCCTTCATGATGTTCGGCAGCGACGCATAACGCGGTTCGTTGAGTCGCAGGTCGGTGGTGACCACAGCGGGCAGGTTCAGTTTGACCGTCTGCAGGCCGCCATCGATTTCCCGTTTGACGGTGATGCTTTCGCCATCAATATCGACTTCATTGGCGAATGTGCCCTGACCCCAACCGAGCAATGCTGCGAGCATCTGGCCGGTCTGGTTCGAATCATCATCGATCGCCTGCTTGCCGCAGATCACCAGCTTTGGAGATTCGTCGGCAACGATTTTGGCGAGGATCTTGGCAACCGCGAGCGGCTCGACTTCTTCGTCGGTAACCACCAGGATTGCGCGGTCTGCGCCCATGGCGAGCGCGGTACGCAGGGTTTCCTGCGCCTTTTGCGGGCCAACCGAAACGGCGATGACTTCTTCGGCCTTGCCCGCTTCTTTGAGGCGGATGGCTTCTTCGATAGAAATCTCGTCAAACGGGTTCATCGACATTTTGACATTGGCGAGATCGACGCCGCTGCCGTCGGATTTGACCCGCGGTTTTACGTTATAATCTATGACCCGTTTTACGGGCACCAGGATTTTCATTGCTGTTTCCTTTTTTAAATTTCACTAACCGATTAGCTTACGTTCACGTAAACGTCAAGTTTTGCGCTGCGGTGCAGCATCGTCAATTTTGCCACAAGGGCAGGCCCGTTCGTACCGAGCTTGTCGAAGTACGGAATTGCGCGCTCCATCATCCTTCGACAGGCTCAGGCCGAACGGCCTTGGTTTCCGTCCGTTCAGGCTGCTGCTTTAACCTGTGCGACAATCTTCTTCGCGGCATCGCCGAGATCATCGGCCGACACGATAGGCAGACCGCTGTTGGCGAGGATTTCCTTGCCCTTCGCAACATTGGTGCCTTCCAGTCTAACGACCAGCGGCACATCTAGTTCCACTTCCTTGGCTGCAGCGACAATGCCTTCGGCAATGATGTCGCATTTCATGATGCCGCCAAAGATGTTGACGAGAATGCCCTCAACCGCAGGATCGGCGAGGATGATCTTGAACGCTGCTGTGACCTTTTCCTTGGTCGCGCCACCACCAACGTCGAGGAAGTTGGCAGGAAAGGCGCCATTGAGCTTGATGATATCCATCGTTGCCATCGCCAGACCGGCGCCATTGACCATGCAGCCGATATTGCCGTCGAGCTTGATATAGGCGAGATCGGATTTGCTGGCTTCGACTTCCGCCGGATCTTCTTCGGTCTCGTCGCGCAGGGCAGCGAGATCGGGATGGCGCATCAGCGCATTGCCGTCGAAGCTCATCTTGGTGTCGAGTACGATCAGCTGCTGATCTTCGGTTACGACGAGTGGATTGATTTCAACCATTTCGCAATCCATCGCCATGAACGCGTCATAAAGTTTCTTGCCAAGCTTCTGTGCCTGCTTGTTGAGGTCGCCTTCAAGCCCCAGTGCAAAAGCTATGGTCCGGCCGTGATGGGGCATGAAGCCCTGGGCAGGATCAATCGTGATTGTCTTGATTTTTTCCGGAGTGCTGTGCGCGACTTCCTCGATATCCATTCCGCCTTCGGTGGAAACGACAATTGCGACACGGCCGCTGGCCCGGTCGACCAGCATCGAGAGGTAGAATTCCTTCTCGATATCAACGCCGTCGGTCACATAGAGCCGGTTGACCTGCTTGCCGGCGTCGCCGGTCTGGATGGTAACCAGCGTATTGCCCAGCATCTCTTCTGCGTTGGTACGCACATCATCGATAGATTTTGATAGCCGCACGCCGCCTTTGGCATCCGGCCCGAGCTCGATATATTTGCCTTTTCCGCGTCCGCCCGCGTGGATCTGCGCTTTTACGACATAAAGCGGTCCGGGAAGTTTCTCGGCTGCGGCGACCGCTTCTTCAACGGAGAGCGCGGCATAACCGGCGGGGACGGCGATGCCGTGTTTGGCAAGCAGTTCCTTGCCCTGATATTCGTGAATGTTCATGGGAGAGAGGCTATGCCTTTCGTTGGTGGAAATAGTGAGTCTTGTGGAGGGCTAAAGCATAGTTGGATAGGGAATTCCAGCCCTCGCTTGGATAACAGGCGCAAATCCCGCAGGCATTTTTGATCAGAGGGCTATTTGACCGCGCAAATAACGCCTGAGCTGGTCACAACGCCTACGATTTTCGCATCCTGAAGCGAGCGGGTCCGCTTCACAAATTCATTGAAGGTCACATCGCCCGGCTTCTGTTTCTTGAGCTTGCCAAGACCGTTGAGCTTGTTGAGCTGGGCCAGCGACAGGCGGTCGACCATCCGGTCGGCCATGCAGGCGGATATCGGCACCGACAGTCCGGCGCTCATCAATCCGTTGCGTACCCGGGTCTCGGGGGTCGCGCACGCGGCCAAGGCCGAAAGCGCCGTCACCCCCAAGATTATCCGAATCATGGTCATTTCTTGGATTTCGCCAGTTCAATCGCTTCGAGTATGACGCGCTTGGCTTCGTCGGCATCGCCCCATTTGCCCACCCGGACCCATTTTTCGGGTTCGAGATCTTTGTAATGGGTGAAGAAATGCTCGATCTGCTGCATCACGATTTCGGGAAGGTCATTGCCTTCGTCGATTTTGCGATAATAAGGAAAAGTCGCGTCGATCGGAACGCAGAGCAATTTTTCATCGCCGCCATGCTCGTCTTCGAGATTGAGCACCGCAATCGGCCGGCAGCGCACGACGCAGCCTGGCATGAAGGGCGAACGTGCGACTACCAGAGCATCGAGCGGGTCACCATCGGGTGACAAAGTATGGGGAACAAAGCCGTAATTGGCCGGATAGCGCATCGGGGTGTGGAGGATACGGTCGACGAATAGCGCGCCCGATGCCTTGTCAAATTCATATTTGACCGGTTCACCGCCAACTGGAACTTCAATAACGACGTTCAGGCTTTCCGGCGGGTTATCGCCGATCGGGATTTTGTTAATGTCCATGGAAAAGGAGGTCCTTATCTGGTTTTTGACTGTAATAGCCGGTCTATGCCGCCTTCTTGATCAACACCCTCTCCGGTGATTTTCTCGAGCGCCGGATAGCGCAGGCCATCCGAATGGTCGACCATAAAATTATGATAGGCTTCACCATTTTTGGCAAAAATATCGATCTTGCCTTCGCCGCCGCGATTATCCTCGATCGCCTGCTTTAGCGCCTCGTCGCTATAGGCCTTGCCGTTGACCGCCGAGATGGTGAGACCAGCCTTCAGACCGGCCTTGAACGCCGGACTATCCCAGATCACAGATTTTATCGTTCCCTTGCTGCCCATGATCAGGCCGCCGCTGTGGCTGAGATCAATCTGCTTGCGGCGCTTGTCATTGGCCAGAATATAGGCGCTTGGCGTATCGACATAGACCAGCCGGTAACCGCCGAGGACCAGTCCATCCTTAGGGGCTTCCTCTGTGGTACGATGGACCCGCTTTTCGATGAACCCGTCCCAGTCATAGGGCTGGACCTGCGCGAGTGCCGCGATGACATCCGCCTGTTCATAGGTCGCCACGCCCCAGTCCCCATTTTTGCCGCCGAAAAAGGCACGGGCAAAATCTTCTAACGACTTTTCTCCGCCCGATTCGCGGCGGATGATCTGGTCGGCTTCGAGCCAGATCAGCAGCCCTTCATTATAATAATCTTCGGCCCGCTGCCAGCTCGTCCAGGGTTTGGCTCGCCGGGCAGCGATGATCGGATCATGGGTGGTGTCGATCAACGGCCGCCAGCTCCGCCCGACTCTCTGTTCCATTCCGCCAGCGATAGCCGCGAATGCATCCAGGGTATCCTGTTTCGAATAAAGTCCGGACCGGGCGCCGAGGACATAACCCCAAAATTGCGTCTGCCCTTCATAGACCCACAAAAGATTGTCGCGCATCGGTTGCCGAAAATCGGGGGAGTCCACATACCCTGCGGGCGGCGATATTTACCGTTCCAGGCATGGGTGAGTTCATGCGGCAACAGGTTGCGACGACCCGGGCCGCTATCCCAACCGGTGAAATATTCGCGGTTCACGCCATTTTCAGACGAACGATGATGCTCCAGGCCAATGCCGCCCATATCTTCGGTCAGAGCGAGCAGGAAATCATAGCGGTCATAGGGATGGCTGCCGAACAGGGCCTCGGCTTCCTTGACCAGTTTGATATGCGGAGCGAGATGTCGCTTTTCCGCCACCAGGAATTTCGCATCATCCGACACGATATTGAGATGCACGCGGCTGGTCAGTGGGTGGGTCTGAAAATAATGCCCGGCAAAAACCGGACTGTCGACCAATGTGTCATAGTCGGTCTTTTCATAGACGATCGTGCTGCCGGCCTGTGATTTCGGACGCATCGCGCTGGCTGCCTGCCAGCCATCCGGGTAGATGGCCGTCGCCACGACCGGAATCTGGCGGACATAATAGCCAGCCGGATAGAGTGAAACCTGATGCCAGCGAAGGTTGAGCATCGACGGGGCCATCACGATCCGGCCCTGACTGCTGCTGGTGGCCGAAACAAACTGGAAGGTGGCTGTAATCGTGCTGATATTTTCAGGAATCGTCAGGTGAAAGGCAAAAACATCGACGTCGTCGCGGACCCACGGCAGCTTCTCTCCGCCAGCGGTAAATTCCAGACCGGCGATCTTCTCGATCTCGCCGCGCGGGGCGTGATTGCCGGGTAGCCATTCGGGGTAAAGCAGGGTCAGACGACCCGCCTTGGTGACGGGTATCGTCTGGACGACGCGGAATATGCCCTGCTCATGATCGCGAGCATCGACCTTCAAAGTCATGGTCCCGGGATAGGCAATATCCTGCGGCGCGGGGATCGTCTCCTGCGGCGGAACATAGCTTGGTTTGCTGAGGCTGTCCGGCATTGCGGCCGCCGTCGCGGAAATGGAGAGGGTCAAGACCAGACCCATTAAGCCAACCAGACGCATGCGCAGTAAATCCCTTCAGTGACCAGCGCGTCCAAATGGCGGTTTTTGCTTCTTTCGTCTAGAGGCTTGGTGGAAATAAGCCACTTCCGCTTTGCCTTATCTCTGGCTAAAGCGCTCCCATGGCAAAGATACAGACACCCCAGCCGGTGCGCGGCACCCAGGATATATTTGGCGAAGAGCAGGAACGGTTCCAGCATGTTGTGGAGACGTTTGAACGCGTTCGGCAGCTATATGGTTTCAAAGGCGTGGAAATGCCGGTGTTTGAACCGACCGCGGTCTTTGCCCGCTCGCTTGGCGAAACCACCGATGTCGTGTCGAAGGAAATGTACAGTTTCGAGGATCGCGGCGGCGACAGCCTGACCCTGCGGCCCGAATATACCGCCGGCATCTCGCGCGCTTTTCTGACCAATGGCTGGCAGCAGCATATGCCGCTGAAACTGTCGGCGCACGGCCCCATATTCCGCTACGAACGCCCGCAAAAAGGCCGCTATCGCCAGTTTCACCAGCTCGATGCGGAGATTATCGGCGCGAGCGAAGCCACGGCGGATGTTGAATTGCTTTGTTTTGCCGATCAGCTTTTGCAGGAACTGGGTATCGCCGATGGTGTGACGCTGCAGCTCAATACATTGGGTGATGCCGAAAGCCGCGATGCTTGGCGCGACGCTTTGGTCGAGCATTTCCAGGCGCATCGCAAGGATCTGTCGGAAGACAGTCAGGACCGGCTCGATCGCAATCCGCTGCGCATTCTCGACAGCAAGGAACGGCAGGACCGTCCGATCGCTGATAGTGCCCCGGATATCGACGCCTATCTGTCGACCGAGGCGAAAGAATTTTTCGCGCAAGTCACCGAAGGTCTCGACGCTTGCGGCGTGGCATGGACGCGCAACAGCCGTCTGGTGCGCGGATTGGATTATTATCGCCATACCGCCTTTGAATTTGTCACCGACCGGCTGGGCGCGCAGGGTACGGTGCTGGCTGGCGGACGCTATGACGGCTTGATCGAGACGCTAGGTGGCCCTGCGACTCCCGCTGTGGGTTGGGCAGCCGGTATCGAGCGGCTGGGGATGTTGCTGACCGAGGTTCCCGAAGCTTCGCTGGAGCTAGCCATTGTGCCGATGGGCGACGATGCCACGGTCAAGGCGCTGTCGGTAGCAAACGAATTACGCAAAACCGGGTTTTCAGCCGATATTTTTGGCAGCGGAAAGTTCAAGAAACGCATGGCGCGCGCCAATCAGGCAGGCGCTCTGGCAGCGATCATCATCGGCGAGGACGAGCTGGCCTCCGGCAAGTTGCAGTTCAAAAATCTCGCGACCGGCGAGCAGACCGGGTTGGACGTTGCAGAGATCATGGAAAAAATGTGGGACCTGAGATTTTCCGATGATCTTGATGATCTCGACTCCGACCTTCTGGCTTTGGAACAGGATGTGAAGTCGTCGGGAGAGAGTGATTGACCACGATCACCCCCCAGCGCATCGCGCAAATCGAAGCGCGATTTGCCGAGCTGCAAGCGATGATGGCGTCCGGCGAACTGGAGAGCGATAAATTTGTCGCTGTGTCCAAGGAATATGCCGAAATCGAGCCGGTTGCCCAGGCCGCATTGCAAGTCAAAGCCCTGCGCGACGAGCAGCAGGGGCTGGCCGAGATGCTCGCCGGAGATGATCCCGAGATGAAGGCAATGGCTGCCGATGAAGTCGATGGCGTTAAGAAAGCGATGGAAAAGGCCGAGCGTGAGCTTGCGTTGCAATTGCTGCCCAAGGACAGCGCCGATGACCGCCCGGCGATGATCGAAATCCGCGCCGGTACCGGCGGCGACGAGGCAGCGCTTTTTGCCGGCGATCTGTTCCGCATGTATTGTCGCCACGCCGAATTGCAGGGCTGGAAGGTTGAGATGATCTCTGCCAATGCCTCGGAAGTCGGCGGGTTCAAGGAAGTCGTCGCCAATATCCAGGGCAAGGGCGTGTTCGCCAAACTGAAATTTGAATCCGGCGTCCACCGGGTACAGCGGGTTCCGGAAACCGAGAGCGGCGGGCGTATCCATACGTCGGCTGCGACGGTTGCGATTCTGCCTGAACCCGAAGAAGTCGACATCAAGATCCGCACCGAAGACCTGCGCATCGATACCTATCGGGCGAGCGGTGCCGGTGGACAGCATGTCAACAAGACCGATAGCGCGATTCGGATCACCCACTTGCCGACCGGCCTTGTCGTGCAATGTCAGGACGGCAAATCGCAGCACAAGAACAAGGCGCAGGCGATGAAAGTGCTGGCGGCGCGACTCTATGAACAGGAGCGGGCCGCAGTTCAGAGCGAGGAAGCCGAAGCGCGCAAGTCGATGGTCGGTTCCGGTGACCGTTCGGAACGCATCCGCACCTATAATTATCCCCAGGGCCGGGTCACCGATCACCGGATCAACCTGACGCTGCACAAGCTTCCCGAAATCATCGAGGGCAGCGCGCTCGGCGAGATGATCGATGCATTGATCGCAGAAGATGAAGCCAGCCGACTGGCCAATCTGGATGGGTGATGCTGCAGTAGCATTGCGCGAAGCAACACAGGCACTTAGCGAAACTTCCGACAGCCCCCGGCTTGATGCAGAATTGTTGATGGCGCATGCGCTAGAGATCGAGAGAGCGGAGCTGCTGCTCAAATTACCCGAACTGGCTGCACCGGCTGAATTTCCTGCGCTTATCGAACGCCGCCGGCAGTCCGAACCGGTCGCCCATATCATCGGCAAGAAGGAGTTCTGGGGCCTCGACTTTCAGGTCACTCCCGATGTCCTGATCCCTCGCCCCGACAGCGAATTGCTGATCGAGGAAGCGGTTCGTGCATTCGCATCGCGCCATCCGCAGAGAATCCTGGATCTCGGTACGGGTAGCGGAGCGCTATTGCTGGCCGCGCTAAGCGAATTTCCAGAAGCGGACGGCCTCGGTCTCGATGCCAGTGCCGCCGCCTTGCAGATTGCTCACAATAATGCCGATAAGCTCGGACTGGCCGGACGCGCCAAGTTTTTGCTGCTCGACTGGACAGCGACCAATTGGGCTGACGCTCCCGGATCCGGCTTTGATCTGATCCTTGCCAATCTACCTTATGTTTCGACCAGCGCCATATTGTCCAAGGATGTAGCCGGGTTCGAACCTCATCAAGCCTTGTTCGCCGGCGAAGACGGGCTGGATGACTATCGGATCATCATTCCCGCGCTCGTAAAGCTGCTTTCGCCGGCCGGAACGGCGTTGCTCGAAATCGGTTTTGATCAAGCAAATCCGGTTTCGGATTTAGCGGCGGAGAACGGTTATCACTCTGAATTAAAACAAGATTTAGGCGGCAATGACCGTTTGTTAATCTTGCGCCGGTAAAAAGGGCTTGGTTTTGACGGGGCGAGTCGCTAAGACTCGCTCAGGCCCAGATGATTTCTGGCTTTTTCCCTAAATCGCTGGCCTGCCCCCAACTCGATAATATTGCTGGTTCTCGGCGACTATTTGTCTTGTATGGGCCGCTGCAAACAGGTTGTCTGCAGCGCAATCGTCACCAGCGTGTGGCTATAACTTGAGAAAGACCAAGTTTATTAACGGTATAAGGATACCTTAACTTTGATGAACAATCGTCAACCTGGCCGCCGTGGGCGTGGCCGGAACACCAATAACAATAATAACCGGCCTCAGGGCAACCGCAGTGGCGGATCGGACCGTGAAAACCGGATCGACAGCCGCGCGCGTGGCAATGCAGCGCAGATGCTCGATAAGTTCAAGAAAATGGCGCAGGACGCGCAGGTCAATGGCGACCGCGTCCAGGCCGAATATTATCACCAATTTGCCGATCATTATTTCCGGGTCAACGCCGATACAATCGCGCGCCGTGAAGAACAGCGGATCGCGCGCGAAGAATCGCGTCCTGACAATCGTAACAACAATAATAACCAGGACGATTCCAGCGACAATGACGGCGACAGTAATCGCAGTCGTCCTCAGCAGTCGCAGCAAAATCGTCCACAGCGGGACGATCGCAACGATCATGTTGATCGCGACGATGTTGCGACCAGTGACCCGGTTGAAGAGAAAAAACCGGTTCGCAGCCGGCGTCCGCGCAAGGTTGAAAATGTAGCAACCCGCAGCGAAGCACCGGAAAAGAACGGCGAGAGCAATGGTCTGGACGCCAGCGCCTTGCCACCGGCGATTTCACGGCCGACGGATGTCGAAGTTGAAAAGAAACCGGCGCGCAAAAAACGTGTGCCCAAGCCACAACCAGCTGAAGAAGGCGATCTCGCCTAAAATCTCCTTGGTTTGAAGATAATGGCGACGGGCATGCCAGCCATCGCTGGCGCCCGCCGCATTGTCGCTGACTGTCAGAAACTGATATTCGGCCGATGCGCTCGTCAGGCCATTGCGACTCTAGATGGCTGCTGCAAGCCAATCGGGTAGGCTGAGCGCTTTCAGATCATCGACGCGCCGATGTTCGACCGACAGGCCATATACGGGATAGGCGATACGCTGGCGCTTTTCATCGGCCTGCTCAATCGGTACCACCACCATCCGCCGATTGACCTTTTGCCGGTAATTCATCCGCGCGGTATTTTCCTGTCCGACATAACAGCCCTTGGTGAAACTGACGCCGTTGAGTTCTGCCGCGTTGCATTCGAGCCATAATGTCTTGTCGCTGCCCAGTTCAGCCGTACCCTCGGTTACGCTGAGGGACAGGCGGTGCTTTTTATAATCTTCATCGGCACCGTCGCCTGCACTATTATCACTCAGCCAGCGGTGTCCCAAGGCTGCTAGCCGGGGATCAGTCGGCCGGTCATCGGCTGTCAAAGCCCAGTGAACCAAGACCGACTCGTCTTCGGCAATCTCAATTTTCCGCCGCAGCCGATAAAGTTTCAGGCGGCGAACGAGTCCCTCGACCTGCTCCTTTTCGCAGTCGATCAATATGTCATCGCCGTCAGCCCATAGAAAGAAATCGAACAGTAGTTTCCCTTGAGCGGAGAGCAGCGCGGACCATTGCGGAGCGCCCTCTACAACTGTCGTGGTATCTTGAGTCACCAGCCCTTGCAGAAACTCCCCGATGTCTTCGGACGCCTCTGTGGCGGAGAGGCGGATGACGGCGCGGTCATTAAGTCTGGTTTCGGTCATGGCATTTAGGTAGGGTGTACCAACCGAAAAACCAAGCCTTGCGCGGAGCTATATGACCGACACGATTACTATTCGCCGCCCGGATGACTGGCACGTGCATCTCCGTGACGGGGCCATGCTGGAAGCGGTTGCTCCGTTTACCGCCCGGCAATTTGCCCGGGCGATCGTCATGCCCAATCTGTCGCCGCCGGTAACCAGCGCCGCCAGTGCGGCTGCATACCGGGAACGCATCATGGCTGCACTGCCCGACGATTCGGGTTTTACACCGTTGATGACCTGTTATCTGACCGATGATGCGGATGCCGATGATATTGCTGCTGGCCATGCCGAGGGCATTTTTACCGCCGCGAAACTTTATCCCGCCAATGCCACGACCAACAGTGCCCACGGTGTGACCGATGTCGCGCATATCTTGCCGGTGCTCGAGCGGATGCAGGATATTGGCATGCCGCTGCTCGTGCACGGCGAAGTAACCGATGGCAATATCGACATTTTTGATCGCGAAGCGGTGTTTATTGATCAGATCATGGATGGGCTGATTCGGAAATTGCCCGGTTTGAAAGTCGTGTTCGAACATATCACCACCGAGCAAGCGGTACAGTTTGTCGACAGCTGCGGCCCGAATGTCGGGGCAACGATCACCCCGCATCATCTGCATATCAATCGCAATGCCATGTTCACTGGTGGGATCCGTCCCCATGCCTATTGCCTGCCGGTGGCGAAGCGGGAACTGCACAGGCTGGCGCTTCGCAAGGCAGCGACTTCCGGGTCTGCGAAATATTTTCTCGGTACCGACAGCGCGCCGCACGAGGTTCACGCCAAGGAATCGGCCTGTGGCTGCGCCGGGATATTCAACGCGCCATATGCGCTTGAGAGCTATGCTGCCGTGTTTGACGAAGAAGGCGCGCTCGACCGGCTGGAAGCTTTCGCGTCTGAAAATGGACCCCGTTTTTACGGCTTGCCGCTCAATGAAGGTCGGGTGACTCTAGAACGCAACAGTCTGGTGATTCCAGATAGCCTCGCGGTCGCAGGCTCGACACTGGTCCCGTTCCATGCCGGTTCTGAACTGGCTTGGAAAATCGTTCAGACCTGACCGGCAATCGCCTTCCGCGCAGCCTTGCCTGCCAGATAGGTGTCGCTAGAATAGAAGGCCAGACTGATCCAGATCAACGCAAAGCATATGATATGTGATGGCGTCAGTGCCTCGTTATAGACAAAAACACCCACCAGAAACTGGATCGTCGGCGCGAGATAATTTAACAATCCGATAGCGCCGAGGGTCATTTTCTTGACCGCCGAAGCGAACAGCAGCAGCGGGACTGCGGTGACGATTGCGCCGCCGATCAGCAACAGATCAATTATCCGGTCATCGCCGAGATGCAGGCTGGTTGTGGACGGCGCCGCGTCAAAGGTCAGCCAGATCAAAAATAGAGTGAACGGAAGGAACAATATTCCGGTCTCTGCCGTCAGCCCGACTATTGGTCCGATGTCCGCTATCTTGCGAACCAGCCCATAGCTGGCCCATGATCCCGCCAGTGCGAGACTGATCCAAAGCGTGTCCAGCGCTTGTACGGCAAGCACCGAGACACCCGCTGCGGCAATCGCAATGGCAATCCACTTGTTGCGGGACATTTGTTCCTTGAGCACAATCCTGCCAAGGAAAACGCTGAGCAGCGGGCTGATAAAATAGCCGAGACTGGCGGCAAGAATATGATTCTCGTGCACGGCCCAGACATAGACTAGCCAGTTCGCGGCGATGAGACAGGAACTGGCCAGCATCGCCCAGCGCAATTTTGAATTGGCCAGTGCCACGGCCAGACCGACAAGGTTTTTCCGGAAATAGAGAATGATCAGCAGCAGAGGCACCGACCAGATGATCCGGTGGGCGACGACTTCCAGTGCGTCTACGCTTTGCAGCAGCTTGAAATAGACCGGCATCAGGCCCCAGAACACGCACGCGATCAGCGCCTGAACGAGACCGATTCGGCTGGTGGATGACGCAATGGACATTGTTCAGCGCTTAAGCCGACCGGTTCCTGCGGGCAATCAAGAAATCCTATGGCCGGGGAAAATCCGGCAATCGGATCAGATAATGCCGCCGCCAATCCAAAGCCGCAACGCGCATATGCACATAACGATAATGCAGAAATACATGCCGCTGGTGCGCGACGAGATCAGCCCGAAAAGCGCTCCGATGCCGGCGATCGGCAGGATCAGCCAGTTGGTCCAGCCGAGTAGGGGCACCAGACCGATGAAGGAGAGGATGAGGGCAATGACGCCGATGAAGATTGAGATCAGATTAGCCATGACTGTATTATAAGCATAGCGCACCTGTATTTCAAGCGTTTCCAAATTTGAAACGCGGTAGTAGGATTGCTGCTTGCGGAGGGAAGGTCATGGATATCGATAACATCAGAATTGAAACCGAGCGGTTGATATTGCGGCCGCCCAATGGTGATGATTTCGAGGAGTGGGCGAAGTTTCAGTCCGATTCTGAAACGATGACCTTTATCGGCGGCGTCAAAGGCCGCGCGGAAAGCTGGCGGGATTTGTGCTCGATGGTCGGTGCCTGGCATGTGCGCGGCTATGCGATGTTCTCGCTGATCCTCAAAGATAGCGATAAATGGATTGGCCGGATCGGTCCGTGGTATCCCGACAGCTGGCCGGGAACGGAAGTGGGCTGGGGGATAGCTCCCGAATATGCCGGCAAAGGCTATGCTCTGGAAGCCGCGGTGGCGAGTATGAACTATGCGGTGGATATACTGGGCTGGAGCGATATCTGTCATACAATTGATCCCGACAATCTCGCATCGATCAAACTGGCCGAGCGGGTGGGCTCGACCAATCGAGGGCCGACCAAGCTACCGGCACCATATCAGGACGCGCGGGTTGACGACTGGGGACAATCCCGTGAACAGTGGCTCGAGAATCGAAAGCAGTTCCAATAGGAGAAGGCCATGTCCGAAGATCGCTATCTTGACCCCACAAGGGAAGCCTTTGACGCATTCAAGTCGCTGCCCCGCGATGTGCCGATCAACATGCTCAATCTGTTGCGCTTTCACGGTTCGGCACAATATCAGGCAGATCACCCCCATGCCGCCAAGGGCTGGTCCGGTGAGCGCGCCTATGAGGAATATGGCAAGACCAGTGGTCCGATATTCACTCGGGTCGGTGGCACAATCCTTTGGCGGGGACAGATGGAATGTATGGTGATCGGGCCCGATGACAAGCAGTGGGACAGTTCCTTCATTGCCCGCTATCCCAATAGCGGCGCGTTTCTGGAAATGGTCACCGACCCCGAATATAAGAAAGCGGTGTTCAATCGCCAGGCAGCGGTGCTGACATCCCGCCTGATCCGGTTCGGTGAAATTGATGGCCCGGCGACCTTTGCGTAGAATCCCGAAATGGGACAATGGGTTAACGAATAGTCACCGGATTAACCAATTTCCCTAACGGATTATTAACGCTTTTTGATGCATGTGTTTTGCCAAATTCAGGAGCAAATCGCATGTCTTACATTTCCCGTTCCCTTCTGCTGTCGGCAGCAGCTTTCGCGTTGCCGTTGACGCTTGCCGCTTGCGGCAGCAATGAAGCCAGCGAAGAAGAGCTAGCCAATCTCGACGCCAATCTGACTTCTGATCCGGCGATGAATGATGCGCTGGAAGATGCGATCCTGGTCGACCCCGATCTCACGGATCAGGCGAACCGCAATGCTATTCGCGGAGCCAATGGCCCGGCGGATGGATCGGTCCCTCCCGGTGCTACTTATGCCGGTGCGGGCGAAGGTGGCAAGGCTGCAGCAACGGCAGCGCTGGGCGGCAAAATGCTGAGCGCGCCAAAGCCCCGGCAGATGACATCGGATGATGAATGTACAAGCTGTGCCGGAAGCGAAGGCATGACGCTGGGCGCGAAAGCGGAACAGCAGAGTGCAAAGCGCGGCAAGGGTACGTGCGACCAGAAACTCAGCTACGACATGGGCTGGGCCAATCGCATGCCACCGGAATTCCCGGTCTATCCGAAAGCCAATGTCCAGGAAGCAGCCGGCGTTGAAGGCGGGCTGTGCGATATTCGCGTGGTCAGCTTCACCACCGCCTCGCCAATGAAGAGCGTCGTGGATTATTATTATACCCAGGCCAAGCGCGGCGGCTACAGCGCCGAATATCTGATGCGCGGCGGAGAACATGTTCTCGGCGGCACCAGAGGCAGCGACGACGGCGCCTATGTGATCACGCTCAACAAACGCTCCAATGGCGGGACGGTTGTCGATATCGTCGCCAGCAACGGTCGCTAGATTTGAAAATATAGCGCCGGATTTCGCATTTCACATTGTCCGGCATTTAAAGGTGGCCCATCGGGTCACCTTTTTTTTTGCCAGATTGGCTCCTGCAAGCGCTTACCCGTTAGTGTCGAGCAAGAGTATCTCTAGTCGCCGCTGATCCGTTCGATATCTGCGCCTACTGCTGCCAGCTTCTCTTCCAGCCGTTCATAGCCGCGATCGAGGTGATAGATGCGTTGCAGCCGGGTTTCCCCTTCTGCTGCCAGTCCGGCAATCGCCAGACTCATCGAGGCGCGCAGATCGGTCGCCATCACTGGCGCGCCTGTCAGCTTCTTGACACCCCGTACGACGGCGGTGCGGCCCTTGGTCTCGATGTCTGCGCCCATCCGGTTGAGTTCGGGCACGTGCATGTAGCGGTTCTCGAAAATCGTCTCGGTCAGAACGCTGGCGCCATCGGCTAGACATAGCATCGCCATCAACTGCGCCTGCATATCGGTGGCGAGGCCTGGATAGGGAGCGGTGGACAGGGTTAGCGGTTTGAGCTTGCCATCGGAAGAAACCTTGATCCCCTTGGCATGTACATCGATTTGCAGGCCAGCATGGCGCAGCGCATCGAGTGTCGCTTCCATTTCGTCGGCCTTGGCGGCCAGAAGATCGACTTCACCGCCGGCAATGCCAACCGCGCAGGCGTAACTGCCCGCTTCGATCCGGTCCGACATCACCCGATAGGTGCAGCCGTGCAAGCGATCGACGCCGTGGATGATCAATGTAGAAGAACCAATGCCTTCGATTTCGGAGCCCATCGCGACCAGCATGTTGCACAGGTCGACAATTTCCGGTTCGCGCGCGGCATTTTTGAGGATGCTTGTGCCGTTTGCCAGAACCGCTGCCATCAAAGCATTTTCAGTGGCTCCGACCGATACGACAGGAAAAGAGAAGTCCCCTCCGGGCAATCCGCCATCGGGCACACGTGCGATCACATAACCGCTGGTTGTTTCGATGGTTGCGCCAAGCGCTTCGATAGCCTTGAGATGCAGGTCGATCGGCCGGTTGCCGATCGCGCAGCCGCCGGGCAGCGAGACCCGGCATTCGCCAGCGCGCGCCAACAGCGGCCCGAGCACCAGGATTGATGCCCGCATCTTGCGGACAATATCATAAGGGGCTTCGGTCGACGTGATCCGGCCGGCCTTGAGCGTCATGACGCGGCCGAAATCTTCCGGTCTGGCGCCTTCGATGGTGGTCGAAACACCCAGTTGATTGAGCAGATGGCCGAAGCTGTCGACATCGGCTAGCCGCGGCAGGTTGCGCAAAGTGACCGGTTCTTCGGTCAGCAGCGCGCAAGGGAGAAGGGTCAGCGCGCTATTTTTTGCGCCTGAAATGGGAATGGTGCCAGACAGCCGGTTGCCGCCGCGTATCGAGATAATATCCATCGCTTAGCATTGGTCGAATTTGACGATGCAGGCAAGTCTAATACGTGGATTCTGACAGGCGGTGCGGGGTCAAATGCTAGTTGCGCAGCAGTCCGAGTGCCGCATAAGCGGACTCCAGCGTCGGTTGTGCCATCGCCGAGGCTTTCTCCGAACCGTTGCGTAAAATCGCATCAATCGCGCTCTCGTCCTTGCGCAATTCCTCGAACCGCTGACGGATCGGTGACAATTTGCTTACCGCCAGATCGGCCAGGGCTGGTTTGAAATCACCAAATCCCTTGCCCGCATATTCAGCGAGCACGGCGTCTTGCGATTGATCAGCGAGTGCGGCGTAAATACCGATCAGATTCTTGGCTTCTGGTCGCTCGGCGAGATCAGCCATATTGTCCGGCAATGGCTCGGGATCGGTCTTCGCCTTCTTCAACTTCCGCGCAATCGTCTCGTCATCGTCGCTCATGTTGATCCGGCTGAGATCGGACGGGTCCGACTTGCTCATTTTTGCGTTGCCATCGCGAAGACTCATGATCCGTGCCGCTGTTTTGCCGATAAATGGCTCGGGCAGGGTGAAGGTTTCGGTGCCGGTATCGCTATTGAATTTTGACGCAATGTCGCGAGCCAGTTCAAGATGCTGCTTCTGGTCTTCGCCGACCGGAACATGGGTGGCCTGATAAATCAGGACGTCCGCCGCCTGCAGCACGGGATATCCGTACAAGCCAAGCGAGGAGCGCTGTTTGTGCTTGCCCGACTTTTCCTTGAACTGGGTCATTCGGTCCAGCCAGCCCATCGGGGTGTTGCAGATCAGCATCCACGCCAGTTCGGGATGGGCCGGCACGCGGGCCTGATTGAACAGGATCGATTTCTCCGGATCGACGCCAGCGGCGACAAGAGCGGCAACCATTTCGCGGCAGTTCCTCGCAAGTTCCGTGGGGTCGTTGTGGACAGTGATGGCGTGGAGATCGGCGAGGAAGAACAGGCACTCACCCTCGTCCTGCATCTTCACCCAGTTTTTGATCGCGCCCAGATAATTACCGAGATGGAGATTTCCCGTAGGCTGGATGCCCGATACCGTCCGCATATTATAGGTTTCCTTCGCTTGCAGCGTCTTCCGCTGCTTTCTTTTTTGTCAGCATGGTGATCTTGTCACGGTCTACCGCGCCGGTCAGCCATGCCAGTGCCGCATAAACCAGCCCGCCGACGCTGACCAGAGCGGTGATTGATCCAACCCGCTGCCAGATCGTGCCGGTATAGAGCCCTTCGCCAATCGGAGCAGCGTAAATCAGCACCGCCGCCATGCCTGCTGCGGACAATGTAATCCGCCCGATCCGGAGCAACAGTGTCCACTCGAGATGAAAATGTCCGCGACGGTGCAGCATGGTGTAAAGCATTATGCAGTTGCACCAGGCGGCAATCGCACCGGCAAAGGCGAGGCCCTTGATGCCATAGATAGGGATTAGCAGCAGGTTGAGTATGACGTTGATCAGCAGGGATAGGCCGGCGGTATAGACCGGTGTCTTGGTATCTCTCCGCGCAAAGAAGCCGGGGATCAGGACCTTCACCAGCACATAGGCGGGCAAGCCAACGACAAGGGCGGCGACAACGGCGGCGGTGGTCTCGCCATCGCTGGCGGTAAATTTGCCGCCGACATAGAAAGAAGTGACCAAGGGCCCGGCGGCGAAGAACAGGGCTATGGCTGCCGGTATGGTGATCAGCATGGCCAGTTCTATGGCATTGCTTTGCAATCTTTGAGCACCGCCGAGATCATCCTTGGCGATGAAACGGGACAGGGCTGGCAATATCGCGGTCCCGAGAGCAATGCCGATAATGCCCAGAGGCAATTGATTCAGGCGATCGGCCATCGCTAGATAGACGAAGGAGCCTTCCGGCAGACGCCCGAGAAAAAACAGGTCAAGGAAACGGCTGATCTGATAAATGCCGGCGCCGAAAACCGCTGGCAGGATAAGCACGCCCAATTCTTTCACATCGGCATTGAATTTCGGCATTTTGATCGGAAAGCGAAATCCGGTCTTTCGCGCCCAATAATAGAGCCATAGCATCTGCACCAGTCCGGCTGTCGATACGGCAATCGCCAGAAAATAGGCGGTCTGGCGCGGGTCATCTCCGCCGTTCACCAGATGGGCGGCGAGCAAGGCTGCAATCATGCAGATATTGAGCATGATCGGTGCCGCTGCTGCTGCTGCGAACCGGCTGAGCGAGTTGAGTATCGCGGCGAACAGCGTCGTGATGCTGATCAGACCGAGATAGGGGAAGGTTATCCGTGCGAGGGACAACGAAAAACTATTCGATCGCCCGCCGCGCCCGAAATCGTCGATTAGCCAGAGCAGACCAGGCATGGCAATCATCATCACTGCCGTGAAGATCAGCAATATGGGGACGAAAACCGACAGCACGTCAATCGTGAAATTCTGTGCAGCGGTGCGCTGCTCGTCAGCTGCCATCTTGCGGTTGAACAATGGCACGAAGGCAGCTGAAAATGCGCCTTCCGCGAACAAGCGCCGGAATATATTGGGCAGTTGAAACGCGAGTTGCCAGGCGTCGGCTGCGGCGCCGGCGCCGAGGATCCGGGCCAGCAAAATATCACGAACAAAACCGAAAACGCGGCTGACCAATGTCAGTCCGGCGATTGTTCCGGTAGATTTCAGCAGGTTCATGCCTGCTATCCTAGCAAGGAGGTTTAAGCGTTGCCAACCGGTTGTTCGCCGGCTTGCTCTGCTGCCATCTGCTCGCGCTGCTGCATATAGAGCGCGGTGAAATCAATAGGTTCGAGCAGCAATGGCTGGAATCCGGCATCACGCACGGCATCGGCGATGATGGCCCGGGCAAAGGGGAACAACAGCCGCGGCGCTTCCGCGAACAGAAACGGATGGGCTTGTTCTTCGGACACATTGCGCAAACCGAAGAGACCACAATAGAGCAATTCCACAGCGAAGGCGACGCCTTCATCGGCTTTGGCGGTGACTTCGATCTTCAGTTCAACTTCATGGACTTCGTCCGAGACTTTGGACGAACCGATATTAAACTGAACATCAATCTGCGGCTGGGCGTTCCACTGGTAAACATCCGGCGCATTCGGGTTTTCGACCGAAAGGTCCTTCACATATTGTGAAATCACACCGATTTGCGGCTGGGTATCTGCGCCATTGGCAAGTGGATCGGGAGTCGTCACATTTCCGACGGGATTTCCTTCGGATTCACTTTTGTCATTCTCGTCAGCCATCGGGCCTGTCCTTTCGGAAAATCAGTCAAACATGTCCATTGGCGCATATTGCAACGCCGTTCGCAGCGCGCCTAGCAGGGGACGGAACCGAGGGCAATATAAAGAGTAATCGGGAGTTGCAGAGCTCGACACTCCGGTGATTATGTCAGTGTTGGTTCACAATTTGATCGGTACAATTGTTTGGCCGATTGCGGTATAGCGGCTTTTTCTTTAATGCCGTTTGAAACCGGCCCTTTTTCTGCCTATGTATAGGGCATTCGAAAAGATTGGATTTTAAAGTGACCATCGAAATTGTAATATTGGCAATGGTAGCGGCCTTTCTCGGCCTGCGCCTCTACTCTGTGCTCGGCAAACGCACCGGTCACGAGCAGGAGCATACGCCGAGGAGCATTGAGCCGCGCGCGAATGAGCGGCGACCGCTGGACGATGCCAAGCCGCACATTCCGGACATCGTACCTGCACCTGCCGGTACGCCTGAGATGGTCTATGACAGCAGCGCCGAAGCCGGAATGCGGGAAATCTTGGCCGCAGACCGCAATTTCGATGTCGGCCGGTTCGTTGAAGGCGCCCGAGCAGCCTATGGCATGGTCCTTGAAGCCTTTTGGAAGGGCGACAAGGAGGAATTGAGACTCCTGTGTGACGATGATGTGTACGAAAGTTTCGTCGAAGTTATCGACGCGCGTGAAAAGCGCGGCGAAGTGCTCGAAAACCAGCTGGTGCGGATCGACAATGCGCGCATTTCCGAAGCGGAATATCGTCGGCCTGTCGCGAGCATCACGGTGCAATTTGATGCGGATATCGCTTCGGTGGTCAGAGACAAGAAGGGTGAATTGATCGGCGGCTCGCTATCCGACGCGGCCGAAACCCACGATGTCTGGACCTTCAGTCGCGATCTCTCCAGCGCCAACCCCAATTGGCTGCTCGACGAGACCGATGAGGCCTGATTCTCGGCCGGTTGGGGATATTATCATGAAAACCGGGGCGCTTTTTGGCGCAATGACGCTGCTTAGTGCTTGTTCCATGTCGATCATTCCACAAGGTGCCGCACAAGGTCGCGCTACCCAGCAAGAGGGTGAGTGGGTCACGGGCGGAAGTTCCGAGGTCTCCGCTCCGCAGCTCGCGACGCAGCAATATCCAACCCGTACGCTTCAGCCGGTTGATCCTGCTCAGTTGATCAGAATCGGCACTGACACGACTCGAGCCCTGGGCGCTGGGATTGCGGCAGGGCCCGACATCGCAACGCTCAATATTTCGGAGGCCAAAGCGGGCTCCGCTCTGCAATCCTTTCGCACCAGCTGTTCGTCGCTTGTCCGGCGCGAGGACAATAGCGGCCTGACACAGGGCGCAGACTGGCAATTATCCTGCGATGCCGCGAAAAACTGGCAGACCAATGACGCTTTACGCTTTTTCACAAGCTATTTCGAATCCGTTCAAGTCGCTGACGGCACAGCCTTTGCCACCGGTTATTTCGAACCACAGATTCTTGGCTCCAAAGTCAGAAATAGAGATTATCAGATACCGGTCTTCCGCCGACCTGCCAACTTGATCGACGTTGACCTCGGCCTGTTCTCCGAAGATCTGAAAGACAAGCGAGTCCGCGGCAAGATAGACGGGACCAAGCTGGTTCCCTTTGAAGACCGTGCCGCGATCGATGATGGCGCCATCGCTGGCCAAGGTCTCGAGATCGCCTGGGCCCGGGATTATATCGATTTCTTCTTTCTGCAAATCCAAGGCAGCGGCCGTCTGGCGCTGCCCGACGGATCGGTGATGCGGATCGGCTATGCCGGGCAGAACGGTCATGACTATACCGGCATCGGAAAGGTGATGCGCGAACGCGGACTGCTGGCCGACGGCAAGACCAACATGCAGGGCATTGTCGAATGGCTGCGCGCCAATCCTGCGGAAGGCATGCGGATCATGCGCGAGAATAAAAGCTATGTTTTCTTTACCGAACTGACCGGTCCCGGACCTCTGGGTGCGATGGGCCATCCTGTGGTGGCGCGGACATCGGTGGCGGCCGACCGGATGTTCGTTCCCTTGGGAGCACCGGTCTTTCTCGACATGGAACATAATATTGCCGACGGCCTGTGGGTTGCGCAGGACAGCGGCGGGGCGATCAAGGGGGCCAACCGTTTTGATACATTCTGGGGTGCAGGCCAAGAAGCAGCCCAGATTGCCGGCGGCATGTCTTCACGGGGGCAGGCGTTGATCTTCCTCCCGAAAGGCAGCGTTAGCAAATTGCGCGCGCGCCGGGCAAGCCCTAGCGAATAGAAATGTCCGATCGACCGCTTACTGCTGGTGAAAAGGCGCTCTGGCAGAAATTTATCGAGACGGTCAAACCGCTGGACCAGAAGCGGGTCAGCCGGGTGAACGCGCTGCCCGTGGCGAAGAGGCTTCCCGAGCGGATAGGTCCGATCACGGCGGAGACCTTTGGTGGAGTCGCCGGCAAGGCGGTCCCGCTAAGGGAGCAGGTCGCGGTTCCCCAGAAGCACGGTCTCGACGGACAATGGGACCGGCGTCTGGCAAAGGGCGTCGTGCAGCCGGATGTCACGATCGATCTCCATGGCTATACCCTGTCTTCTGCTCACGGACGGCTCGATAGCGCGCTGGAACTCAGCATCGCGGCGGGACATCGAGCGATATTGCTGATTACCGGCAAGGCGCGCAGCGCGGATGAGCGGCATCGCGAAGGCGGTCGCGGGGCGATCCGTGCGGCAATTTCGGACTGGCTAGCGGCTTCCCGCCATGCATCGCGTATCGCCGCCGTGCGCCGTGCCCATCCTCGCCATGGCGGCGCTGGTGCGCTCTATATAATTTTGCGGCGGCCGCGCTGAAGATCGCAGCGGCTGGCTCTATCGGTGTAGCGCCCGCTCGACGATCAACGCAAATATCTCGCCCAGCTTTTCCAAATCATCAATCGCCACCGCTTCGTCGAGCTTGTGCATGGTCGCATTGCACAGACCAAATTCCACCACCGGCATAATCTTGGCGAGAAAGCGCGCGTCAGAGGTCCCGCCTGACGTGGACAATTCGGGGTCGACCCCGGTGACTTCGCGAATCGCGCCGGCGACGATGTCGGAAAATTCGCCCGGCGGGGTCAGGAACGGTTCGCCGGAGATGATCGGCTTCAGTTCGCCGCCGTGCCGCTCGACGATCTCCTTGACCATCGCGCTGAGACTTTCGCCGCTGTGGTGATCGTTGAACCGTATCGACAGGCGGCCTTCTGCCTTTGCCGGAATGACATTATGCGCCGGATTGCCAACGTGGAGGTCGGTAAATTCGATATTGCTCGGCTGGAACCAGTCGGTCCCCTCGTCGAGCTGCAGCGAGTCAATTTCGCTGAGAATCTTGCCGAGCTTGGTGATCGGATTGTCGGCATTATGCGGATAGGCAACATGGCCCTGCATGCCGTTCACCGTGATCCACATATTGACCGAACCGCGCCGACCGATTTTCATCATGTCGCCGAGCCGATTGACCGATGTGGGCTCGCCGACAAGACAGAGGTCGGGAGTGAGACCGCGCTCGGCCATCAGGTCCATGATCGCGACGGTGCCGAAACGGGCAGGTCCTTCTTCATCGCCGGTGATGATCAGGCTGATCGTACCGAGATCATCAGGCAGGTGATGTAGTGCGCCGACAAAGGCAGCGATACTGCCTTTCATATCGACGGCACCGCGACCGTAGAGCAAGTCACCGCGCTCTTCCGGAACGAAAGGGTCGGTCTGCCAGCCCTGACCGGGCGGGACAACGTCAAGATGGCCGGCATAGGCAAAATGGCGCGATCCGGGAACGCCATGGCGGATGGCAAAGAGATTGTCGACTGGTCCGCCAAGCTCAGCATCTTCCGGTGCATCACCGGCAATGAACCGCGATATCTCGAAGCCGAGCGGCTCGAGCATCGCTTCCATCTCGTCAAACACGCTGCCGGTAGCCGGAGTGATACTAGGCTGGGCGATCAACTTTTTGGCATAGTCTAATATCGTAGCTCGGGTCATTGGCAGCCGATCAGTTTTTTGCGTTTTCCGGTTGTTCGAGGCGTTCGATCACCCATGGTTCTTCCTCGGCTGCTTCCATCCATTGGGCGGTCCATTCATGGTCGAGAATGGTCTGCATATAGCTGGTGGCGAAGCCGGGGAGACGGAAGCCATAAGTCTGGAACCGCGAAACGACAGGCGCATACATGATATCCGCAGCGCCATAGGTGCCGAATAGAAACGGCCCGCCGCCACCGAAGCGCGCACGCGCCTGGGCCCAGAGCTCGATGATCCGGGCAGCGTCCGCTTTGACATCGTCGCTAATGGCAAGGCCTTCGTAAATTTTCCGAGTGTTCATCGGGCACTGCCGACGCAACGCCATGAAGCCGGAATGCATTTCCGCAGCCATCGACCGAGCCATGCCGCGTGCGGTTTCGTCTTTCGGCCAGAAGCGGTCCCGGTGAGTCTTGTCCGCTAGCCAGTCGATAATCGCCAGACTATCCCAGACCACGGTCTCGCCATCCCATAATATCGGCACTTTACCGCCCGACGGGGCGAAATTCTCGCTTTCGCGGACATGATCCCAATCGTCGCCGAACAATGGCACGGTGAGCTCTTCGAAGGACAGGCCCGACTGCTTACAGGCAAGCCAGCCGCGCATCGACCAGCTGGAATAGGCTTTGTTTCCGATTATCAGTTTCATATTCTGTCCCATAACCAAATATGGCGCACATTGTATAGAAAAGCGTCG